>JAZKFW010000044.1:0-99944 GCA_040386255.1 Pseudomonadota bacterium
GGGTCTGACCCCGGTTTTAGAACATTCCAAAACCGGGGTCAGACCCGGGTTTCGCAAGTATCGCAAGATCCGGTGTCGCGTTCTATGGATGGGAGCGGGCCAGCATCGGGCGAACGTGATGCTTCCAAAACCTGGGTCTGACCCCGGTTTTAGAACATTCCAAAACCGGGGTCAGACCCGGGTTTCGCAAGTATCGCAAGATCCGGTGTCGCGTTCTATGGATGGGAGCGGGCCAGCATCGGGCGAACGTGATGCTTCCAAAACCTGGGTCTGACCCCGGTTTTAGAACATTCCAAAACCGGGGTCAGACCCAGTTTTTTGGCAGGTATGGCGAGAACCGGTTGCGGCGACTTAGGGATGGGAACGCGCCAGCACCTGGCGCACGTGATGCACGATCATGCGCTGCTCGTCGGTGTGGATGACGCGGACGGCGACGGCGCTGGCGTCGGCCGAGATGACAGGCTCGCCGTCGGCGTTGCGGTCGGGATCGAGCTCGACACCGAGGAAGCGCAGCGGCGCGCAGATCCTGGCGCGCACCTCCGGCGCGTGCTCGCCGATGCCGCCGGAAAATACGAGCGTGTCGAGCCCTTCCAGCGCACCGGCCATCGCGCACACCGTCTTCCTGGCCTGGTAGCAAAACAGCGCGACGGCCTCGGCGGCGCGGATGTCGTCGGCCTGCTTGTCGAGCAGCTCCCGCATGTCGGCGCTGCTTTCCGACATGCCCAGTAGCCCCGACTCGTGATTGACCATGTGGTTGAACTTTGCCGGGGTGAGCTGCTCGGTGCGCGCCAGGTACCAGCCGAGCCCGGGATCGAGGTCGCCTGAGCGAGTCGCCATCGGCAGCCCGCCGGCCGGCGTCAGGCCCATGCTGGTGTCGACACTTTTGCCGCCGAGCACGGCCGATATGCTGGTGCCGCCGCCAAGATGGGCCAGCACCACGCGGGCATGCGCCACCGCCTTGCCGGCGATGCGATCGAGCTCGTCGACGAGGAAGGCGCACGACAGGCCGTGGAACCCGTAGCGCCGCACCCCGTGCGCTTCGTAGCGGCGCGGAATCGGCATCACCCGCGCCACCCGCGGCATGGCGTGGTAGAACGCCGTGTCGAAGCACGCCACCTGGGCCACGTTGGGAAAGCGCAGGTGCAACGCGTCGATCATCATGAGCTCGAGCGGCAGGTGCTCGGGATCGAACGAGCTGAGCTTGTGCAGGTCTTGCCGCATCGCCACCGTCAGCTCCTGCGGCTCCCAGTAGCCGGGGCCGCCGTGCACGACCCGGTGGCCGATCGCGCCCAGCATCGCCGGCTCGATCCGTTCGCTCAGCCAGTCGATCAGGATGTGGGCGCCATTGAAGCGTTCCGGTATGCCGAAATCGCGCGAGAACGAATCGGCCGAACTGGCGCCGCGCACGGTGAAGCCGGCGCTGGAGATGCAGCCGTCGAGCACGCGCGTGGAGGCGTCATCGGCCTGGAACAGGGCGAACTTGATGGTCGACGACCCGGCGTTGATCGCCAGGATCACCTGGCCGGGCGAAACGATGGACATGACGGCTCCTGACAGACCTGAGAGTGTAGGAGTCGTCATTTTGGATTACCTTGATGAAGATCAAAGTCGCAGGGCAAGGGAGGCTCCTATCATCGAAACCCGACCAATTGAAACGAGGGGAAACACATGGACCAGTCGTTCAAGGATTTCGTGCTGAAAGTGATCGAAGGCGCCAACGACCTGACGCTGGCGACCGTGCGGCCGGACGGCTATCCGCAGGCGACCACGGTCAGCTTCGCCCATGACGGGCTGAATCTGTACGTCGGCATCGGCAAGCACAGCCAGAAGGCCAACAACGTCAAGCACAACAACAAGGTCTCGCTGACGATCAACCTGCCATACCAGGACTGGCGCGAGATCCAGGGCCTGTCGATGAGCGCGCTGGCCGAAGTGCTGGTGGCCGGGCCCGACGTCGACCTCGCCAAGTCCTGCCTGCTCAAGCGCTTCCCGCAGATCGCCGAGTGGGGCGAGACCGGGCCGGCGAACGAGGTGGCGTTCCTGAAAATCACGCCGCAGGTGATTTCGATACTCGATTACACGAAGGGCTTCGGCCACACCGAGCAGGTGGTGGCATAGTCTGCCGCGGCGGCTCTTACGGAAAATCGCAGCGAGCCGCGCCTAGCTGGCGAACACCGCCGCCGTGGCCGGCCCTGTTGCCTGCGGAAACACCAGCACCGGGATCGCGCTGTGGGTCAGCACCTTGTGGGTTTCGCTGCCCAGCAGCATTGCCCTGACGCCCTTGCGGCCGTGCGATGCCATCGCCACCAGGTCGCAGCCGGCGTTGCGCGCGGTGTCGATGATCGCCTCGAACGGGTAGTCCGATGTCACCAGCACCGTGTTGCACTTGACGCCGGCTGCCACCGCCATCTGCTCGATATGCTCGAGATAGCGCTTGGCGTGCGACTCGTGTTCCTGGCGCACCTGGGCATGCACCGACTCGGTCACCCCCGGCTCGTAGGTGAAAAGGTGCAACACCGGCATCACGTGGATGCCGGTGATGGCCGCCCCGGTCGCGTGCGCAAACCGCAGGCACGACTCGATCGCCGCTTCGGAGGCGGGGGTACCGTCGGTCGGCAGCAGGATATGTTTAAACACGGGCTTGTCCCTTCGCTTGTACCTTCACATAGCGGGCGCGGCGGTCTGGCAAGGAGTTGGCACGCCCGGCGCCGGAGTGCCGGCGCGAACGCAGCGCCGGTGCGCGCGTGGCGTTGGCCGCCGCAAGATCCATCGTCGAGCGATGCAGCAGCAGCCATTTCGGCAGCAGTTGCAGCGCCTCGCGGCCGAGCCCGATATCGCCGCCTTCCACTTGCGGCTGGGCATGGTGCAGGGCGCCGAGCGCGCGCGCATGTTGTTCGCGATGGCTGCGCAGCGCCGGGTAGTTGAGTGCTTCCATGACGGCTTCCTCGTCGCGGAGGCTGGTTTCGAGAGTGGCGATCAAATCGTTGAATCCATCGGCGAACTGGTCGTCGTGGACCTGGGCCAGGCGCTCCATCCGCTCCGACATGTCGCGGCGCGCCTCGTTCATCATTCCGGAGATATTCTTTGCCATCCAACTGGTTGTTCTGAAATTCATGATAAACCTCTTGCAAAAACGGGGCTGCCAGGACATGGCAAGCCCGGTCCCAGTGTGGGCTACATCGCCAGAAAATCGCTTTGATGCAAATCAAAACCGATCAAAGCTCGCCTGCATGGCGGCAAGCCTTGACCTAGCGGAAGACGAGCACCGGCACGCTGCTGTGAACCAGCACTTTCTGCGTCTGGCTGCCGAGCAGCACGCCGGCGATGCCGCGGCGCCCGTGCGAACCCATGGCGATCAGGTCGCACCGATGGCTGGCCGCCGCTTCGACGATGGCCTTCCACGGATCGTCCGACACCACTTGTTCGCAGGTGCAAGCCACCCCGGCCTCGCGCGCCGCGCCGCGGATGAATTCCATGTACGTCACGGCACGCTTGGCGCTCTCGACGGCAAATTCGTCGGCCGTGTCTGCCACCATTTCCGCCTGGTACGTAAATGTGTGGAACTTGGGGACTACCGTCAGACCCACCACCTCGGCGCCGAGTTCCTTGGCGAAGGCGACACCGGCGAGGACGGCGCGCTCGGATTGCTCGGAGCCATCCGTCGGCAACAGAATACGTTTGAACATGCTTTGTCCCCTGAGGAAGAGATACGGCGGCCGGCGGCCGGCCGGGAATTCTGCATTTAGTCTGTCGGTCCGCCGCGCGAGCGTCCTTGATGCAGATCAAAGTGATGCCCGCCTGGAGACGGACAGTGGTTGTTGCGGCCTTGGTCCGGCCTCCGACGCGCCGGGGCCGGCAACGCCTGCAAGGCGGAGCGGTATGGGCAAACGGGTCTTGTTGATCCAGGGGCATCCCGACACGGCCGGCGGCCACCTGTGCCGCGCGCTCGAGGAGGCCTACGCCAAGGGCGCCGCGGAAGGCGGGCACGAACTGCGGCGTATCGACATCGGCACCCTCGACTTCCCCTTGCTCAAGAGCCAGGACGAATGGGAACATGGCGCGCTGCCGCCGTCGCTGCGGCAATCGCAGGAAGACATCCTGTGGTCGCAGCACATGGTGTTCTTCTTCCCCTTGTGGCTGGGCGACATGCCGGCGCTGCTGAAGGGATTCCTCGAGCAGGTCGAGCGGCCCGGCTTCGCCTTTGCCGGCGATTCGGGCCACCCGTCCAGAAAAGCATTGAAGGGCCGCTCGGCCCGGCTGGTGGTCACGATGGGCATGCCGGCGTTTGTCTACCGGCTATTTTTCCGCGCGCACAGCGTCAAGTCGCTGAGGCGCAACGTACTCGGCTTCGTCGGCATCGGTCCGGTCGGCGACACCCTGATCGGCATGACCGGCAACATGAAGCCGCGCCGCGCCGCTCGCTGGCTCGACCATATGTTCGCGCTGGGCCGCGCGGCAGTCTAAGGGGTCAGGTCTGATATTCGGACATTTGGTTCTTAAAATGTTCGAATGTCAGACCTGACCCCAGCTTTGCGCTTTCAAAATGTCGGATTGTCAGACCTGACCCCAGCTTTTAACTCACCGTCCCAGCAGCTTTGCCAGCCGATCCACCGCCTCTTCGATGCGCGCCAGCCTGGTCGCGTACGAAAAGCGCACGTGCCGCGCCGGCGCCGCGAAGCCGAAGTCGGCGCCCGGCACGATCGCCACCCCGGTCCTGGCCAGCACGTCGAGGCAAAAGGCGGCGCTGTCGCCGTGCGCGGCATGCGCCAGTTCGCTGATGTCGGCATACACGTAGAAGGCGCCGTCCGGCATCACCGGCACCTGGAAACCCAGCTCGCGCAGCGCCGGCACGAGGAAATCGCGGCGTCGCTGGAATTCGCGCCGGCGCTGCTCGTAGATGGCGATCGAGTCGGGATGAAAGCACGCCAGCGCGGCATGCTGGGCGATCGTCGACGGGCAGATGAACAGGTTCTGCGCCAGCTTTTCGAACGCCGGCACCAGCGCCTCGGGCACCACCAGCCAGCCAAGCCGCCAGCCGGTCATGTTGAAGTATTTCGAGAAGCTGTTGACGGTGATGACGTCGGCATCGAAGTGCAGCGCGCTGACCGGCGCGTGGTCGTACGACAGGCCCTGGTAGATTTCGTCGACGATGGCGAAACCGCCGCGCCCGCGCACCGCCGCCAGCATCTGCTGCATCTGCGGCCCGGTCATCGAGGTGCCGGTCGGATTCGACGGCGACGCGACGATCACGCCGCGGGTACGCTCGCCCCAGCGCTGCTCGACGTCCTGCGCGGTGAGCTGGTAGCGCTGGCTGGCGTCGGTCGGCACCAGCACCGGCGCGCCGCCGAACGCCGACACGAAATGGCGGTTGCACGGGTAGCAGGGATCGGGCATCAGCACCTCGTCGCCGACGCCCACCAGCGCGGCGCACGCCAGCAGCAGGCCGGCCGAGGCGCCGGCGGTGACGACGATGCGGCGCGCGTCGATCTCGATGCCGTAGGCTGTGGCGTAGTGCGCGGCGATCGCTTCGCGCAGCGGCGCCAGCCCGAGCGCGTCGGTATATTGGGTGGACCCGCTGCGGATCGCCGCCACCGCCGCCTCGGCCACCAGGTCGGTCGCCGTAAAGTCCGGCTCGCCGACGCTCATGCTGATGACGTCGACGCCGGAACGCGCCAGCGCGCCCGCCGCCTTCACCACTTCCATCACGTGGAACGGCGCGATCGCGTGGACGCGCTGCGCGACCTGCAGCGCCCGCGCGGCCTGTAATTCAGTATTTTTCGATGGTGTGTCCGACATGCTGTTCCCTTTTGCACCGCTGGCCTGGCCCATCATGTTATACGAAGCGGCGCGGCGTTGCCGAGCGCCGTCCGGCGGAAAGGGTTATCCTTTCTCCATAGTCAAGGAGAAGCGCTTGGATACGCATGCAGCAATCGGCCAGCAGGCCGAATACACTTTCAAGATCGACGGCATGACCTGCGCCTCGTGTTCGGGCCGGGTCGAGCGCGCGCTGAAGAAAGTGCCCGGCGTGCTCGATGCCAGCGTCAACCTGGCCACCGAAAAGGCGTCCGTCAGCGCCGCCGCCGGCGTCACCGCGCAGGACTTGCTCGGCGCCGTCGAGCGCGCCGGGTACGCCGCCGCCGAGGTCCGCGCGGCGGCGCCGCGGCGCGACGTCATCGCACCGTGGTGGCCCGTCGCCGTCGCCGCAGCGCTGTCGCTGCCGCTGGTGATGCCGATGCTGTTGCAGGCGTTCGGCGTGCACCTGGCGCTGCCCGGCTGGCTGCAGCTGGCGCTGGCGACGCCGGTGCAGTTCTGGCTCGGCGCCCGCTTTTACCGCGCCGGCTGGCACGCCGCGCGCGCGCTGAGCGGCAACATGGACCTGCTGGTGGCGATCGGCACCAGCGCCGCCTACGGCCTGTCGCTCTACCTGCTGCTCGCCGGCGGCGCCGCTCACCTGTATTTCGAATCGTCGGCGCTGGTCATCACGCTCGTCTTGCTCGGCAAATGGCTGGAGGCGCGCGCCAAGCGCCAGACGCTGGCCGCGCTCGGCGCGCTCGAATCGCTGCGCCCGCCGTCGGCGCTGGTGCGCCGCGCCGGCGTCGACGTCGTGGTGCCGGTCGGCGAGGTGAGGGTGGGCGACACCGTCATCGTGCGTCCCGGCGCGCGCGTGCCGGTCGACGGCGTCGTCGTCGAAGGCAGCAGCGAACTGGACGAGTCGCTGCTGACCGGCGAGAGCATGCCAGTGCCGAAGCACCCCGGCAGCAGCGTCACCGGCGGCGCCGTCAACGCCGGCGGCATGCTGGTGCTCGAGGCCACCGCGGTCGGCGGCGCCACCATGCTGTCGCGGATCATCCGGCTGGTCGAGGACGCGCAGGCGGTAAAGGCGCCGATCCAGCGGCTGGTCGACAAGGTCAGCGCGGTATTCGTGCCGGTGGTGCTGCTCATTTCGGCGCTGACCCTGGTCGCCTGGGGTGTGCTGAGCGGCGACTGGCAGCAGGCGCTGCTCAATGCCGTGGCGGTGCAGGTGATCGCCTGCCCGTGCGCGCTCGGCCTGGCGACGCCGGCCTCGATCATGGCCGGCACCGGCGTCGCCGCCAGGTACGGCATCCTGATCAAGGACGCCGAAGCGCTCGAGACCGCCCACGCGGTGACCGCGGTGGTGTTCGACAAGACCGGCACGCTGACCATGGGCCGGCCGACGCTGGCCGCGGTCGAGGGCGAGCCCGAGGTGCTGGCGCTGGCGTGGGCGGTGCAGCAGTACAGCGACCATCCGCTGGCAAAAGCGGTGGCCGACGCCGCGCGCCCCCTGGTGCCGGCGCCGGCCCGTGACGCCCAGGCGCTGCCGGGGCGCGGCGTCAAGGCCACCGTCGGCGCAGCCACCGTCTACCTCGGCAACCAGCGGCTGATGCGCGAACTCGGCGTCGACGCCGGCGGCGCCGAAGCGCACGAGCAGGTCGGCCGCACGGTGTCGTTCCTGGCAGTGGCCACCGATGGCGCGCCGCGGCTGGCCGGGCTGCTCGCGTTCGGCGACACCGTCAAGCCCTCCGCCGCCGAAGCGGTGGCGCGGCTGCAGCGGCTCGGCATCAAGTGCGTGATGCTCACCGGCGACAACGCCGGCAGCGCGCGCGCGGTCGCGGCGGCGGTCGGCATCACCGAGTTTCGCGCCGAAGTGCTGCCGGCCGAGAAGAGCGAGATGGTGGCGCAGCTCAGGCGCGACGGCCACACGGTGGCGATGGTGGGCGACGGCATCAACGACGCGCCGGCGCTGGCGGCGGCCGACATCGGCATCGCCATGGCCAGCGGCACCGACGTCGCCATGCACACTGCCGGCATCACGCTGATGCGCGGCGATCCGGCGCTGGTGGCCGACGCCATCGCGATCTCCAACCGCACCTACCGCAAGATCCGCCAGAACCTCGGCTGGGCGTTCGTCTACAACATCGTCGGCATTCCGCTCGCCGCGTTCGGCATGCTCAATCCCGTGATCGCCGGCGCCGCGATGGCGCTCAGTTCCGTCAGTGTGGTAACCAACGCGCTGCTGCTGCGGCGCTGGCGTCCCGAAACCGGAGGCAAGCCATGACCAGGATAACCGTATTGCCGCACCCCGAGCTGGCGCCCGCCGGCGTCGAATTCGACGCCCCGCCCGGCACCTCTGTCTGCGACGCGCTGCTCGATAACGGCGTCGAGATCGAGCACGCCTGCGGCAAGGTGGGCGCCTGCACGACGTGCCATGTGGTTGTCGTGGCGGGGTTCGATTCGCTCAACGAGATCGACGACAACGAGGAGGACCTGCTCGACCGCGCGTGGGGGCTGCAGCCGCATTCGCGCCTGTCGTGCCAGGCGCGCCTGGCCACCACCGCGCTGGTACTGGAAATCCCGCGCTACACGATCAACCTGGCCAAGGAGTGAGGCTAATCGACCTTGGCGACGGCGCACACTGATTTGCTGCCCGTGATCTTGCACGTATTGCGCACGGCGCCGCTGGTGTCCCACACCTTCACGTCCCACTGCTCGGCGCCGTTGCGCTCCATCGTCATGTAGCCGAAACCGCCGACCCATGAACTGAATTGGTTCACCACCGCGCCCGGCGCCGGCATCGCCGCCGGCGGCAACGTGGCCGGCAGCGGCACGGTATCCTCCGCCGTCCCCGAAAAACCGCTGATGAACTGGGTCGGGTGGCCTGACGAAAAACTGACCTGCTCCCACAAGTGCACGTGACCCGACAGCAGCACCTTGACGCCGGCCGGCAGCAGCGCCGGATTGACCGCGCCGAACGCGTCCTGCAGCCCCTTGTCGCCCTTGAACAGCACCGCCTCGCCAGCCTTGCCGCGGATCGCGCCGAAGCCGAGGATCGGATGGTGCTCCACCGCCATGCTGTATGGCGCCTTGTGCGTCAACGCTTCCATCTTGCGGTAGCTGTCGGCGTACTTCGCCATGCGCGGGTCGGCCGCGGCCAGTCCCTTGTAGGTGGTGTTGGAGGTGTCGAGAACGATCAGCTGGGCGCCCGCGCCGAGCGGCACCGCGTACGGATCGCTGTAGTCGCCGACATCGTCGTTGGCGGCGTCGTTGCAGTCGCGCCCCGCCAGCAGCGGCCGCGGATCGAGGAAGCGCCAGTAGCCCTGGCCGCCGCGCGCGCACGATTCGTGGTTACCGCGCGCCATCACCCACGGCGCCGCTTGCAGCAAGGCCCGGCCCGGCGCGAAGAAGTCGGCATTCCAGGTGTCCCAGCCGTAGCCCCACGGGCTGCCGGCGCAGCCGGCGCGTCCCGGCGGGCAGGCGTTCTCGCGGTAGTGATAGTCGCCGACGTGCACCACCAGGTCCGGCTGCCAGGCCGCCGCCAGCGCCGCGATGCGGGCGAACGGATACGCGGCCGGGTCGTTGCAATCCTGGTAGTCGTCGCCGCCAGTCTTTTTCAGGCGGCAGCCGGTGTCGCCGATGACGACGATGCGGCTCGGCTGCGCGCGCGGCAGCGGCAGCGCCTGGCCGGCCACCGACCCAAGCTTGGTCCCCGCCGGGATCGGCGCTTCGCACGCCAGCAGCGGAAACGCGCTCGCCTTCGAGTCGGCCGGCGCCGACACCGTCGCGCGCTGGGCGACGACCTGCGCCGGCGCCCGCACCGTCATGGCGGCGTCGCGGCCGTCGAGGCGGATCGCCGGGCAGGCGGCGCCGGCGGTCAGCACGCGCGCGACGGCGGCGCCGTCCGCGCCGACCACGACGAACGACGTCAGGTCCGGCGCGCGCCCCGGCGCGGCGCAGCCGGCCAGTGCGGCAAGCGCGGCAACAAGGGCGCTGCGCAGGGAGAATTGGGTGAAAGGCGACATTGACGGCTCAGCGAACAAAAGGCAGCAATCTACCATATCGGCGCGGCGACCAGTCCGCGCGGCCCGTCGTGCACGTTTAGCGCCCGGTTTTTCGCCATCGTCAGATATACTTGCCGGTTGGGATCAACCAATAGCGGAATAACCATAGTGAACGAGTTTCAGAAACGCGCGCAGTTGCACTTCGCGCAGGCATTACAGGGCGGCAGGGCGTGGGCGCAGCAGGGCTATTCGCGCTTCCACGCCTACCTGATGCGCCGGCCGCCGCTGCATCGCGCCGCGCTCATCGTGCTGTGGGGCTGCGCCGCGCTGATCGCGCTGCTGCTGACCTATGTGCTGATCCTCATTCCGGTCACCCCCGGCATCAAGGACCTCAAGCAGGCGCGCGCGGCGCGGGCGTCGACGCTGGTGTCGGCCGACGGCAAGGAACTGGCCAGTTTCGACCAGGGCCTGCAGGAGCGCGTCAAGCTGGCGCAGATTTCGCCCAACGTCGTGCAGGCGCTGGTGGCGACCGAGGATCACCGCTTCTACCAGCACCACGGCATCGACTTCAAGCGCACGCTCGGCGCCGTCTACTACAGCCTGAAGGGCGACTCGCAGGGCGGCTCGACCATCACCCAGCAGCTCGCGCGCAACATGTTCCCGGAAGAGATCGGGCGCTCGCGCAACCTGAACCGCAAGCTCAAGGAGATGATCACCGCGCTGAAGATGGAGGCCACCTACAGCAAGACCGAGATCCTCGAGGCTTACCTGAACACGGTGCCGTTCCTGTACAACACCTTCGGCATCGAGATGGCCGCGCGCACCTACTTCGACAAGTCGGCCGCCCAGCTCGACATCCTCGAAAGCGCCACCCTGGTCGGCATGCTGAAGGGGACCAACTACTACAACCCGGTCACCAATCCGGGCCGCTCGCTGGCGCGGCGCAACGTCGTGCTCGGGCAGATGCTCAAGCACGGCATCATCAACCAAACCCGCTTCGCCGCGCTCAAGAAGCGCCCGCTGCGGGTGCACTTCGCGCGCCAGGCCGAACGCGCCGGCACCGACACCCACTTCACCGCCCACGTGCGCAAGTGGCTGATCGACTGGGCCGACGAGAACGACTACAACCTGCAGCTCGACGGCCTGGTGGTGCACACCACGCTCGACTTCGCGCTGCAGCAGGCGGCGCTGCAGGCGGTCGACCGCCAGGCCAATGCGCTGCAGGCGATCGCCGACGTCGAATGGAGCCAGCCGTCGGTCAACGTCACCGGCTCGACCGGCGCGTATGCGTCGATCCATCCGTCGATCAAGCCGTTCGAATACTTCTGGCAGTCGCACGCCGCGCTGGCCAACGCCTTCGTGCGCGAGACGCCGGAATACAAGAAGGCGGTCGAGGACGGCGAGGCGCCGGCCGCCGCGCTCAAGCGGTTCAAGGCCGACCGCGCCTTCATCGCCCAGATGCGCGCCTCGAAAACGCGCCTCGAAGCCGGCTTCGTCGCGCTCGATCCGGCCACCGGCGCCGTCAAGGCCTGGGTCGGCAGCCGCGACTTCAAGCGCGAACAGTTCGACCACGTCGCCAAGGCCGAGCGCCAGCCCGGATCCACCTTCAAGCCGATCGTGTACGCCGCCGCCCTCGAAAAAGGCCTGTCGCCCGATCGCCCGTACACCGACGCGGTGATGAACATCAAGGCCGCCGACGGCACCGTGTGGCGCCCGACCGACATGGCCGGCACCAGCGGCGCCCAGATGACGATGCGCGACGGCCTGGTGTTCTCGAAGAACACCATCACCGCGCAGGTGATGCAGGACGTCGGCGTGCGCCCCATCGTCGACCTGGCCAAAGCGCTCGGCATCAACCAGAGCAAGCTGCTGCCGGTGCCGTCGCTGGCGCTCGGCACCAGTCCGGTGACGCTGCTCGAGATGGTCAGCGCCTATGCCACCATCGCCGCGCAGGGCGACTACCGCAAGCCGGCCTTCGTCACCCACATCACCGACCGCGACGGCAAGGTCGTCGCCACCTTCGGCGCCGCGCCTCCCCAGCGCGCCATGAAAGCCGAATCGGCGGCAACGCTGATCGACATGATGCGCGGCGTCGTCAACCGCGGCACCGGCACCGCCGTGCGCAGCCGCTTCGGCATCGCCGGCGACGTCGCCGGCAAGACCGGCACCACCCAGAACAACGCCGACGGCTGGTTCATCCTGATGCATCCGAACCTGGTGGCCGGCGCCTGGGTCGGTTTCAACGACAACCGCGTCAACATGCGCAGTTCCTACTGGGGCCAGGGCGGCCACAACGCGATCCTGCTGGTGGGCGACTTCTTCAAGGGCGCGCTCGAGAGCGGCAAGATCGACAAGGCAGCGCTGTTCCCGGGCGGCCCGCGCGTGGCGCCGCTGCGCCAGCAGCAGGACGTCGAGGAGGTGATGGAGGAACCGGGCGAAATGCGCCAGGAGGGCGTGCCGCCGCCGGTTGAAGCGCCGATGGAGGAGCCGGAGGAAGAGGAGGAGCCGCCGCCGCCGGAGCGCCGTCCGGACGATCGCCAGTTCCAGCAGAACCGCCAGTTCCAGCAGGAGCGCCAGGCGCGCGATCGCGACGCCGACGTCGACCGGCAGATCGAGCAGGACCGCCAGTTCCAGCAGGACCGCCAGCAGCAGCAGGAACGCCAGTACCAGGACCGCCAGCTGCAGCAGGAACGCCGCCAGTTCGAGCGCCAGCAGGAACGCCAGTACCAGCAGCAGAATTCGGACCAGCAGTAAATCGATGGCGCGGGCGGGAACCAAAAGCCCTCGCCAGAGGTCAAAATGACATAGTCATTTTGAGAACGAGCGACAAAAAAACGGCGGCCCGAGGGTCGCCGTTTCCTTTTCGCGTCCCCTCGCGCTTACAGCGTGCGCTTGAAGAACGGCGCCAGCTTGCCGATCGCGATCCCCACATGTTCCTTGCCATCGTAAAGCGTCATGTGGGTGGCGCCTTCGACGATGAACAGCTCCTTTTCGCCCTTCGCTCTCCGATGCGCCTCCTGGCTGTGCCAGAGCGAGCCGGCGGCACTGCCGGCGATGAACAGCGCGGGCTGCACCAGCAGCGAATCGACCTGGTCGAGCGCGCTGAACGAGGCCATCTTGTCGAGGCTCGTGAAGAGCATCTTGTTCGGCGCGTTCGGATGCTGGCCGCGCGACGTCAGATAGTAGTCGGAAGCCTCGCGCAGGTCCGCCGGGGTGGCGCTGTCGGGCGTCGCCGGGACGTAGCCGACGTACATCGGCGCGGCGCCTGCTGCCTGCGCGGTGCGCTGCCTGGCGACGGCGTCGAGCATCGCGATCTGCTCGGCCACCGGCGCCTTGCCGTCCCATCCTTTGCGGGTGGCGGCGCCGATGTCGACGGCGCTGACGGTGGCCACCGACTTGATGCGGCGTTCGCTCGTCGCGGCCTTGATGGCGTAGCCGCCGCCGGCGCAGATGCCGAGCGCGCCGATGCGGCTGGCGTCGACATGCGCAAGCGTCGTCAGATAGTCGACCGCGCTGCGGATGTCTTCGACGCGCCGGGTCGGGTCTTCCAGAAAGCGCGGCAGGCCGCCGCTCGCTCCCTGGTGGGAAGCGTCGAAAGTGAGCACGACAAACCCTTGTTCCGCGAGCTTTTGCGCATACAGGCCGGCGGCCTGTTCCTTGACGCCGCCGCCTGGATGAACTACCACCACGGCCGGGTGCTTCGTCCCTTTGTTCATGCCTTTTGGCGAGTAGATGTTGGCGGCCATGTCGATTGCCTGGTTCTTGAACTGGACGCCTTGAACGACAGTGGCGGCGGCGCTCGCACCGTGGGGCAGCAGGAAGGCTGCGGTCAGCGTCGTTACGCCAATCAGGGCCTTGCGGCGGGTGAGCGAAGCGGGGGAGCGGTGGGGTGCGTGAGAAGTCATGGCGATGTTCCTTCGGTGGTGAGTAAGCGGGTGACAGGAAGCATGGTAATGGCGGCCGGGATGTGTGACTAGATGGTAAAATCTGCATGGACTATTAAGTGGGGCTAACGAATGCAACGCGATGAAATGGCCGACCTGACAGCATTCGTGGCGGTGGCTCAGGAGGCGAGCTTCACCAGGGCCGCGGCGAAGCTGGGGATGTCGCCCTCGGCACTGAGCCAGATCGTCGGCCGCCTGGAGAAGCGGCTGGGGCTGCGGCTGCTGACGCGCACGACCCGCAGCGTTGCGGCCACCGAGGCCGGCGAGCTGCTGTTGCAGACGCTGGTGCCGGCGCTCGAGCAGCTCGATGCCAGCATCGCGGCATTGAGCGAATTCCGCGAAAAGCCGGCCGGCATCGTCCGCATCACGTCGGTCGAACACGCCGCCAGGACCATCATCTGGCCGGTCCTGAAGAAGCTGTTGCCCGACTATCCGGACATCACCGTCGAGATCAGCCTCGATTACGGCCTTGTCGATATCGTGGCCGAGCGCTTCGATGCCGGCGTGCGGCTGGGCGAACAGGTGGACAAGGACATGATTGCCGTGCGCATGTCGCCCGACACGCCGATGGCCGTCGTCGCCGCCCCGGACTATCTGGAGCGGCTGGGCAGGCCGGCGGTTCCCCAGGATCTGGTCAACCATCGCTGCATCAATTTGCGTGTGCCGTCTTCGGGCGGGCACTACGTGTGGCGCTTCGAGAAGCGAGGGCGCGAGCTCAAGGTCCGCACCGAGGGGCCGCTCGCCTTCAACACGATCGACCTGATCGTGGAAGCAGCGCTGGCGGGGTTTGGTCTCGGCTACCTCCCGCTCGACCAGGTCGAACGGCATGTGAAGCAAGGCCGCCTGGCAAGCGTGCTCGCCGACTGGTGTCCGAAATTGTCCGGTTACCACCTCTACTATCCCAGCCGCCGCCAGCACCATCCGGCGTTCGCACTGCTGGTCGACGCATTGCGATACCAGAAAAGGTAATTCCGGCCGCAGGGGTGGGAGTCGGCTGAAAATGATCTTCACCCCGAACCATCAGGGCTCGCGCGAGGTCAAAATGACATAGTCATTTTGAGAATGAGCGACAAAAAAACGGCGACCCGAGGGTCGCCGTTCGTATTTGCCGGTGCTCGTTCAGTAAACGATCACCGACTGCGCGCCGACCGTCACCGTGCGGGCTTTTCCGCTCGGGGTGATCGTCACCACCGGGCGCTTGCAGCCCACATCGAGCAGCACCAGGAACTCCGCTTCCGAGCCACCGTTGTTTTTCAGCGTGAAGGCGCCGTGGCCTTCGACGGTGCCAGGCTTGGGTGCGTAGCCGGTGCGCGCTTCGTACGCGGCGCCGGCGCCGAGCGAACGCACGCACACCGACTGGCCGCCGGCGTTGATGCTGACGCTGGTGGTGCCGCTGGCGACGATATTGGCTGGCGCGTGCAGGTTGAACTCGTACGTGTGCGCGCTGTTGGAGAACAGCTTGTCGCGCACCAGCACCGCGTTCTGCCCGCGCAGGTACCAGACCTGGCGCCTGGCCGAAACGAGCTTGCCGGCGTAAGCCGGCGTGGCGTCGCCTTCGGCGTAGTCCCAGGTCGGCTGGGTCGAGAAGCTGGTGATCCTGCCGTTACGCTGCAGCTGTTCGCGGTAGCCGCTGTTGTCCTGTCCCTTGCCGCCGTCGAAGGTGACGGCGTTGGTCGAGCGGGTCTGGCTGTACCAGTTGTTCCAGGCCGGCGAACCGAACCAGTCGTACCAGCCGGCCTTCGTCAACAGCGGCTGGCCTGCCACCGACAGCGTGAACGAGTTCTGGTCGGCGTGGCTGTGGCTGAACGAGCCGTAAGGGCTGGACTTGAAGTAGAACGAGGTGCGCCCGGGCGACTTGACGTCGCTGTGCATCGCGGTCCAGCCGATGCTCGGGAAGTACGACGCGTTCGGCGGCGGCGCTTCGTACGCGGCGCTGGCGACCGGCATCGGGTACGGCGCTTCCAGGTACGTCAGCGTGTCCTCGCTGCCGCCCAGGCTGCGCTTGTACCAGGCCGCGCGCGGCGACGTCATGCGCGAGGCGAAAGCGTTGAACACGCGCGGGTCGGGCGCGGTGTCGGAGCCGTCGCCGAACAGGTGGGTGCGCGTGCCGGGCGGGGTGAACTGGGTGGCGTAATCGAGGAAGCCGAGCGTCCACGGCTTGTGGTAGAAGTTGACGCCGGTGGCGTTGACCAGCGGATCCCACAGCGCCACCATGTAGCCGGCGGTGTACTCGGCGTAGGCGGTGCCGTTGGCGTAGCCGCCCTCCGGCCCGCTCCACGGCGACGGCGCGTTGGCGTAGGCGCGGAACGAGAAGTCGAACCACTTCTGGGCGTCGGCAATGTCGCCCAGCGACAGCGTCGAGATCAGCACCATGAAGACCAGGCTGGTGTTGCCGTGCGAGTCGAACGGGAACTGGTCGAGGCGGCCGTTGTTGCCGGCCAGATTGGCGTAGATTTCGCTGGTGCGCACGGTGACCGCGGCCAGCCAGCGCGCCTTGCGGGCAGCATCGACATTGGCGCCAAGGACGTCGACCGCCTTGATCAGCGACAGCGCGATCTGGCGCGTCGCCTGGTCCTGGTTGACGTAGCTGGTCGGGCCGTTCGGATTCAGCGAAGCCAGCTGGTCGCCCTTGCGCAGCGCTTCGGCCAGGTACAGCTGCTCGCCCTTCAGGCGGTACATCAGCGCGGCCGCCTGCAGCTGGCGGCTGGCCTCGTTGATGCGGGCGCGCACGTCGTTCTGCTGCGTCACCATCGCCTGCGTGATCGGCGCGGCGATCGACAGCGCCCAGCGCGAGTCCGACAGCGCCGGCAGCGCGGTGATCTGCGCCTTCACTTCGTTGGCCATGCGGCTGACGAAGGGCTCGAAACGCGAGCGGCGCGTGTAGTCCCATTGCGACACCGGCACCAGCGAGGCGTGCAGCGAACGTGGCCGCGGCTTTTGCGCGATGCGCGCGCGCAGGGTGGCGTTGTCGGGCACCTCGAAGCGGATCGAGCGGGCATTGATGGCGAAGCCGCGCCGCGCCGACCAGTCGCTGGAGTTGAGCGGGCGCACGCGCCAGGTGTAGCTGCCGTCGGCGAAAGCGGCGGCCGGCAGGTACCAGTTGCGATCGACCGTCACGCGCGTCGGCACGCTGGCGCCGTTGGCGAGAATCTCCACTTCATAGGCCGCCGGGCCGGACGCGTGGCGCGCCCAGGTGAAGCCGGGCGGATTTTGCGGCTGGCTGTCGCCGTTGGCCGGCTGCGGCTTGACCACCAGCGGATCGCTCGACTGGGCCCAGTCGGCGTGGGCGACGCCGGCAAACATCAGCGATGACAGGAGGACCACGCGCAAGTAAGGCAATTTCATTCTGTAACAACTCCAGAGGCTGAGGGGAAAGGCGCCACGGTCGCGGCACTGTTCAAAATTTCGCAATGAAAACAATCCGGTAGATCAATTATCTTCAGGCAATTTAGGGCTGAAACATACCGGGCGCATGCGTGTCGCCTTTCTCGTTTTTACAGCTTGTTTCAATTTGCGGCGGCGAGATGGTCAGCCTGCCATTTCGCCGCCGCGCAAAAGCTGTTAGACGGCTTTTTTGGGTGGTTGTTGTTCATTTACTGCACGTTGGCGACAAACTGGGCAAGGCGACAAGATTTTGATGGAACGCTTTCGGCGGATGCGCTAGAGTTGTCGAAATATAAAAACATTGAAGGACGGTGGGTGGTGAAAAGACTGCTGCAGCGCTTGCTGGCGCGCAAACCCAAGAGCCAGGCGCACGTCGTCACGCGCGCCGCCGCGGTGATCGACCACGTCATCTTCGACGTCGGCATCGACACCCTGGTGGCCGGCACCTTTGTGCTCGACAAGCAGCTGCGGCTGCGCTTCGTGAGCGTGTCGCTGGCGCGCCCGCGCGGCATCGTCGCGGCGCTGCCGGTCAGCCAGGTCGAAGAGGCGGCACTGTTTCGCGGCCTCGGCACGGACGTGCCGCTCGACATGAACGTCGTCAAGCAGCACTCGGCCTGCCTGGCGCGCGCGGTGGTGCGCGAACTCGGATCGCAGTCGCCGGCGCTGCGGGCGCTGCCGGCGCTGCCGGCGTAGGGCGCCGGCAGCGCCGCGCCAATCGCGTATATTGGGTCCGTTCCGACCACCCAAGGAGACCCAATGAGCGTGCGCAACCTGCAGCATCTGTTCGCGCCGGCATCGGTGGCGCTGATCGGCGCCTCCGAGCGGCCCGGCAGCGTCGGCGCCACCGCCATGCGCAACCTGGCCGGCGCCGGCTTCAAGGGCCCGATCTACGCCGTCAATCCGAAATACCGGCAGGTGGCCGGCATTGCCTGTTACGCCAGCGTGGCCGCGCTGCCGCAGGCGCCGGCGCTGGCGATCATCTGCACGCCGCCGGCGACCGTGCCGGGCATCGTGCGCCAGCTCGGCGAGCGCGGCTGCCGGGCGGCGATCATCCTGACGGCCGGCCTGTCGGCGCGGCGCGACGCGCTCGGGCGCACGCTGCAGCAGGCCACGCTCGACGCCGCCCATCCCTTCACGCTGCGCCTGCTCGGCCCGAACTGCGTCGGCCTGCTGGTGCCGGGCATCGGCCTGAACGCCAGCTTCGCGCACACCGACGCGCTGCCCGGCAAGCTGGCGTTCGTCTCGCAGTCCGGCGCGCTGGTGACCGGCGTGCTCGATTGGGCGCGGACGCGCGGGATCGGCTTCTCGCGCTTCATTTCGCTCGGCGAGAGCGCCGACGTCGATTTCGGCGACGTCCTCGATTACCTCGCCGGCGACGGCGAGACCGCCGCCATCCTGATGTACATGGAAGACGTGCGGCACGCGCGCAAGTTCATGTCGGCCGCGCGCGCCGCCGCGCGCAGCAAGCCGGTGGTGGTGCTCAAGGCCGGCCGCGTGCCGGAGGGGGCGCGCGCGGCCGCTTCGCACACCGGCGCCCTGGCCGGCGCCGACGACGTCTACGACTGCGCCTTCCGGCGCGCCGGCATGCTGCGCGTGCTCACCACCGAGGACCTGTTCGCCGCGGTCGAGACGCTGGCGCACGCGCGGCCGCTGCACGGCGAGCGGCTGGCGATCATGACCAACGGCGGCGGCCCGGGCGTGATGGCGACCGACGCGCTGATCTGCGCCGGCGGCAAGCTGGCCACGCTGTCGCAGCAGGCGCTCGAGCAGCTCGATGCACTGCTGCCGCCGACCTGGTCGCATGCGAACCCGGTCGACATCATCGGCGACGCGCCGGCCGAGCGCTACGCGAAGACGCTCGAACTGCTGCTCGCCGAGCGCGAGTCGGACGCCATCCTGTTCATCCACGCGCCTACCGCCATCGTGCCGAGCGCCGACATCGCGCGCGCCATCGCGCCGCTGGTGCGGGCGGCGTCGCGCAACGTGCTGGCCTGCTGGCTGGGCGGCGACGCCGTCGCCGAAGCACGGCAGATCTGCTTCGATGCCGGCATCGCCACGTTCGACACGCCCGAGGACGCGGTCAACGGCTACATGCAGATCGTCCACTACCGCCAGGCGCAGCAGCTGCTGATGGAGGTGCCGGCGACGGCCGGCGAATTCGAGGTCGATCGCGACGGCGCGCGCGCCATCGTGCAGGGCGCGCTGGCGGCGGGGCGGGTGCAGCTGTCGGAACCTGAATCGAAGGCGGTGCTGGCGGCGTACGGCATCGCGGTGGTGCAGACGCGCCTGGCCGCCGATGTCGAGCAGGCGGTCGCGGCGGCCGCCGAGATCGGTTTCCCGGTGGCGGTCAAGATCGTCTCGCAGCAGGTGGTGCACAAGTCCGACGTCGGCGGCGTCGCGCTCGACCTCGATTCGGCCGAGGCGGTGCGGGCGGCGGCGCTGCGGATGCAGAAACGGGTCGCCGAGCTGCAGCCGGGCGCGCGGCTGGACGGCTTTTCGGTGCAGCAGATGGCGCGCCGGCCCGACGCGGTGGAGCTGATCGTCGGCGCCGCCACCGACCGGGTGTTCGGCCCGGTGATCCTGTTCGGCCTGGGCGGCATCGCGGTGGAGGTGACCGGCGACCACGCGGTGGCGCTGCCGCCGCTCAATACCGTGCTGGCGCGCGACATGGTCGGCCGCACCCGCGTGGCCAAGCTGCTTGCGGGCTACCGCAACCGGCCGGCGGCCGACATGGAGGCGATCCTGTGGACGCTGACGCAGGTGTCGCAGCTGGTGTCGGACATCCCGGAAATCGTCGAACTTGACATCAACCCGCTGCTGGCCGACAGCGCCGGCGCGATCGCCCTCGACGCCCGCATGACGGTGGCGCTGGCCGACCGCAGCGCCAGCAGCCTTGACCGGCTGGCGATCCGCCCCTATCCGCGCGAGCTGGAAGAGACGATCGAGTTCGAGGGCCGGCCGCTGATGCTGCGCCCGGTGCGCCCGGAAGACGGGCCGGCGCACATGGCGTTCTTCGACGCGCTGACGCCCGACGACGTGCGCTACCGGATGTTCGTGCGCATGCGCGAACTGGCGCCGTCGCAGCTGGCGCGCTTCACGCAGATCGATTTCGACCGCGAGATGGCGTTCATCGCCACCCGCGACGGCGCCGACGGCCGCCCGGAGACGCTTGGCGTCGGGCGGGTGGTGGCGGACCCGGACAACGTGGTGGCCGAATTCGCGGTGACGGTGCGCTCCGACCTGAAGGGCCACGGGCTGGGACGCAAGCTGATGACGAAGCTGATCGCCTACTGCCGCTCGCGCGGCACGCGCGAGATCGCCGGCGAGGCGCTGCCGCAAAACACGCGCGTGATCCGGCTGGTGCGCAGCCTCGGCTTCGAGGTGACGGCGGCGCCGGAGGAGGGCACGGTGCGCTTCCGACTGCCGCTGGAGTAAGCGTCCCGGGCCGGTTTGATGCACATCAAAGATTATCGGTAGGCAACTCCATACACTTCCGCCAATCAAGTTTACTTGCAATTCGGAAATTAAAGGAATGCCATGCGTACCAATCTGCCCGTCACCGGCGTCGAATATGTCATGCGGGACGGCCAGTCGATCGTTTCGACCACCGACATCAAGGGCCGCATCACTTACGTCAACCCATGCTTCGTCGAAGTGAGCGGGTTCAGCCAGCAGGAACTGCTCGGCAAGGCCCACAATATCGTGCGCCATCCCGACATGCCGGCGCAGGCGTTCGCCGACCTGTGGCAGACGCTGCAGCTCGGCCTGCCGTGGACCGGGCTGGTGAAGAACCGCCGCAAGAACGGCGAATTCTACTGGGTGGTGGCGAACGTCACGCCGATCCAGGAAGGCGGCCGCACGGTCGGCTACATGTCGGTGCGCACGCGCCCGCAGCGCGCGCAGATCGAAGCGGCGCAGGCGGCGTACCGGCAGGTGCAGGCGGCAAACGGCGCTGTGGCGATCTACCGCGGCACCGCGGTAAGGCGCGGCCTGGGCGGGCGGCTGGCGCGGCTGCGCGGCGTGCCGCTCGAGGTGCGCCTGGCCGCCGTGATGGCGCCGCTGGCGCTGCTGCTGGCGGCGCTGGCACTGGCGGCGCCGCAGCCGGCGGCCAGGCTGGCCGCGGCCGCCGGCGTGGTGCTGGCGCTGGCCGGCTGGCACGGCATGCGGCGCGCCCTGGTGCTGCCGCTGCGCGAGGCGACGGCGGCGGTGCGCGCGCTGGCCGGCGGCGACCTGTCGCGCCAGATCGACGCCAGCGGCGCCAGCGAAGGCGCGCAGCTGATGGGCGCAGTGCGCCAGCTCACCGTCAACCTGCGCGCCCTGATCGGCGACGTCCGCTCGAACGTCGCTTCGATCGAGCGCACCACGCGCGAGATCGCCGACGGCAACGGCGACCTGGCAGTGCGCACCGAGTCGCAGGCGGCCAACCTGGAGCAGACCGCAGCCAGCATGGAGCAGTTTGCCGCGAGCGTGCGCGACAACAGCGCCGGGGCGCTGCGCGCCAACACATTGGTCGAGTCGGCCGCGCTGGTGGCCGGGCAGGGCGGCGTCGCCGTGGCGCGGGTCGGCGCCACGATGCAGCAGATCAGCGCGTCGGCGAGCCGCATCGCCGACATCATCGGCCTGATCGACGGCATCGCGTTCCAGACCAATATCCTGGCGCTGAATGCGGCGGTGGAGGCGGCGCGCGCCGGCGAACAGGGGCGCGGCTTTGCGGTCGTCGCCGGCGAGGTGCGCCACCTGGCGCAGCGCTCGGCGCTGGCGGCGAAGGAAATCAAGAGCCTGATCGACGCCTCGGCGCGGCAGGTGGGCGCCGGCAGCGAGCTGGTGGACGATGCCGGCGCCACCATGACGCGGGCGGTCGGCGCGGTGGGCGAGGCGACGTCGATCATGCGCGACATCGCGCGCGCCGGGGTCGAGCAGGCCGGCGCCATCGACCAGGTCAACGCTGCGCTGGCCCACCTCGACGGCCTGACGCGGCAGAACGCGGCGCTGGTGCGGGCGTCGGCCGGCGCCACCGCCAGCGTCGCCGACGAGGCGGTCGGGCTGGCCAGTGCGCTGTCGGTCTTCAAGCTGGACCTGCCTGCGCGCCGTTTTTGATGCACGTCAAGGATTTTATGGCTCCAAATCAATAAACTTGCTTCAAATCAGGATTTGCCCACACCCGGGCCGTCCAGCCGCCCGGAGTCGCACACGATGTCAGCCGTACCGCCCGTCCCAGCCTTCCCGATCGTCCAGTTCGACGCCCAGCTGGTGCGCAAACTGAGCACGCAAGGCCCGCGCTACACCTCGTATCCGACCGCCGACCGTTTCAGCGCCGCCTTCGGCTACCGCGACTACCTGCAGGCGGTGGCCGGGCTGCGCACGCGCGGCAGCGCCAGGCCGCTGTCGATCTACCTGCATATTCCGTTCTGCGACACGGCCTGCCACTACTGCGCCTGCGACAAGATCGTCACCAGACAGCGCGACAAGGCCGCCGTCTACCTCAGTTACCTGAAGCGCGAAATCGCCATGCAGGGCGCGCTGTTCGCCGGCATCAACCAGGTCGAGCAGCTGCACATCGGCGGCGGCACCCCGACCTACCTGTCGGACGCCCAGATGGAGGACCTGATGGCGCACCTGCGCGCCAGGTTCCAGTTCGCGCCCGACGCCGTGGGCGAATATTCGATCGAGGTCGATCCGCGCACGGTGACGCCGGCGCGCGTGCACAGCCTGCGCCGCCAGGGCTTCAACCGCATCAGCGTCGGCGTGCAGGACTACGACGAGGCGGTGCAGCAGGCGGTCAACCGCGTACAGCCGGAAGCGGACACCCAGGCCATCATCGACGCCGCGCGCGCCGCCGGCTACCGCTCGGTGGGCATCGACCTGATCTACGGGCTGCCCAAGCAGACCGTGATGAGCATCGCGCAGACGCTGTCGAAAGTGATCGCGGCCGACCCCGACCGCATCGCGGTCTACAGCTATGCCCACCTGCCGCACCTTTTCAAGCAGCAGCGCCGCATCGACGACGCCGACCTGCCGGGCGCCGACGCCAGGCTCGACATGCTGGCGCTGTGCATCCGCCGCCTGACCGCCGCCGGCTACGTCTACATCGGCATGGACCATTTCGCCAAGCCGGAAGACGATCTCGCGGTGGCCCAGCGCCAGGGCCGGCTGCATCGCAATTTCCAGGGCTATTCGACGCATGCCGAGGCTGACCTGGTGGCGTGCGGGGTGTCGGCCATCGGCGCGGTCGGCCCCACCTACAGCCAGAACGTCAAGACGCTGGAAGCGTACTACGAGCGGATCGACAGCAACGAGCTGCCGATCGAGCGCGGCATCGAACTGAGCGTCGACGACGCCCTGCGGCGCACCCTGATCCAGATGCTGACGTGCCAGTTCGAGCTGTCGTTCGGCGCCATCGAGCAGGCCTTCCCGATCGTGTTCGCCGACTATTTCGCGTCCGAACTGGAGCGGCTGCGCGCGCTCGAGGCGGAGGGGCTGGTAGTGGTCGGCCCCGAATACGTCAGCGTCACCGCCAGAGGCCGGCTGCTGATCCGGAATATCTGCATGGTGTTTGACCGCTACCTGAGCGAGCAGCCGGCAACGCCGCGCTGCCCGAAAACCGTTTGAAGGGGCGGCGATGAGCGCGATCAGCCTGGTGCCGGTGTTCATGGTCGGCCTGCTCGGCAGCGTGCACTGCGCCGGCATGTGCGGCGGCATCGTCAGCGCCTTTTCGGTGGCGCCGGCGCGCTCGTTTCCGGTAGCGGTCATTTCGACGACCAGGGCGCCGCCGCTCGATTCGCTGCTGCGGGTGCTCTCCTATAACAGCGGGCGCATCGCCAGTTACGCGGCGGCCGGCGCCCTGGCCGGCGGCGCGGCCGGCGGCGCGCGCGCGCTGAGCGGGCTGGCGGCGATCGAAACGGCCGGCTACTGGCTGGCCAACCTGATGCTGGTGCTGCTCGGCCTGTACCTGATGGATGCCTGGCGCGGCCTGGCGCGGCTCGAACAGATCGGCCGCGTCGGCTGGCGCCGGCTCGAGCCGCTGACGCGCAGGCTGCTGCCGCTCGATACGCCATGGAAGCTGCTGGCGATGGGCGGCCTGTGGGGCTGGCTGCCGTGCGGGATGGTCTACAGCGTGCTGCTGACGGCGATGCTGAGCGGGTCGGCGCTGGCGGGCGCCGGCGTGATGGCGGCGTTCGGCCTGGGCACGCTGCCGATGCTGCTGTCGATCGGCCTGCTCGGCGCGCCGCTGCGCAACTGGATCGGCCGGCGCGCGGTGCGCGTCGCCGCCGGCATGGTGGTGCTCGGCTTCGGCGTCGTCGGCCTGGTGCGCGCGGCGACCGGCATCAGCCACGGCTGGATCGACGCGCTGTGCCTGACCGTGCCGGGAATGCTGCCGTGAGCGCGCGGCCGGCGTCGCTCGCCTGTTACCACTGCGGCTTGCCGGTGCCGGCCGACGGCCGCTGGTCGGCGGCGGTCGGCGGCGTGGCGCGGCCGATGTGCTGCCCCGGCTGCGCCGCGGTGGCCACCAGCATCGTCGCCAGCGGCTTTGCCGACTATTACACCAGCCGCACCGCGTTCGCGGCGCCGGCCGACCTGGCGGCGCTGGCGCCGCCCGAGCTGGCGCTGTACGATAACGATAACGATAACGATAACGATAACGATAGCGATAGCGATCACGATGGCGTCGCCAGCGAGGCGGTGTATTCGGTCGACGGCATCCGCTGCGCCGCCTGCGTGTGGCTGATCGAACGGCGCCTGCGCAGCCTGGCCGGGGTGCGCGGCGCCGACATGAACGTCGCCACCGGCCGGCTGCAGGTGAGCTGGTCGGCGCAGCAATGCCGGCCGAGCGCGATCCTCGGCGCGCTGCGCGAGATCGGCTACGCGGCCTACCCGTTCGATCCGCTGCGCCACGGCGAGCAGCTCGAGCGCGAACGCAAGAAGCTGTTCCGCCAGCTGTTCATCGCCGGTCTGTCGATGATGCAGGTGATGATGTACGCGCTGCCGGTGTACCTGGCCGACGACGGCACCATGGACGCCGACATGACGGCGCTGATGCAGTGGGCGTCGCTGCTGCTGACGCTGCCGGCGGTGGCGTATTCGGCGCAGCCGTTCTGGCGCGGCGCCTGGCTCGGGCTGAAACAGCGCATGCCAGGCATGGACGTGCCGGTGGCGCTCGGCATCGCCGCCGCGTTCGGCGGCAGCCTGGTTGCGCTGCTGCGCGGGCACGGCGACGTCTGGTTCGACTCGATCACGATGTTCATCTTCCTGCTGCTGGGCAGCCGCTACCTCGAGCTGTCGGCGCGGCGCGGCGCCGCGCGCGCGCTCGAGGGCTTGCGCCGCGCGCTGCCGGCGGCGGCGGCAATGATGACCGGCTATCCGGCCAGCCGCGCGACCGAACTGGTGGCCGCCGCGCGCCTGGCCGCCGGCGACGTGGTGCTGGTGCGGCCGGGCGAAGCGGTGGCCGCCGACGGCGTCATCGTCGAAGGTGCCACCGAAGTGGACCTGGCCCTGCTGACCGGCGAAAGCCGGCCGCAGCGGCGCGGCGTCGGCGACGAGCTGCCCGGCGGCGCGGTCAACGCCGGCCAGCCGATCGTGCTGCGGGTGGTGCGCGCGGCGCAGGACAGCACGCTGGCGCTGCTGGTCAAGCTGGTCGAGCGCGCCGGCCACGGCAAGCCGCGCATCGCGCTGTGGGCGGACCGGGTCGCGGCCTGGTTCGTGGCGGCGCTGCTGCTGTTTGCGCTAGCGGTGTTCGTCGCCTGGCAGTGGGTCGACCCGGCCCGCGCGTGGCAGGTGGCGATCGCGGTACTGGTGGTGTCGTGCCCGTGCGCGCTGTCGCTGGCGACGCCGACGGCGCTGGCGGCGGCCACCGCGCGGCTGGTGCGGCGCGGCGTGCTGGTGGTGCAGCCGCACGTGCTGGAAACGCTGCACCGCGCTACCCACGTGGTGTTCGACAAGACCGGCACCCTGACGCGCGGCGAGCCGGCATTGCGGGCGCTGCACCTGATGGCGGCGATGCCGCGCGAAGAATGCCTGGCGATCGCCGCCGCGCTGGAGCAATCGAGCACCCATCCGCTGGGGATGGCGCTGCGCGCCGCGGGCGCGGCCGGCGAAACCGGCGGGCGCCAGGCGCGCGAGGCGCGCGAGGTGCACGCGGTGGCGGGGCAGGGCATCGAAGGGGTGGTCGACGGCGTGCGCTACCGGCTCGGCAGCGCCGCGTTTGCCGGCGCGCCCGATGCCGCCGGCGCCGCCGACGAGCATGCGTCGCAGGTGTACCTGGCCGGCGCCGGCGCGCCGCTGGCGCGCTTCGAACTGGCCGACGCCTTGCGCGAGGACGCGCACGCGGTGGTGCGCCAGTTCCAGCAGCGCGGCGTCGAGGTGATCCTGCTGTCGGGCGACGCGCCGGCGGTCACCCGGCGGGTGGCGCGCGAACTGGGCATCGACCGCGTGCTGGCCGGGCAGATGCCGGAGCAGAAGCTGGCGTTCGTGCAGGCGCTGCAGGCCGACGGCGCGGTGGTGGCGATGGTCGGCGACGGCGTCAACGACGCGGCGGTGCTGCGCGCGGCCGACGTCTCGTTCGCGATGGGCGGCGGCAGCGACCTGGCGCGCATGCACGCCGATTGCGTGCTGCTGTCGAACCGCCTGGCGGCGCTCGGCGAGTGCGCCGTCACCGCGTCGCGCACGCTGGCGGTGATCCGCCAGAACCTGGCCTGGGCCACGCTGTACAACCTGTGCGCGATTCCGGCCGCCGCGTGCGGCCTGCTCAATCCGTGGATGGCCGGCGTCGGCATGTCGCTCAGCTCCGCGGTGGTGGTGATCAATGCGCTGCGCCTGCGCGCGAAGGAGTGACGATGGAAGCGCTGTACCTGCTGATCCCCCTCAGTATCTGCCTGGTCGCATTGGCGATCTGGGTGTTTTTCGGCGCGGCCGACAGCGGCCAGTTCGACGACCTCGAGGGGCCGGGCCAGCGCGTGCTGCAGGACGACGACAGCGGCGGCTGACACGCTACATGGTCGGCGTGCCGCCCGGGTTGGCCAGGTGCTCGCCGCGCTCGATGTCGCGCTGGTCGGCGATGCAGGTGTCGGCCAGCGGATTGGCGAGCAGTCGGTCCGGCGCAATCAGCTCGCCGCAGACGATGCAGACGTCGGCCTCGCCGAGTTCGAGCCGGCCGAGCGCGCGGTAGATGCGGTCGAGTTCCGCATCGTCGCGGCTGGCCAGCCGTGCGGCGTCGTCGCCGGCGCCGTCGGTGTCGGCGTCGGCGTCGAACGCGTCGCCGCGTTCGGCCCTGCGCGCGGGCGCCGTCAGGTCGTCGCGCATGCGCTTGAGCAGGGTGGTCAGTTGCGTGCTTAATTCAGGCGTCAGCATCGGGCGCTCCTGGTCGGGTGGTCGTCACTGGGTCGAGTGTGGGCGCGCGACAGCGTTTTCGTTTGATTTTCGTCAAATAGCGCATGCGCGCGCACGATATGCCAGTTCGGGCGCAGTTTCCGTTGATCTGAGTCAATTTGATTCACATCAAAGATTTTTGGGCTGTGGAAACTTACTCTTCGTGCTGTCATCGATGGATTGCCAGGAGAGTACTAGTGGACACAGCCTTGAATTACAACTACAAGATCGTCAAGCAGTTCGCGATCGCCACCGTGGCCTGGGGGGTGATCGGCATGCTGGTCGGCGTCTTCATCGCCGCGCAGCTGGCGTGGCCCGCGCTCAATTTCGACATCCCCTGGCTCAGTTACGGGCGTCTGCGGCCGCTGCACACGAACGCGGTGATCTTCGCGTTCGGCATCTGCGGCCTGTTCGCGACGTCGTATTACGTGGTGCAGCGCACCTGCCAGGTGCGGCTGTTTTCCGACAAGCTGGCCGCCTTCACCTTCTGGGGCTGGCAGGCGGTGCTGGTGTCGGCGGTGATCACGCTGCCGATGGGCTTCACGCGCGGCAAGGAGTACGCCGAGCTGGAATGGCCGATCGCGATCCTGATCACGGTGGTGTGGGTGGCCTACGCGGTGGTCTTCTTCGGCACCATCGTCAAGCGCAAGGTGGCGCACATCTATGTCGCCAACTGGTTCTTCGGCGCCTACATCATCGCCGTCGCGCTGCTGCACATCGTCAACGGCGCCAGCATGCCGGCATCGGCGATGAAATCGTATTCGGCCTATTCGGGCGTGCAGGACGCAATGATCCAGTGGTGGTACGGCCACAACGCGGTCGGCTTCATCCTCACCGCCGGCTACCTCGGCATGGTGTACTACTTCATCCCGAAACAGGCCGAGCGCCCGGTGTATTCGTACCGGCTGTCGATCGTCCACTTCTGGGCGCTGATCTTCACCTACATGTGGGCCGGCCCGCACCACCTGCACTACACCGCGCTGCCCGACTGGACCCAGTCGATCGGCATGGTGTTCTCGCTGATCCTGCTGGCGCCATCGTGGGGCGGCATGATCAACGGCATCATGACGCTGTCGGGCGCCTGGCACAAGCTGCGCTCGGACCCGATCCTGAAGTTCCTGATCGTCTCGCTGTCGTTCTACGGCATGGCCACCTTCGAAGGCCCGATGATGTCGATCAAGACCATCAACGCGCTGTCGCACTACACCGACTGGGGCATCGCCCACGTCCATGCCGGCGCGCTGGGCTGGGTCGGCTTCATCACGATGGGTTCGATCTACTACCTGATTCCCCGCCTGTCGGGCAAGAAGCAGATGTGGAGCATCCCGCTGATCGACGCCCACTTCTGGGTCGCCACCATCGGCATCGTGCTGTACATCGCCTCGATGTGGATCGCTGGCGTGATGCAGGGCCTGATGTGGCGCGCGGTGAACGCCGACGGCACCCTGACCTACACCTTCGTCGAAGGCGTCAAGGCGACCTATCCGTACTACGTGATCCGCTTCGGTGGCGGCCTGCTGTACCTGACCGGCATGCTGATGATGGCCTATAACACCTACATGACGATGCGCCAGACCGTTGCGGTCGACCCGCTCATCCCGTCACTGAACCCCGGACACAAAGGAGCACCGAATGAAGTTTTCGCATGAATGGATCGAGAAGAATCCGTGGCTGCTGATCGGCCTCGTGCTGCTGGTCATCTCGGTCGGCGGCCTGGTTGAAATCGTACCGCTGTTCTTCCAGAAGTCGACCACCGAGCCGATCGCCGGCCTGAAGCCGTATTCGCCGCTGCGGCTGGTGGGACGCGACATCTACGTGCGCGAAGGCTGCTACAACTGCCATTCGCAGATGATCCGTCCGTTCCGTGCCGAGACCGAGCGTTATGGCCACTATTCGGTGGCCGGCGAATTCGTCTACGACCGGCCGTTCCAGTGGGGCTCGAAGCGCACCGGTCCCGACCTGGCGCGGGTCGGCGGGCGCTATAGCGACGAATGGCACCGCACCCACCTCGACAACCCGCGCGCGCTGGTGCCGGAGTCGAACATGCCGAATTACCCGTGGCTGGCCAGCACCGCGCTGGTGCCGGCGGAAGTGGTGCCGAAGATGCGCGCGCTGCAGCGCCTGGCGGTGCCGTACAGCGAGCAGGACATCAAGGATGCCCCTGCCAGCCTGGAAGGCAAGACCGAACAGGATGCGCTGGTGGCCTACCTGCAAGGGCTGGGCACATTGATCAAGACGAGGAACTGAACATGGCAATCGAACATATTTTTGACAGCGCGAGCAGCGTGATGACGGTGGTCAGCTTCGTCACCTTCCTCGGCATCGTCGTCTGGACCTTCCTGGTCAAGCGGCGCGAAGATTTTGCGACGGCGGCGGCGCTGCCGTTCGCCGACGAGGAGGAATTCGAGCATGGCTGATTTCACCCACGGTTTCTGGGACCTCTTCATCGTCGTCATCACGCTGCTGTCGATCGCCGGCTGCGGCCTGCTGCTATGGTCGCAGTCGATTCACCGCGTCAAGCTGGCCGCCGACGGCAGCCAGGTCGATCACGGCACCACCGGCCACGTCTGGGACACCGACCTGACCGAACTGAATACGCCGATGCCGCGCTGGTGGATGTGGCTGTTCTACATCACCATCGTGTTCGCGCTGGTCTACCTGGTGTTGTATCCGGGACTGGGCAGCTATGCCGGCAGCCTTGGCTGGAAGTCGTCGGGCGCCTACAAGACCGAGCTGAAAAAGGCGGAAGCCGAATACGGTCCGCTGTTCGACAGGTATGCGAAGCAGGACCTGAAGGCGGTTGCGGCCGACCCGCAGGCGCGCGCGATCGGCGAGCGGCTGTTCCTGACCTACTGCGCGCAGTGCCACGGCTCCGACGCGCGCGGCAACAAGGGCTTCCCGAACCTGACCGACGGCGACTGGCTGTACGGCGGCGATCCGTCGGTGATCAAGACCACCATCCTGCACGGGCGCAGCGGCCAGATGCCGCCGATGGCAGCGGCGGTCGGCTCCGACAAGGACGTCGAGAACGTCGCCCATTACGTCAGGAGCCTGTCGGACCTGCCGGCCGACCCGATCAAGGTCGCCTTCGGCAAGGGCAAGTTCGCCGCCTGCGCCGCCTGCCACGGCGCCAATGGCCTCGGCAACCAGGCGCTGGGCGCGCCCAACCTGGCCGACAAGGTCTGGCTGTACGGTTCGAGCCCGAACACCATCATGGAGACGATCAACAAGGGCCGCGTCAACACGATGCCGGCGTTCGACGCTTTCCTCGGCGAGCCGAAGGTGCACCTGCTGGCAGCGTACGTGTGGGGCCTGTCGAACCAGCCGGCCGGAGGTGCCGCGAAATGAGTGTCGAAGCGCCGCGCGAAGCCGTCATCCACATGTACGCCGCGCGCGAGGAAATCTACCCGCGCGAGGCGAAGGGGCGCTACGCCACGCTGCGCTGGATCTGCGTGTGGCTGACCCAGGCCGTGTTCTACGGCTTGCCGTGGCTGACCTGGAACGGCCGCCAGGCGGTACTGTTCGACCTCGGCGCGCGCAAGTTCTACATCTTCGGCGTGGTGCTGTGGCCGCAGGACTTCATCTACCTGGCCGCGCTGCTGATCGTCTGCGCCTACGCGCTGTTCCTGGTCACCGCGGTGGCCGGGCGGGTGTGGTGCGGCTTCGCTTGCCCGCAGACGGTGTACACCGAGATCTTCCTGTGGATCGAGCGCCGCATCGAAGGCGCGCGCAGCGCGCGCATGCGGCTGGCGCGCCAGCCGTGGACGCTCGACAAGATATCGCGCAAGGTCGCCAAGCACGCGGCCTGGGGCGCGGTGGCGCTGTGGACGGGATTGAGCTTCGTCGGCTACTTCACGCCGCTGGCCGACCTGATGGGGGCGATCGCCGGGTTCCGCCTCGGCCCGTGGGAGACCTTCTGGATCCTGTTCTACGCGCTGGCCACCTACGGCAACGCCGGCTGGCTGCGCGAGCAGGTGTGCAAGTACATGTGCCCATACGCGCGCTTCCAGAGCGCGATGTTCGACAAGGACACCCTGATCGTCACCTACGACGCCGCGCGCGGCGAACCGCGCGCGCAACTGGCGGCGCGCAGCGCCGGCAGGAACGCCGCGGCAGCGGCGCCGCAGGCGCCGGCGGCCGCGGCCAAGGGCGACTGCATCGACTGCAACATGTGCGTCCAGGTCTGCCCGACCGGGATCGACATCCGCCAGGGCCTGCAGTACGAATGCATCGGCTGCGCCGCCTGCATCGACGCCTGCAATTCGGTGATGGCCAAGATCGACCTGCCGCCCGGGCTGATCCGCTATTCGACCGAACACGCGCTGGCCGGCGGCTGGAGCCTGGCGCAGATGCGGCGGCGGGTGCTGCGCCCGCGCGTGCTGATCTACACCGCCTTGCTGGCGCTGATCGTCGCCGTGCTGGGCGCCGCGCTGGCGCTGCGCACCCCGCTCAAGCTCGACGTCATCCGCGACCGCGGCGCGATGGGGCGCGAAGTGGAGGACGGGCTGATCGAAAACGTCTACCGGCTGCAGGTGATGAACACCGCCGAAACCGCGCACACCTTCCGCATCGCCGTATCCGGCCTGCCGTCGATCCGGCTCGCTTCGCCGGATACGGCGCAGCTGGAGGGGGCCAGCGCGCGCGCCGTGCCGGTGCGCGTGCGGGTGCCGCGCGAGGCGGCGCTGGCAGGATCGAACCGCATCGAATTTACGCTGGTGGCGGTCGACGACCCTTCCCTGAAGGTGGCGGAAGAAGCCGTATTCATCGTACCGAGATAATGAAAAAGGAGACTGACATGCAAGCTGCATCACCCGTACTGGCGGGCGCCGGCGCCAAGCCCTGGTACTCGCATCGCTGGCCGTGGCTGCTGATGCTGGGCCCGGTGTTCGTCATTTGCGGCGGCGCCTTTGCCGGCTACCTCGCCATCAGTCGGCCGGACGCGATGGTGGTGGACGACTACTACAAGCAGGGCAAGGCGATCAACCAGGACCTGCGGCGCGACCGCGCGGCGGCGGCGCTGGGGCTGTCGTTCGAGGCGCGCTACGACGCCGCCAGCGCGACGCTGACCGGCTCGATGCGCGGCGCCGGACTGCCGCTGGCGGCGCCGCTGCATATCTACCTGGCCCATCCGACCCAGCCGGCCAAGGACCTCAAGCTGCTGGTGCAGCCGGATGCGGCGGGCCGCTTTGCGGCGCCGCTGCCGGCGCTGGAACACACCCACTGGCAGGTGGTGGTGGAGGGAGCGCGGCGCGAATGGCGCCTTGCGCGCAGCTGGAGCTGGCCGCAGCAGCAGCGGCTGGAAATCGCCGCCGATGCGGTGGCGGCGGCGCCATGAGGCGGGCGATGATGGTGTTGTGGCCGTCGTTCCTGACCGCGGCGCTGGCCGAGGCGGCGTTTTTTTCGCTGTTCGACCCGGGCGAACTGGCCCATCTGGGCGGCAGCGGGCTGTCGCCGATGGCGGTGTACAGCATCGGCTTTTTCATGTTCTGGACCTTGTGCGCGCTGGCCTGCATGCTGACGTGCTACCTGATCGTGGTGCCGGCGGCCGACCAGCCGCCGTTCTAGCGGCGGCGAGGGCTTACGACATCGGCTGGCACTGCTCGGTGCCGGCCGCCATCGCGCGCAGCAGCACCGGCTGCAGCAGCGTCACTTCGCGCTTGTCGATCGTCAGCAGGCCCTGCTTCTTGAAGCGCGACAGCAGGCGGCTGACGCTTTCGATGGTCAGGCCGAGGTAGTTGCCGATGTCCTCGCGCGACATGCGCAGCTGGAAGCTGGTGGCCGAGTAGCCGCGCGCGGCGTAGCGCGACGACAGGTTCACGAGGAACACGGCGAAGCGCTGCTCGGCGCGCATATTGCCCAGCAAGAGCATGACGTTCTGCTCGCGCGTGATTTCCTGGCTCATGATGCGGTGGAAGTGGCGCAGCAGCGTCGGCACATGGCCGAACAGGTCCTCGAGCCCGGCGAACGGAATTTCGCACACTTCGGTGTCTTCCAGCGCGACCGCATCGCAATGGTGGCGGTCGCCGCTGATGGCGTCCATGCCGAGCAATTCGCCGGCCATCTGGAAGCCGGTGATCTGCTGCTCGCCGGCGGCGTTGACCTGGTAGGTCTTGAAGTGGCCGAAGCGGATCGCGTACAGGTTGCGGAACGGCTCGCCCATCTGGTACAGGCGCTCGTCGCGCGCAATGCGGCGGCGGCGGCCAATCACTTCGTCGAGGCGCAGGATGTCGGCGTCGTCGAGCCCCATCGGCAAACAGAGCTGATGCATGCTGCATGCTGCACAGCTGGCCTTAAGCGCGGACACGTTCAATTGTGGCGTTGCGACATATGGCATAGGGTGGTTCATTGGCTTCGATTCAGGTGACGGCAGGTCCGCGGCGCGAAGTGCCGGTGTTCATTATAAGCCCGTATGGCGCGCCCAACGGTAAATACCCGTTGACATACAGGAAAGAATGACTTGAATCGTCCATGCGCGGCCGTGAAAAGATGGTCTATTTCCACATTGAATGTTAAATTCAGCAAATTATTGCTGAACCACACCACTCTGGAGAGAAGATGACATCCATCCCCCGCCGGCTGCCATTGCGCGCCGCCGTCGCCACGCTGCTGCTGCCGCTGATGCTGGGCGCCGGCGTGCTGCCGCCCGTGCTGGCGCAAGGCGCCGCAGCCCCCGTGGCGGCGGCCGCCGCCAGGCCGGATCCGGCGTTTACCGCCTGGGCTGACCAGTTTGCCGCCGACATGGTGCGCATCGAGCCGCAGATGGCCACCGCCACGCAGTATTTTGCGGGCGTCGAACAGGAAGCGCTGGACCGCCAGCTGACGCCGCTGACGGCGCAGCAGCGCGACAAGCGCTCGGCGCTGCGGCGCGCCGGCGTGGCACGCCTGAAGCAGTGGAACACGGCAAGCCTCGACCAGACGCAGCGCGTGTCGGCAGCCGTGATGCTGTGGTCGCTCGAAAACGACCTGGCCGGCGAGCCGTTCGACGGCTACCGCTTCGACTTCAACCAGATGAGCGGCACCCACGTGTCGCTGGTGCAGTTCATGACCCAGTTGCAGCCGTTGCGGCGCGCCGCCGACGTGCCGGCCTACCTGGCGCGGCTGTCGCAGGTGGCGACGCGGATCGACGAGGCGCTTGCACGCTCGCGCGCCGCAACGGCCAGGTCCTTGATTCCGCCGCGCTTCATCGTCGAGCGCGCGCAAACCCAGGTCGCCACGTTCCTGGCGCCGGCGCCGGCGCAGAACCCGCTGGTGACCGCGCTGGCCGAGCGCAGCGCCGCGCTGGCGGACCTGACCCCCGAGGCGCGCGCCGCCGCGGTGGCGGCAGCGGCGCGCATCGTCGCCGACCAGGTGCGTCCGGCCTACGCGCGGGTGCAGGGCTTCCTGGCCGAGCTGCATGCGCGCAGCGGCGACGCGGCGGGCGTGTCGCGCCTGCCGGGCGGCGCCGCCGCCTACAGGCAGGCGCTGGCCGGCTTCACCGGCACCAGGCTGACGGCCGACGAGATCCACGCGATCGGCCTGCGCGAAGTGGCGCGCATCGAAGCGGAGATGGATCGCCACCTGCGCACGCTCGGCTTTGCCGACGGCGCCATCCCGGCGCGGATGGCGGCGCTGGACGCCACGCTGCAGCCGGCCGGCGCCGATCCGCGCGCGCAGATCCTCGAGCGCTACGCGGCGATGGAGGTCGACGCCGAACGGCGCAGCGCGGCGCTGTTCAATGTGCGCCCGCGCGCGCCGCTGGCGGTAAAGCGCGAGCCGGCGCTGACCGAGGCCAGCGCCGCCGCGCACTACACGCTGCCGGCGCCGGACGGCAGCCGTCCCGGCGTGTTCTGGGTGCCGCTGCGCGGGCCGCTGTTCGAGATGACGAAGATGCGCACGCTGTCGTACCATGAAGGCATCCCCGGCCACCACTTCCAGCTGGCGATCCAGCAGGAGCAGGCCGACCTGCCGCGCTTTCGCAGCCAGCGCATTTTCGGCGGCGGCAGCGCGCACTCGGAAGGCTGGGCGTTGTACACCGAGAAGCTGGCGATGGAGCAGGGCTGGTACGAAGGCGACCTGGCGGGCCTGCTCGGCGCGCTCAACTCGCAGCTGTTTCGCGCGCGCCGGCTGGTGGTCGACACCGGCCTGCACGCCAAGGGCTGGACGCGCCAGCAGGCGATCGACTACGGCATCGGCGCGCAGGAGGTCGAGCGCTACGTGGTGTGGCCGGGCCAGGCATGCTCGTACATGATCGGCATGCTGCGCATCGTCGAACTGCGCGAGCACGCGCGCAAGGCGCTGGGGCCGAAGTTTTCGCTGCCGGCGTTCCACGACGTCGTGCTCAAGACCGGCTCGGTGCCGCTGGAAGTGCTGGCGCAGGTGATCGACCAGTGGATCGCCGCGCAGGCGAAGGCGTAGGCGGCGCGGCCTAGGACATCGGCCGGCAGTGGCCGGTGCCGGCCGCCAGCGCTTCGAGCAGGGCCGGCTCGAGCAGCGTGACGTCGCGCCTGTCGACTTTCAGCAGGCCGTCCTTCTTGAAGCGCGACAGCAGGCGGCTGATGCTTTCGATGGTCAAGCCGAGGTAGTTGCCGATCTCCTCGCGCGACATGCGCAGCTGGAAGGAGGTGGGCGAATAGCCGCGCGCGGCGTAGCGCGCCGCCAGGTTGATCAGGAACACGGCGAAGCGCTGCTCGGCGCGCATGTTGCCCAGCACGAGCATCAGCTCCTGCTCGCGCGCGATCTCCTGGCCCATGATGCGGTGGAAGCGGCGCAGCAGTTCCGGCTCGTGGTAGAACAGCTGCTCCAGGCTGGCGAACGGGATCTCGCACACTTCGCTGTCTTCCAGCGCGGCGGCGTCGCAGCGGTGGCGTTCGCCGCCGAGGCCGTCGAGCCCGAGCAGTTCGCCGGCCATCTGGAAGCCGGTGATCTGCTGCTCGCCGGCGCCGTTGAACTGATAGGTCTTGAAGTGGCCAAAGCGGATCGCGTACAGGTTGCGAAACGGCTGGTCCATGCGGAACAGGCGCTCGTCGCGGGCGACGCGGCGGCGGCAGCCGGCCGCCCGGTCGAGCCAGCCGATGTCGGCCTGGTCGAGCGCGAGGGCGAGGCGGCGCCGGTGGAGGGCGACGGCGCCGCGCAGCGGCGCTGCTGGATGGATCTCGAAGTGGCTGATCATGGCGGGGCTCGGTTCGCTGTGGCCTGCCCCGGTAGTATAGTCCGCCAATGCCAAGTTGCCAGTGTTACGCACCGTGGGTCGGCGCTGGCTCGGTTGGTTGTGGCGCGAGGCGCCGGTGCCGCCACTGTCACGCTGGCGGCACGGCGCCCGGCCGTCAGCGGGTGGTGACGATCACGCTCGCGCTGGTGGAGTTGCCGGCGGCATCGCGCGACACCGCCTGGATCGTGTGGGCGCCGGCGGTCGCTTTGCGGCTATTCCAGTTATACGACAGCGACCCTCCGTTGCCTTTTGCGCTCAACTTGCCATCGATGTACAGGGACTGGGTGATGCCTGCCGCGCCGCTGTTGTCGCTTGCGCTGACGTTGACGGCGACGTTGCCCGAGACGGCGCCGCCAACCGGGTTGTTAATCGACACCACCGGCGCCGTGGTATCGACGACTACCGGCGCGATGACGTTCGACACATTGACGGCGACAGGGGCGGAGGCGCCGCGGTTGCCGGCGGCGTCTACGGCGACCGCGACCAGGCTGGCCATGCCATTGGCGGTACCGGTCGAATCCCAGCTGAAACCGTAAGGGGCGGCCGTATCGGCCGCAACGGTGGTGCCATTGACCTGCAGTTCGACCCGCACGACGCCGACATTGTCGCTGGCGCTGGCGTCGACGGCGACCTGGCCGGAGACGGAACTGCTGCCGAGCGGGGCGCCGATCAGCGCCGATGGCGCCACGGTGTCGGCGACGATGACGGTGCTGGCGGCGGCCGCTACGGCGGCGGCAGCGTTGACCCTGCCGTATCCGAACAGTGGATCGCGGCCGGCCGCACCGAGGTCGAGCGCGGTCGAATACAGCAAGCCTTCAACCTGCGTAGCGCTGAGCGCCGGACCCGCGGCCATCATCACCGCGGCGACGCCGGCTGCCAGCGGGCTGGCGAACGAGGTGCCGTTCCATGCCTGGTAGCTACCGCCGCGCGTGGTGCTCCAGATGCCGGCGCCGGGCGAGGCGAGGGTGACGAAGTTGCCGAAGCTCGACCAGCTGGCCTTGGCGTCGTTCGAATCAGTGGCGGACACGACGACCATGGCGCTGGTCGGGGTCATGCCCTGGTCTGTACCGGTGTTGCCGGCGGAGACGAACACCAGGCCGCCTTTGCTCTTCATGTACTGCGCGGCGCTTTGCACCGACGCGCTGCCGGAGGCGCCCGAATAGCTGATGTTGGCGATGCGCGCGCCGTGGTCGGCGGCCCAGGTCAGGCCACTGGAGACAGTGCTGTAATAGGCGTAGCAGCCATTGCTGGCGTCGAGGTAGGCGATGCGAACCGGCATGATCTTGGCGCGCCCGGCCATGCCGGCAACGCCAATGGCGTTGTTGGTGGCCGCTGCGGCGGTGCCGGCGACGCCGGTGCCGTGACCGCAGACGTCGGCGACATCGGTATTGTTGCTGTAGCTGTTGTAGCCGGCGACCAGGTTTGGCGCCAGGTCCGGATGGGCGGTGTCGACGCCGGAATCGAGGATGGCGATGGTGACGCCGGCGCCCTCGGCGATATCCCAGGCGTTGGCGGCGCCAATCTTGTTGAGGTGCCATGCGCTGCCGATGTAGGGGTCGTTGACCGCCATGGAGACTTTGACCCGGCGGTCCAGTTCGGCAAACTTCAGGTTCGGATTGTGGCGCAGCCGTTCGACGACGGCCGTTTCGGACGCATTGCCAGGCAGTTCGACAAGGTGCACGTTACTCTGGCCCAGCTTGCGGCGCTTGCCGCCGTGGACCTTGAGAATCTTGTCGAACTGTTCGTTCGACAGGCCGGGACGCGCTTCGACCAGGATGCGGCCGCGGGCATAGTCTTGCTGGTCCGGCAGGTTCGGGTTGGCGTACGCCGAGAGGGAAGCCATGGCACAGGCGCCGGCCATCAGCGAAGCGCCAAATTTGCAGTGGAGTGGGGAGAGTGTCATTGCGTGTGTCCTGTTTTATAAGTTGCTAAAACAAGACTGCAGTCATACGGCGACGCATCCCTGCCAGACCGGAACGGCCCGCGGAAGCGTCTTCCCGCGCCGGCGCGGAGCATGTCTGGCAGTCCTGCCGTCGTGGAGCGCGTGCACCCTGTAGACCGTTGACTTTGCGTCCCGCGCTTTCGCGCGGTTTGCCCTGTTCAGATTCAATTCAATCATATGCGATTATTTTCTGTGCGGCAATTGTAATGTCGGATTCCTTGAACCAAAGTGTGTATTTATAGAGAAATATCAATATTATTGAATCGTCAAAGAAGGTGTTACAGCGTTAACTTCAGATATAAAAGTGGCATTCATTGCGTTGGCAATGGGCGTCTATCGGCTATTCAAACAGATAGCGGGCCGCTATGTCTAGCCAGATAATCAATATATTAAAAAAATAAAGAAACCTTTCTTTTATCTAAGTCCCATAGAAATTGAATAAGTAAAATTCGCGGTTTTGTTGTCGCGCGGCAGTTTGTTACAAACAATTTGCCGAAAAGAGTAAGTTATTGCGGTGATTCAATTGTTTCTGGGAATATTTCGCGTTAGCATTGGAATCAAGCATCTGTAAAACGCAAAGCCAGCGAAAGCAGGCGACGCAAAGTCATCGGTCTACCGGGCCTATCGGCCCCACGACGGCAGGACTGCCAGAATCGCAACCTGAGCGCGCATCGCCGCGTGACGGAGTATGGAATTGTGTCACCAACGGATGAGCATCCTCCGGCAAGGTGCCGCATCATGCAGCGTCCTCCAGTAGTCCTGTTCCGAAATTCACTCGAACTAAGGACTCACCATGCACCACTTCTTCCGTTTCTCCCCAGCACGCCTTGCCCTGGCCACCGCCTTTGCCGCCACCGCCGCTTCCATGGTTCCAGCGACGGCCCATGCCGCCAAGCCTGAGCGCTTCGCCGCCGGCCGCATCCTTGTGGCGCCGCGCGCGGGCCTGCCGGTTGCCGAGTTCATCAAGATCATCAAGACTCACGGCGCCCAGGGCGCGCGCAAGATGAAGGGTGTGAACATGTATCTGGTCGACGTGCCTGCCGGCCGCGAGACGGCCTTGCTGCAGGCGCTTGAGCGCAATCCGCACGTCAAGTTCGCCGAACTCGACGGCGAACTGCCGCCGCAGATGACGCCTTCGGACACCTATTACCCGAGCGCTTGGCACCTGCCGAAAATCGGCGCATCGGTGGCATGGGACACCGCCACCGGCGCGGGTATCACCATCGCCGTCCTTGACGGCGGTGTCGACAGCACCCACCCCGACCTGGCCGCACGCATGGTCCCGGGCTGGAACTTCTTCGACAACAATAGCAACACTACCGACATCAACGGCCACGGCACCAAGGTTGCGGGCGTGGCGGCGGCAATCGGCAACAACGCGGCCGGTGTAACCGGCGGCGCGTGGAACGCCAACATCATGCCACTGCGTATTGCCAACGCGGCGGGCGGCATTTCGTACTACAGCACCGTTACCAACGCCATCACCTTCGCCGCCGACAACGGCGCGCGCGTTGCCAACATCAGCTATATCGTTTCCAACGTGGCAGCGGTGCAGATGGCGGCGCAGTACATGCGCAGCAAGGGCGGCCTGGTAGTCGCTTCAGCCGGCAACACGGGCGCCTACGACGGCAGCGCCAACACCTCGGACATCATCACCGTCGCAGCCACCAACTCTGCCGACGGGCGTCCAAGCTGGTCGGCGTACGGTCCGATCATCGACGTTGCCGCACCGGGCGAGGGCATCTATACCACCACCGCAGGCGGCGGCTACGGCGCCGTCAATGGCACTTCGTTCTCCAGCCCGCTGACGGCAAGCGTGGTGGCCCTGATGCTGTCCGCCAATCCTGCACTGCAGCCTTCACAAGTCGACAGCATCCTTGCCTCAAGCGCCGACGACATCGGTGTGGCCGGCCGCGACGATTACTCCGGCGCCGGCCGCATCAACGCGGCGCGCGCCGTGGCCGCTGCGCGTGGCAGCGTAACGACCGATTCCCAGGCGCCGACCGTGTCGGTCAGCGCACCGGGCAGCACCGTCAAGGGCATCGTGGTCGTGAGCGTCAGCGCCGCTGACAACGTGGGCGTGACCCGCGTCGAACTGTACGCCGGCGGCGCCCTGGTGGGCGCCGACACCGCCTCGCCTTATAGCTTCAGCTGGGACACCACCTCGCGTGCCGATGGCGCAACCTCGCTAGTTGCCAAGGCGTACGACGCAGCCGGCAACTCGTCTTCGAACACGGCCAATGTCACTGTGGCTAACACGGTCACCGCCGATACCGTCGCTCCGTCCGTCACCATCGCTAATCCTGCAGCAGGTGCAACCGTGAACGGCAACGTCGGCGTCAGCGTCAGCGCCAGCGATAACGTCGCGGTCACCTCGGTCAGCTTGTACATCGACGGCGCCCTGGTTGCGACCGGCAATGCTTCGGTGTCCTACACCTGGAATGCGCGCAAGGCTTCGCGTGGCACGCATACGATCCAGGCGACCGCCCGCGACGCGGCAGGCAACGCATCGACCAAGACGGTCCAGGTCAATCGCTAAAACGGCCCCGAATTATTCCTGGCCGCCGGCGCAGTGCCGCAGCAGCTCCCAGGATGCCGATGCCAAACAGCGCGACGTTGCTTGGTTCCGGCACTTCCTGGGGGCCGCAGTTGACCGTGCACGGACTTTCGCCAAGACGCTGTGCAATCGTGTAGTGTGAAACATCCTTTGGATTGTTGACGTCGAACGGTGGATTCGTAAACGGCGTCGTCCATGTGCCGTTCATGAACTGCTCGTTGAAAAGGAATGCAACCAGGTTGGTGTCCTGGCCATCCTTAAAAACAATGATGTAATCGTTCAGTAGAAAGTTGGCGGCTGTTATTGCCCACGTCCCTGCCTGATCGTTGGTCGGATCGACCTGTAAATTCCCCGGATTCAGGGTCCAGTTCGTAGAACCGAAGAAGCCAGCTGCATTGATGTTGGAAATCGATGCCACGTTACTAGGATCCGCCGGGGTGAGATATTGACAAGCACTCACCGCCGTAGCGGTTCCACCCGCATTTTCGACCTTGGCCGTCGGGTTCGTGACAAAGGACGCCGGACAGTTCATCAGTGCTGCATGCGCAGACCCGAAGCCGAACACGGTCGCCGCAACGACGGCGATCTTTAATAATTTGTTAATTGTTGTGCTCGAATGGTGAATCCCTAGTTGTTTCATCATCTTCCCCTTAAGAAAGTTTCGATTTTTCCATGCCGTCGATTAGGTCCACGGTGTATTTATCTAAGCATTAATTGTGCCATTTCATGCAACGCTCTGATTTACTTCAATGTTTATTTATCGAAATTAGTTTTGGAAGACACTCTGTAAAGTTTATCGACAAGCATTAAGTTAAGCAGATTAAATAAATCCGACTGTGTTTTTGGTATATATATTTCCCAGTCATAATAGAACTTTCATGCAGAAGAGTTTTTCCGACCTCGAATACGCCGCCAAAAAGAAGCTGACACGGCGAAACCGCTTCCTCGCGAAGTTCGACAGTGTGACGGATTGGTCGAAATTGCATGAAATTATCGAGCCTCACTAACCGAAGGTAGAAGGCGCTGGCCGCCCGCCGGGCGGACGGGCGCGCGTGCTGCGCATGTATGTTGCCCAGCAGTGCTTCGGTCTGTCCGACGAAGGCATCGAAGACGCGATCTACGACAGCCAGGCGATTCGTGGCTTCGTCGGTATCGACCTCAATCGAGAATAGGCACCGGACGCGACGACGCTCGTGACATTTCGTCGACTGCTTGAGACCCATTAACTCACGCGCGAAATTTTCGAGACCATTAACGGGCACCTGGCAGCGCAGGGGTTGATTATGCGAGAAGGAACGATTGTCGATGCCAAACTGATCGCAGGCCCGCCCTCGACCAAGAACAAAGGGAAGAAGCGCGATGCGGAAATGCACCAGTCCAAGCAGGGTAGCGACTGGCACTTCGGGCTGAAAGCCCACATCGTTGTGGACTCGGCGTCTAGCCTCGTACACACCGTGATCGGGCCTTCCGGCAACGTGTCGGACGTCACGCAGGCACGCGCGCTGCTGCACGGCGACGAAGTCGCGGCGTTGGGTGACGCCGGCTATCAGGGTGTCGAAAAACTATGTCGTCCGGCCCGAAGATCGGCCGGTTTTCACGCAGATATTTGAAAGTTGAGCATCCGTTCCACGTCGTACAGAACCTTTCCGTCATCGAAAGGCGCGCTATCGGGGCTCGGCGAAGAACACCGCGCAACTGTTCACACTGTTCGGCTTGGCGAATATGATGCTGGCTCGCCGACAATTTAGGGTCTCTGAAACCCGAGCTCCGTCCTGAAGACGGAAGCACGGGGCAATGGATCAAAAATGGCAAAATACGCCGCTTTTGACTGCTTCGTCTGCACAGAAATCATCAATTGTTCAGCGCTTCCCTAGCGCCTGGCGAAACGCACATCGACCGGCGATACCGGAGCGTCGCCTTTCGACTTCTTCGGCTTCTTCGGCTTCTTGATCACTTCGCCGCGGGTGTTGGTGACGGGCACGCGGTGGTCCGGCTCGAAGCCGGCTTCGTCGACCCGTTCGAGGGTCTGGCCGGTCAGCACTTCGATCGCGGCCAGCTGCACCACTTCGTCGGCGCAGACCAGCGACACCGCTTCGCCGGAGGCGCCGGCGCGGCCGGTGCGGCCGGTGCGGTGGACATAATCTTCCGCCACGATCGGCAGGTCGAAGTTGACTACCAGCGGCAGGTCGTCGATGTCGAGGCCGCGCGCGGCGACGTCGGTGGCGACCAGGATCTTGGCGTGGCCGGCCTTGAAGCGCTCGAGCGCGCGCTGGCGCGCCGGCTGCGGCTTGTCGCCGTGGATCGAATCGGCCGACACGCCGTGCGCCTGCAAGGTAGCGACCAGCTGGTCGACGCCCTTGCGCGTCTTGACGAACACCAGCACCTGGCCCCAGCGCTTCTTCTTGAGCAGGTGCATGAACAGCTCGGGCTTGCGCTTCTTGTCGACCGGGACGATCCACTGGGCGATCGCCTTGACGGTGGTGTTGCGCGGGCTCACTTCGATGCTGAGCGGGTCACGCAGCAGCTTGCCGGCCAGCGCGCGGATGTCGTCGGAGAAGGTGGCCGAAAACAGCAGCGTCTGGCGGCGCGCCGGCAGGGCGGCGAAGATCGCGTTGAGCTCGCGCGAAAAACCGAGGTCGAGCATGCGGTCGGCCTCGTCGAGCACCAGCGTCTGCAGCTGGTCGAACTTGACCGCGTTCTGGCTGTGCAGGTCGAGCAGGCGGCCGGGCGTGGCCACCAGCAGGTCGAGGCCTTTGCGCAGCTTCATCATCTGCGGGTTGATGCTGACGCCGCCATAGGCGACGTGGGTGCGCAACGGCAGGCCGGCGCCGTAAGCGAGGAAGCTCTGGTGCACCTGCTCGGCCAGTTCGCGGGTCGGCACCAGCACCAGCGCGCGCACCGTGTTGGGGGCGGCCTGGCCTTCCAGGGTCAGCTGCTGCAGGATCGGCAGCGCGAAGCCGGCGGTCTTGCCGGTGCCGGTCTGGGCGGCGGCCATGACGTCGCGCCCGGCCAGCACGGCGGGGATGGCCTGGGCCTGGACCGGGGTCGGGCTCTGGTAGCCGAGCGCGCCGAGGGTGCGCACGAGCGGATCGATCAGACCGAGGGAAACAAACGACATGGGCAGCACCTGCTATTGGAAAGGGACGGGCGACAGTCTACCCTGTCGCGCGCCGACAAGTGCGGAAAAGGCGACGGCCGGCACTCAGGCGGCCGGCGCCTGCACGGCAATCGAGCCGACGGTCGGCTTGAGCGGTTCGTGCTTGTCCTTGCAGCCGCTGATGCAAACGCAGGCAAGCAGCACGGCGAAAAGAGTTTTCATCGCAATCCCTGGTCGAAAGCACCATGATAGTCAAAATGGTCAGGCAGCGGCGCGCGCAGAATCGCCGCTACTCGGCTGCCGACTCGATGACGAAATCGCGGCCGGAGAGCGTGTCGCCTTGCGGCGTCATGGTGAGCACGTGCATGGCGCTGTCGGCCAGCTTGAGGCGCTTGAGCTGCTCGGGAGAAATGCGCAGCAGATAGCGCCCGGGCAGCACGTAAGGCAGCACGTAATAGCCATCCGATGTGCTCCGGACCGACGCCGCCACCTTGCGGTCGGCGTCGACCAGTTCGATCAGCAGGTCGCCGATACCGCGCCTGGCGCCGCCGACCCTCCAATAAGCGGTGCCGTCGATTTCGCCGGTGATGCTGACGGCGAAGTCAACCTGGGCGACCTTGCCCGGCCGCGGCACCAGCCGCACGCCCGGGGTACGGGCAACCCATTGCGGGTCTTCCAGCGTGCCGGGGTCGACCGCCAGGTCGACGTTGGCGTTGGCCGGCAAGCGGTTGAGGTAGGCAATGCCCGCGGCGTCGGTACGGGCCAGGTGGTTGCCGCCATTGACCGTGAATCCGGCGCCCTTGATCGCTTCGTCGCCGTCGTCCATCACGCCATTCAGGTTCTTGTCGAGAAATACCCGGATCGAGGCTGACCCGCTGTAGGCCATCGGCTGTGCGTCCGCCATCCAGCGCCCCTGGCGCGGTTCCCGGCCGAGGGCGAAGAACAGCTGGAAGCCGGCGCCGAACTCGTGGCGGCTGGAATAGAAGGCGCTGAGCCCCAGGCCGTAACTGCCGAGACTCTTGTTCAGCGCGCCGGTCACCCGGTACTGGCCATCCTCGAACGAACGCACGGCGGCAAGGTTGACCAGGTAGCCGTCATAGAGCTTGTGGTCGACCGTGAGCGCGAGGGTCGACAGGGCATGGTGCGGCATGACGGTGTATTGCAGCTGGCCGCTGATGCCAAGCCCGGCGACACGGCGACTCAGCTGCAGCATGCCGTCGGCGGCGCGCTCGCCGGCGAGCGATTGCCAGCGCACCGAATTGCTCAACGTCGTGGCGCCGCTGTAGAGGGCGACACGGGCCTGCACCTCCGTCTTCTGCGCCCGCGACGCCAAGGTGTCGCGCCGCACCTGCAGCGACAGCGGCAGCACCGGCAGCCAGGCGGCGTCGATGGCGCCGTCGACGCGCAGCTCGTCGCGGGTGCGCACCGGATCGACGCTGGCGGGGAAGGCCTCGCTGGTGAAGCCGTTCAGCCTGACGCGGCGGGCGCTCAACGCCAGGCCGGCCAGCTGGGTCTTCAAGGTCAGCTGGCCGAGATTGCCGCCGTCGGCGCCGCGCGCCGCCTCGCCGCTGAGGATGAACGTCTGCCAGTAGCTGTGCAGGCCGAGATGGGTAAACAGGCGCTCGGTGCCGCCCGCCGGCGCCCGCGTCAGGGCCGCACTGGCGCTGAGAAAGCGCGCCACGCCCCAGTCGAAACGTGCGGCCGAGCGGGTATGGCCGGCGATGTCGCGGTGCGCGCTGACATCGTAGAACACGCTGCCCGGCGGCACCGCGGTGCCCTCGAGCAGGAAGCTGCGCCGTTCGACCCTCAGCTGCCCGAGCGGCCCGTGGAACACCAGGCGGAAGTCGTTCGGTCCGTACGCCAGCGGCTGGTCGTCAAAGCTGTATTTGCCATCGGCGCGCGACTGCTGGAACCCTGCCAGCGCATTGTTGTAGTACAGCTCGACGTCCCAGCCGGGCGGCAGGTCGCCCCGCAGGCTGTGGCGGTCGAAGCGGGTCGGCTGGTCGAGCGGACGGTTGCTGATGGCGGCGCCATTGCCGACGGAGCTGCTGTGCGAAATGTTGTCGATGCCCGGCACCTGGACACTGCCGGCCTGTACACTGCGCGCGTGCAGCGGGCCGAGCAGGCCGGCGTCGGGATCATGCCGTCCCACTGTCAGGCGCAGCGTGCCACCGTCACCGTTGCGCAGGCTGCGGCTGGCGAACAGGTCCGCCTGCGCGCCGAGCAGGTCGGACGTCAGGTAGGCGGTGTACCTGGCGTCGGACTGGCGGTGGGTCGGCGAACGCAGCAGGTCGACGGCGAGCGTCTGGTCGACGAAGGGCACGCCGCCGATCGCGTACGGGGTGCTGACGCGCGCGTAATTGCGGCCGCCGTTGTCGCCGGCGTTGGCCGGGCCGGCACGTTTGCCGCGTTGTTGGCGATCGAGGCCGGCCTGGAGCGGCAGTGTTTCGCGCGGCGTCACGATGACCGACAGGCTCGACAGGTCGAGCGCGAGGTCGACCGGCAGCCAGCGCGCCAGCAAGGTGCTGGCGACATAGATATCGTCGGCCTCCAGCTTGACCATTGAACGGTCGAACGCCTCGCGGCGGCCATCGATGATTACTTCGCGCCGCAGGACGTCGAGGTGGAAGGTGCGCTGCTCGTTGAGCAGGAAGCCGCCGGCGCGGCCGGCGCCGGCTTCGGTCTTGACGGCAATGGTCAGCAGGCGCGCCATTTCGCCGAGCGGCAGGAACACGCCGTGCGGGTACTGGTAGGCGTTGACCGCTTCGGACAACAGGTGGCGGCCGAGGCGCACTTCGAGCACCACCGTGTCCGCCTCGGCCGGCGCGGCGGCCGAGGCGGCGGCGGCCGCCGCAGCCAGCGCCGGCGGCAACGCCAGCAAGGCGAGCGACAGCCATATCGGAAGTGAGCGCATGATGCCGCCGCGCGGCAGCGCAATCAGGGCAGCGCGAGGCTCGCCTGCGCCAGCACGGCGCCGCCAGCTTCGGCGCGCTCACGGTAAGTGACCGCCAGCGTGCCGCGCGACAGCGCCAGACTGGCCGGCAACTGCAGCGGCAGCGTGGCCTGGCGCGCCGGGTTGGGGGCGTACACGGCGATGCCGCCCATCTTGCCGATCGGCTGGGCGGCGCCGCCGTGCGGCGTGAAGGTGACGTCGAGGTCGCCGTAGATCGAGGCGTTGCCGCTGCGCGAGAAACGCATCGCCAGTGCCGGCGCCGTATTCCCTCCCAGCAGTTCGAGGTTGGACAGCGCAACGGTTGCCGACGTGGCGCCGTGGCGCACGATCACCGGCACCGACGCGCCCACCAGGGCGGTGATGCTGACGCCGATGCTGCCGGCGCCGGCGTTGGTCTCGACGCTGTTCGCCTTCACCTCGGGCAGTTTTTCGAAATGCAGGTGCGAGCGGTATTCGCCATCGGCGAGATCGGCCGGCTTGCGCAGCATGACGCGCACGGTTTGCGACGTGCCCGGCTGCAAGGTGATCTGGCGCGGCGAGAAACGTACCATCGGTTCGGCCAGCAATTCTCCCGGCGCCGGCGTCTCGATCGGCACGAATTCGCCGGTTTCGCTCATTCGCCGGTTGATGATGCTGAGCCGATAGGTAGCCGCCTGTGTGCCGCTGTTGATGAGTTCGATCTGGGCGGCGCGCTGGTTTTTTTCGAACACGACGCGGGTCGGAAACAGCATCAGGTCGGCGCGCGCGCCCGGCGCGAACAGCAGGGCAGCGAGCAGCAGCAAGGCCTGCATGGGGCGGCGTGCCAGTAAAGAAGAATGCATGGTGCTTCCCTTCGGCAGTGTTAGTTATAGTTCACGGTGATGGAGAAAGTGCCGCTGTAGTTGCCGGGCGGCTGGCCCGCGCCGACGACGAGGGTGGCGCCCACCGCCAGCGGGGTCCCGGAGTTGGGCACGCTTAAAATGCTAGCGGGCGAAGCAATAAAGTTGTTGACGAACATCCTGTTGGCGCCACTACTTAGCTGGACCGTGTTGTTCACCGGCAGCGAAATCGAGACAGTCTTGTTGACTGTGCCATTTTTGCTCTTGGAAACGTCGAAGCCGGCCTGGGTGGCGGCGGGAGAGGGCAGCAGGATGACGGTGCCAGTCTTGCTGCGGGCGCCGTTAGCGGCATTGAGGACGATGGTGCCGCCGGTGCCTGCGGCGAAGCTGCCAAAATCCATCCCGCTTGTGTTGTTCAGAACGATCACGGTCTGCGCGCACGCTTCCCGCGCTGCCGGGAGCAGCGCGAGAAGGAGTGCGATGGTTGCGGGCGGGAACCATGCCCCGCCGCGGCGGCGCCGCATGGTGGTTGGCTGCGGCCGGCTAGTTGTAGTCGACCGTGGCGTTGACCGAGCCGGTATACGAGCCCGCCGGCTGATTCAAGGCCACCGTCAGCACTCCGCCGACGAAGATCGATCCGGAGCCCGCGGCCAGCGTGCCGCTGGTAACGTTGCCGCTGGTGGCGCCGGCGCCACTGGTGTCGCTGACGGTGGCGAATCCCATCGAGTCGCCGCCGGAAGTGAGCGTGGCCGAGGTGCCGGTAAACGAGATGCTGTAGGTGGCGTTGCCGGTGCCGGTGACGGCGAATTGGGCGGCAGTGACGCCACTGCCGAACACGCTCACGCCGGAGGAGGTCCGGGTGCCGTTGGTGCTGACCGTGACCGAGCCGGCGGCGGAACCCGAAAAGCTGCCGAATACCAGGTCTGCGGTCTTGGTAATGGTCATTGGCGAGACCACGGTGGCGGACGCCGACGCCGTAGTCGATGCTGCCTGGGCGCCGGCGGCGGCGAGGAGCGCAGCCGAAACCAGGGCCAGTTTGAAGGCGGTGCGGGTGAGCCGGGCTGTTTTTTTCACGGAAAGCTCCTTTGTGGATGTCGTTGGTCGGCGAAGGCGTCGACGGAATCGATCGGGTGAGGCGGCTTTTTCTTTTCCGCCATTCAACCTGGTTCGTGACTGAAGTATGGAAGAGACGCGCAGAGGGTGTTTTGTTGCTTATCATCATTTAGTTGGTTTTCGTAAATATTAGTTCTGCGCGTGCTTGTTTTTTTTTGGTCGCCGTTTGCCGGCATTTCGCCGCCCGCAGTGCCGGTTCCGTCGGATAATGCGTTCTGACAACGGTGCCCATTGCTATTGTTCGAACAAGCCCACTCCCCAGGAACCACCATGATTTCGAGCCTGTTCTTCGTTGCCCGCCTGACCGCCGCCTGGCTGGCGCTGTACCTCGTGTTCGCCATCACCATCCACGAGCTGCTGTTCCGCGGCCGCAGCGACGGCGAAGGGTTGATCGTCACCGGCGCCTTCACGCTGGCCGCGGTCATCATCACCGGCGCCTTTTCGCATGTGCGGCGGGTGCGCCTGATCGCCGGCGGCGTCAACGCGTCGAGCCTGTCGCGGCGCCAGCGCCGCCAGGTCGAGATCCCGCTCGAGGCCGGCGAGGCGTTCGACCTGGTCGACGCCGCCATCCGCGAACTGCCCGGCGTGCACGACGTCGAAGCGGCGCGCGACAGCCTGCAGGTGCGCGCCCGCCTCGAGCGCGTCAATCCCTACCCGGGCGACACGGTGGCGTGGAAGCGCGTCGCCACCATGCACACCCTGCGCAACCAGGTGCTGGCAACGGTCGCCCCGAACGGCGACGCCGGCAGCGTGACGCTGATCTGCGAGCCCGAGCGCGCCGCCTGGACCGACTGGTTCTTCGTCGATTACGGCACCAATCTGGAAAACGCCGAAGCGCTGGGACGGGCGATCGCGCGCCGGGTCGCCGAGCGGCGCCGCAACGAACAGGCGACGGCGCGCCAGAGCGCGACCGAGAAGGCGCTGACGGTGGCCAAGCTGAGCCTGCTGCACGCCCAGGTCGAGCCGCACTTCCTCTACAACACGCTGGCCAGCGCCCAGCTGCTCACGCGCACCGATCCGCCGCGCGCCGACGAGATGCTGGGCAACCTGATCACCTACCTGCGCCACTCGCTGCCGCGCACCGAGGATGCGCTGTCGACCGTCGGCGAGGAGCTCGAGCGGGCCCGCGCCTACCTCGACATCCTGAAGATCCGCATGGGCGCGCGCCTGCACCTGCAGATCGACGTGCCGGAGCCGCTGCGGGCGGTGCAGTTCCCGACCATGATGCTGCAGACGCTGGTCGAAAACGCCATCAAGCACGGCCTCGAGCCGCAGTCGGGCGGCGGCACCGTGTGGATCCTGGCGCGCAGCCTCGACACCTCGATCGCGGTGACCGTGGCCGACGACGGCCGCGGCTTTTCGGCCGAGGGCGGCGGCACCGGCATCGGCCTGCGCAACGTCAAGGAGCGCCTGCGCCTGGCGTACGGCGCCGCGGCCGGCTTCACCATTGTCGCCAACTTCCCGGCCGGCGTGGCCGCCACCATCACCGTGCCCAACAGCATGGCCGGCGCCGCGATGGGGGTGCAGCATGCCTAGTTGCGTCATCGCCGAAGACGAAAGCCTGCTGCGCGACGCTCTGGTGGACCTGCTGGCCGCCGCCTGGCCGGAGCTGGAAGTGGCCGCCGCCTGCGAGGACGGCGCCGCCGCCCTCGAGGCGATCGCCGCCCGCCAGCCCGACGTCGCCTTCCTCGACATCCGCATGCCCGGGCTGTCGGGACTGGAAGTGGCGGCGGCGCTGGCCGACTGCAGCCCGCGCACCCAGGTGGTGTTCGTCACCGCCTACGACCAGTATGCGATCGATGCCTTCGAGCGCGGCGCCGTCGACTACCTGCAAAAACCGGTGGCGCCGGAGCGCCTGGCCGCCACCGTGCGGCGCCTGAAGGCGCGCGCCGCCGCCGCCAATCCGGGCCCGGATGCGGCGGCGCTGGCGGCGATGCTGCGCCAGATCGGCGGCCAGCAGGCGGGCGAGCGGCCGCCGCCGCTGGTGTGGCTCACCGCCAGCGCCGGCGCCGACACGCGCCTGATCATGGTCGACGACATCGCCTACTTCCAGTCCGACACCAAGTACACGGTGGTGATGACGGCCGAGGGCGAAGCGCTGCTGCGCAAGCCGATCCGCGAACTGCTCGAGGTGCTCGACCCGGCCGTGTTCAAGCAGATCCACCGCTCCACCATCGTCAACCTGAAGGCGATCGCCTCGATCTCGCGCGACGACATGGGGCGCGGCGTGGTCAGGCTGAAGAACCGGCCGGAGACGCTGGCGGTGAGCCAGCCGTTCATGGCGCTTTTCAGGAACATGTGAGGGGGCCGGGCGCCGGCAGGCTGAACAGGCCAACTGGCGCGGGACCGGCTGCCGCTCCGGCAAGTGCCTCGTTTTTGCTCGCTGTGCCTCGTTTTGCCTCGCGCCGGTCGCGAATGCGCGTCGACGCCCCCTATGAGAATCGCGGTTTGACGCATCGGCAAGCGAGTAACAACGAGGCATTTCGAGGCAAAACGAGGCATTCGCCCAGCGGCACCAGAGCCCATGTGTAAGAGATGTAAGTAGGTGTCCTGCCGCACAGACTTCGATGTTGCTGATGATAAACTCGGTGTCAGTTACAGGCATTTGCCTGACATCCCAGAAGAGGTTCACATGAAAAGCCTGATCATCGCCGCCACCATATTCGCCGCCGCCGCTCCCGCGCTGGCGCAGAACGTCACCATTTCGATCGGCCAGCCGAATTTCTACGGCCGCATCGACACCGGCGGCTACTCGCAGCCGCAGGTCTACTTCAACCAGCCCGTCATCGTCGAGCGCCAGTCGCGCTACGTCGGCCAGCCGGTGTACCTGCGCGTGCCGGAAGGGCACCGCAAGCACTGGTCGAAGAACTGCCGCAAGTACAACGCCTGCGGCCAGCAAGTGTTCTTCGTGCAGGACGGCTGGTACAACAACACCTACGCACCGCGCTACCGCGAGCAGCACGGCCGCATGGAGACGCGCTCGGCCTACCGCGACGAGCGCCGCGACGACCGCCGTGACGAGCGCCGCGACGACCGCCATGACGACAAGCGCGGCCACGGCAAGGGCCATGACAAGCAGGACAAGCACGACAAGGGTCATGGCAAGGGCCACGACAAGCACTGAGACTAAATGGCTTCGGCGCACGCCGATTGCCGCCGCATAGTAGACTATGGCGTGTTCGACAACTGTCGGACGCGCCATTTTTCTTTTGACCGGGAGAATCGATTGCGTAGCGAAATCGTAGTGGTGGGCGGCGGCGCGGGCGGGCTCGAACTGGCCTGCAAGCTGGGCCGCAAGCTGGGGCCGTCGAAGGTGATGCTGGTCGACAGCCGGCTGTATCACATCTGGAAGCCGTCGCTGCACGAGGTGGCGGCCGGCACCCTCGACATCCACCAGGAGGGCCTGTCGTACCAGATGCTGGCGCACGACAACGGCTTCACCTTCGCCTACGGCCCGCTGCTCGCGCTCGACGCCGGGGCCAGGCGGCTGCAGGTGGGCGCCGTCAGCACCGCCGCCGGCGAAGAAGTGCTGCCCGAGCGCAGCGTCGATTTCGCCTCGCTGGTGATCGCCGTCGGCAGCACGTCGAACTACTTCGGCGTGCCCGGCGCCGAGCAGCACACCATCTCGCTCAACGCCACCGAGGACGCCGAGCGCTTCCGCCTCAAGCTGCTGCGCCTGCTGGCGGTGGCCGACCAGGACAAGAGCGAAGGCAAGGCGGCCGCCATCGACATCGTCATCATCGGCGGCGGCGCCACCGGCGTCGAGCTGGCGGCCGAGCTGCGCGAGGCGAGCGGCGTCTACGCCAGCTACGGTTTCGAACAGCTCGACGCTCTGCGCGACGTCCACATCACGCTGCTCGAGGGGGCGCCGCGGATCCTGGCGCCGCTGCCGGAAAAAGTGGCCGATGCCGCGCTGGCGCTGCTGCATCAGCGCGCCATCCAGGTCGTCACCGGCTGCAAGGTGACGGCGATCGCGCCGGGCAGGGTGGAAGACGGCGACGGCAAGTTGTACAAGGCGGACCTGTGCGTGTGGGCCGCCGGCATCCGCGCGCCCGAACTGCTGTCGACGCTGGGCCTGGCCACCAACCGCGGCGGCCAGCTCGAGGTCGACGCCTGGCTGCGCGTCAAGGGCAGCGAGCACATCTTTGCGCTGGGCGACTGCGCCGCCTGCATCGACCGCAACGGCAAGGCGGTGCCGCCGCGCGCCCAGTCGGCGCACCAGCAGGCCGACTTCCTGCTTCGCACCTTCCTGCTGCAGGCGGCCGGCAAGCCGCCTCAGCAGCAGGGCTACGCCTACACCGACTACGGTTCGCTGGTATCGATGGGCAGCACGACGTCGGTCGGCAGCCTGATGGGCGCGCTACGGGGATTCAACTGGTTCGTCGAGGGCTTCTTCGCCCGCATGATGTACCTGAGCCTGCACCTGCTGCATCACCGCGCGGTGCTCGGCACCGTGCGCACCGGCGTGCTGGCGGTGGCGCGCTTCCTGATCCGCCGCACCACGCCGCTGGTCAAGCTGCATTAGCCGGCGCCGGCGCCGCGCGGCAGGATCAGCGTCAGCACGGTGCCTTGCGGCCCGGGCGCCGCGCTGAAAGTTCCGCCGAGGTAGGCGGCGCGCTCGCGCAGCGTGCGCAAGCCGTGGCGCGCCTGCGACAGCGGCGCCACGCCGATGCCGGCGCCGTTGTCGCGCACCGTCAGCATGACCTGGTCGCCGTCGTCGTCGAGGATGACATCGACTTCGGTGGCGCCGGCGTGGGCGGCGACGTTGCGCAGGCCTTCCTCGACGCAGCGCAACAGCGCCACCGCCTGCTCGCGCGGATAGCTGGCATCCTGCTCCGGCAGGCTGACCCGGGCATGCATGCCGTGCTGCTCGCGGAACTCGCCGACCAGTTCGCTGATGGCGGCCTTGATGCCGAGGAATTCGAGCTTGTCGTTCCACAGCTGCAGCTGCATCTCGCGGTTGCTGTTGATGATGTTGGCCAGCAACTGCTTCATCTGCGCGCTGCGGTCCTGCAGGGCCTTGTCGGCCGGCAGTTGCTGCGTCAGCAGTGCCAGGTGCATCGTCAGCGCCGTCATCGACGAACCCAGGCTGTCGTGCAACTGGCGCGCCAGCAGGCGGCGCTGCTCGTCCCAGCTGGTGGTGACATGGCCGAGCAGCTCGGACAAGTCGGCGTTGCGCGCGGCCGCCGGGCCGTCCGGGTGCGTGTCGGGTGAGTGCGGTGCCGGTGCGGTCATGAGGGAAGCCTGTGAAATGTTTCCCAGATCATACAACAGCTTTTCGCGGCATGGCGCGTGGCCGGGCGCGCCGCGCCAGTGTGAAGTGCCGTACGGACTGTCGGTTGTTTTGCGCTCATGATCAAGTCTTGGCAATTCGCCACAATTTCAATTTTACAAACAGGAGCACCTCATGAGCAAGCAGACCGACGCAATTTCGATGCTGAAAGCCGACCACGCCGAAGTGAAAACGATGTTCGAGCAGTACGAAGGACTGGGCGACCGCGCCAGGGCGTCGAAGAAGAAGCTGGCCGACCAGATCTGCACCGCGCTGACGCTGCATGCGACCGTCGAAGAAGAGATCTTTTACCCGGCGCTGCGCGAAAAGAGCAAGGAAGCGGCCGACCTGCTCGACGAAGCGCTGGTCGAGCACGCCGGCGCCAAGGACCTGATCGCCCAGCTGCAGGAATCGGATCCGGAAGACGACCTGTACGACGCCAAGGTCAAGGTGCTCGGCGAGCAAATCGATCACCACGTCAAGGAAGAAGAGGGCGAGATGTTCCCGATTGCGAAGAAGGCCGGGCTCGACATGGTCGCCCTCGGCAATGAAATGGCGATGCGCAAGGACGAGCTGGCAGCGACAATGTAATTACCGCGGGCGCCTCAGCGCCCGCTAGCCATACTATTTCAACGCCACCGCCTGGGTGGCGTTGTTGATTGCGTCGAGCAGATTGTTGATGTCGACCGGCTTCACCAGGTGCAGGTCGAATCCCGCTTCGAGCACGCGGCGCTGGTCTTCGGCCAGGCCGTAGCCGGTCAGCGCGATCAGCTTGATGCCCTGGGTGGCGGCGTCGTGGCGCAGGCGGCGCGCCACCTCGTAGCCGTCGATGCCGGGCAGGCCGATGTCGACCAGCGCGACGTCCGGCGCGCCGGCGTGCGCCATCTGCACCCCCTGCAGGCCGTCCGCCGCCTGCTGCACCGAATAGCCGTAGGCGCCCAGCATGGTGGCCATCATTTCGCGGCCATCCTCATTGTCTTCGATCAGCAGCACGGTCGGCTTGCCGCTGTCGATGCCGGTCGTGTTGCGCGGCGCGGCCGACGACCCGGCGGCCGCGCGCGGCAGGCGGATGACGAAGGTGCTGCCGCTGCCGGGGCCGTCGCTGTGTGCGCTGACGCTGCCGCCGTGCAGCTCGACCAGGCGGCGCACCAGCGACAGGCCGATGCCAAGGCCGCCCTGCGAGCGGTCGATCGAGATGCTGCCCTGGACGAACACGTCGAACACGTGCGGCAGCAGGTCGGGCGCGATGCCCACGCCGGTGTCGCGCACCGTCAGCACGACCTGGTCGGCGGCATCGTCGTGGGCGACGGCGATATCGATCTGGCCGCCCGGCGGCGTGTACTTCAGGGCGTTGTCGATCAGGTTGGTGGCGATCTGCTCGAGGCGGGTGGGGTCGCCGTCGACCCAGCCGGCGGCCATGTCGACGTTGATCTGGTAGCTGCCGGTGCGCCCGGTGGCCTTGAAGGTGTCGAGGCAGGCGTTGACCAGGGTCGATACTTCCAGCGGCTGGCGCGCCAGCAGGATCTTGCCCGACATCGCGCGCGACAGGTCGAGCAGGTCGTCGACGATGCGCGACAGGTGCTGGCTCTGGCGCTGGATGATGACCTTGGCGCGGCCGACCGTCTCGGCGCCGGCGCCGGCGAGGCCGATCAGCGAGGCGGCGCTGCTGATGGCCGACAGCGGGTTGCGCAGCTCGTGGCCGAGCATGGCGAGGAATTCATCTTTTGCATGGTTCTTGCGCTCGGCCGCCTGGCGCTCTTCCATCTCGCGCGTCAGGCGCTTGTTGGTGGCGGTCAGTTCGGTGGTGCGCTGGCTCAGCTTGTGGGTCTGGCGCTTCAGTTCTTCGTTCTTCATCGCCAGCGCCACGAACACCGACACCTTGGCGTGCAGGATCTGCGGGATCACCGGGGTAAACAGGAAGTCGGCGGCGCCGCGCTGGTAGGCCTTCAGGCGGTCGATTTCGTCGGCCAGGAAGGCGGTGACGAAGATGATCGGGATGTCGGCCGAGCGCACGCGCTGGTGGATCGCCTCGGCCGTCTCGAAGCCGTCCATGCCCGGCATGTTGACGTCGAGCAGGATCACCGCAAAGTCGTGCAGCAGGACCTGGCGCAGCGCTTCCTGGCCGGAGCGCGCCGCCATCACTTCGTAGTTGGTTTCGTCGGCCCACAGGTCGAGCAAACTGGTCAATGCCAGCAAGCTCGCCGCATCGTCGTTGACGACCAGGATCTTTGGTTTTTCTGTTTTAGGCACGTCGTTCCTGCGCTACTGGGTCTGGGTAGTTGAGCGTCTGTTCCGCCGCCGCAAAGGATAGCAGAAAAGATGTTTCCCGCACGCACGTCTTGACAGTTAGTATCAATCAACCGGGGCCAGCCATGATAGCAACCGCGCCGGGCGGTGTCAAAACGCGCGCGGCGGTCCTATCTGTTTAGATTGTACGCTGCCGCACATACCCGACAAGGGCGCTGTGACATAGTGCAGGTGTGTCCAGTTCGACCGTGTAAATGGGGAACCGGCTTCCCAACCTGAAAGGACAAATATGAATATCGAATCGATTGTAGACGACCAGTTCAAGAACAAATGTTTCCGCGAACTGGCCGAGGCGCCGATCAGTGCCTTGCGTGGCGTCAGCGCGTCCGACGCGCGTGCCCTGAGCCAGGCGTTCGGCATCAACACCATCGCCGAGCTGGCCGAGCTGCGCTTCGTCAAGTGGGCCTGCGCCATCAAGACGCTGGCCGACGACGAGAACGACACCGAGGAACAGAAGGCCAAGGAAGCGCTGCTCGACGAAGCTGTCGAGATGACGTTCCCGGCGAGCGACCCGATTTCGGTCGATGCCGGCATCACCCGCATCGAAGTGGCGCCTGAAAAAGTCGACGCCGCGATGGACCACCAGGCAGCGAGCAACATCGAAGCCAACAGCCACCTGAAGGACAGCAAGAACGGCAAGAACGGCAAGGGCGCCAAGGCCAGCTGATTCAAGGCTTTGTCCGTGCTGATAAAAAGGCCAGCTCGACAGCTGGCTTTTTTGCGTCAGCCCAGCAGGGGTCTGACGCAAAAAGAACGGGTCAGACCCCTGCTGACGCAAAAAAGCCAGCGGATCAGCTGGCTTTTTCTTGATTGCCGCGCGCTTTAGCCGCGCGGCGTCACCAGTACGGGCTTCACGGCCGCGGCCGGCGTCTGCACCTTGGCCGCCGGCGCCGACGTCGCGCAGAAGCGGTTCTTGCCGCCGCGCTTGGCTTCGTACAGCGCGTAGTCGGCGATGCTGATCAGGGCGTCGACGGTCTCGGCGTCGTCCGGGTAGATGCTGATGCCGATGCTGGTCGACAGCTGCAAGGTCAGGTCGTTGACGAAGATCGGCTCCGACACCGCCTCGACCAGCTTGGCCGCCGGCCCGTGCGCGTCGGCCAGGCCGCCCACTTCGCCCAGCACCACCATGAATTCGTCGCCGCCCAGGCGCGCCACGGTATCTTCCTTGCGCGACGATGCCAGCAGCCGCTGCGCGATCGTCTTCAGCACCTCGTCGCCGTAGGCATGGCCGTAGGTGTCGTTGATCGCCTTGAAGCCGTCGAGGTCGAGGTACATGATGGCCGCCTTGTGATGATTGCGGCTGGCATGCTGCAAGGTGGTCTCGATGCGGTCTTCCAGCAGGCGCCGGTTCGGCAGCCCGGTCAGCGGGTCGTGCAGCGCCAGTTCCTGCTGCGCGCGGCTGTATTGCGCCAGCTCGCGGTACAGCAAGCGCACCTCGAGCATGTTGTGGATGCGTTTGTGCACTTCAAGCAGGTCGAACGGCTTGCTGATGAAGTCGCGCGCGCCCGCTTCCAGCGCGGCAATCTTGAAGCTCGGCTGGGCGGTGAGGGCGAGCACCGGCAGGTAGCCGCCCTGTTCAATTTCCTTCAGGCCCTTCATGACCTGGAAACCGTTCAGGCCCGGCATCTGCAAATCGAGCAGGATCAGGTCGTAGTTGTGCTGGCGGTGCAGCGGGCACACCTGCTCGGGCAGCATGGTCGAGCTGACGCTGGTGTAGCCTTCTTCGCGCAATATCTCTTCCATCAACTCGATATTGTCGGGCGAATCGTCTACCACCAGAATCTTGGCGTTTAATATGTCTTCTCGGCTCGGCATGCGTGGTCTCGGTCAAAGCGCAAAATCTGGTCCCGGGTCAGGGCTGGGGGCCCGGGGCGGCGTGTACGGCTGCAGCGGATGTTCCAACTACAGGCGAAAATCCGGCATCACTCCTGCTTTTTATGCCGATAGTGTAGCAAACTTCTGATAGTTTCTTGTAGGACAGTCGCTCGCGCACCGGTAGGAGGTCAAATATCGCTCTCATGGCGGGGGCGGCCGGCCATATTGGCCACTGTGGCGATCAGCTGGCTCGGCTCGACGGGCTTGGAAATATGCGCCGCAAAGCCCGCCTCGAGCGCGCGCAGGCGGTCTTCGGAACGGGCAAAGGCGGTCAGCGCCACCGCCGGCACGTCGCCGCCGGCGTCGGCGCCGAACGCGCGCACGTGCGACAGCAGTTCGAAGCCATCCATGCCGGGCATGCCGAGGTCGCTCACCAGCACGTCCGGCGGATTGTCGCGGAAGGCGTCGAGGGCGGCGCGCGCGCTGGCCGCGGTGGTCACGCTGGCATTGCAGTCCGACAGGATGCGCATGATCAGGTCGCGCGCGTCCGGCTCGTCGTCGACCACCAGTACCTTCATGCCGGTCAGGTCGCGCTGCACGATGTCCGGCGTCAGCGGCGACGGCGGGCTGTACGGCGCGCGGTCGGGCCGCGCCGCCAGCAGCTGCGGCGTCGCCGCCGGCAACTCGACGGTGAAGCAGGCGCCGCGCTGCACGCCTTCGCTGTCGACCCGCACGGTGCCGCCGTGCTGCTCGATCAGGTGCTTGACGATCGACAGGCCGAGGCCGAGCCCGCCGTGCTGGCGCGTGGTCGAGGCGTCGCCCTGGCGAAAGCGCTCGAACACGTGGGTGATGAATTCGGGGGCGATGCCGGCGCCGCTGTCGCGCACCGCGATGTCGACGCTGGCGCCGGCAGGGCGCAGCTCGATGCGCACCAGGCCGTCGCGCGGGGTGAACTTGATCGCGTTCGACAACAGGTTCCAGATCACCTGCTGCAGGCGCGCCGGGTCGCCGGCAATCAGGCCGGTGGCGGGGTCGTAGTGCTTTTCGAGGCGGATGTTCTTCGCCTCGGCGGCCGGGCGCACCGTTTCGATGGCGGCGTCGATGAATACCGTCGGCGCCACCGTCTGGATGTCGAGCAGCACCTTGCCGGAGGTGATGCGGCTCATGTCGAGCAGGTCCTCGATCAGCTGCGCCTGGGCGCGCGCATTGCGTTCGATGGTCTGCAGGCCGCGCTGCAGGTCGGCGGTGTCGCGGGTGCCGCGGCGCAGCACCTGGGCCCAGCCGAGGATGGCCGACAGCGGCGTGCGCAGTTCGTGCGACAGCGTCGCCAGGAATTCGTCCTTCATCTGGCTGGTGCGCTCCGCCTCGGCGCGCGCCAGCCGTTCGCTCTCGAGCAGGTCCTTGCGTTCCTCGGCGGCGCGCTGGGCCGCCTCGTACAGGCGGGTGTTGTCGATCGCCACCGCCGCCTGCGCGGCGATGCCGCCGACGATGCGCTCGGTGCGCTCGCTGAAGATGGCCGCCTCGGGATGGCCGAACATCAGGCGCCCGAGCACTTCGCCCGAACGCGCCACCACCGGCACCGCCAGGTAGCTGCGCAGCGGCGGATGCTCTGGCGGCAGCGTGAAGTAGGGCGCCGCGTCGCGGCAACGCTGGTCGGCGACGATGTCATCGCAGCGCACCACGCTTTCGCCGCGCAGGATCGGCGCGATGGCGGCGCCGGCGCCGGCCTGGCCGAGCCGCGCGAAGGCGTCGCTGGCGGCGCCCGACAGCGCGTGCAGCGTGAACGGCTCGCCGGCGCTGTCGGTGCCGTTGTAGACGAAGGCGCCGAAGCGCGCGCCGCTGATGCCGGTGGCGGCGTCCGACACCGTCTGCAGCAGCGAGCGCAGGTCGCGCTGGCGCGCCAGCGCGCTGCCGGTGCTGTTGAGCAGCTCGAGGACATTCGACTCATCGCGCAGCGCCTGCTGGACGCGCTTGACCTGGTCGACGTCGGTGCTGGTGCCGAACCAGCGCACGACGTGGCCGATGCGGTCGCGCACCGCGTTGACGCGGGTCAGGAACCAGCGGTACTGGCCGTCGGCGCCGAGGATCGGGTATTCCATGTCGAACGGGTTGCCGGTGCGGATAGAGTCCTTCCAGCGCTGCAGCATCGCCGGCAGCACGTCCGGGTCGAGCGTCGAGCGCCAGCCCCAGCCTTCGACCTGTTCCGGACGGGTGCCGGTGTAGTCGTACCAGCGTTCGTTGAACCAGACGATGGCGCCGTCGGCCTGCGCCATCCAGGCCAGCTGGGGGATCGAATTGGCCAGCGCGCGCAGCACTTCCTCGCTTTGGCGCAAGGTATCCTCAGCGCTCTTCCTGGCGCTGATGTCCTGCACCACGCCGGTCATGCCCAGCACGCTGCGCTGGCGCTCGTGGCCGGCGTAGTCGGCGCGGCCCACCACCGAAATCCAGCGCACTTCGCTGCCGGGCAGGTCGAGCCGGCATTCGACGTTCAGGTCGTTCTGCCGTGCCGTGGCGCGCAGGAATTCGTCGCGCGCCATGTCGCGGTCGGGGCGGTGCAGGCGTTCGCGCAGCGCTTCCCACGGCAGCGCGATTTCAGCGGCGAGGCCGAAGATTTCGGCGGCGCGGGCGCCGAGCGTGATGCGGTCGGTCGCGGCGTCGTAGCGCCAGTCGCCGAGCCGGCCGGCGTCGAGCGCCACCTGCAGCCGCTTGCTGCCGCCCTGCAGCGCCTGTTCGTCCGCCTTGCGATCGGTGATGTCCTGGAACTGGCAGGTGAGACCGGCGGCAGATGGGAAGGCGCGCAGCTGCAGCCAGCGCGCCGATGGCGCGTGAAAAAACTCGTGGCTGGTGCTGTGCTGTGGTGCGGCGCCCTCGGCCAGCAGCGGTTCGGCCTCGGCGCGCGGCAGGTCCGGCAAGGCATCCCACAGCAGGCGGCCGGCCAGGTCGGCGCGGGTGCTGCCCGCCGGCGTCATCAGCGCCAGCGCGCGGCTGTTGAGGTAGCTGATGCGCCAGGCGCGGTCGACGGCGCAGAACGCGTCGGTAGTGCTTTCGAGCATATCTTGCATCAACGCCGGCAGGGCGTGGTCACGGCCGACGTCGTTCATGTTGCGCCGTCCCACGGAGGACGTTGGATAGTGCGGGCCGGCGGTGGAAGGGGAGTCATGTAAAGGCTTCGCGATCGTAAGTTGATTGCCGGCTCATGTGCGATGCAGCCGGCTGCATCGGATTCTAGCGCAGACGAGCCGGATGTATTCACACGGTTGGCCTTACGGCGCCTCGACGGCCAGGCTGGCGGCGACGTCGGCGAGCGCTTTTTGCAGTTGTTCGATCTCGTAAGGCTTTTGCAGCGACCTGTGCGGGAACTCGACCTGGCCCAGCAAGGCGTCGCCGTAGCCGGAGGCAAAGATCACGTGCAGGCGCGGATTGGCCGTCACCGCCAGGCGCGCCAGTTCGACGCCGGACATGCCGGGCAGGCTGACGTCGGTAAACAGCACGTTGTAGGCGCCGGCGGCCAGTTTTTGCAGCGCCGCTTCGGCGTGGGCGACGCCGTCGTTGTCGTGGCCGAAGGCGCTGAGCATCTCGCACACCAGGTACTGCGAATCGAGGTTGTCCTCGACGACGAGGATGCGCAGGCCGGCCGGCGCCGTCACGGCGGGCGCCGGCGCGCTTGGCGCCAGACCGCACAGCACGCCGAGCACGTCGTCCTGATCGCCGCGGATCGGCGTGAAGAACAGGTCGCAGTCGCGCTGGTGGGTGGCGCCGGCGCCGATGAAGGTGAGGTGCTGATTGCGCTGCTGCGACGGCACGCCGCGCCTGGCCTGGTCGAACGCGGCGCGCGCGCTCGCCAGCGGCGGCGGCAGCATGGCCGGCACGGTGGCGCCGGGTGCCGGCGGGTGTGCCGGTCCGGCCAGCGCGGCATATGCCTCGTTGAACAGCACCACCTGCTCGCGGCCCCAGCACAGCAGCATCGGCAGCGGCGAATTGAACATGATGTCGAGCGTCAGTCGCAGCGGTTGCGGCCAGGCGGCGGCGTCGCCGATGGCGGTACGCGGCCAGTCCACGCTGCCGGCGAGCCCGGGAAATTTGCCAGGTTCAAGCATAGGACCCTTGAAATAATTGTAATTATGAAACGCATTGGCGCAATCGTACACCAAAGCGGCGCCGACGCGAGAGTATGCGGATGAAAACGCTGGGTCAGGTATGACCTGACCCCAGCGTTAGCGGTTGCGGCCAGGCAAAAAAAAGCCCGCTGCAAGCAGCGGGCTAAATCTATTTTCTTGGAGGAGAATAGAGGAGACAAGTGCATTTTGCTGCATTGCAAAACATTTGGCTAATTTATTATCGTGATGTCAGTTATGTGATTCGGGAATAGTCGTGTCGGTGTCGCTTTGTGTATCATGCTCGCTAGCCTCCCTGCGGGAGCGCGCAACCAGGGCCGTTTTCATGGCGACAGTCGTCAAGCATAGAAATGTCAACATCGTCGTGCTCGCACCGGGCGAAGAGATCGCCGCGCATTGCGCGCCCGGCGACATCGCCATCGTCACCGCCGCCGACGGCTGGTGGAACCATTTTCTGCTCGCCGACGGCAGCGTCAACGGCTACGACCGGCCATACGCAAGCTACAACGAGGCGCTATGGGCGGCCAAGGCTGCTGCCGAATTCGGCTTTTCCTGATTCGCAGCCGGCGCTCACCGCCCGCCGCGCCGTCTGCCAGCAACTCGTCCGGTCGTACGGCACACACCCCATCCAGAATCACGGCGCGCCGGTGTGCCCGCGCGTCGTGCGCACCCAGCAGCAGCGCTGCTGTCATTATTACCGCGACAGGATGCATTGCGCCGCCAAATAAGCTGCCGTATGTCTGTGTGGCAAGCTATTATTGCACACCGCCGCGGCCCGGGATGCGCATCGCCCGCGTGCCTGCATTGGTAAATAATGGCGCTGTCACCGTCAAGCGGGGGATGCCGCGGGCGTTGCCGAGGTTGGCGCCTGACTTGCCCGAGTTGACGGTGACAGCGCCTGAATAGTTGCAGAAGGAGGGGAGTGGGCCGTCCGGTCTGGCGTGCTCTCCTTTGTGCATTACCGAAAGTGTTCTACCATAGCAACCAATGCTAAAACCATCACTTCCGCCATCGTTGTTGCTGTCGCTGTCCATCGCGTTGCCCGTCTGTCAGGCAACGGAATCGGCCGGGCAGGCGGAGCCGTCGCTGGTTGATTTTTCGCTCGAACAACTGGGCGATATCGTGCAGCGCGTCCGCACGGCGCTGCTACCGGGCAGCCGGGACGCCTCCGGCCTGGCTACCAACGATCCCTCGTATTACTGGTCGCTGCGCTCGTCGCACGACCTGGCCGCCGACGTCCAGGCCGATTTCCTGCTGCGCCGCGTCGGCAGCCTGCCGCGGCCGGCGCTGCCGGCCTATTCCGAACTGGACCTGCGTATGGCGTGGCAGCCGAGCCGTCGCCTCGATCTGTCGATGACGGGCCAGAACCTGCTGCACCGCTGCCATCCGGAGCCCGGCGCGCCCGGCGCGCGCCAGCTGATCGAGCGCGCGGTGCAGGTCAAAATGGTGTTGCGGTTTTGAGCGCGCCGATTCGCACCCTGCTGGCGGCGATGATGGCCGCGCTCGCGCTGGCGAGCGCGCCGGCGCCGGCGCAACCGGCTGCGCTCGAGCGCAGCGTCAAGGCCGCTTTTCTGTACAAGTTTCTCGGCTACACCGAGTTCCCCGCCAACGCGTTCGGCGACGCCGCCGCGCCGGTGGTGATCGGCGTGGTCGGTTCGGAAGAGATGGCGGCCGAGCTGGCGCGCATCGTTGCCGGCCGCACCGTCCACAACCGCCCGATCGTCGTCAAGCAATTTCGCGACGCCGACAACCCCGGCGTGCACCTGCTGTTCGTCGCCGGCGCCGACTGCGCCCGCGCCGCCGGCGTGCTGCGCCAGGCGCGCCCGCCGATGCTGCTGGTGACCGAATGCGGCAGCGGCCTGCAGGCCGGCGCCATCATCAATTTCAAGATTGTCGAGGAGCGCGTGCGCTTCGATGTGTCGCTCGAGGCGGCCGACAAAAATAACATTAAACTCAGTTCGCGCCTGCTATCGGTCGCCAACCACGTCAGCAAAGGAGCTCCATAATGCCGACGCACGATACCGGATCGGTCCGCAGCAAGCTCATCATCATGGCGGTGTCGACCACCTTCGTCGCCCTGTTGCTCGCTTCAATCGCCATGTTGCTGTACGACCTGCGCACCTTCCAGCAATACTGGGTCGACGACCTCACCACCCAGGCCGACATCATGGCCAGCGTCACCGCGCCGGCGCTGGCGTTCAACGACGCCAAGACCGCCCAGCAGAACCTGGCGGTGCTGCGCGTGCGTCCGCAGATCCTGTCGGGGGCGATCTATTCGAACACCGGCACCCGCTTCGCTTCGTATGCCCAGCGCTCGACGGCCAACCTCAGCTTCCCCGACAAGCCGGGCAAGCCGGGTTACCGCATCGAGCAGGGCGAACTGGTGGTGGTGCACAACATCGTCGAGAACGGCGAACTGCTCGGCACCGTGTACCTGCGCTCGCGCTACGGCCTGATCGAGCGGCTGATCAACTATGCCACCATCCTCGGCGCCGTGATGCTCGGCGCGCTGGTGATCGCCGCGCTGGTGGCCTCAAGGCTGCAGGAAAGCATCACCCGGCCGCTGCTGGCGGTGACCAATGTCGCGCGCGAAGTGATGCAGCGGCGCGACTTCACGTTGCGAGTGCCGGGCAACAACAGCGGCGAGATCGGCGTGCTGGTGGCCGCCTTCAACGACATGCTCGCCGAGATCGGCCGCCGTTCGCACGCCTTGCAGGAAGCGAACCTGACGCTCGAGCATGAAATGCAGGTGCGCCACCGCGCCGAGCAGGCGCTGCTGGTGGCCGACCGCCGCAAGGACGAGTTCCTGGCGACCCTGGCGCACGAGCTGCGCAACCCGCTGGCGCCGATCCGCACCGGCCTCGACATCCTGCGCCTGCGCAGCGGCGACGCCCAGGCGACGCAGCGTGCCACCGACATCATGGAACGCCAGCTGCGCCAGATGGTGCGGCTGGTCGACGACCTGCTCGACGTGTCGCGCATCAACACCGGCAAGTTCGCCATCAAGACCGGCCGCGTCGAGCTGAAGGCGGTGGTCAACGACGCCCTCGAGGTGGTGCGCTCGTACATCGAACTGCACGGCCACGACCTGGTGATCGACTTGCCTGACCGCCCGGTGTTCCTCAACGGCGATGCCACCCGGCTGGCGCAGATCCTGTCGAACCTGCTCAACAACGCCGCCAAGTACACCAACCGCGGCGGCCGCGTGACCTTGACCGCGCGGGTCGACGACAAGAACCTGATCGTCGGCGTCGCCGACAACGGCATCGGCATCGCGCCCGACATGCTGGCCAACGTGTTCGAGATGTTCGTCCAGGTCGATTCGACGCTCGAACGCACCAACGCCGGCCTCGGCGTCGGCCTGTCGCTGGCGCGCCGGCTGGTCGAACTGCACCACGGCACCATCGAAGCGAAGAGCGACGGCATCGGCCGCGGCAGCGAGTTTACCGTGCGCCTGCCGATCGTGGTCGAGCCGGAGCTGCCGACCAAGACGATGCCGGCCGCCTTCATCAGCTCGGAAACCTACCGCATCCTGCTGGCCGACGACAACGTCGACTTCGTCAACAGCATCGGCGCCTTGCTGTCGGCGATGGGCCACAGCGTGGTGATCACCCACAACGGCCCGGATGCGCTGACGGCGGCGGCGCGCTTCTGCCCCGACTTCGCCTTCCTCGACATCGGCCTGCCGCAGATGTCGGGCTACGACCTGGCGCGCGGCATCCGCCGGCTGTCGTGCGGGCCGATGACGCTGCTGATCGCGGTGACCGGCTGGGGCCAGGAGAAGGATCGCCAGCTCGCCTTCGAGGCCGGCTTCGACCACCACATGGTCAAGCCGGTGCGCTTCGAGCAGATCGAAGAGATCCTGTCGAACCGCAGCATCATCAAGAAGCTGCGCACCTGAGGCTGGATCGCGCTCAAAAACGGAAGCGTTGCCGCTTCCGTTTTTTTTACCTCGCGCGGGCTTACTTCGGCGAGCGGCGGCGCGCCATGAAGCCCACCAGGCCAAGGCCCGCCAGCATCATGCCGTAGGCTGCCGGCTCCGGCACCGGCTGCAGCATCACCGCGCCGCCGAAGCTGCCGGAGGTATCCGACACCATCGTGCCGCTGACCTGCAGGTAATAGCTGCCCACTTCCAGGTTGTTGGCCTGCACGGTCCAGACATCGATCGCGCCGGTCGACATCGAGGTGCCGGTCGCCAGCTGGGCGCCGGCGCCGCTGTACAGCGCCAGCCCGGTGATGTCGAGGCCGACCGCTGCCGAGCGGCTGATCGACGACACGATCGCATCGAGCTGGGCGGGCAGGTCGCCGGTCACCGAAAACGTGAATTGATCGGAGAAGGTGTCGTCCGCCTGGTCGATGTCGAAGGAATCGCCGAAAAATGCGCTGGTCCCCACCAGGTTCAACGCCTGCGGCGGGGTCGAAATATCGGCAGCCAGCGCGCCCGAACCGAACGAGGCGGTTGCCAACACTAGTGCAGCGATCAAGGATTTCGAGTTTTTCATTTTATTACCTCGCAAGAAACAGCCGCGACATGCAGCCATGGTTATCAAGGACGGGGGGAGAGTTCACTCTATCAAAGCGCCTTGTGGAAAGCGCCTCTCGGCGTGGCGCGCGCGCCCGATTGTCAAACAAATCCGGGCGTTAATTGATTGCGCGTGGCCTATACGCTGACTTAACTCGTCATAGGGGAATGAGCGCTTTTCGCGTTGCCGCGGTTTAAGAAATGGCTGGGTTGCCGGAGAAGCGTCAGGGCAGTCCTACTCGCACAGAAGGGATAATCCTCTGCAGAGTTCACAATTGATGAGATAACGGGGCGATAAGCAGGCGCACTGGGCAGGCGCAAAGAAAAATGGCCCAAAGATTTCTCTTTGGGCCATTCATCTTACGAATTGTGGTGCGGCTGGCAGGAATTGAACCCACGACCCCTTGGTTCGTAGCCAAGTACTCTATCCAACTGAGCTACAGCCGCGAAAAACAAAATTATAGCAGGGGTTCAAGGAATCGCCAAGACGTATAGTTAGAAAGTAATACTATCGGCCGGGATTCGGCATCGGCGTCGGCCGGTCATGGCGTGATCGCCACCTTCAGGACGCCGTCGCGCTGGTTCGCAAACAGGTCATAGGCCTGCTCGATCTGGTCGAGTTTGAACCGATGGGTCACCATCGACTCGAGACTGACCCGCCCGGAGGCGACCACGTTCATCAGGCGCCGCATCCGTTCTTTTCCTCCAGGGCACAGCGTGGTGACGATCCGGTGATCGCCCAGCCCGGCTGCGAACGCATCGAGGGGCAGCGACAGCTTGCCGGAATAGACGCCCAGGCTCGACAATGTTCCGCCTGGCTTCAGGGCGCGCAGGCATTGCTCGAACGTGGCCTGGGTGCCCAGCGCTTCGATTGCGACATCGACGCCGCGTCCCTGCGTCAGGCGCATGATTTCGGTCAGCGGATCGGTTTTGGTGTAGTCGATGGTGATGTCCGCCCCCAGCGAGCGGGCAACGTCGAGGCGTGCCTGGACGCCGTCGACGGCGATGATCAGGCTGGCGCCGCGCAGCTTGGCGCCGGCGGTCGCGCACAGGCCGATCGGTCCCTGCGCGAAGATGACGACGCTGTCGCCGATCTTGATGCCGCCGCTTTCGGCGCCGCCGAAGCCGGTGCTCATGATGTCCGGGCACATCAGTACCTGCTCGTCGGTCAGGCCGTCCGGGATCGGTTCCAGGTTGCCCTGTGCATTCGGAACCAGCAGGTATTCGGCCTGGCAGCCGTCGATGGTGTTGCCGAAGCGCCAGCCGCCGGCCGCCTTGCCGCCGCATTGGGACTGGTGGCCGTCGAGACAGGTGTGGCATTGGCCGCACGGCGTGATGGCGCCGACGACGACGCGCTGCCCCACCGTATAGCCTTCCACGCCGGCGCCGATTTCGGCGATGACGCCGACCGGCTCGTGGCCGATCGTCAGGCCTGCTTCGACCGGATACTCGCCCTTAAGGATGTGGATATCGGTCCCGCAAATGGTCGTCGTCGTGATCTTGACGACGACGCTGCCGGGACCGGCGACCGGGATCGGTTTGTCGGCAAGTTCGATCAGGCCGGGCCGGACATAGACCGCCGCTTTCATTGTGCGCATGGATGGCTCCTTTGAATAAGGCACCATGGTACTGCGCGCATGTGGCCGCGCGCGCCAGAGTGATGCGCGCGCGCGGTATATCTGTCCGCCGGCCGATTTCTTGATTCACATCAACGACTTGGCCGGAACGATGGCGCCGCGGTTGCGATCCCGACGCCGCCCGCCGAAAAGGCGTCGACCATGAAAAAAGACCTGAGTGACGATGTCACTCAGGTCTCATTTCATTACGAATTTTGGTGCGGCTGGCAGGAATTGAACCCACGACCCCTTGGTTCGTAGCCAAGTACTCTATCCAACTGAGCTACAGCCGCGAAAGCAAGCATTCTAGCAGTTTCGTTTTATTTCCGGAAGGGCAAACTGGCCGATTCTGGAAGCAAGACGTCTTGCCTGGTGTTCCGTTACGCTGTTTTGTATCGGAACCGGAGGGCTTGCCCTCCGAAGAAGCAGCATTGTAGGGGCACGGCGGCGCTTTGTCCAGAGTCCGTTGAAACAGCGCCAACGGTCAGCCGAAAGATTTTTCGGCGCGCGGCTCTTCTGTTAGATTAGATGTCTCATTCATCATAAGGACGTTCCATGACCATCATCACCACGATCGAAGACTTGCGAGTGCTGGCGAAGAAGCGGGTGCCGCGCATGTTCTACGATTATGCCGATGCCGGCTCATGGACCGAATCGACCTACCGCGCCAACACCGAGGACTTCGGCAAGATCAAGTTCCGCCAGCGCGTCGCCGTCAACCTGACCAACCGCAGCCTGCGCAGCGCGATGGTGGGGCAGGACGTGGCGATGCCGGTGGCGCTGGCGCCCACCGGCCTGACCGGCATGCAGCACCCCGACGGCGAGATCCTCGCCGCGCAGGCGGCCGAAAAATTCGGCGTGCCGTTCACGCTGTCGACCATGAGCATCTGCTCGATCGAGGACGTCGCCGCCAACACCACCAAGCCGTTCTGGTTCCAGCTGTACGTGATGAAGGACCGCCCGTTCATCGAGCGCCTGATCGAGCGCGCGCGCGCCGCCAAATGCTCGGCGCTGGTGCTCACGCTCGACCTGCAGGTGCTCGGACAGCGCCACAAGGACATCCGCAACGGCATGACGGCGCCGCCGAAAATGACGCTGGCCAACATCGCCAACCTGATGACCAAGCCCGCTTGGTGCCTGGGCATGCTCGGCACCAAGCGCCGCAGCTTCGGCAACATCGTCGGCCACGCCAGCGCGGTGTCGGACATGTCGTCGCTGTCGTCGTGGACCTCGCAGCAGTTCGATCCGGCCATGTCGTGGGACGACGTGGCGTGGGTCAAGCAGCGCTGGGGCGGCAAGCTGATCATCAAGGGCATCATGGACGTCGAGGATGCCCGGCTGGCCGCCGACAGCGGCGCCGACGCGCTGATCGTCTCCAACCACGGCGGCCGCCAGCTCGACGGCGCGCAGTCGAGCATCGGCGCGCTGCCGGCGATCGTCGAAGCAGTGGGCGAGCGCATCGAAGTGCACATGGACGGCGGCATCCGCTCCGGCCAGGACGTCATCCGCGCGCTGGCGCTGGGCGCCAAGGGCGTGTATATCGGCCGGCCGTTCCTGTATGGCCTCGGCGCCGGCGGCGAGGCCGGCGTCACCAAGTGCCTCGACATCATCCGCAACGAGCTGGACCTGACGATGGCGTTCTGCGGCCTGCGCGATATCAACCAGGTCGACAAGAACATCCTGCTGCCCGGGACGTTCTAGTACTCCCGACCGCGAGACCGTCAGGTCGCGTTTGCGGGGACTATCCGACGACGTTGAGCGGCTTGCCGGCGACAAACGCCTCGACGTTGTCCACCAGCATATCGGCCAGCGTCTGCATCGCCCCCGCGCTCGCCCACGCCACGTGCGGCGTCAGGATGAAGTTCGGCTGGTGCACACCCAGCAGCGGATTGTCCGCCACCGGCGGTTCCTTGCTCAGCACGTCGAAGCCGGCGCCGCCGATGACGCCGTCTTTCAACGCCTGCGCCAGCGCCGCCTCGTCCACCAGCCCGCCGCGCGCGGTGTTGATCAGCAGCGCGGTGCGCTTCATCATCGCTAGTTCGCGCGCGCCGATCATGTTGCGCGTCTGCTCTGTCAGCGGCAGGTGCAGGCTGATCACATCGCAGGTGCGCAGCAATTCTTCCAGCGGCAGATTGGTCACGTCCGCGTCCCGCACCGGCGAGCGCGAGGCCACAAACACCTGCATGCCGAACGCGCGGCCCAGCTGCGCCACCTTGTGCCCGAGCGCGCCGTAGCCGACGATGCCCAGGCGGCTGCCGGCCAGGTCGCCGATCGGATGATCGAACAGGCAGAACGTCTTCGATTTCTGCCACAGGCCCGCATCGACATCGGCGCAGTAGGCGCGCAGGTTGCGGCGCAGCGCCAGCACCATCGTGAAGACGTGTTCCGGCACGGCCACCACCGAATAATTGCGGATGTTCGATACCACGATGCCGCGTTCGCGGCAGGCCGCCAGGTCGACGTTGTCGGTCCCCGTGGCGGCCACCGCGATCATCTTCAGGTCGGGCAGGCGGGCGATATCGGCGGCGCGTACCGGCACCTTGTTGGTGATCGCGATGGTGGCCCCGGCCAGCCGCTCGGCCACCTCGGCCGGTCCGGTGGCCGGATAGTCGCGCCACTCGTGCTCGAAGGAGGGCGGGCGCACCGTGGCGAGCAGGCTGTCGCGGTCGAGGAAGACGATCTTTTGCATGGCGGTCCTTTTTTGTTATGGGTCACTGACGAGGATATACCACATTGCACTTTCAGGCTGACCGTCTTCCCCCGCACACGGTTAGGTGGCGAACAGTCGGCGCCCATGCGCCCTCATAAACTGTTCAATATACTGAACGCAGGGACTCCGATGACTGACGCACTCAAAGCCTACAAGGCCAAGCGCAATTTCTCGATCACCTCCGAACCGGCCGAAGGCGGCGAGGCGGGCGTCGACGGCCTGACCTTCGTGATCCAGAAACACTGGGCCAGCCGGCTGCATTACGACTTCCGCCTCGAGCTCGACGGCACCATGAAGAGCTGGGCGGTGCCGAAGGGGCCCAGCTACGACACCAGGGACAAGCGGATGGCGGTGCATGTCGAAGACCATCCGATCTCGTATTCCAGCTTCGAAGGCACGATCCCGGAAAAGCAGTACGGCGCCGGCAAAGTCATCATCTGGGACAAGGGCACGTGGCAGCCGCTGGACGATCCGCACAAGGGCTACGAGGCCGGCAACCTGAAGTTCGAGATGCACGGCCACAAGATGCACGGCAAGTGGGCGCTGATCCGCATGAAAGGCAAGGGCGAAAAGCAGGAGCCGTGGCTGCTGATCAAGGAAAAAGACGACTTCGCGCGCCCCGCCAGCGAGTTCTCGGTCGTTGACGAAATGCCCGACAGCGTCAAGTCGCTGAAGGCGCCGAAGGCCGCCAAGGCGCCGAAGAAATCCGCTGCACCGGCCGAGGCCGCGCCGCCGAAGGCGAAGGCGAGCCGCGGCAAGGCGCCGGCGGGCGCCGTCAAGGCCGCGCTGCCGGAGGAATTCGCGCCCGAACTGGCAACGCTGGTCGACAAGCCGCCTTCGACGCCGCAAGACTGGGTGTTCGAGATCAAGTTCGACGGCTACCGCATGCTGGCGCGGGTCGAAGGCAAGAGCGTCACGCTGATCTCGCGCAACGGCAAGGACTGGACCAGCAAGCTCGGCCCGCTGCACCAGGAACTGCTGAACATGAAGCTGCCCGACGGCTGGTACGACGGCGAGATCGTCGTCCACGACGACAACGGCCGCCCCAACTTCGGCTTGCTGCAGCTCGCCTTCGACGGCTCCAACACCGCCCGCATCGTCTTCTTCCTGTTCGACGCCCCCTACCTGAACGGCTACGACATGCGCGACGTGCCCCTGGTGGAGCGGCGCGCCGCGCTCAAGGCCGTGCTCGACAAGTCCGGCACCGACAGCGTGCGCTTCAGCGACGAATTCGGCAGCGATCCCGGCGAACTGGTGGCGGCCGCCTGCAAGATGGGACTCGAAGGCGTCATCGGCAAGCGGCGCGACTCGCGCTACGTGCAGCGCCGCTCGCCCGACTGGATCAAGCTCAAGTGTGGCCAGCGCCAGGAATTCGTCATCGGCGGCTACACCGATCCGCAGGGCGCGCGCACCGGCATCGGCGCGCTGCTGCTGGGCACCTACGACAAGGATGGCGTACTGCAATACGCCGGCAACGTCGGCAGCGGTTTCAACGAAGCGAGCCTGCGCGACCTGAAGGCCAAGCTCGGCAAGCTCGACACCGACGACAGCCCGTTCCCGCCGAAAGCGGTGGCAGGGCGCAAGCATCACTGGGTCAAGCCGACACTGATCGCCGAAGTCAGCTTTGCCGAGTGGACCAGTTCCGGCTCGGTGCGGCACGCGGTATTCCAGGGCCTGCGCGACGACAAGCCGGCCAAGGTTATCACGCGCGAAACGCCCAAACATGTGGAGGAAGTCGTGGAGACACACACCGAACCGGTGGCGCCGGAGGGCAAGCTGCCCGCCTCGCTCAAAGTGACCAATCCCGATCGCATCATCGACGCGCAAAGCGGCTCCACCAAGATGGACCTGGTGCGCTACTATGCGCTGGTCGGCCCGCTGATGCTCGAACACATCAAGGGACGCCCGCTGTCGCTGGTGCGCGCGCCCGCCGGCGTCGGCGGCGAACTGTTTTTCCAGAAGCACGCCGACATCGCCAAGCTGCCCGGCATGAGGCAGATGGACCAGGCGCTCGACCCCGACCATCCGCCGATGCTCGAAGTGGCCAAGGTCGAGGGAATCCTGTCGGCCGCGCAATGGAACGTGGTCGAATTCCACAGCCAGAACGCGACCGGCAAGGCCTACGAGACGCCGAACCGGGTGGTGTTCGACCTCGACCCGGGCGAGGGCGTCGACTGGAAAACCATCCAGGAAGCGGCCGAGCTGATGAAGGCATTCCTCGACGAACTCGGGCTGGTGTCGTTCGTCAAGACCAGCGGCGGCAAGGGCTTGCACGTGATGGTGCCGATCAAGCCCGCCTACGACTGGGACACGGTCAAGGATTTCTCGCAGCAGGTGGTCAGCCACATGGCGATGACGTTGCCGGACCGCTTTGCCTTCAAGAGCGGCCCGCGCAACCGGGTCGGCAAGATTTTCATCGACTACCTGCGCAACGGCCGCGGCGCCACCACCGCGGCGGCGTGGTCGGCGCGGGTGCGGCCGGGTCTGGGCATCTCGGTGCCGATCACGTGGGAAGAACTGCCGTCGATCAAGGGCGGCGATCACTGGAACATTCACAACGTCCACACCCGGCTCGACAAGGGCAACGAGCCGTGGTCGGCGTACGCCAAGAGCGCGAAGAGCCTGACGGCGCCGATGAAAAAACTGGGATTTGTACCGCCGGCGTAACGGAACGCGGTTGTTCCGCAACCGGGATTACACTTGTATGCAGATAGGGTAGAGCGCTAAACCGTATAGATCCGGAGGCAATCATGATCTGGCACCACGTGTACGATCCCTTGAACAACTTTGCGCTATCGACCATCGCGGCGGGTATTCCGGTTGTGGTGCTGCTGGCCGCGCTGGCCTTTTTTCACATGCGCGCGCACTATGCGGCCGGCCTCGCGCTGCTGATCGGCATCGCCATCGCCGCGACCATATTCGGCATGCCGGCCGAGATGGCGGTCAAGGCGGCCGGCTACGGCGTTGCCGCCGGCCTGTTCCCGATCGGCTGGATCGTCCTCAACATCATCTTCCTGCACCGGCTGACCACGCTCAACGGCTACTTCAAGGTGCTGCAGAACAGCATCAGCGGCATCACCGAAGACCGCCGCCTGCAGCTGTTGCTCGTCGCCTTTTGCTTCGGCGCATTCTTCGAGGGCGCCGCCGGCTTCGGCACGCCGGTCGCCGTCACCGGCGCCATCCTGATCGGGCTCGGCTTTTCGCCGCTGGCCGCGTCCGGCCTGGCGCTGATCGCCAACACCGCGCCGGTGGCGTATGGCGCGCTCGGGGCGCCGGTCATCGCGCTGTCCGCCGTCACCGGGCTCGACCTGCACGACCTGTCGTCGATGATCGGCCGCCAGCTGCCGTTCTTTTCGCTGCTGGTGCCGTTCTGGCTGATCTGGGCCTTCGCCGGCCGCCGCGGCATGGCCGAGATCTGGCCGGCGATCCTGGTCACCGGCGTCTCGTTCGCAATTCCGCAATTTGTCGTCTCCAACTATCACGGGCCCTGGCTGGTCGACGTGATCGCCTCGATCGTGTCGATGGGTTCGCTGGTGCTGTTCCTCAAGGTGTGGCAGCCGAAGCAGGTGTGGCGCACCGTGGCGTTCGCAAACTATCACGACGATTCGCTGAAAGACGTCGTCCACGACGAGGTGCCCACGCACGACGCGTCGGGCCTGAGGATTTCGGTGGTGAAGGCGTGGATGCCGTGGGCGCTGCTGTCGGTGCTGGTGTTCATCTGGGGCACGCCGCCGTTCAAGAAGCTGTTGGACGGCATCTGGTCGTTCAAGTACTCGATCACCGGTCTCGACAAGATGATCATGAAGATGCCGCCGGTGGTGAAGGAACCCGTGCTCGAGGCGGCCGTCTACAACTTCAACGTGTTGTCGATGGCCGGCACCGGTATTTTCGTCTCCGCCATACTGGCCGGTTTCTTGATGGGCTATTCGTTCCGCCAATTGCTGAAGGAATATTGGGAGACGATCAAGCTGGTGCGGTTCTCTCTGATGACCATCTGCGCGATGTTTGCGGTCGGCTACCTGACGCGGTACTCGGGCCTCGATGCGACGCTCGGCCTGGCGTTTGCGCTCACCGGCGCGTTCTACACCCTGTTCGGCACCATGCTCGGCTGGCTCGGCGTCGCGCTGACGGGGTCCGACACCGCCGCCAACGTGCTGTTCGGCAGCCTGCAAAAGACTACGGCGGAACAGCTCGGCCTGTCCCCCATCCTGATGGCGTCGGCCAACAGCTCCGGCGGCGTCATGGGCAAGATGATCGACGCGCAGTCGATCGTGGTGGCGGCGACCGCGACCAAGTGGACCGGCCACGAAGGCGACATCCTGCGCTACGTATTCTTCCATTCGGTGGTGCTGGCGTTGCTGGTCGGCGTGGTCGTCTCGCTGCAGGCATACGTGTACCCGTTTACTTTGATGGTGGTTGGAGGTTGACGAAGATCAAGCAGCGGCGTTGACACGGGCTTAGTATTTTCCTCTAGGAATTTCCTGTCCGTTGTCAATTCCCGTCGAAAGGCGCCGTCTGCTTATGACTTCCCCGCTTGCACGTGATGTATTGAGTACGCTGTTCGAGTTCAGCAGCCACAGCCGCCTGTATGAGCTCAGTTTCAAGAATCAGCGCAAGGATCCGGGCTTGCTGGTCGAAGCGTTTGTGGCTGACGAACAGCTGCTGGGTATCGGCGGTTTCGACGTCATTGCCCTGTCGACCCGGTCGAGAATCGCGCATGCATCGTTGTTAGGGCAGGAAGCCTGCCTTCAGATCAGCCTGGCGGATGGAACACGGGCGCGCTACAGCGGCTATGTCAGCAAGATTGTGTCGCTGGGCAGCGATGGCGGCCTGGCGCGCTACCGGCTGCGGCTGTCGCCATGGATCTGGCTGCTGAGCCAGGCGCGCAACAGTCGTGCATGGCAGGACAAGACCGTTATCGACATCATCGATTCCGTGTTCCAACACTACCAGCCCTATGCGCAGTGGGTGTGGAGCAGTGAAGTCAACTCGTTCATGCGCGACGCGGTAGCTCGCAGCTATTGCTGCCAAAATCGTGAAACCGATCTCGATTTCGTCACCAGGCTGCTGACCGAAGAGGGCCTGGGCTGGCGCTTCGAAGAAGCGGAGGACGGCAGCCGCATGGTGCTGTTTTCCGACAGCAGCCAGCTGTGCGCCGCGCCGCACGATCCGAGCAGCGAGGCCGGCGGCGGCATCCGCTATCACGCCGCAAGTTCGGTGGAGAAGAGCGACAGCATCCAGTATCTCCAGGCGTTTCGCAAGCTCGGCGTCGCGGTGGTGACGGTGCTGAGTTACGACTACAAGACCAAGCGGACAGTCACCATCAGCGTGCCGACCAAGTATCCGATCGGCGGCAAGCACGCCCAGGCCGTCGAGAGCTTCGATTCTCCGGGCCAATACGCGTATGCCGACGCACGCCAGGCGCGGCGCTATGCCGGCTTGAAGATGGAAGCATTCGAAGCCCGCGGCTTTGTGTGGCAAGGGCGCTCGACCGTGCGCACCTTGCGGCCCGGCACGCGCATCTGCATCACTGACATTCCAATGAAAAAGTACCGCGATGAGGCGCCCGAGTTCGTCTTGCTGCGCGTCGCCAGCGTCGGCGTGAACAACTTGCCCGTCACCGCCAAGAACGGTCTGACCGAGTTGTTCGGGCCGCTCCCGGAACTACTGGAAGAGTCGACCAAGGGCATCCCGCTCGCCGAATTTGACCGGGCCATCGAGCAGGCGCAGCGCAGCGGTTACGCTAACTGCTTCAAAGCCATTCCCGCCGAAAGGCCGTGGCGTCCGAAGATGGAACTGAAGACCAGTCCGACCGCCAACGGCAGCCAGACCGCCATTGTCGTCGGGGCGGATGGATCGGACGAGCCAAATGGCGCGGACGAAATCAACTGTGACCGACTGGGCCGGGTGCGCATCCGTTTCCACTGGCAGGAAAGCGATGCAGGCTGCTGGGTGCGCGTCGGCCAGCGATCCGCCGGCGGCGGCATGGGCAGCCAGTTCCTGCCGCGAATCGGCCAGGAAGTGCTGGTCAAGTTCATCGAAGGCGACATCGACCGCCCGGTGATTGTCGGCGCGCTGTACAACGGCCAAGGGGAGGGCGGCGTGCTGCCGACCCCGGGCGGCGTATCGGACCGCGACAGCAGCAGCGCCGCCTTCGAGCGCGCCCACGACCACATGGCCGCCGGCCAGGCCAACCTCGCCGGCGGCAACAGCCCGGTGTGGCATGGCGCCTCCGCAAACAGCGCCGGCCACCGCAACAATTCTGCCCAGTGGGGCGTGCGCAGCAAGGAGTTCGGCGGCCGCGGCTACAACCAGCTGCTGTTCGACGACACCGATGGCCAAGGCCGTGTCCAGCTCAAGACAACGCATGCCGCGACCGAGCTCAACCTCGGCCACCTGATCCACAACGCCGACAACTATCGAGGCAGCTTCCGCGGCAGCGGCGCCGAACTGCGGACGGACACTTACGGCGCCGTCCGGGCCGGTGCCGGCCTGCTGATATCGAGCTACAAGATCAGCCATTCGGCATCGGCACGCGAACCTGCCGGTGAGAACGCGACCGGCAATGCGATGCTGAAACAGGCTATGAAAATGGCCGAAAGCTTTAGCTCGGCGGCCAAGACGCACGAGACCGTGGGTTTCGCAAGCTACCTCGGCGCGACCAAGGCTACGACCAGCGCAATCGACGTCGAGGCCGCGCCGCTGGAAGCGCTGTGGACGGCGTCGTCCGCAATGCTCAGCAAGAAAAGCATCGACGAGGCACACGCGGATGCCGAGGCAAGGAGTACCGACCCCGGCGCCGACAAGCTGCCGCATGCCAGCGCGCCGATCATCGGAATCGCTGCGAAGGCTGGACTGGGCGTGGTCGCCGGACAAGACGTCCAGCTATCCACGGGCGAAACCGTGACCCTGGCCACTGGAGCGGACAGCCAGTTCATCGCCGGCGGCCAGATGCGAGTCCATAGCGGCCAGGCCATCGGCGTGTTGGCCGGCGCAGTAAAAGCCGGCGATGGCGACGTCGGCCTGCAACTGATCGCAGCCAAGGGTTCGATCGACTACCAGGCGCAGGCGGACGAGCTCAAGGTGCAAGCGCGCGACGAGATCAACGTCATCAGTGCCAACGCCCACATCGATTGGGCTGCGGCGAAGAGCATCAGCCTGTCGACCGCTGGCGGCGCCAACATCACGATCGACGGCGGCAACATCACGGTGCAGTGCCCCGGCAAGATCACGGTTCACGCTGGAATGAAGAAACTAAACTCACCCGACCATATGAATTACCCGTCACCTCGGCTTCCCCAGTCGGAAATTGCAGCACGTCCACTGAAGTTTGCAATGCGTTTGGCCGACACCCCTGGGCCTCATGGCCACCCTTTGGCGAATACCCCTTGGATTATTTCTCAGGGCGAAGAGCCGGATGGCATGGACTTTATCGACGAAAAAACCAGGGTCTTAACTGGCCGAACAGACCAGGACGGAAAAATTCAGCTTTCAGCCTCGGAAGAGGAAAGGCTGGCGCAGGCCTATTGCTCCAACCCCGGACGTACGTGGCTGGTTTATCCCGGACATACAGTTCTGCTCAAAGTAACAATCGAGTCGACTGATTGGGATGAAAGGGAAAAGCTTCTGCAAGCGATGAATGCCGCTGACCTTAGTCCCGATCTTCATGCATCCATTTTCGATGAGGGAGCGCGTGCGCACGCGAAGTACGGACAGGAAGTGTTCGGCGTGAACAGCTCCAAGGAAATATTCCCCAAGGTTAAGGGCTGAACGCTCAACCACTATCTATTATGCAGGCTTGCGATGACCAAAAAATCTATTTCTCAGATAGTCGGCAAGGATGGGAATCCATCGGCGGCAGCAACATCCGCACCCAACTGTTTTATTCACGACGGCGAGACGCCGAAAAACGGCGAAAATATCGCTTGGGGAGATATTTTCTCGGAGCCCCGTAAAGGCAACTCCGTAAAATTCTTCGTTACTGGAGATGAGTATTTTCAGGCCGTGGCCAAAACCTTTAAAAATGCGCAGAGCTCAATCTATATCACTGGCTGGCAAGTGAATTTCGACGTAGAGCTAGCGGAAGGGAAGACGTTATTCGAACATCTTGAAATTGCAATCGAAACCAATAAGCAGTTGCGAATATACGTCATGCCCTGGCTTTCTCCGAAAGTGGGTGTGGATACCGGTGATTTCGAAACTACGCTCGCGGTATATCAACTGAACGCCGGGCTGCAGGGACCAGCGCGCGCGTTTGCTCTCCCTGCAATCGAGCAGAGCGACATGACAGCGGGCATGGCCGTTGGATTTTCACATCATCAAAAGCTAGTTGTCGTTGACAACAGGATTGCGTTCGTTGGCGGGATCGACTTGGCGTACGGTCGGCGAGATGACGGAGAGTTTTCCCTTGCCGCGAACGGGAGAACGGGCAATGAAATCTACAACCCTTGCATCCCGCAGATACGAGACATCACAAACGTGGAGCAAACCAAATACTTAACCCGGCTCGAGTTGCTTGCGGCATGTTTCGAGGGCGTGACAGGTGCGGCCGGAACTTTTGTAACTTCGGCGCCGATGGTGCCATTGGCGCATGCAATGGATGCGGCGAACTTGGCTAGCGAGTCCGTTAAAGACGCAAGTAAGCAGGTCGAAGATTGGTGGATCAACATCAATATTCTTCCGGACTTCATCCGCGCCTGGCAGGCAATGCCGCGCGATTTGGCCGGCAAGGGACTTCGAGCTGCGTTCTACAACTTAGATCATCGACTAAACGGCAAACTTGAGTTCCTGCGTGCGAGCGGAAGCGCAAATGTGGCGAGCGCGGCGTCCGCTTTACTTGGGTGGCTGAATAACGCCGGTATGGAGCAGTTGCCTCACGAGTTTCGGAATGAGACCACGCAGCTCATCCAGATGTTCACAATTGCAACGCTAACCCATCTGCAAAACTCGACTGATCGCCTTCCCGGACGATATCCTAACCTTAAAAAGCTTAGAAAAATTCTACCTCAAAGCGGACGGACGTTTTCGACTGGGCAGCCACGAATGCCTTGGCACGACGTTCACTCGTCAATCGAAGGACCTTCCGTATCAGATCTATCGAGGAATTTTGAGCTTCGCTGGAATTCCATCGCGTGTAAGTACGAGCACTCATGCAAATTTGTCAGCGCGAACGCCATCGTGCGAGGCTTGTTTAGCGTTTGGGGACAATCGGCGACCTCCACCGTGAAAGTTCCCCGGATTCCTCCGTCCCCTTTGCCAAAGGACCAGCCCAACGCTGGAAGCGCGTGGATTCAAGTTCTACGAAGCGCGCCACTCACGCTTCTGCGAGACGAAGCCAAAGCGTGTCGCAGCCCAATACCAAACCTAGCGCAAAATAATTGCCTTAAGGCTATGCTAACCGCGATAAACGGCGCGCAAAAATTTATCTATATTGAGGGGCAATTTTTTCAATCCGCGTTCGGGAAAAATGTTTCCGATCAAAATCTGTCAGGTCCCCTTTCCGCGTTAGTCGATATCGAATCCTTAAGGAACTATAAGAAGCACGCGCGCAGCTTAGGAATAGAAGGTCTTGCGCCGGATGAGTATGCTGCAAAAATAAACTGGATGAGGGTCGCCGAGGTCACAAAAGACAAGGATTTTATGAGCGAACTCTACGCGGTACTAAAGAATGTCGCGTCTATAAAGGCTTCAAAACAATTAGGTAAAGCGCAACAGGGGCTGCTAAATCCCATTAGCGACGCCATAGCGAAGCGCATCGAAAAAGCTGTGAATGATGGGCTCCCTTTTCATGTTTATATGATATTGCCGGTACATCCAGAAGGCACGCTGAACACGCTTAACATAATGACCCAGATTCACCTCACAATGCAGTCTCTCGTATTTGGAACCGATAGCCTCGTAAATAGAGTGCGGCGAGCGATTGTCGTGAAAAGTTTAATGAAGCGAAAATGCATCAGCTTAAACGAGGCAATAAAGGCCGTTGCGTCATACGACACGCCTCGGCTTAATAAGGAAAGTGCAAATTGGAACCAGTATTTGACGCTTCTTAATCTCCGCAACTGGCAAACCCTTGATGGCCGCCCGGTGACGGAACAGATCTATGTGCATTCGAAATTATTAATTGCCGACGATCGAGTAGCTGTGCTTGGCAGCGCCAACATCAATGACCGTAGCCAACTGGGAGATCGTGATTCCGAATTGGCAGTGATTGTCAGAGATGACGCGAAGGTAAGTATAAAGCTCGACGGCGAAAATCTGGATACCGTGAGTTCCGCCGTTTACGATCTTCGCAGTCGGTTGTGGAAGAAACTGTTCGGATTGACGGGTGGAAAAAACCCAGCGAGTTCGCTAAATTCCGTGATCGACACGCCCGCTTCGTCAAGCACTTGGCAAGCAATTCAAGAAGTCGCACGCGCGAACGCGGTAGCTTACCAAAATGCCTTCAAACATGTACCGCGAGTTGACGGCGATAGCTCCTCGATTTGGCCCACTTGGGACGCGACGAGTAATAAATTGCAAACGTACATGCCATTTGACGAACGATTTTGGCGCGGAGCTGTAGTTCGGGAAGAGTCTGTCTCACGGGCCGGGAAAATGATCGCTCCTGAGAGTGCTCCCGTTGGGGTGCAGGGCTATTTCGTCCAATTGCCAGTCATGTGGACTGAGCGAGAGAACAACCTTTCCGGGATGAATTTGTCTTTGCTCGCCAATTCTGACACTGGCAGCGATGATGGGCGGCGACTGACGGAACTCGATAGTTCCGTTTCTAAAATCCAATCGCGGGTATGAAATACTTTTGTTCTTTGTTCTTTGTTCTTTGTTCTTTGTTCTTTGTTATTGGGGCACTTGAATGAATAATCGAATAAATGCAGGCATGTTGATCGTTCTCTTGGTTGCATCGATTGGATGCAACGCATCCAAGGAAAACGATATACATAAGGCATCGGTCGAGGATAATGAAAAGCCATCTCGGAAACCGACAGCTGATGAGATGCTTCGGGCCGCGGGAAACGGATACATATCACCCGCTGGAGTTTCAAAGGAGTGCCTTGGCCGTCTTGTATTTGATGTCGGCGAACCTCCAGAGTGGCCAACGTCTATTGGCAAAGACGCGACTTACATATTTAGCTCAAAATTTAGTGAAGATATGTATGATGTTGGGGATAAGATAAGCATCGACAATGTAGATATCGCCGTCATCGGGCCTATTACAAGTGAGCCACTGGAACGGATCCGTTCCGGCACGCCTTGGGCGGAGATTGAGTGGCATAACGAATATATTGTGGGTCAGACTGAATACCTCAAGAGGCTACGGGGGAATAGAGGACAATCGGCATCGACGCAGCGGGAAATTAGAGAGAGCGAAGAGTCGTTAGTCCAAAGGAAGCTAGTGCTTAAGGAAACAAAAGCGAGTTATGAAGACGTTGCATTTTCTATTCCGGATAGTGAAGGTTTTTGGCGGACGACGCAGAGCAGAAAAGATTGGCCTCGCTATTCCGTTTACAGGGCTTATCTTAAACGTGGAGACTTCGTATTCGTGTTTGAGTCGGCTGTTGAATTAACGAAAGAAGTGACCAAGGAAAATCACAAACAGCGATTGGTTGACCTGCTCAATAATTTTCGTCCGCGCAAAGCAAACGAAATCCCTACCGACCTTGGGGTTTGCATTCCACATGGTTTTATCGCGGACAAGGGGGAACTGATCACCGATATTAAACAATCGATGCGCTGGCCAGACGCACCCGGTGTGCTCTACAGCCTCCGAACTGCCAACTCGACCCCACAAAATAATAAGGCAGCGTTTATAACGGCGATTGGCACCGCGATGGCTGCAAAGACGAAGAGCGTCGACGGCGTAAAGCCAATCTTGACTCATCAAATAGGGCCACGTCTCACGAAAATAGGTGGACTGCCGGCGTCGCAAGGGGGATTTGCGATGAGAATCGACGAAAGGGGGAAAAAACCGTTCGAAGTGTACAACGTTTTCACCGGCTACTCCGGCTGGTGGGGGGTCGCAGTATTACCATATATCTCGGTCGAAATGAGCACTCGCACGATGGACCAAGTATCAGAGCTGAAGTCTAATCCCCCGCCCTTCAAGCAGAGTATGGGCAGACTCGAAATGCTTCTCCGAAGCACTCATATCCGGCCCACGAATCCGTTGATGCCGGATTTCGCGGCGATACAGCAACAACCACGGTGACTTGGCTAAATATTGGGGATCGAGCGGAGAATTCGAACGAACACTACTCCTCGTTCTTCACAATCCCCCGCACATTTGTGACCAACAACGCCACCTGCAACGCAATCAGCGCATAAGCTTCATCGTGCCACCCCCAAAGAATCCACAGCAGATTACTGAGAATAAACATACAGAACCCAAAGATCCGCCGATCCGGCCGCTTCGACCCGATCAGATAAGCCGCATACAGCGTGACGGCCATCGCCGGCCATTGCACCAGATTGACCCAGTCTCCCATCTCGCTTACGCCGCCGATTTACGCCTGGCCGGCGCATGCGTCTTGGCTGCAGCAGACGATTTCGCCGCCGCAGCTTTCTTTGCAGCTGGCTTAGTCGCCGTAGCAGCAATCTTCTCAGTGCTCCTGGAAGAAGCCACCTTGCGCGGCTTCGCTGCCGGCGCCTCCTCCTCGTCATTTGCAGCCGACGGCTTGCGTGCCTTGCGCGGCGGTGGCGGCTCGTCATCGTCCTCCGCGACCTCTGCCTCTTCTTCGGAAGACTCGGCCGCTTTTGCCTTACCCGGCTTCTTCCCACCGATACTCTGCTGCAGCAGCGCCACCAGGTCGACCACATTGCTCGAAGCCGGCCGCGCCGCCTCCTTGCCCGGCATGGTAATCGTCTTGGTCTCCTTCGCCTTCACCTTCTGCTCCACCAGCGCGAGCACGTCTTCGCGATAAGTGTCGTGATACTGCTCCGGCTTCCATTCCTCGCTCATGCCTTCGACGAGCGCCATCGCCATCTTCAGCTCCTTGTCCGACACCGCCGCCGTCTTCGAACTCGCCGTCGGGATCTTCAACTCGTCGGTCTCGCGAATCTCGTCGGCGAAGCGCAGCGTGTTCAGCACGATGGTATCGCCCACGCACACCAGCGCCGCCAGGTGCTGCTTGACGCGGATGACTACCGTCGCGATGCCGATCTTGCCGGCCGAGCGCAGCGTCTCGCGCAGCAGCGCGTACACCTTGTCGCCCCCTTTGCCGGGCGCGAGGTAATAGGGCTGCTCGTAATACAGCAGCGGCACTTCTTCGGCGTCGACGAAAGCGAGGATGTCGATGGTGCCGGTCGCCTCCGGATTCGCGCGCCGCAGATCCTCGTCCGACAGCACCACGTACTCGCCCGCCGTGTATTCATATCCCTTGACGATATCGTCCCAGGTCACTTCCTTCTGATTGTTCTTGTTGTAGCGCTTGAAGCCGACCGGCGAAAAATCGCGGCGATCCAGCATGGTCAGGTCGAGCCCATGCTCGCGTACTGCCGGGTACATCTCGACCGGGATGTGGACCAGTCCGAAACTGATCGCGCCTTTCCACATGCTGCGTGCCATACCATTCCCCTTTTGTTTACTCGCCGATCGAGCCGGTCACCGGCAACACGATGCCGGTGATATAGCTCGAACAGATCGATGAAGCCAGAAACACGTACGCCGGCGACAGCTCCTCCGGTTGCGCGGGGCGGTGATAGTCGGTATCGGCGCCAAACTCCGCAATCTCGGACGCCGGCTTGTCCGCGGGATTGAGCGGCGTCCACACCGGCCCCGGCGCAATCGCATTCACACGGATGCCTTTCTCGAGCAGGTTCGCCGCCAGCGACATCGTGAACGCATGGATCGCGCCCTTGGTCGTCGAGTAGTCGAGCAGGTTCTTGTTGCCCTTCAGGCCAGTCACCGAACCCGTATTGATGATCGACGCGCCGCGCTTCAGGTACGGCAGCACCGCCTTCGCCATGTGGAAGTAGCCGTACACGTTGGTGCGCATGGTCTCGTCGAAGCGCTCTTCGGTCAGGTCCAGCAGCGACGACGCATGCTCCTGGAACGCTGCGTTGTTGACCAGGACGTCGAGCCGGCCCCACTGGGCGACGACCTTGTCGACCGCCTCCTGGCAAAACGCCATGTCCTTGACGTCGCCGGCCACGGTCACGCAGCGCTGGCCCTCGGCCTCGACGCAGCGCTGGGTTTCGGCGGCATCCTCATGCTCGTTCAGATACAGGATGGCGACGTCGGCGCCTTCGCGCGCGAACAGCACCGCCACCGCGCGCCCGATGCCCGAGTCGCCGCCGGTGACGATCGCCACCTGTCCCTGCAGCTTGCCGCTGCCCTTGTACTTCGCGGCCATGAACTGGGGCTTCTGCTCCATGCCGGCCTCGAGGCCCGGCTTGCTCAGGTGCTGTGCCGACATCGGCGGCCCGGGATGGACCACCGGCCCGGTCTGCACCGGCTCCTTGCTCTCCGCGCCGCGCTGCTCCGACGCGTCCTTTTGGTCCTGCCGGCTCTGCATCGCCTTCTGCTTGTCCGCCACGTCGTCCTGCTTCGCCATGATCTTTCCTTTTCGTCATCAGTCACTTCCAGTATCTGGCCGCGCCGCCGCGTCTCACCGTGCGCTCTCGCACACTGGGGGACATTTCGTCTTTGTCTTTGCGCACCCTGTGCTTTATGGCAAACTACGGGCGGACGACCGAACCCGCCGGGCCGGAGCAAACACGAGGAGTACGTATGTCGCAGCAGGCCGATGCCCGCACCCAGCAGGTTGGGCTGTTTCTGAACCCTGTCGCGCAGCGGCGGGTCGACTTTCAGGCCGCCTGCGGCGAACAGTTCGACCGCCTGTTTATCGCCGAAGATTCCGAGCAGGCCGCGCATATCCTTGCGCAGCAGCAAGTTGACCTGCTGGTCATCGACCTCGAACACTTCGACCGCGGCCTCGACCTGGCCGCCATCGGCGCCCTCGTCAGGCATCGCGGCGGCGCGCCGGTGCTGCTGGTATGCCCGTTCGCCACCGCCGGCTGGCTGTCCGAGCTGATGGCGTTCGGCCCCGTCGACTACGTCATCGCCCCTGTGCTCCCCGCAGAACTCAATCAGCGCCTGGCGACCGCCGCCTCGATCGCCGACAGCGGCGCCGCGGCATTGCGCGACCTGCTCGCCATGCGTTCGCGCGTGCAGCAGGCGGTGCAGGGCGACGACGACCTGCGCGACCTCGCCGCCAGGATCTGCGCCGCGCTGAGCGCATGGCCCGGGGTGCTTCACGCCGCCATGTTCGAGGCATCCGGCGGCGAACTCGCGCTCACGGCCGAATATTCGCCGTCCGGCCTCGACCTCGAACGCATCCTCGCTTCCACCGATGCGCTGCCGCACTCGCCGCTGCGCCACGTGTTTCCCGGCCTGCTGGCCGCTTACTCCGGCGAACTGGCGCTGCTCGACGCACCCGAAAAAGCCGGCGACCCGCAACTGGCGGTGGCGCTGCGCGGCATGGGCGCCGAGATGGCGATCGGCGTGCCGATCCTCGCGCGCGGCCCCGGCGCCCCGCTTGGCGCCATCAGCCTGCTGTTCGCGGCGCGCCATGTGTTCTGCGCCGACGAACTGGCCACCTTGTTCGACCTGGCGCAGCTGGCCGCGCTAGGCCTGCGCATGGATGAAATGAGCCGCGACGCCGAGCAGCTGGTGGCGCGCCTGACCGGGCTGGCCACCACCGATGCGCTGACCGGCGTCGCCAACCGCCGCCGCGGCGAGGAACAGCTGGAGCAGGAAATCAAGCGCGCCCGCCGCTACCGCGCGCCGCTCGCGCTGATCGCCTACGACATCGATCACTTCAAGGACATCAACGACCGCTACGGCCACCCGACCGGCGACGCCGCCCTGCGCATCGTCGGCGAGACGACGCTGGCGGCGCTGCGCGGCAGCGACCTGCTGGCGCGCTCCGGCGGCGACCAGTTCCAGATCGTCGCCGCGCACACCAATGCGATCGATGCGCTGAAGATGGCCGAAAAGATCCGCCTGGCGATCGCCAACACCGCCTTCCCTGGCTGCGACCGGCTCACCATCAGCCTCGCCGTGGCCCAGCTCAATGACCAGGAAAGCGCCGACTCGCTGATGCTGCGGGTCAGTGCGGCGCTGGCGCGCGCCAAGCGCGCGGGACGCAACTGCGTGGAACTGGCGATGCGGTGAGCGGCATGCTGGGCTGGCTGAGACAGTACCGGCGCGGCCTGCTCGCCGGCGACATCAGCGCCGGCATCGTGGTGGCAATGATGATGATCCCGCAGGGGATGGCCTACGCGATGGTGGCCGGCCTGCCGCCGGTCGCCGGCATCTACGCCAGCATCCTGCCGCCGCTGCTGTACGCGCTGTTCGGCTCCAGCATGGCGCAGTCGGTCGGTCCGATGGCGATCATCTCGCTGATGACGGCGGCCGCCCTGGCGCCGCTCGCCGCCGCCGGCTCCGGCCTGTATATCGTCCTCGCGGCGCAGCTGGCGCTGTTGTCCGGCGCCGTGCTGCTTGTCTGCGGTCTGCTGCGCATCGGTTTTCTCGCCAACTTCTTCTCGCGACCCGTGATGAGCGGCTTCACCATCGGCTCCGCGCTCGTCATCGCCTACGGCCAGGTGCCCGCGCTGGCCGGCGCCGCCGTGCCGCGGCTGCATATGCCCAGCGCGCTCCTCGGCGTCGGCTCGCTGTTGCTGCTGCTGGCGGCCCGCGCCTGGCTCGCGCCGCTGCTGCGCCGGCTCGGCATGCGCGCCGCCGCCGCCGACGTCGGCGCGCGCCTGGCGCCGATGGCGGTGGTGATCGGCGCCACCGTGCTGGTGGCATGCTTCGAGCTCGGCGTGCGCACCACCGGCGCGGTGCCGGCCGGCCTGCCTGGCCTGAACCTGGCGCTGTCGAACGCGCACTGGCGCCCCTTGCTGCAACCGGCGCTACTGATCGGCTTCATGATTTTCCTCATCAGCATGTCGGCGGCCCAGACCCTCGCCCTGAAGCGCCAGGAAAAAGTCCACAGCAATATGGAACTGCTCGGCCTGGGCGCCGCCAACATCGGCAGCGCCCTCACCGGCGGCTTCCCGGTCACCGGCAGCATGTCGCGCTCCGCCGTCAACTTCGCCGCCGGCGCCCATACGCCGCTGGCGAGCGTCATCAGCGCACTGCTGCTGGCGCTGGCGCTGGTCGCTCCCACCGGCTGGCTCGCGCTGATCCCGCTCCCCGCGCTGGCCGCCACCATCATCGTCGCCGTCCTCGGCATGCTCGAACTGTCGACGCTGCGCGTGGCGCTGCGCTACGACAGCGGCGACGCGCTCGCGCTGGTGGCCACCGCCGCCGGCGTGCTGGCGCTGGGCGTCGAGGCGGGCGTGGTGATCGGCGTGGTGCTGTCGATGGGCACCCTGATCTGGCGCGCCAGCCGGCCCCACATCGCCGTCCTCGGGCGCATCGCCGGCACTGAACACTTCCGCAATATCGACCGCTACCCGGCCGGCACCGCGCCCGACGTCCTGCTGCTGCGCATCGACGCCGGCCTTTTCTTCGGCAACGTCGAAGCGGTCAAGTCCCGCATCGAGGAAGAACTGGCGCAGCGTCCCGCCACGCGCCACCTGGTGCTGGTGCTGTCGGCGGTGAACGCGATCGACACCTCGGCGCTGTTTGGCCTGGCCGAACTCAATCAGATGCTGCGCCACCGCGGCATCGGCCTGCACCTGGCCGAAGTGAAGGGACCGGTGATGGACCGCCTCAAGGCAAGCGACCTGCTGGCCACCCTCAACGGCAATGTCTACCTGAGCACCGTCATGGCGTGGGACGAATTGAGCGGAAAAGCGTGACACCTGAACGCACGTGTATTATTGTTTGAAGTTCAAATACAACCAAGGATTTCCATGCGTGTTCGTCACCTCATCACCGCCGGATGCCTGGCCGCGGCGATTGCCCTGTACTCGTTCGGCTCCCGCGAGACCGCTGCGCTGATTCTGCTCGGCGTCGTGTTCGAGGGGGCGTTCTGGTACCGGCTGGTGCGCTCGAAAAAGAAGGCATGAACCTGTCGGCGGCCATCCCGGTCCTGCGCAGCTTTTCGGAAGAGAAGGCGCGCGAATTCTACGTTGACTTCATGGGTTTCAAGGTCAACTGGGAACACCGCTTCGAACCGGACACGCCGCTCTACATGGAACTCGAACGCTCCGGCATGACGCTGCACCTGAGCGAGCATTTCGGCGATGCCGCTCCCGGCGCCGCCGTCTTCGTCCGCATCGACGACATCGCCGCGCTGCACGCGGAACTGAACGCCAAAAAATACCGCCACGCGCGACCGATGATCCAGCAGCAGGACTGGGGCCAGGTCATGCAGATCGACGACCCCTTCGGCAATCGCCTGCGCTTCGTTCAAGGCTAGGCGAACCTGATCTGCAACGGCGGTCGTCTCCGCGCACGCTGCAGCCCACTTTCACCGTACCGGCTTCGTTCGCACCATGGCGGTGCGCCTGCCGATGCGCGTGCTCGCATGGACGCCGAGAATGCCGGCCCGTTTCCGGGCTGCGCACCAGGCAGGTGCAGCCTGCATGGCACGCATCCTGCTAACCAGATGCTCATGCCCGACTGCCCACGCTCCGACCAACTCTCCGCCGCCTGGCGCGCCAGCCTGCGCCTGCGCTTTGCCGCCGACGCCGGCGTCACCCGCCTGGTCGAACGCGCGCACAGCGGCCCGCTGCGCGTGCAAAAGCCGCTGTATCCGGAAGGCCCGCGCATCTGCCATGCGATCGTCATCCATCCGCCCGGCGGCGTGGTCGGCGGCGACTGCCTCGACATCGATGCCGCTGCCGGCGCCGCCAGCCACGCCTTCCTCACCACGCCAGGCGCCGCCAAGTGGTACCGCGCCAACGGCCGCGTGTCGCGCCAGGACGTGCGCATCCGCGCCGGCGCCGGCGCCGCCTTCGAGTGGATGCCGCAGGAGACGATATTTTTCGACGACGCGAACGTCGTGCTCGATCACGATGTCCAACTGCAGGAGGGCGCGCGCTACATCGGCGCCGAAATTTTATGCTTCGGCCGGCGCGCCTCGGGCGAGACCTTCCGCCGCGGCCTGATTCGCCAGCGCACCCGGGTTCGCAGCGCCGGCAAGCTTGTGTGGTGGGAGCAGGGCGCAATCGATGCCGCCGCCATCGACAGCCGCTTCGGCCTGCACGGCGCCTCGGTGTGCGCGACGCTGATCGCCGTCGGCGCGCCGGTGTCGGCGGCCTTGCTCGCAGCGATGCGCGCCATCGACCCGCAACTTGCGCTCAGCCAGGTCAAGTCGGTGTGCGTCGCGCGCTACCTGGGCGACGACGGCGAGGCGGCCCGCCACGCCATCGTCAAGGTCTGGCAGGCGTTGCGACCGCACCTGCTTGGCTGCGATGCGCCGCTGCCGCGGATCTGGAATACCTGAAATAAGGATTGGACATGGACCTGACACCGCGCGAAAAAGACAAACTGCTCATCTTCACCGCCGGCCTGGTGGCCGAGCGCCGGCTGGCGCGCGGCCTCAAGCTCAATTACCCCGAAGCGGTGGCGCTGATCAGCGCGGCCATCATGGAGGGCGCCCGTGACGGCAAGACCGTGGCGCAGCTGATGTCCGAGGGCGCCATGGTCCTGACGCGCGCCGACGTCATGGACGGCATCGCCGAAATGATCCCCGACATCCAGGTCGAAGCCACTTTCCCGGACGGCAGCAAGCTTGTGACCGTCCACAACCCGATCCCATGAGCGCTGCCATGATCCCCGGCCAATACCTTCTTGAATCCGGCGCCATCGAGATCAATGTCGGTCGCCGCACGCTGACGCTGGTGGTCGCCAACAGCGGCGACCGTCCGATCCAGGTCGGCTCGCATTTTCACTTTTTCGAAGTCAATACGGCGCTGCTGTTCGAACGCGCCGACGCCCGCGGCATGCGCCTCAACATAGCCGCCGGCACCGCGGTGCGCTTCGAACCCGGCCAGCGCCGCACCGTCGAACTGGTCGACCTCGCGGGCGATCGCAACGTCTACGGCTTCAACGGCCTCGTGATGGGGGCGCTCGAATGACCACCATCACCCGCCAGGCCTACGCCGAGATGTACGGTCCCACCCTCGGCGACCGCATCCGCCTGGCCGACACCGACCTGTTCATCGAGATCGAGCAGGACTTCGCCCTCTACGGCGAAGAGGTCAAGTTCGGCGGCGGCAAAGTGATCCGCGACGGCATGGGCCAGTCGCAGCGCTGCCATGCCGACGTGATGGACACCGTCATCACCAACGCCGTCATCGTCGATCACTGGGGCATCGTCAAGGCCGACATCGGCATCAAGGGCGGACTGATCGCGGCGATCGGACGCGCCGGCAATCCCGACATCCAGCCGAACGTGGCGATGGCGATCGGCGCCGCCACCGAAATCATCGCCGGCGAAGGCATGATCGTCACCGCCGGCGGCGTCGACACCCACATCCACTTCATCTGCCCGCAGCAGATCGAAGAAGCCTTGATGAGCGGGGTGACGACGATGATCGGCGGCGGCACCGGGCCGGCCACCGGCACCGCCGCCACCACCTGCACGCCGGGCCCGTGGCACTTGCATGCGATGCTGGGCGCCGCCGAAGCGTTCCCGATGAACCTCGGCTTCCTCGGCAAGGGCAACGTCAGCCTGCCGGCGCCGCTGGAAGAACAGGTGCGCGCCGGCGCCATCGGCCTGAAGCTGCACGAGGACTGGGGCAGCACTCCGGCGGCGATCGACAACTGCCTGGCCGTGGCCGAGCGCATGGACGTGCAGGTGGCGCTCCATTCCGACACCCTCAACGAGGCCGGTTTCCTCGAGTCCACGCTGGCCGCCTTCAAGGACCGCACCATCCACACCTTCCACACCGAGGGCGCCGGCGGCGGCCACGCGCCCGACATCATCGCCGCGGTCGGCCAGTCCAACGTGCTGCCGTCATCGACCAACCCGACCCGCCCGTTCACCGTCAACACGCTCGACGAGCACCTCGACATGCTGATGGTGTGCCACCACCTCGATCCGGCCATCGCCGAGGACGTGGCGTTCGCCGAATCGCGCATCCGGCGCGAGACCATCGCCGCCGAGGACATCCTGCACGACCTCGGCGCCATCTCGATGATGTCGTCCGATTCGCAGGCGATGGGCAGGGTCGGCGAAGTGATCATGCGCACCTGGCAGACCGCGCACAAGATGAAGCAGCAGCGCGGCGCGCTGGTGCCCGACAGCGCCCGCAACGACAACTTCCGCGTCAAGCGCTACATCGCCAAGTACACCATCAACCCCGCGATTACGCATGGCGTCTCGCACGTGGTCGGCTCGCTCGAAGTGGGCAAGATCGCCGACATCGTGCTGTGGAAGCCGGCCTTCTTCGGCGTCAAGCCCTCGCTGATCGTCAAGGGCGGCATGATCGCTGCGGCCCAGATGGGCGACCCCAACGCCTCGATTCCGACGCCGCAGCCGGTGCACTACCGGATGATGTTCGGCGCCTTCGGCGGGGGCCTCAAAAAGTCGTTCACTTTCGTCTCGCAGGCCGCGTTCGACGCCGATATCGGCCGCCAGCTCGGTCTGCAAAAGACGCTGATCCCGGTGCGCGGCATGCGCCGGCTGCGCAAGGCCGACATGATCCACAACGGCGCCACGCCGCACATGGAAGTCGATCCCGAAACCTACCAGGTGCGTGCCGACGGCCAGCTGCTGGTGTGCGAAGCGGCTGCCGTGCTGCCGATGGCGCAGCGCTATTTCCTGTTCTAGAGAGCCGACCATGCTGACCCTGCACACAAGAATTGCCAGCGCCGCCGCCATCCACGGACGGCTGGTGCTGCCTTACGACCAGCGCGAAAAGTGCCGGCTGCGCGCCCGCCTCGAGTCCGGCGAGGAAGTTGCCATCTTCACCGCCCGCGGCACCGTGCTGCGCGGCGGCGACCTGCTGACCGGCGGCGACGCCCGCGTGGTCGAGGTGGTGGCGGCGCTGGAGCCCACCTACTCGGTCCGTTGCGACAGCGAGGTCGCGCTGGCGCGCTGCGCCTTCCACCTCGGGAACCGCCACACCCAGGTGGAGATAGGGGCCGGCATGCTGCGCATCCGCGTCGACCCGGTGCTGAGGGAAATGGTCGAAGGGCTCGGCGCCCACGTCGAGGAACAGTGCGCGGCGTTCGAGCCGGAGCAGGGCGCCTACGCCGGCGCCGGCCACCGCCACGAAGACAGCGGCCACCTGCTCGCGCCTGTCCCCGCGCGGCAGAAGATCCACCGTCCCGGCGACCAGGCCCGCCCATGAACGCCGCCGCCGTGCTGCACCTGCTGCAGTTCGCCAGTCCGGCGCTGCCGATCGGCGGCTACAGCTATTCGCAGGGCCTTGAAACCGCCATCGATTCAGCTGTGGTGACCGACCCCGCCACCGCGCGCGAGTGGATCGCCGGCTGCCTGCACGACGTCATCGCCAGGTGGGACGCGCCGCTGCTGTGGCGCCTGCTGAAAGCCTTCGAGGCGGGCGACGATGCCGAGGTGGCGCTGTGGAGCGAGCGATTTCTCGCCTCGCGCGACAGCGCCGAGTTTCGCGCCGAGACGATCCAGATGGGCTATTCGCTGACGAAGCTGGTGGCCGAACTTGGCGTCGCCGACGTCTCGAAGCTTGGCGCCGAGGTGAGCCTGCCGACCGCGTTTGCCTGCGCCGTGTCGGCGCTCGGCATCCCCCACCGCGAGGCGCTGCTGGCGATGCTGTTCTCGTGGGCCGAGAACCAGGTGCTGGTGTGCGTGAAGTCGGTGCCGCTGGGGCAAGTGGCCGGCCAGCGCCTGCTGCTGTCGCTGGCGCCCGACCTTGAACTGGCGGCGCAGCGCGCCTGCACGCTCGCCGACGCCGAGATGTCGAACTGGACGCCGGCTCTATCCATGCTGTCGATGCGGCACGAAGTGCAGCACGGGCGGCTGTACCGCTCATGAACAATAGAGGATCACGATGAGTTCAAATCCACTGCGGGTCGGCATCGGCGGCCCGGTCGGCTCCGGCAAGACTGCCTTGTGCGAGATGCTGTGCAAGGGCATGCGCGACGATTACGACATGGCCGTCATCACCAACGACATCTATACCCGCGAAGACATGGAGATCCTGCTGCGCGCCAACGCGCTGGCGCCGGAGCGGCTGATGGGCGTCGAAACCGGCGGCTGCCCGCATACGGCGATTCGCGAGGATGCGTCGATCAACCTCGAAGCGATCGCCCGCATGCAGGCCGACTTCCCGCAGCTGGACCTGATCCTGATCGAATCCGGCGGCGACAACCTGGCCGCCACGTTCAGCCCCGAGCTGTCCGACCTGACGCTGTATGTAATCGACGTCGCCGGCGGCGAGAAGATCCCGCGCAAGGGCGGGCCGGGCATCACCCGGTCCGACCTCCTGATCATCAACAAGACCGACCTGGCGCCGCACGTCGGCGCCGACCTCGCCGTGATGGCGCGCGACGCGGCACAGCAGCGCGGCGCGCGGCCGTTCGTCTTCACCAACCTGCGCAGCGGCGAGGGCGTCGACGCGGTGATGGCCTTCATCCGCGAGCAGGGCCTGCTCGACGCGGTGTACTAAGTGCGCGTGACCGCGGCCTGGCCTGGGCGCGGCGGCGCCAGCACGATCGGCGCTTCCAGTTCGGGATGCAGGCCGTGATGGCCTTTGTAGGCGGCGGCGATCGCCGCCATGTCGCGCTGCTGGTCGCCGGACAGTTCGAGCGTGTCGACCACCGACAACACCTTGTTCGGATAGTCGATGTAGACGATCAGCAGCGGCACTTTGGCGGTGAGGGCGAGGTGGTAGAAACCGCTGCGCCAGTGCGGCCGATAGCTGCGCGTGCCTTCGGGGGCGAGCGCGATCCAGCACCACTCGGCGGCGTTCATCGTATCGGCCAGGCGCTGGGTGGCGCCGGTGGAGGCGCCGCGCTCGACCGGCATGCCGCCCCAGGCGCGCATCGGCACGCCGAGGATGCCCTTGAACAGCGACTCCTTGCCCAGCCAGCGGAACGGCAGGCCGACCGCCCATTTGGCCAGCAGGCCGACGATGAAATCCCAGTTCGACGTATGCGGGTACACCACCACCACGCCGTGCGGTCCGGGCAGCGGCTTGAAGCGCACGCGCCAGCCGAACAGGTGCAGCATGCGCAACGACACGCGCTGGCCGCGCGTGGGAAGCTTCGCCGGCCGCAGCTGGTATTGGTCCATGTTGTCTCCGTCGACCTGTAGGCCAGGCTCTTGTAAGATTGCACTGAAGAAAATTTAAGCAACGCATTTTATAGCGCCCGCAGTAAGCCGACAAGCGAAAAACGCCGGTGTCAGGTCTGACATTAAGACATTCACGCGTGAATGTCTTAATGTCAGACCTGACACCGGCGTTGCCGTGAAAGCTTGCTATTATTCGGTGATCGGAACGACAGGATTTATATGGACATCACGATTTATCACAACGGGCGTTGCGGCACGTCGCGCAACACGCTGGCCCTTATCCGCAACACCGGGATCGAGCCGACCGTCATCGACTACCTCGCCAACCCGCCGTCGCACGCGCTGCTCAAGGCGATGATCGCGGCCGCCGGACTGACCGTGCGCGGCGCGATCCGCAAGAAGGAAGCCGCATATGCCGAACTTGGCCTCGACAACCCGGCGCTGGACGACGACGCGCTGATCGACGCCATGCTCGCCAATCCAATCCTGATCGAACGCCCCTTCGTGGTGACCACGCAAGGCGTGCGCCTGTGCCGGCCGTCGGAACTGGTGCTCGATATCCTGCCGTTGCCACAGCTCGGCGCCTTCAGCAAGGAAGACGGCGAAGCGGTCATCGACGCCGGCGGTCAGCGCATCGGCCGGTAAAGCGGCGGCCGGCCGCGCCACAGCCGCCAGAACATCCAGCCGATGGTCGCCACGCCCAACGCGGACGGCAGCAGCTGCGACCACGGGTGGCCGAAACGGATCAGGTTACCGCTGGCGGCCGACAGCATGCCGAACAGCGACGCCACCGTCTTGTAGACGTGTTCGTAGCGCCACAGCGCCGCGTGCCAGTGCGGCAGGAACAGCCAGCGGCAGGTGTCGTAGCCGATCACCATCGCCAGTGTCGCCAGGGTCGAATAGACCACCGCGCTCGAGCCGTCGGCCGCCGCGGCCACCAGCACGACCGGCGCCAGCACGAAGGCGAATACGGCGGCGCATGCGGTCATCGAGGCGTCGAGCAGACCCGGTCCGCGCTCCTTCGTTTTCACCGCACGCCAGCCGCCGAGGAACTGGTACAGCACCAGCACGGTGAGGACCGCGAACGTCGGGATGAAGCGAAACAGCAGGTTGCCGGCCACCGCGGACAGGCAAAGACCCATTGTCATCCATGCGAAGCGGTGCCCGAGCCGCCGGTGCCGCGCGCTGCCTTTTTCGGTACCGAGGATCAGGAAGCCCACGACGATGGCGGCAGTGCCGCAGGCGACGTGGAAGAATATATTCAGGAGATGCATGGTGTGCATGATCGGATTCCTTGATTGGAGAGGTGAGCCGATTGTAGGGAAGCGAACCTTTGGCTTACCCAAAGGTTGAAACCGATATACTCGCCAGATGCACATACTGATTATCGAAGACGACCTGGATCTGGGCGCCGCGCTGCAGCAGGCGCTCAGGACCGAGGGCATCAGCAGCGAGTGGCTGCGCCGTGTGGCCGACGCGCCGCGCACGTTCGCCGGCGACGACTACGACTGCGCGCTGCTGGACGTGTCGCTGCCAGACGGTAGTGGCCTCGACCTGCTGGCGCGCTGGCGCCGCGCCGGCGTGGCACTGCCGGTCATGATCATCACCGCCCGCTCCGGGCTCGACGACCGCCTGGCGGGACTCGACGGCGGCGCCGACGACTTCGTCATCAAGCCGTTCGCCACCGCCGAACTGGTGGCGCGCATGCGCGCCGTGATGCGCCGCTACGCCCGTCAGGCCAGCGAATGCTGGAGCATCGGCGCGCTCGAGATCGAGCCGCGCCGCTACCTCGCCCGCCTCGAGGGGCGTGAACTGGAGCTGTCGCCGCGCGAATTCCACCTGCTGCTCGAACTGGCGCGCGCGCCGGGCGCGGTGGTGCCGAAGGGCGTGCTGGCGCAGCGTCTCGAGCCGCTCGGCGACGCCGTCGACTTCAGCGCGCTCGAGGTGCATGTCTCGAACCTGCGGCGCAAGATCGGCGCCGAACGCATCCGCACCGTGCGCGGCATCGGCTACATGCTGGCCGCATGAGGACGCGCCCGACACTGGTCCGGCGCGTTGTGCTGGCGCTGCTGCTGGCATTCGCGCTGATCTTCGCGCTCAACCTCGCGGCGATCTACTGGCAGGTGACCGATCAGGGCCGCGTCGACGCGCGCCTGCGCACCCGCGCCGAGCGCATGCTGGCTTCGCTCGACGCTGCCGACGACGCCGGCCAGGCGCGCGCGCTCGCCGCCGCGATGGCCGGCATGCTGAACCAGGCGGCCGGCGATGCTCCCGGTCCGGCGAATCCGCGCGCCCAGCGGCCGGGCGGCGTGCTGGTGGTGCTGGCCGATGCAGGCGGCGTTCCGCTGTACCGGTCCGCCGGGCCTGCATGGGCGCTGCAGGCCGCAGGCAGGCCTGAAGATGTCGCGGCCGGCGGCCGCTCTTTGCGCGCGTACAAAGCCGCGTCGCCCCGCTGGTCGGTCGCGCTGGCGGAGGAAAAATTCGATCCCTTGACGCTGCTGTTCCGGATCAGCCGCGACATGGGCGCCTATTTGCTGGTGTCGTTCCTGCTGGTGCTGGGTGCAATCTGGATGGCGGTATCGACCGGCTTGCGGCCGCTGCGGCAGCTGTCGGCGCGCATAGCGGCGCGCGGCGCCGGCGACTTGCAGCCGCTTGGCGTGAACCCGCGGCACGCCGAACTGCTGCCGCTGACCTCCGCCATCGACCGCCTGCTGGCGCAGTTGCGCAGCAAGATGGAGACCGAGCGCGGTTTCGTGCAGGATGCGGCGCACGAACTGCGCACGCCGCTGGCGGTCATTGCGGCGCAGGCGCGCGTGCTGGCGACGGCGCCGGCCGGCGAGCAGCGAGCCGGCGCCGAGCGCGACATGGATCGGGCGATCGGACGCGCCTCGCGCCTGATCCGGCAACTGCTGGCGCTTGCGCAGGCCGATAGCGCACCGGCTGCGGCCGCACCGCCGGTCGACGTCGCGCAGCTGGTGCGCCAGGAGCTGGCATTGCTGGCGCCGGCGGCGATGGCGCGTGGCGTCGAGCTGTCGCTCGAGGCGCCGGACACGCTGCTGCATGCGCTCGACGTTCACGCGCTGCAGTCGATCCTGCAAAACCTGCTGGGCAACGCGGTCGAATACATCGGCCGCGGCGGCCAGGTGCTGGTAGATCTGCACAAGCGGGCAGGGGCGCTGACGCTGACGGTGGCCGACGACGGCCCCGGCATCGCGGCCGCCGACCAGGCGCATATTTTCGAGCGCTTCCGGCGTGGCGCCGGCCAGCAGTCGCCCGGGTCCGGCCTCGGACTGGCGATCGTGCGGCAGGCGGCGGCGCGGATGCACGGCACGGTGCGGCTCGGTCCCGGGCTCGCTGGCAAAGGCTGCGGCTTCGTCATCGAACTGCCGGCGGCGCCATCGGATTAGGAGCCGCATGCAGATAATTCAGATCCACCCGCCAGGCGGCTCCATCGAACTCGAAGTCGAAACGATCGGCGCCGATCGCCCGGACGCGCGGCTGATGGTGTTCCTCCACGAAGGCCTCGGTTCGCTGAATGGCTGGGGCGACTGGCCGCGCGCGCTGTGCAAGGCGACCGGCTGCCGCGGCCTGGTGTTCTCGCGCTTGGGCTATGGCCGCTCGCAGGCGGGTGCGCTGCCATGGCCGGCCGACTACCTTGACACCGAAGCGCGCGACAACCTGCCGGCGCTGTTGCGCGCGCTCGGCATCGACGCTGCACGCGAGCGTCCGATCCTGTTCGGCCACAGCGACGGCGCGACGATCGCGCTGCAGCACGCCGCCGCCTTCCCGGACGCGGTTGCGGCCATCATCGTGCTGGCGCCGCACCTGTTTGTCGAACAGGTCGCGCGCGACCGTATCGGGCAAATGCGCCGGGCGTGGCCGGATGGCCGGCTGCGCGCGTGGCTGGCGCAGCGGCACGACGACCCCGACGGCGTGTTTCTGGGCTGGAGCGGATGCTGGCTGGCGCCCGATTTTGCCAACTGGAACATCAGCAGCACGCTGGCGACGATCGCCTGTCCGACGCTGGCCATCCAGGGCCGGCAAGACCAGTTCGGCACGCTGGCGCAGCTCGATGAACTGAAGCGCCAGGTGCCGCACGCCGAGCTGCTGGTGCTGGAAGGTTGCCGCCACATTCCGCATGAAGAACGGCCCGACGAGGTGCGGGCCGCTGTGGTGGATTTCCTGTCGCGCAATTGATCGAAGAATGCGTTCCAAAACCTGGGTCTGACCCTAATGGCGTTAAGTTAAGGCGTTGACGCAATT
>JAZKFW010000045.1:0-89704 GCA_040386255.1 Pseudomonadota bacterium
GTTTACGCGACAACTAGCTTGACAGCCACCGAATGTCAGACCTGACACCGGCGTTGAGCGTTGGCGTCAGGCGTGCGCCGGCTGCCCTTTGTTGTTGCGGGCGGCCGGCCCCGCTGCGCCACCCAGCCCGAACAGCGGCCGCAGCGGCGCGCACCGGCGCACCGCTTCAAAGATGGCGAAGCTGGCCGTCACCGTCAGCACCGCCAGCAGGATCGCTTCGATGCCGGGCGCCAGCCGCAACGGCTTGAGCGCGTGTGCCATCGCCACGATCAGCGTCTGGTGGACGATATACACCGGGAACACCGCCTGTGCCAGGTAGCGCCGGCCGGGGCTGTCGAAGTGCAGGTGGCGGTGCGCGAAGCCGCACACGGCGACGATCGCGCTCCACTGGAACAGCCCCCAGCCGGCGCGATGCACCGGGTTCAGCCACTGCCAATGCGCTTCCGGAACCAAACCATCGGGCAGCGAAAAGCAGATCTTCAGCAGCGCCCAGCACGCCAGCGCGATCGCCAGGCCGCTCCAGCGCAGCGCCTCGAGCCGCGCCCAGAAGGCGCCCTCGCGCGCCAGCAGGGCGCCGGCCATGAACAGGAAAAAATAGTTTGCATGGTTGTACCAGTCGTGGACCAGGTCATGGGTCTGCGGGAACAGCGGGTGCAGCAGCACGCGCGCCATTGCCAGTACCGCCGCCGGCAGCAGCATCGCCTTCCAGCCTGTGAGCAGGCGGCCGGCCCGCTGCGATACCGCGTCGAAGCGCCGTCCCCCCGCCGCCACCAGCGCCGCCAGCAGCATCGTGTAGGCCCACAGGTAGGCGACGAACCACAGGTGGTTCCAGGTCGGCAGCACCAGGTGTTTGCCGGCGCCGTCGGCAAAGCCGCGGTAGCCATGCAGGTATAGCTGCATGAAATCGGCGTAGCTGCCCTGGTAGGCATACTTCTCGACGACCTCGAAGTAGGGCTGCGGCGGCACGATCACCAGCATCCCGAACAGGAGCGGCAGCAGCAGCCGCCAGCTGCGTTGGCGCATGAACGCGCCCGCTGCGGTGCTGGCCAGCATGCAGCGCGAAGCCGCGCCCGAAATCAGGAACAGCAAGCCGAGCCGCCACGGCGCCGACAGCATCATGTACGACTCGGCGGTGTCGCTGGCGAACTCGCTTTTGACGTGCCAGCCCCAAGTCACGTAATACATCCCGACGTGATAGAGAATCAGAACGAAGAACGCGGCGATGCGCACCCAGTCCAGAAAGTACAGGCGGGCGCTGTTGTCGGTGGCAGGTGGCATGTGGCTCGTTCCGGTGGTGGTCAACGAGTGCCAGAGTAGAGGTGCGGTGGCGCCCGCGCCAGCTAAATGGGGCGAAACGGGCTGCCCGCGGGGCGGGCGCCTGGCATCGGGGTCCGGCCGCTCAGCCGCTCCATCACCGCGGCCCGGTACTGCCGACTGCACGGTACGCGCGCGCCGCCGCGCAGCACCAGTTCGCAGTCGCCCTTGTCGAGCGCGACGACGCTGTCGACCCATTCCAGCTGCACCGCCGCGCGCCGGTGGCAGCGCATGAACCCGGGCCCGAGCTTGTCGAGCAGCCCGGCCAGCGTCTGGCGCAGCAGCGGCTGTTCGCCCGGGCAGTGCAGCACCACGTAGTTGTCCGCGGTCTCGATCCAGCCGATCTGTTCGACGCGCACCACGCGCGTGACGCCGCGCTCGGTCATCAGCAGCTGGCGCACCGGGTGGCCATTGGCGAAGGCCGGCAGCGCGCCGTCGGCCGTCCGCGTTCGCAGGCGCTGCAGCGCGCGCTGCAATCGCGCCTGGTCGTACGGCTTGAGAAGATAGTCGATCGCGTTGGCGTCGAACGCGGCAATCGCATACTGGTCGAACGCGGTGACGAACACGATCAGCGGCGCCGGCGCCGGCAGCGAGGCGGCCAGTTCCAGCCCGTTCACCTCCGGCATCTGGATATCCAGGAACACTGCATCGGGCTGGAATTGCGCCACGCGCTCCAGCGCCTCCACGCCGTCGCGCGCTTCGTCGATCGCGCCGATGCCGCTCTCCTGCTCGAGCATGCGGCGCAGTTTGTCGCGCGCCGGGCGCTCGTCGTCGACGATCAGCACGCGCACGGCAGCTCCATCCGCGCCCGCACGCCGGCCGGCGCCAGGTCGGTCAACGCCAGGCTGGCGCGTTCGCCGTACAGCACCGCCAGCCGTTCGCGCAGGTTCTTCAGGCCGATGCCGGGCGCGCCGGCCGCAGTGAGCACGCCGCTGTCGTCGTCGAGCGTCACCTGCAGCCGGCCCTGGTCGCGCGCGACCGTCACAATGATGCGGGTCAGGCCGCGGCGGCGCTCGACGGTGTGCTTGAAGACGTTCTCCAGCAGCGGCTGGATGCTCATCACCGGCAGCATGCAATCGAGCGCGCGCTCGTCGATATGCCAGGCGATGTCGACGCGTTCGCAATAGCGCTCCTGCATCACCTGCGCGTAGCCGCGCACCAGCCGCAGTTCGGTCGACAGCGGCGCCTCATGCAGTTCGCTCACGTCGAGCGTGGCGCGCAGCACGTCGGCCAGCCGGATCAGCGTCGCGTCGGCGCGCGCCACATCGGTATGCATCAGCGACGACACCGTATTGAGCGCGTTGAACAGGAGGTGCGGCTGCATCTGCTGCGTCAGCCGCTGCAACTGCGCCTGGCGCAGCAGCGCGTTGGATTGCTCGGCGCGCAGCTTCGCTTCCAGCAGTTCCTGGTACGACAGGATGCCGAACCGGATCACCGTGAACACGACCACCAGGATCGAGATCTTCAGCGACTCGTAGAAAAACAGCTCGGGCCACGCGCGGTGCGAGTATTCCAGTCCGGCCGCCGCATACGCCGCGTGGCGGATGCCGAACACCAGCGGCGTGAAGCAGATCCAGTACAGCGGCAGCCACAGCGCGTTGATGGCGAACCAGCGCCACGGCCTGGCCAGCAGGGCGCGGTGGCGCGTGGTGAAGTGGCGCTGCACCAGCAGCAGGACGGTCGCCACCAGCATCGACGAGCCTTCCCACAGCAGCGGTTGCCAAAGCGCGCCGGCAGGATGGTCGCGATGAAAATCCTGCACGCTGACCGACGCCATCAGCATCCAGAACACGATCCAGGCGAAGGCGTAGGTCAGGTGGATGCGGTGCGAAGGCAAGCGGCCTACTCGTCGTCGTCGGCCGCGGCCTGGTCTTTGACCTTTTTCATGCGTTCGGCGTCGAGCCTGGCCTTCATGGCGTTGACGTTGCCCATGAACTCGTCGACGCTGTGGTCCTTCGCCACCCGCACCGACGGCGGCAGCAGCACCGACATGTAGAGCTCATCGCCCGACCGCCCGCTGCGCTGCTCGTTGCTGATCAGGGTCAGGCCGGAACCGAGCATGGCGAGGATCGCGCAGATCACGCCGAAACGGTGCGAGGTGTTCGGCTTGACGGTCGACAGGTGGAAGTACAGCATGCCTGCCGCCAGCATGATCGCCACGTGCGAGCCGTAGCGCGTGAACGCCTCGAGCGAGAACGCATACGCCAGCGTGCTCGATACCATCTTGAATACGGTGATCGCGGCCAGCCCGCAGCCGAAGATGAACAGGTGGCGCCCGAGCCGCGCGTGGCGCCCGAACAGGCGGTTGGCGAACGCCCACGCGCCGCTCCACACCAGGCCGGCGCCGATGCCGTAGGCCAGCGCCTGCAGGTAGCGGATCAGCTGGAACGACTGGGTGTCGTTCAGCCACACGGTAAACACCGCCACCACGCCGATCAGGAATAGGCCGACCAGGCCGGGCATGCCGCCTTCCCATGAATGGCGCGTGCGGTCCAGCAGTTCGGCCGGCACCGGGAAGTCGGCCGGGCGCACCCGCAGCGTGGTGTGGCCGATCCGCACCACGGTGTCGCCGCCGACCACCAGGCTGGTGGTGCGCTTGCCCTGGTGGACCATGCCATTTTTGGATCCGAGGTCGCGCATCACCAGGCGCCCGTCCTGGTCCGACTCGACGATCGCGTGGCGCGCCGCGCAGTGAGCGTCGTCGACGATGAAGTCGTTGTCGTAGCCGCGTCCGAGGCGGATCGGCAGCGCGTCGACCTTGTGCCGGTGCAGCACGTCGCCGTTGCGCGCGAGGGTCTCGACGAAGTAGGGCGCGCTCACAGCTTGCTTCCGCGGCCGAGCGCTTCGAGAAAGGCGCGCGTGGTGCGCATGCCGTTTTCGTACGAGACGCCCGAAACGTCGATGCGGCTTTGCAGGCTCGCCTTCGGATCGTCGGTGGTGGCGGTCATCAGCGTGAAGTTGTACAGCCCCGCGAACTTGCGGTAGGCGCGCACGCAGGTGACGGCGCGCAGCGGCACCGTCTTGGTGGCGACGAATTGTTCGGTGCACGATGGGCCGGTCAGGCGCGAGTCCTTGCTGCTGCCGAGGTTATCGACCTTGAACAGGGTGCTGGCCAGCACCGAGAAGCGCAGCTTGTCCAGGCTCGCCGAGCGCACGTACTGGTGCGCCATCGCCATGTGGCCGGTCTGCTGCGTGTCCGACACATAGATCGCCGACTCCATCGAGCAGCTGATGGTGTCGGCGGTGAACGACGCTTCGGCCTTGACGTTGGAACGCCCCCAGCAGCGCACCTGATCCGACTCGCGCACCGGCACCAGGTAGGGGCCCATCATCTTCACCGACAGCGGCGCATCGAGCAGGCGGTCGATCATCGCCTTCTGGTGCGCCAGCAGCTGCTGGCCGATCAGCGGATTGAAGTCCTTCGGCGGCGCCGTCTGCGCGGCCACCTTCTTGAGCAGCTCCTGCGCATAGCGCACCGGCACCAGGAAGCTCACCAGTTCACCGTCGCGCCGCTTCGACACGTTGACGCCGGCCACGTCGCCCGACACCGTCACGCTCGGGCCGCCGCTCATGCCGGAGTTGATCGGGCCGGTGAACATCAGCTGGTCGTAGAAGCTGCGCGTGATGACGCCGTTGTACGAGCCCTCCGAAATGGCGAAGCCGAGGTCGAGCGGATTGCCGAGCGAGTACAGGTACTGGCCCTGGGTCAGCCTGGCCAGCTTGTCGGGCACGTTGAAAAAGCCGGTGCCGGTGCGGTTGATGCGCACCACCGCCAGGTCGTGCAGCACGTCCACCGCCAGCAGTTCGACCGGGCCGCGCTTGCCGTCGGTGTCGACGTATTCGCCGGCGTACACGTCCGGGTCGAGCGCCATCTGCGACACCACATGGTAGTTCGTCAGCACCAGGTTGCTGGTGCCGACCATGAAGCCGGAACCGACCGTCGACTGGCTGCGCCCGTTACGCAGCAGCATGCGGATCTGCAGCAGGTCGGCCTTGGCGGCGGAATACACCTTCTGCGCCGCCGACGACGGCGGCGGCAGCGCCGCGTTGTTATCGACTTCGCCGGGCGCCGGCGCCGGCGGCGTAACGGCTGGCGGCAAGGCGGGCGTCAACGTCGGCGCGTTGGCGGCCATCGGCGCGCGCGGCTGGGGCGGCGCGGGTTGCGGCGCGGCGAAGGCGGCGAAGCTGATACAGCAGAGAAGGGCGGCGGCCGGGACTAATTTCATGCAATCCTTCATAACGCGGTGCGATTGATATCTTTCTGCCAGCATAAACTATTTGGCACTTATCAGCATCAACCGCGCCATCCAGCGCGCACCGGCTACAGCTGGCCGTCTTCGGCCACCACTTCGTGCAGCGGCGTCATCATGTGGCCGAGCTTGGCCTGCTTGGTATTGAGGTAGCTGTTGTTGAAAGAATTGCGGTTCACCAGCAGCGGCACGCGTTCGACGACATGCACGCCAAGCTTTTCCATGGCGTCGATCTTGCGCGGATTGTTGGTCATCAGGCGCAGGCTGCTGATGCCGAACTGGGCGAACATCGGCTGGCACAGCTGGTAGTTGCGGGCATCGGCGTGAAAGCCGAGCGCCAGGTTCGCCTCGACCGTGTCGGCGCCGGCTTCCTGCAGGCGGTAGGCGCGGATCTTGTTGACCAGGCCGATGCCGCGTCCTTCCTGGCGCAAGTACAGCAGGATGCCGCGGCCTTCGGCGGCGATCCTCTGCAGCGCGGCTTCGAGCTGGGCGCCGCAATCGCAGCGCTGCGAGAACAGCACGTCGCCGGTCAGGCATTCGGAATGCACGCGCGCCAGCACCGGTTCGCCGTCGCCGATGTCGCCCAGCGTCATCGCCAGGTGTTCCTTGCCGGTCGCGTGTTCGATGAAGGCGTGCAGCGTGAACTGCGCCCACGGCGTCGGCAGCAGGCACGAGGTGGTGTAGTCCAACAGGTCTTCATTCGGTGTGACGGGCATGGCAGTTTCTCGGATCTATTGCTGTAGCCGCAAGTGTAGCGGAAATCGGCCCCGCCCGTGGGCGGCGGCGGGGCCGGCTGCCTAGTATGGCAGGTCGAACACCAGCACTTCAGCGCCTTGCGCTTCTTCGAGCCGGATGGCCGCCTCGGCGCTGATCTTGAGCGCGTCGCCGCCGCCGAGCGCGATGCCGTTGACGGTCACTTGCCCGCGGATCACGTGAACGTAGCCGGTGCGGCCGGCGCCCAGCGCATGCTCGAGCAGATCGCCCGGCGCCGGAATGGCGGCGTAGAGCGCGGCGTCCTGGTGGATCAGCACCGACCCATCGCGGCCGTCGCTGGACGCAATCAGCCGCAGTTGCCCGTGCTTCGTTTCCGGCGCGAAGTGTTTCTCTTCGTAGCCGGGGGCGATGCCGGCCACGTTCGGCTGGATCCATATCTGCAGGAAATGCACCGGCTCGGTCTTCGAGCCGTTGAACTCGCTGTGGCGCACGCCGTTGCCGGCGCTCATGCGCTGGACGTCGCCGTAGTGCAGCACCGAGCCGGTGCCGAGGCTGTCCTTGTGCTCGAGCGCGCCGTCCAGCACGTACGAGATGATTTCCATGTCACGGTGGCCGTGGGTGCCGAAGCCCTGGCCTGGCGCCACGCGGTCTTCGTTGATGACCAGCAGCGGGCCGAAGCCGACGTGCTCGGGATCGCGGTAGTCGCCGAACGAGAACGTGTGCTTCGATTGCAGCCAGCCGTGGTTGGCGTTGCCGCGGTGTTCGCTTTTACGGACTTCTAACATGGTGCGCTCCCTATTTTTTCGGTGAATATGCGATAATTTCGATGTAATACCTGAGTCGGTGCAACCAGTATATCGCCGTCCGCGCCATTTGAAAAACGAAAAATATCGCACTCTATGATCGAAAATTTCGAATGTTAAAACTGAGTCTTGAGGCGCTGCAGATCGTCGACGCCATCGACCGCCGCGGCTCGTTCGCCAAGGCCGCGCAGGAACTGCACCGGGTGCCGTCGACCATTTCCTACACCGTCGGCAAGCTGGAAGACGATCTGGGGCTGCAGGTGTTCGAGCGCAACGGTCCGCGCATCGTCCTCACCCCGGCCGGGCGCGAGCTGCTCAAGGAGGGGCGCTACCTGCTCAAGGCCGCGCTCGACCTCGAACAGCGCGTCAAGCGGGTCGCGTCCGGCTGGGAAACCGAGCTGGCGATCGGCATGGACTCGATGTTTTCCGCGCTGGCGCTGGGCGGCGACATCGCCGCCTTCTATCAGGCGGCGCCGCGCACGCGCCTGCGGCTGGTGCAGGAAACCCTGTCCGGCCCGTGGGAGGCGCTGCTCGACCGCCGCGTCGACCTGCTGGTCGGCGTCGCTGGCGAGGGGCCGGCCGGCGGCGGCTACGTTGCGCGGCCGATCGGCCAGATGCGCTTCGTGCTCGCGGTGGCGCCGCAACACCCGCTTGCCGCCTGGGAGGGGCCGCTCGGGCGCGCCGACCTGCAGGACCAGCGCGCCATCGTCGTCGGCGATTCGGCCCGTAACATGGCGCCGCGCACGGTCGGCCTGCTGCTCGGCCAGGACGCGCTGACGGTGCCGACCATGCAGCTGAAATACCAGTTCCAGCTGGCCGGGTTCGGCTTCGGCTTCCTGCCCGAGCCGTGCGCGCGCGCCGCCATCGCCGAGGGGCTGCTGGTGGAAAAGCAGGTCGAGGAAGCGCGCGCCGCCGAGACCTTCTACGTCGCCTGGCGCAGCGGCGACGACGGCGCCGCGCTGCGCTGGTGGCGCGACAGGATGCAGCGGCCGGGGCTGTTCGACACGCTGTGCCGAGCGTTGCCTGGCGCCGCCGCCGCCGGTACAAACGTATCTGACTGACAAGATGTGCACATATGCCGCCAGAATGTTGACTGAAACCAATACTTTCAGGGTAACATACCCCCTAACTGTATTGATTTGGCAAGATAAACATGACTATTTCGACATCCGGTGCGCTACTGTTTTTTCATGTATTGGCTGAGCGCAGCGGCAAACCCGCCGGTTTGCTGATCGATGTCGGCGCCGGCGACAACGCCGCCGTGATCGAACAGGCCGCCGGCGAATCGGTGCGCGCCCTGACGGAGGGCGGTGCGTGCTTCCACCGTCCGCTGGCCGATGCGCAGCTGGCCGGCGCCTTGCAGCAGGCCGGCTGGAAGGAAATGGCGCCCGGCGCCCTGTGCCGCGCCGACGAGCGCCTGGCCAGCGAATTGCTGCCGGCCGGCGCGGCCTGGGTCGACGGCGACTGGTGCATGGCGCCGCCGCCGAAGGCCACCGGCGCGCAGGCGGCGTCGCGCGCGTTTGCGCTGCAGATGGTGCAGCTGGTCGCCGCCGACGCCGACACCCACGAAATCGAAGCGCTGCTGCGGCGCGATCCGACGCTGTCGTACAACCTGCTGCGCCTTGTCAATTCGCTCGGCATGGGCAGCGGCCGGCGCATCACCAGCTTTTCGCAGGCGCTGCTGATCCTCGGGCGCCAGCAGCTGCGGCGCTGGCTCAACCTGATGCTGTTCGCGGCGCGCCAGAACGACGTCCGTTCGGCGATGCTGCTGGCGCGCGTGGCGATGCGCTCGCGCGCGCTCGAGCTGCTGGCGAAGTCGCGCGGCCTCGACAAGAACACCCAGGAACAGGGCTTCATGACCGGCATGTTCTCGCTGCTCGGCGTGTTGTTCGGCATGCCGCTGACCGAGGTGCTGGCGCCGCTGGCGCTGGGCGAAGCGGTGCACGCCGCGCTGCTGCGGCGCGAGGGCGACCTTGGCGCCTTGCTGATGCTGTTCGAGACGGCCGAACGGGGCGACTTCGATGGCGTCGCCGCGCAGCTCGACGCGCTGCAGATCCCGCGCGAAGAATTCAACCTGGCGATGGTCGACGCCGCCGGCTGGATGCAGGGCGCGATGCGCGAGAGCCAGGCGAATGGCTGAATCGGCGCTCGACCGCTGCGTTGCGCTGGCGCGTGCGGCGCGCTCGCTGCAGGGCGTCGCGCTCGCATCCACGCTGGCCGAACTGGAGTCGATGCTGGCCGGCGCGCAGCGCGATGCCGGCGCCGGCGCGCCGCCGCCGGCAGGCGAGAGCGAGGCGGTGCTGTCGCTCGACCTGGCCGGCTACCTGACCGGCTGGAATGGCGGCGCCGAGGAACTGTTCGGCTACACGCCTGACGAAGCGCTCGGACGCCACGCGCTGTTCCTCGAAACCGACGATGCCGATGACCCGGACCTGGCCGAACTGTTCATGGCGCAGGGCGGCGCGCTGGTCGAAGTGAAGCGCCGCAAGAAAAGCGGCGACGTGATCCGCGTCGCGATGTCGCTGTCGATGATCATCGACGACGGCGGCGAAGCGGCCGGCATGCGGGTGCAGCTGGCGCCGCTGGGCGAGCCGCTCAGCGAGCGGGACAAGGTGCACCTGCACGCGCGCATCATCGAGGACAGCGACCAGGGCGTCCTGATCACCGACGCGCGCGAGCGCATCGTCTCGATCAACGGCGCCTTCACCCGCATCACCGGCTATACCCAGGCCGAATCGATCGGCCAGACCCCCGACCTGCTGCGCTCCGGCGTGCACGACGCCGAGCTGCACGCCAAGGTGCGCGCCGCGATGCAGGGGCACGGGCCGTGGCGCGGCGAGATCGTCGGCAAGCGCAAGAACGGCGAGCTGTTTCCGCAGTCGGTGACGATCAGCGTGGTGCGCGATGCGCGCGGCGAGATCACCCACACCTTCTCGCTGTTCTCCGACATCACCGTGCACAAGGACGCCGAGGCGCGCATGCAGCGCATGGCGAACTACGACAGCCTGACGGGCCTGCCAAACCGCAGCCTGTTCAACCACCTGGTCGACCAGATGCTCAGCGAAGCGCGGCGCGACAACGAATACGGCGCGCTGCTGGTGATCGAGGTCGACCGCATCGGCGCCGTCAGCGACACGCTCGGCCACGACATCGCCAGCCAGCTGCTGTCCGAAATCGGGCGCGCGTTCCGGGTGGCGCTGCGCGACGCCGACATCCTGGCGCGCATCGACGGCAGCAAGTTCGCCGTCGCGCTGCCGCGCATCGAAAAGCGCGAGCACGCCGGCATCGTCGCCCAGAAGCTGCTTGCCACGCTGGCGCAGCCGATCGTCGTCGGCGCCCACAGCCTGCGCGTCGGCGCCCACATCGGCATCGGCGTGTACCTGGAAGACAGTACCGACACCGCCTCGCTGATGCGCTTTGCCGAAGTGGCGATGGCCAAGGTCGAGCCGGGATCGGACGACGGCTTCCTGTTTTACAGCGAAGAGATGGACCAGCGCGCCAAGGACCACCTGCGCCTCGAGACCGAGCTGCGCGCCGCCCTGGTCGGCAACCAGCTCGAGCTGCACTACCAGCCGAAGGTGAGTTTGCGCAGCGGCCGCATTGTCGGCTGCGAAGCGCTGGTGCGCTGGCGCCATCCCGAGCGCGGCATGATTTCGCCGGCCGAATTCATCCCGCTGGCCGAAGAGACCGGGCTGATATTCGAGATCGGCGGCTGGGTGCTGGAAGAAGCGTGCCGCCAGATCCGCGCGTGGAAGGATGGCGGCCTGGCGATGCCGCCGGTGGCGGTGAACCTGTCGGCGCGCCAGTTCGACCGCCGGCTGCCGTCGCGCATCCTGGCCGTGCTCGACCGCCATAGCGTGCTGCCCGAGCAGATCATGCTCGAGATCACCGAGAGCCTGCTGGTGGGCGGCGCCGACAACGTCATCGCCATCATGAACGAGCTGGTGGCGATGGGACTGGCGCTGGCGCTGGACGACTTCGGCACCGGCTATTCGAGCCTGGCCTACCTGAAGAAATTCCCGATCAGCACCCTCAAGATCGACCGCTCCTTCGTCATCGGCCTGCCGTATGAAGAGAATGACTGCGCCATCGCGCGCGCGATCGTCACGATGGCCCAGCAGTTGCGCCAGGAAATCGTCGCCGAGGGCGTCGAGACGGCCGAGCAGATGGCCTTCCTGCGCGACCTCGGCTGCGACCAGTTGCAGGGCTACCTGTTCAGTCCCGCGGTGACGGCGGTCGAATTTGCCCGCATGCTGCGCGACGGCGAGCGCCTGATGGTCGGCCGCACCGCCAACGCCAGCTAGGTCAAGTACCGGTGTCAGGTCTGACATTCGGACAAAATGTCCGAATGTCAGACCTGACACCGGCGTTTGATGTCAGCGGCGCAGGGGATCGAGCAAGCTGCGCAGGTCGTTGTGGTCGAGCTCGTACATCAGCGCCAGCAGCTCGCCCAGCTCGCCGCGGGGGAAGCCTTCGCGGGCGAACCAGCCGAGGTAGTGGCCGGGCAGCGCGGCCAGCTTGCGGCCCTTGTATTTTCCATATGGCATATCGCGCGTCAGCAGCAATTGCAGGTGTTCGGGTTTCATGCGCGCCACTCTAGCATGCGCCCGCGCTAGAATTCCATCGACAAGGAGGCCCGCATGAAAACCGAATTCAAGCTCGAGCGTTTTGTCGAGGCGCAAGCACCCGTCTACAAGGAAGTCGTCGCCGAACTGAAGGCGGGCCGCAAGACCAGCCATTGGATGTGGTTCATCTTTCCGCAGATCGCCGGCCTCGGCCGCAGCGCGATGGCGCAGAAGTTCGCGATGTCGTCGGCCGACGAGGCCGCCGCCTACCTGGCCCATCCCATCCTCGGCGCGCGCCTGCGCGAATGCAGCGCGCTGGTCGCCGCAATCGATGACAAGGACATCGACGAGATCTTCGGCGCCCCCGATAATCTCAAATTCCATTCGTCGATGACGCTGTTCGCCGAGATCGCGCCGGACGAGGCGGTGTTCCAGGATTGCATCAACAAGTTCTTCGACGGCGTGCCGGACGAGGCGACGCTGGACCGGCTGTAGGACCGGGACGTCCAATGCGCTCGGGGTCAGACCTAGGTCTGACCCCGATTTGATTGAAGTCAAAAGCTCTTCGCTTTCGCACATACGCGACAATTTAATGTTGTTGCGTATAATCTGCGGATTGTCAGTTTCACCTTCTTCAGAAAAACAAATATATGGCTTCTACCCCCGAAAACATCAGCATGGCGGTGTTCTGCGATTTCGAAAACGTCGCGCTCGGCGTCCGCGACGCAAACTACGAAAAATTCGACATCAAGCCAGTCCTCGAACGTCTCCTGCTCAAGGGCAGTATCGTAGTCAAGAAGGCGTATTGCGACTGGGACCGCTACAAGGGGTTCAAGGCCACCATGCATGAAGCGAACTTCGAGCTGATCGAAATCCCGCACGTGCGCCAGTCCGGCAAGAACTCGGCCGACATCCGCCTGGTCGTCGACGCCCTCGACCTGTGCTACACCAAGTCGCACGTCAACACCTTCGTCATCATCTCCGGCGACTCGGACTTTTCGCCGCTGGTGTCGAAGCTGCGCGAAAATAACAAGCAGGTGATCGGCGTCGGCGTCAAGCAGTCGACCTCGGACCTGCTGGTGGCGAACTGCGACGAATTCATTTTCTACGACGACCTGGTGCGCGAAGTGAAGCGCGCCGCGGCCAAGCGCGACGAGCGCAAGGCGCAGCCGGCCGCCCAGCAGAAGCGCGCCCCCGACGAAAACAACAAGCGCAAGGAAGAACTGGAAGAGCGCAAGGCGAAGGCGATCGACATGGTCGTCGAGATGTTCGATGCGCTGGTGTCCGAGCGCGGCGACAGCGGCAAGATCTGGGCGTCGCTGCTGAAGGACACGCTCAAGCGCCGCCGTCCCGAATTCAACGAGACCTACTTCGGCTTTCGCACCTTCGGCAACCTGCTCGAAGAAGCGCAGGCGCGCGGCATGCTCGAATTCGGCCGCGACGAAAAATCGGGCGCCTACGTCTATCGCAGCGAGCGCCCGGTCGCTTCGTCGCTGAGCGCGCAGGTCGAGCAGATGGCCAACGCCGCCGCCGCCATCACCTACGATGGCGAAGAAGAGCCGCTGACGGACGAGGAAGAGGCGCCGAAGCCGGAGCAGGAACCGCGCCGCGGCCGTGGCCGTGGCGGCCGCACCGACTTCCGCGCGCCGGCTACCGCAATCGCCGAACACGACGGGCAGGAGGAGGGCGTCGACGCGCCGGCCGAACAGATCGAAGTGCAGCCGGAACCGCGCCGCGGCCGTGGCCGCAACGGGCGCACCGATTTCCGCGCGCCGGTGGTGGCGCCGGAAGCCGAGGAGCCCGCGCAGCCGGCAGCGGCGGCCGAAACGCCGTGGTGGGATGAAGGCACGCCGGCGGCGCCGGCAGCCGAGCCGGAAGCGGAAACGGAAGCGGAAGCGCCCGAGTGGAACGACGAATCGCCGTTCCCGCCGCCGGCCGCGGAAAAGCGCAGCAAGCCGCGCGGCGCCCGCAAGACCGCCGCGAAGAAGGCCGAAAGCGCAGCCGAGCCGGTGCAGGAAGCGGCGGCGCTGCCCGACGAGCAGCCTGAAGCCGAGCCGGCGCCGAAGGCCGCCCGCAAGCCGGCCGCGCGCAGCCGCCGTCCGGCCAAGCCGAAAGCGGCGCCCGACAACAGCTGACCCTTGCCGCTCAGCAGGACGCGACGCGCGGCCAAAATCGGCGCAAACTGCAGGTTCGAATCGCTGTCTAACGGATTGCCGGACCTGCAGATCTGATGAAGGAGTGCGCCATGCGTTTGCTTCCTGGGCTGGGTTTGTCGCTTGCACTGTTTGGCCAGGGGGCGTGCGCCACGCCGCCGGCGGCCAATCATCCCATCATCGGCGTCTGGAAGCTCATTGTCGCCGACGGCCGCTGCGCCGAAACGTACCGCTTCCGCAGCGACGGCACCAGCCTCGTCACGAGCGCGCGCGAAGTGTCCGAAAGCGAATTCCTGATCCCCGCCACGCCCAGCGAAAAGGGCTTCTACAAACTCGAGGACCGCATCGTCAAGGACAACGGCAAGCAGGATTGCTCGGGCGAAATCATGAAAGTCGGCACCAAGGTGACCAATTTCGTGCGTTTCCATCCGTCCGGCGAGATTTTCCTGATGTGCGCGTCGGAATCGATGGAAGAATGCATCGGCCCGTTCGAGCGCGTGCGCGGCGAAGAGATCTGAGCGGCGGCTTCCGCCATGGCGATGCGATGGGGGAAGGGGCGATAGCCTGCGGCCGGGGTTCGGTGTATGCTGCCGACCTGAACCGCAACTCCGCTCCGGATCCCCATGTCGCCAGCCTTACTCTTCGCCATCCTGATCGCCTATTTCGCGCTGCTGCTCGGCGTCGCCTGGGCGACGTCGCGCAACGCCACCAATGACAGCTTCTTCATCGGCAACAAAAGCAGCAACTGGATGCTGGTCGCGTTCGGCATGGTCGGCACCACGCTGTCCGGCGCCACCTTCATCAGCGTGCCGGGCGCGGTCGGCCACGACGGCTTCGGCTACGCCCAGATCCTGATCGGCTACGTGTTTGGCTACATTGCGGTGGCCTATATCCTGCTGCCGCTGTACTACCGCCTGAAACTGACGTCGATCTACCACTACCTCGACGTGCGCCTCGGTCGCCGCGCCTACCAGAGCGGCGCCGGCTTCTTCATCCTGTCGCGCCTGCTCGGCGCCACCGCCCGGCTGTACCTGGTGGTCAACATTCTGCAGGTCATCATCCTCGACAGCCTCGGCGTTCCGTTCTGGCTGACCACGCTGGTGATCCTCGGCATGATCCTGGTCTACACCTACCAGGGCGGCGTCAAGACCATCGTCTGGACCGACACGCTGCAGACGACCTGCATGCTGATCGGCCTGGTCGCCTGCGTCGTCTTCCTGCTGGGCCGGCTCGACCTGACGGTCGCCGAGAGCCTGGCGCAGATGGACGCGCGCGGCCTGTCGACCGTCTTCACCACCGCCGTCGACAGCCCCAACTTCTACGTCAAGCAGATCGTCGCCGGCGCCTTCATCGTGTTGACGATGACGGGCATGGACCAGGAAATGATGCAAAAGACAATCTCGGTGAAGACGCTGGCCGACTCGCAGAAGAACCTGCTGAGCCTGACCGTGATCCTGGTCATCGTGCTGTCGCTGTTCCTGTTCCTCGGCGGCCTGCTGCATTTGTCCGCGCCGGTGGTTGGCGTGACCGCCACCGGCGACAAGCTGTTCCCGGCCATCGTCACCGGCCACCTGCCGCCGGCGGTGCAGATCATCTTCCTGATCGCGCTGGTGTCGGCGCTGTTTCCCAGCGCCGACGGCGCCATCACCGCGCTGACCTCGACGTTCTGCCTCGACATCCTCGGCCTCAAGCGGCGTGCCGACCTGTCCGAAGCGCAACAGGTCAAGTGGCGCCAGCGCGTCCACCTCGGTTTTGCCGCGCTGTTCCTGGCGCTGGTGCTGATATTCAAGATGATCGACAACGCCAGCATGATCGGCGTCATCCTCAAGATCGCCGCCTACACCTACGGACCTTTGCTCGGCCTGTTCGCCTTCGGCATCCTGACGCGCCGCACCTTGACCGACCGCCTGGTGCCGGTGGTGACCATCGGCGCCCCGTTGATCTGCGCTTTGCTTGAGCTTAATCAGGCGCACCTGTTAGGAAGTTATCGCCTCGGCCTTGAATTGCTGATGGTCAATGGCATATTGGTGTTTGCCGGATTGTGGGTAATTTCCCAGCCGCAAAAATTCGAGGCGGTCGCCGCCGCCGCATGACAACCTGACCAGCGTTTGCCGTTTTAGCTTACAGTGAGCGTCAGGTCTACCAACTTTTCCGCCGGAGTACCGATGTCTTTCAAACCCCTGTCTTCGCTGCGCCGCGGTTTCGGCGCGTTCTGGCGCGCGCTCGATGCCACCCGCCGCACGCTGCTCAACCTGCTGTTTCTCGCCTTCATCATCTTCGTGCTGTGGGCGATGTTCGGCGGCGGCGTCAAGCCGCTCGGCCCGAAGACGGCGCTGGTGCTCGACCTGAAGGGCATGCTCGTCGAGCAGAGCGCCGGCAGCGTGCGCGACACCGTCATGGCCACCGTGCGCGGCGACGTCAAGCGCACCGTGCAGCTGCGCGACGTCCTGACGGTGCTCGACGCCGCAGCCAAGGACGACAGCATCGCCAGCGTCGTGCTGATGCTCGAAGACATGGACAGCGCCGGCATCGCCATGCTCAACGATGTCGGCCACGCGGTCGACCGCGTCAAGGCGGCCGGCAAGCCGGTCGTCGCCTGGGGCGGCAGCTATGACCAGCGCCAGTACCTGCTCGCCTCGCACGCCAGCGAGGTGTACCTGCACCCGATGGGCACGGTCGGCATCAAGGGCTTCGGGCGCCACCGCAACTACTACCGCGACGCGCTCGACAAGATCGGCGTGACAGTCAACCTGATGAAGGTCGGCACCTACAAGAGCTTCGCCGAGCCGTACATCGGCAACGGCCCGTCGGACGCCGCGCGCGAAGCCGAGGCGACGCTGTACGGCGCGCTGTGGGGCGCTTACACCGCCGACGTCGAGAAGCAGCGCAAGCTGGCCGCCGGCGCCGTCAACGCCACCATCGACGACATGCCGCGCCTGCTCGAGGCGGCCGGCGGCGACACCGCCAAGCTGGCGCTGGGCGCCAAGTGGGTCGACGGCCTGAAGACGCGCGACGAGCTGCGCGCGATGATGATCAAGCGCGGCGCGCCCGACGACGAAGGTGAATCGTTCCGCCAGGTCGGCTTCGACGAATACCTGTCGCGCAACCGTCCCAAGCTGTTCGGCGACGCCGTCGCCGTGATCGTCGCTTCCGGCGACATCACCGACGGCAGCGCCTCGCCTGGCGCGATCGGCGGCCTGTCGACGTCGAACCTGATCCGCCGCGCGCGCGAGGACGACGAGGTCAAGGCGCTGGTGCTGCGCGTCGATTCGCCCGGCGGCAGCGCGTTCGGCTCGGAGCTGATCCGGCGCGAACTCGAACTGACGCGCGCCGCCGGCAAGCCGGTGGTGGTCTCGATGGGGAACGTCGCCGCGTCCGGCGGCTACTGGATCGCGCTGGCGGCCGACGAGGTGATCGCCGACCCGTCCACCATCACCGGCTCGATCGGCGTGTTCGCCATCCTGCCGACCGCCGAGAAGGTGGTCGACAAGCTCGGCATCCACACCGCCGGCACCACCACCACCTGGCTGGCCGACGCCTACAATCCGCTGCGCGCGCTCGACCCGCGCTTCGGCCAGCTGGTGCAGAGCAGCATCAACCACATCTACAGCGAATTCACCACCAAGGCGGCGCTGGCGCGCAAGACCACGCCGGCGAAGATCGACGCCGTCGGCCAGGGCCGCGTCTGGACCGGCACCCAGGCCAAGGAGCACGGCCTGGTCGACCGCCTCGGCGGCTTCCGCGACGCGCTGGCGTCGGCCGCCGCGCGCGCCAAGCTGCCGGCCGACTACCGGGTCGCCTACATCGAGCGCGACAGCTCGCGCATCGAGCGCTTCCTCGGCCTGATGGGGGTGTCGGCGGCGCAGGCGGTGACGTTCCAGGTCAAGCTCGGGCTGATGCCGTCCGGGCTGCCGGCAGCCGCGGTGACCGAAGTGACGCGCGAGCTGGCCTGGCTGTCGGAGCTGACCGACGGGCGCAAGCCGTTCGCCGCGGTCACCCACTGCATGTGCGCGCTGCCGTAGGGGTCAGACCCCGGTTCTTCTTTCACGGGGTAGGACGGGGACGCCGAGTCCCCGGTTGAGTTGCCGTCCGCACACCGCGAACCGAATGTCACCAACAGAGTTGTAGCAAGTTTGTAACGTCATGTAGCCCGGCCACCCCGGCGGCAAAAGCGGCGCTCCCCCTCGGAGGCGCCGCTTTTTTTCGTCCTCGGTATGATTTCCCTCTCCCCATTTGTGTCACGTTTGTCCCGACATATGTACGGTGTGAAACATACTTTCCGATATCCCCATGCTAAAGTCTGAAGGCACTTTGTTATGTTTTTGACCAAGGAAAACCCATGGATCGGCCTCCCATCACCACCGCACAGACCCTCCCGCCGCCGCGCAGCCGGCGCAACAAGATCGTGGGCAGCGTCATCGCGGTGCTTGCGATGGCCGGCCTGGGCTACCTGGCCTGGCACCTGACCCATCCCGAGCCGGCCGCCGGCGCGGCGCAGGGCCAGCGCGCGGGCGGCGGTGGCGGCGGCGGTGGCGGCGGCGGCAGGGGCGGGCGCGGCGCGCCGGCCACCACGGTCGGCGTCGCGACGGCCGAAAAGGCCGACATCCCGGTGGTGCTCGACGCCCTCGGCACCGTCACCGCGGCGGCCACCGCGACGGTGCGCCCGCAGGTGTCGGGCGTGCTGCAGAAAATCCTGTTCACCGAGGGCCAGCTCGTCAAGGCCGGCCAGGTGATGGCCACCATCGATCCGCGCGCCTTCGAGATGGCGCTGCTGCAGGCGTCGGGCAACCGCCAGCGCAACGAGGCGCAGCTCGACAGCGCCAAGGTGACGCTGGCGCGCTTTCGCACGCTGCTCGCGCAGGACTCGATCGCGCGCCAGGAAGTCGATACCCAGGCCGCGCTGGTCAAGCAGCTGGAGGGCACCGTCATGACCGACCGCGCCGCCGAGGGCGTGGCCAGGCTGAACCTGAGCTACACCCAGGTCAAGGCGCCGATCGGCGGGCGCGTCGGCCTGCGCGTGGTCGACATGGGCAACCTGGTCGGCAGCGGCGACGCCAACGGCATCGCCGTCATTACCCAGCTGTCGCCGATCGACGTCGAATTCGCGGTGCCGCAGGACCAGGTGCCGGACCTGCAGGCGCGCGTGCGCGAAGGCGCCTCGCTGCCGGCAGTCGCCTTCGACCGCACCCGCACCACCAGCCTGGCGACCGGCAAGTTCGCCGCGCTCGACAACCAGGTCGATGTGCAGACCGGCACGGTGCGCGCCAAGGCGCGCTTTGCCAACGCCAACCAGGCGCTGTTCCCGAGCCAGTTCGTCAACCTGCGCCTCGAGGTACGCACCATCAAGGATGCGGTAATGGTGCCGGTGACGGCGCTGCGCCACGGCTCGAGCGGCGACTTCGTCTATGTGCTCAACGCCGCCGAGCGCACGGTGGCGCTGCGGCCGGTGACGCGCGGCCAGGCGACGGTGGACAAGGTGCAGGTGGCAACCGGCCTGCAGGTCGGCGAGCAGGTCATCACCGAAGGCGCCGACCGCCTCAAGGATGGCGCCAAGGTCACGCTGCCGGGCGATAAGCCGGCGGCGGGCGGCGGACGTCGCGGTGGACGCGGCGGGGCAGGGCGCGGCGAGGCGCCGGCGGCGCCGGCAGCAGGCGCGGCTCCGGCTGCTGCGCCGGCCGCGACCGCGCCGGCGGATGCCGCCGCCCCGCCAGCCGGTGAACGCCGTCGCCGCCCGCCCGAAGGAGCGGCGCAATGACAATCACCAGCCGAAGCACCGTCGCCCTCGCGCACGCGGGGCCCCCATTGCTGCGTGAGGTAGCGCGATGAGTCCTTCCGGCCCGTTCATCCGGCGGCCGGTCGCCACATCGCTGCTGATGCTGGCGATCGTGCTGGCCGGCCTGGTCGGCTTCAAGTTCCTGCCGCTGTCGGCGCTGCCGCAGGTCGATTTCCCCACCATCCAGGTGCAGACGCTGTACCCCGGCGCCAGCCCGGAAGTGATGGCGCGCACCGTCACCGCGCCGCTCGAGCGCCAGTTCGGCCAGATGTCGGGCCTGACGCGCATGAGCTCCACCAGCGCCGCCGGCGTGTCGGTGGTGACGCTGCAGTTCGGGCTGGGCTCGACCCTCGACGTCGCCGAGCAGGAGGTGCAGGCTGCCATCAACGCCGGCGGCTCGCTGCTGCCGACCGACCTGCCGGCGCCGCCCGTCTACGCCAAGGTCAACCCGGCCGACGCGCCGGTGCTGACGCTGGCCATCACTTCCGACACGGTGCCGCTGACCGAGGTGCAGAACCTCGTCAACACGCGCCTGGCACTGAAGATCAGCCAGGTCAGCGGTGTTGGCCTGGTCACGCTGTCCGGCGGCCAGCGTCCGGCGGTGCGGATCCAGGCCGATACCGAGGCGCTGGCCTCGTACGGCCTCGGCCTCGACACGCTGCGCAGCGCCATCACCGCCGCCAACGCCAACAGCGCCAAGGGCAGCTTCGACGGCCCGACCCGCTCGTACACGATCAACGCCAACGACCAGCTGCTTGCGGTGAAGGACTACCAGAACCTCATCGTCGCCTACAAGAACGGCGCGCCGGTGCGGCTGTCCGACGTCGCCAAGGTGGTCGACAGCGCCGAAAACGTCCGCCTTGGCGCCTGGTCGGGCCTGAAGCCGGCCATCATCCTGAACGTCCAGCGCCAGCCCGGCGCCAACGTCATCGCCACCGTCGACGCCATCAAGGCGCGCCTGCCCGAGCTGCAAGCGGGCCTGCCGGCCGCGCTCCGGCTCGACGTGCTGACCGACCGCACCACCGGCATCCGCGCCTCCGTCACCCACGTCGAATTCGAACTGCTGCTGGCCGTGCTGCTGGTGGTGCTGGTGATCTTCGCCTTCCTGCACAGCGTGCGCGCCACCGTGATTGCCAGCCTGGCGGTACCGATCTCGCTGATCGGCACTTGCGGCGCCATGTACCTGCTCGGCTACAGCCTGAACAACCTGTCGCTGATGGCGCTGACGATCGCCACCGGCTTCGTCGTCGACGACGCCATCGTCATGATCGAGAACATCGCCCGCTACATCGAGGAGGGCGAGGAGCCGATGGCAGCCGCCATCAAGGGCGCCGCCCAGATCGGCTTCACCATCATTTCGCTGACCGTCTCGCTGATCGCCGTGCTGATCCCGTTGCTGTTCATGGGCGACGTCGTCGGCCGCCTGTTCCGCGAATTTGCCGTCACCCTGTCGATCACGATCCTGATCTCGGGCGTGGTGTCGCTGACGCTGGTGCCGATGATGTCGGCGCGCTGGCTGAAGAGCCACGCCGACGAGAAGCCGAACCGCTTCGCCGTCAAGTCGCAGGCCTGGCTCGACCGCGTGATCCATCGCTACGACGGCATGCTGACCTGGGTGCTGGCGCGCCAGGGCTTGACGCTGGTCGTCGCCCTGGCCACGCTGGTGCTGACGGTGCTGCTGTACATGTGGATCCCGAAGGGGTTGTTCCCGACCCAGGACACCGGCCAGCTGCAGGCGCGCGTCGAGGCGCGCCAGGCGATTTCCTACGATTCGATGGCGGCGCTGCAGCAGGCCGCCGCCAAGGTGGTGCTGGAGGATCCGGCGGTGCTGTCGCTGTCGTCCAACGTCGGCGTCGACGGCGCCAGCAACGCCATGCTCAACACCGGCCGCATGCTGATCAACCTCAAGCCGGACCGCGACGACGACCAGGAAGCGATCATGATGCGCCTGCGCGAGCGCGTTTCCCGCATCGCCGGCGTGACGCTGTACCTGCAGCCGACCCAGGACCTGACCATCGACGCCGAAACCGGGCCGACCCAGTACCGCGTGTCGATCGAAGGCGCCGACGAGGCCAGCGTCACCGAATGGGCCGGCAAGCTGGTGGCGCGCCTGCAACAGGACGGCAAGGTGCGCAACGTCGTCACCGACGCCGGCGCCACCGGCGTCGCCGCGTTTGTCAGCATCGACCGCGACAGCGCCTCGCGGCTGTCGATCACGGCCGCCTCGATCGACGATGCGCTCTACAGCGCGTTCGGCCAGCGCATCGTCTCGACCATCTTCACCGAGACCAACCAGTACCGCGTGATTCTCGAGGCCAGCCGCGACGCGGCGATGTCGATCGAGGCGCTCAAGCGGCTGCCGCTGCGCACCGGCTCGGGCAAGTCGACCCCGCTGGGGGCGGTGGCCACCATCACCGAGCAGCCGGCGCCGCTGCAGATCACCCACGTCGCGCAATACCCGGCCACCACCATCGGCTTCGACACCGCACCCGGCGTCTCGCTCGGCGGCGCGGTCGATTCGATCCGCGCCGCCGCCGCCGAGATCAAGCTGCCGGTCGCCGTCAGCATGACCTTCCTCGGCGCCGCCGGCGCCTACCAGGCGTCGCTGTCGAACCAGCTGTGGCTGATCCTGGCGGCGGTGATCTGCGTCTACATCGTGCTCGGGGTGCTGTACGAGAGCTACATCCACCCGCTGACGATCCTGTCGACCTTGCCGTCGGCCGGCGTCGGCGCTCTGCTGGCGCTGATGATCAGCGGCCAGGACCTCGGCGTGATCGGCATCATCGGCATCATCCTCCTGATCGGCATCGTCAAGAAGAACGCCATCATGATGATCGACTTCGCCATCGAGGCCGAGCGCGAAGGCAAGGCGCCGCGCGAAGCGATCCACCAGGCCGCGCTGCTGCGCTTCCGGCCGATCCTGATGACGACGCTGGCGGCGCTGTTCGCGGCGGTGCCCCTGATGCTGGGCTGGGGCGAGGGCGCCGAACTGCGCCGGCCACTGGGCCTGGCCATCTTCGGCGGCCTGATCGTCAGCCAGCTGCTGACGTTGTTCACGACGCCGGTGATCTACCTCGGTTTCGACCGCCTGGCGCAGCGCTTCCGGCCGAAGGATGCGACGCTGCGTCCCGTCGAACCGGCGAAGGCTCCCGCATGAACTTGTCGCAGCCTTTCGTGCGGCGCCCGATCGCCACCGTCCTGCTGACGCTGGGGATCGCGCTGGCCGGCATCGGCGCGTTTTTCGTGCTGCCGGTGTCGCCGCTGCCGCAGGTCGACTTCCCGACCATCTCGGTGTCGGCCCAGCTGCCCGGCGCCAGCCCGGAAACGATGGCCAGCAGCGTCGCCACCCCGCTCGAGCGGCGCCTCGGCGTCATCGCCGGCGTCAACGAGATGACCTCCAACAGCGGCAACGGCTCGACCCGGGTCAGCCTGCAGTTCGACCTGAACCGCAAGATCGACTCGGCCGCGCGCGAAGTGCAGGCCGCCATCAACGCCTCGCGCGCCGACTTGCCGTCCACGCTGCGCAGCAACCCGACCTACCGCAAGGCCAACCCGTCCGACGCGCCGGTGATCATCCTGGCCTTGACGTCGAAGACGCGCTCGCCCGGCCAGGTCTACGAGTCGGTGTCGAACGTGGTGCAGCAGAAGCTGGCGCAGGTAAAAGGCGTCGGCGACGTCGAGATCGGCGGCGGCTCGCTGCCGGCCGTGCGGGTCGACCTGCTGCCCTACGCGCTCAACAAATACGGGGTGTCGACCGAGGACGTGCGCGCCGCCATCCAGGCCGCCAACGCCAACCGCCCGAAAGGGGCGATCGAAGGCCACGGCCAGCGCCTGCAGATCTATTCGCAGGCCGCCACCGCCACCGGCGGGCGCAGCGCCGGCGACTACCGCACGCTGGTGGTGGCCTGGCGCGACGGCGCCGCCATCCGCCTGAAGGACGTCGCCGAAGTGACCGACGGCGTCGAGAACGTCAACACGCTTGGCCTGTTCAACGGCGAGCCGGCGGTGATCGTGCTGGTCACGCGCCAGCCCGGCGCCAACGTCATCGAGACGGTCGACGGCGTGCGCGCGCTGCTGCCGACGCTGCAGGCGCAGCTGCCGGGCGACGTCAAGCTGGAGGTGGCCTCCGACAGCACCAACTCGATCCGCGCCTCGCTGCACGAGATCGAAGTGACGCTGGTGATCTCGATCCTGCTGGTGGTGCTGGTGGTGAGCGTGTTCCTGCGCAGCGTGCGCGCCACCATCATCCCGGCGGTGGCGACCGTGGTGTCCTTGCTGGGCACCTTCGGCGTCATGTACCTGCTCGGCTTCTCGCTCAACAACCTGTCGCTGATGGCGCTGACGGTGGCCACCGGCTTCGTCGTCGACGATGCCATCGTGGTGCTGGAAAACACCAGCCGCCACATCGAGCAGGGCATGGACCGCATGCAGGCGGCGCTGCTGGGCGCGCGCGAAGTCGGCTTCACCGTGCTGTCGATCAGCCTGTCGCTGGTGGCGGTGTTCATCCCGCTGCTGTTCATGGGCGGCCAGGTCGGCCGGCTGTTCCGCGAATTCGCCGTCACGCTGTCGGCCGCGGTGATGATCTCGCTCGTCATTTCGCTGACGACGACGCCGATGATGTGCGCCTGGCTGCTCAAGCCGGGCGGCCTCGAACGCACCCCCGGCAAGCTGGCGCAGTGGTCCGAAAAGGGTTTCGACAAGGTCCACAGGATGTACGAGCATTCGCTCGACTGGGCGCTCGGCAGCAAGCTGCTGGTGATGCTGATCCTGGCGTTCACGGTGGGCCTGAACGTCTACCTGTTCTCGGCCGCGCCGAAGGGTTTCTTCCCGCAGCAGGACACCGGCCAGATCAACGGCGGCATCCGCGCCGACCAGTCGATCTCGTTCCAGGCGATGCAGTCGAAGCTGCGCCAGCTGGTCGACATCATCAAGCGCGATCCGGCGGTGGCGACCGTGGTCGGCTTTACCGGCGGCGGGCGCGCCGGCGGCGGCTTCATGTTCATCAACCTGAAGCCGGTATCCGAACGCGCCGAAGGCGACGGCGGCCAGGCCGTCATCGCGCGCCTGCGACCGCAGCTGGCGCGGGTGACCGGCGTGTCGCTGTTCCTCAATCCCGTGCAAGACCTGCGCATGGGCGGGCGCTCGTCCAACTCGACCTACCAGTACACGCTCAAGAGCGACAGCAGCGACGACCTCAAGCTGTGGGCCGGCAAGCTGGCCGACGCCATGAAACGCCAGCCGGCGCTGGTCGACGTCGATACCGACCAGGCCGAAAACGGCGTCGAAATGTTCGTCAACGTCGACAAGGACAGCGCCGCGCGCCTGGGCATCAGCACGCGCGACGTCAACAACGCGCTGTACAACGGCTTCGGCCAGCGCCAGGTCGCCACCATCTACGATGAGCTCAACCAGTACAAGGTGATCATGGGCGTCGGCAAGCAGTATGCGCAGACGCCGGAAGCGCTGCGCGACGTCTACGTGCCGTCGAAGGCGACCGCCGCGTCGACCGGGGCGCCGGTGGCGACGGCGCCGTCCACCGGCGCCGACAGCGGCACGCCGGCCACGCCCGCCAACCTGACCGCGGCGCGCGACCCCTCCAGCGGCCAGGCGCTGTCCGGATCGGCGACGCCGATGGTACCGTTGTCGGCGATCGCCAGCTTCGCCGAAAGCTCGACGCCGACCTCGGTCAACCACCAGGACGGCGAACTGGCGACGACCGTGTCGTACAACCTCGCCGAAGGCAGCAACCTGGCCGACGGCCAGGCGGCGGTGCGCCAGGCCGAAGCCGATATCGGCATGCCGACCAATGTGCGCGGCAGCTTCCAGGGCGCGGCGCGCGCGGCGCAGGAGTCGAGCCAGCAGCAGCCCTTGCTGATCGCCGCCGCCATCATCGTCATCTACCTGGTGCTCGGCATCCTGTACGAAAGCCTGGTGCACCCGATCACGGTGCTGTCGACGCTGCCGTCGGCCGGCGTCGGCGCCGTGCTGGCGCTGCTGCTCTTCAAGATGGAGTTTTCGATCATCGCGCTGATCGGCGTGTTCCTGTTGATCGGCATCGTCAAGAAGAACGCGATTCTGATCATCGACTTCGCGCTGGAGGCGGAGCGCTCGCGCGGCCTGACCCCGCTCGAAGCGGTGCGCGAAGCGTGCCTGCTGCGCTTCCGGCCGATCCTGATGACCACGCTGGCCGCGGCGCTCGGCGCTTTGCCGCTGGCGATCGGCTTCGGCGAAGGATCGGAGCTGCGCCGCCCGCTCGGCATCGCCATCATCGGCGGCCTGATCGCCAGCCAGTTGCTGACGCTGCTGACGACACCGGTGGTCTACATCCTGCTCGACAAACTGCGCCGGCGCAGTCCCGCGGAGCGCGCCCTCGGCCGCCTGCCGGGCGACGCCGTGGCGCCTACTTCACCATGAGAACAATACCAATGATGCCCGCGATGCCAACCCTCCCACGAACGGCCAGCGCGGCCGCCTGCCTGCTCGCCATCGCCCTGCTGGGCGGCTGCGCGGTCGGCCCGGCCTACCAGGTGCCGCAGACGCCACAGCCGGCGGCCTTCAAGGAAGCCGGCCCCTGGATGCCGGCGGCGCCGGCCGATACGCTCGAACGCGGCCCGTGGTGGACCTTGTTCGGCGACCCGCTGCTAGGCGACCTCGCCGGCAGCGTCGAGGTATCGAACCAGAACGTCGCCGCCGCGGTGGCGTCGTACGCCCAGGCGCGCGCACTGGTGCAGCAGCAGCGCGCTTCGCTGTTTCCGACGGTGTCGCTGAACGTCAGCGGCGACAAGTCGGGCGGCCGCGGCGCGGCTTCCTCGGGCCAGGACTACCGGCTCGGCATCGGCGCCAGCTGGGAGCCGGATGTCTGGGGCCGGCTGCGCGCGGGCGTGAATGGCACCAATGCCAATGCGCAGGCCAGCGCCGCGGACCTGGCGGCGGCGCGGCTGTCGGCGCAGGGCGAACTGGCGGCCAATTATTTCGCGCTGCGCCAGACCGACGCCCAGCGCGAACTGCTGGCGCAGACCATCGAGGGCTACCAGCGGGTGCGGCAGATTACGCAGAACCGCTTCGATGCCGGCATCGCCGCCAAGTCGGACGTGCTGCAGGCGCAGACCCAGCTGGCCAACGCGCAAAGCGACGAGCTGACGCTGGCCCGCCAGCGCGCGCAGCTCGAGCACGCCATCGCCATCCTGCTCGGCAAGGCGCCGGCGGACTTCACGCTGGCGGCCGCGCCGTGGCAGGTCAAGGTGCCCGAAATTCCGGCCGGGGTGCCGTCGGCGCTGCTGCAGCGCCGGCCCGACATCGCCGCCGCGGAGCGCCGCGTGGCGGCCGCCAACGAGCAGATCGGCATCGCGCGATCCGCCTATTACCCGAACATCGGCTTGAGCGGATCGGGCGCCACCGGCGGCAGCCGCGTGGCCGACCTGTTCAGCGTGTCGAACCTGGTGTGGTCGTTCGGCGTGTCGGCGGCGCAGACGATCTTCAACGCCGGCGCCACCCGCGCCAGCGTGGCCGGCGCCGAGGCGGGCCAGCAGCTGGCAACCGCGCGCTATCGCCAGACCGTGCTCGACGCCTTCGGCGACGTCGAGGACCAGCTGGCCGCCACCCGCGTGCTGGCGCAGCAGACTGCATTGCGGCGCCAGGCATCCGACGCTGCCAACCAGGTCGAGGAGCAGATCCTGAACCGGTACAAGGCGGGGCAGGTGGGCTACACCGAAGTGGTGCAGGCACAGGCGACGGCGTTGTCGGCGCGGCGCGCGCTGGTGCAGGTGCAGGCCGATCGCCAGGCGACCGCGGTGGCGCTGATCCAGTCGCTTGGCGGCGGCTGGCAGGCGACGCCTGCGAATTGACGGCAATTCCTGCCCGTCGGTCAGCGCTTCCTACTTCGCTGAACGCCGTTCAATGTTCGGCAGCAGGATAGTCAGAATGCCCAGCAGCGGCAGGAACGAACAGATCTGGTAGACGAAGGCGATGCCGGAGATGTCCGCGATTTTCCCCATCGCCGCGGCGCCGATGCCGCTGATGCCGAACATCAGGCCGAAGAAAATGCCGGCGATCATGCCGACATTGCCGGGCGCTAGTTCCTGCGCAAACACCACGATGGCGGAAAAGGCCGACGAGATCACGAAGCCGATGATGACGCTCAGCGCCGCGGTCCAGAACAGGTCGGCGTAGGGCAGTGCCAGCGTGAACGGCGCGGCGCCAAGAATCGATATCCAGATGACGCGCTTGCGGCCGATGCGGTCGCCGATCGGGCCGCCGAGGAAGGTGCCGGCGGCAACGGAGGCGAGAAACAGGAACAGGTAGATTTGCGCGCTGGCCACCGACAGAGCGAATTTCTCGATCAGGTAGAAAGTGTAATAGCTGGTCAGGCTGGACATGTAGATGTACTTGGAGAACACCAGCAAGGCCAGCACGGCCAGCGCGCCGATCACTTGCCTGCGCGACAGGTCAAGTCCGTGGCCGGCGCCGCTGTTGCGCTTGAAGGTCAGCAGATGATTCTTGTACCAGCGCGAGACGCCATACAGCACAGCGATCGCGAGCAGCGCGATCAGCGCGAACCAGGCGATATTTCCCTGGCCGCGGCCGACCACGACGGCGGCCGCCAGCAGCGGACCGAGCGCGCTGCCGGCATTGCCGCCGACCTGGAACAGCGACTGCGCGAAGCCGTAGCGGGTGCCCGACGCGATGCGCGCCACGCGCGACGCTTCGGGGTGGAAGGCCGACGAGCCAATGCCGATCATTCCCGCCGCCATCAGCAAGGTAGGGAAGGTGTTGACGACGGCGAGCATCAATACCCCTGCCAGCGTGAAGCACATGCCGATCGGCAGCAGGAACGGAATCGGACGACGGTCGGTGTACAGGCCGATCCACGGTTGCAGCAGCGAAGCGGTGCACTGGAACGTCAGCGTGATCAGGCCGACCTGGGTGAAAGTGAGGCTGAATTGTTCCTTGAGCATCGGGTAGATCGCCGGCAGCAACGCCTGGATCAGGTCGTTGAGCAGGTGCACGAAGGCGACGGCGCCGAGGATGCGCATGACGGTGACCGGTGCCGTGGAGGCGCCGGTATCGATGGCAGCGGGGGACAGCTTGCTCACCTTCTTACGCGCGCAGGCGGTAGCCGGTTCTGAAGATATACCAGATCAGGCCCATGCACACGGCCAGCAGGGCTACGGCGACGGCCGCGCTGAGCGCGACGCTGACGTCGGAGACGCCATAGAAGCTCCAGCGGAAGCCGCTGATCAGGTAGACCACCGGATTGAACAGCGCGACCTGCTGCCAGAACGGCGGCAGCATGCTGAGCGAGTAGAAGCTGCCGCCGAGGAAGGACAGCGGCGTGATGATGAGCATCGGCACGATCTGGATCTTTTCGAAGCCGTCGGCCCAGATGCCGATGATGAAGCCGAGCATGCTGAAGGCGACCGACGTGAGCACCAGGAAAATCAGCATCCATACCGGATGGGCCACCTCGAAGTCGACGAACAGGCGCGCGGTGACGAGGATCAGCAGGCCCAGGATGACCGACTTGCTGGCGGCGGCGCCGACGTAGCCGAGCACGATTTCGGCGGGCGACACCGGCGCCGACAGGATTTCATAGATGGTGCCGGAAAACTTCGGCATGTAGATGCCGAACGAGGCGTTGGCAACGCTCTGGGTCATCAGCGACATCATGATGAGGCCGGGCACGATGAAGGCGCCGTACGGCACGCCGTCGACCTGCACCATGCGCGAGCCGATGGCGGCGCCGAACACGACAAAATACAGCGACGTCGAAATGACCGGCGAGGCGATGCTTTGCATCAGCGTGCGCCAGGTGCGCGCCATCTCGAACTGGTACAGGGCGCGGATTGCGTAGAAATTCATGATCTAGCCCACCAGGTTGACGAAGATGTCCTCGAGCGAGCTCTGGCTCGACTGCAAGTCCTTGAAGTCGATGCCATGCTCGCCGAGCTGGCGCAACAGGTCGGCGATGCCGGTCTGCTCGCCCTGCGCGTCGAAGGTGTAGACCAGTTCGGTGCCGTCGGCGGACAGGGCCAGCGCCATGCCGGACAGCGCCGCCGGAATGGCCGCCAGCGGATGCTGCAGGTGCAGCGTCAGCTGTTTCTTGCCAAGCTTTTCCATCAGCACCGACTTGTTTTCCACCAGGATGATTTCACCCTTGCGGATGACGCCGATGCGGTCGGCCATTTCTTCGGCTTCTTCGATGTAATGGGTGGTCAGGATGATGGTCACGCCCTGGTCGCGCAAGCCGCGCACCATGTCCCACATGTCGCGCCGCAAGACGACGTCGACGCCGGCGGTCGGTTCGTCGAGGAACAGGATCTGCGGCTCGTGCGACAGCGCCTTGGCGATCATCACGCGCCGCTTCATGCCGCCCGACAGCGCCATGATGCGCGCGTCTTTCTTGTCCCACAGCGACAGCTGGCGCAGCAGTTTTTCGATGTGAGCGGGATTGGGCGGCTTGCCGAAGATGCCGCGCGAGAGGCTGACGGTGGCCCACACGCTTTCGAAGGCGTCGGTGGCGAGCTCCTGCGGCACGAGGCCGATCTTGGCGCGCGCGGCGCGGTAGTCTTTGACGACGTCGTGGCCGTCGGCGAGGATGGTGCCGCTGGTGGGGTTGACGATGCCGCAGATCGCGTTGATCAGCGTGGTCTTGCCGGCGCCGTTGGGGCCGAGCAGGGCAAAGATCTCGCCGCGGCGAATCTCGAGGTCGACCGACTTGAGGGCGTGGTAGCCCGTCGAGTACGTCTTCGAGAGGTTCTTGACTGAAATAACCGCTTGCATGCGCTTCCTTGCCAATTTATCGATGGGATCGATTGTAGAGGAATTGGCGTTGCAAGGTTGTCACGGGGCTGAAACCAAAAAAACCGGGTCCGGACCAATTGGTCTGAACCCGGTTTTGAACCCCGTATCAGCTGCTATGCCGCAACAGCGGACACCGGCTCGCTCTTGACCAATGCCAGCTGACGGTTGACGGCGCTGAGCACCGCCTTGAACGACGCGGTGACGATATTGCTGTCGATGCCGGCGCCGAACATGGTCGGGCCGTCGGCCAGGCGCAGCTCGACATAGCACGCGGCGCGCGCGTTGGCGCCCGAGCCGACCGAGTGCTCGTGGTAATCCATCAGCCTGATGTCGAGCCCCAGCGCGTTGACGAACGCATCGATCGGACCGTTGCCGCCGCCTTGCAGCGCCATCGGCGCCTGGCGGTGCGTCAGCGCGATGTCGATCTGCACCGGCTCGTCGCTGCTGGTGTCTTCCACCATCTTGTGGGAACCGTAGGCATACGGCGTCACCTGGTCAAAATATTCGCGGCAGAAAATCTCGTGGATGTCGCGCGCGGCAATCTCGCGCCCGCTCGAGTCGGCGACCGCCTGCACCGCGCGGCTGAACTCGATCTGCAAGCGGCGCGGCAGCTGCAAGCCGAATTCCTGCTCGAGCAGGTAAGCCATGCCGCCCTTGCCGGACTGGCTGTTGACACGGATCACGGCGTCGTAGCTGCGGCCGAGGTCGGCCGGGTCGATCGGCAGGTACGGCACTTCCCAGATTTCGTCGGCCTTCTGCTTGGCGAAGCCCTTCTTGATCGCGTCCTGGTGCGAACCGGAAAAGGCGGTGAACACGAGGTCGCCGGCATACGGGTGGCGCGGGTGGACCGGCAGCTGATTGCACTCCTCGACTACCTGGCGCACCGCGTCGATGTCGGAGAAATCCAGGCCAGGATGCACGCCCTGGGTGTAGAGGTTCATCGCCAGCGTGACGAGGTCGACGTTGCCGGTGCGCTCGCCATTGCCGAACAGGCAGCCTTCGACACGGTCGGCGCCGGCCATCACGGCCAGCTCGGCCGAGGCGATCGCGGTGCCGCGGTCGTTGTGCGGATGCACGCTGATGACGAGCGAATCGCGCCGCGCGAGGTTGCGGCACATCCACTCGATCTGGTCGGCATACACGTTCGGCGTGCTGCACTCGACGGTGGAGGGCAGGTTGAAGATCATCTTGTTGTCGGGCGTCGGCTGCCAGGCGGCGCTGACGGCGTCGCAGATGTCGCGCGAGAAATCGAGTTCGGTGGTGGAGAACGATTCCGGCGAATATTCGAAGCCCCATTCGGTCTGCGGGTGGGCCTTGACCAGTTCCTTGACGAGGGCGGTGCCGGTGACGGCGATCTGGATGATTTCCTCGCGCGTCATGTTAAACACGACGCGGCGGAACACCGGCGCCACCGAGTTGTAGAGGTGCACGATGGCGCGCTTGGCGCCGACGGCCGACTCCACCGTGCGGCGGATCAGCTCGTCGCGCGACTGCGTCAGCACGATGATGGTGACATCGTCGGGGATGCGGTTTTCGTCGACCAGCTTGCGCACGAAATCGAAGTCGGTCTGCGAGGCCGACGGAAAGCCGACTTCGATTTCCTTGATGCCGATCTTGACCAGCATGTCGAAGAAGCGCAGCTTCTTTTCCGGGCTCATCGGCTCAATCAGCGCCTGGTTGCCGTCGCGCAGGTCGGTGCTCATCCAGATCGGCGGATGGCTGATGACGCGGTCCGGCCAGGTGCGGTCGGTCAACTGGACGGGCGGGAAAGCGCGGTATTTGGCGGCTGGATTTTGCAACATGATGGGTGCTCCTGATCTTAAGAATGGAAATGGCCGAGGGTCGGCGCGGTGTGGCTGCAGGCTGCCGGGCGGCCACGTTACGCTAGGCCAGGCAACCGGTCGGTAGCGACAGCAGCAGTAGCGCAAGCGCGGGAGCACCGCCGGCCACTGCTGGCTGGGTCGACACGACGAACATTGCGGATTGAGCGGTAGAAAACATCTGAGCCAACTTTCCTGGGTATTACCAATCGCCTGGGCGGGTTGCCGGGCGGTGCACTGCGGGTGGATTACGCGCGTGCAGCTAGTAGCGTCGCTAGCGATAGTGCGCCAGCGAGCGGTAGGGAAGTGGACAGATGCAAGGGGAAAGACATGGACTTACTGTACGGGACGGCGCGCCGGGTTGTCAAGCGGCGCGTTGCTTTTGGGTGTGCACTTCAGGGGCGCGCCTGGTCCGGATAGGTGACGTCGATGTCCTTGATGATCGCATTGCCGGCGTCGATCAGCGTCTGGTGGCGCGTGTAGAGCTGGTCGAATGTCGCCATTCTTTCGAGGTGGCGCTTGCCGGCGGAAGAAGTAATCATCTTGTAGCGCGACGCCAGGCTCTCGTCCTCCCCGGTCGATTGCTCGGCAAACTGCTGCAGCTTGTTGTGAATGCCGTTCCATCCGCTGGAGGACATCGACGCTTTCGGCAAGTCGTACTGGTAAAGGTTGACGATTTTTTCGAGCAAAGCCTCATTTTCGATATTGGTCAGCTTGCCGCTCGATTTGAACCCTTCATAGCGCCCCGTCCGCGGCACCAGGAAGTTGTTCGAATTGAGAAAGCTGTAGGCGGCGTTAAACTTTTCAGCCTCCGGTGGCGCTCGCGGATCGAGCGCCGCCAGGTAGGCATAACGCTGATCCGATTCGCGGTGGAAGGCGATAACTTCTTTCGTCTGATTGATGTCGCTCTGGATGTCGCGCTTCAATCCCAGCAGGAAGGTCTTGACCTGCTTTTGCTCGTGGCGGTGTTCGCCGACCGAGTGCAGCCAGATGGAGAGGCTGACCGCAAAAACGATGATGATAATTTCGAGCAGCATCTCGCGCGCCTTGTGCCAGAAGCCGTGCTCCGCGGTCATGATCCGCCACATCAGTTTGGTGTGCTTCGCGATTTCCTGGTCTGCCATGTGCCGCCTTGTCGTTGATCGGTGTTCAACATCGGAGTTGAATTATAACCATCTGTTCTGTTTCGGCAATAAAAATCGATGACCGTTGACTATTCTTGTCTTCATCGGGCAAGCGTTGGGAATTGCCTGTAAAATCAGGGACTTGACTCATCGATAATTGATCCGGAGGACAGACAACGCATGCCCCACAATATCAGTTTGATCACGACTTTCGCTGCCGCCCTCGGGTTCGGGCTTATCTTCGGCATGCTGGCGCTGCGGCTGCGCCTGCCCGCGCTGGTGGGCTATCTCGCCGCCGGCGTGCTGATTGGGCCGGCAACGCCCGGCTTCGTCGCCGATGCGGCCATTTCGGCGCAATTGGCCGAGATCGGCGTCATGCTGCTGATGTTCGGGGTCGGCCTGCATTTCTCGATCAAGGACCTGATGGATGTGAAGCGCATCGCGCTGCCGGGGGCGATTTTGCAGATTGCCGTGGCGACTGCGATGGGCGTTGGGCTGGCGCACTGGTGGGGCTGGGGCATCGGCGCCGGCCTCGTGTTCGGCCTGGCGCTGTCGGTGGCCAGCACCGTGGTGCTGCTGCGGGCGCTGGAAGACCGCGGCATCCTCGATTCGATCAACGGCCGCATCGCCGTCGGCTGGCTGGTGGTGGAAGACCTCGTCACCGTGTTGGTGCTGGTGTTGCTGCCGGCAGTGGCGGGCTCGCTCGGCGGCACCGGCGCCGCAACCGACAAGCCGCTGTGGCAGACGCTGGCGATCACCTTTGGCCAGGTCGGCGCCTTCGTCGCCTTCATGCTGATCGTCGGCCGCAAGCTGTTCCCGTGGCTGCTGTGGCGCGTCGCCAAGACCGGCTCGCGCGAAATGTTCACGCTGTGCGTGATCGCCGCGGCGGTCGGTATCGCATATGGATCGTCGGAAATCTTTGGCGTGTCGTTCGCGCTGGGCGCTTTCTTCGCCGGCATGGTGCTGCGCGAATCCGAACTGAGCCACCGCGCCGCCGAGGAATCGCTGCCGCTGCGCGATGCGTTCTCGGTGTTGTTCTTCGTGTCGGTCGGCATGCTGTTCGATCCGATGGTGATTATCGAAAGTCCGCTGCAGCTGCTGGCCGTGGTCGCTGTCATCATCTTCGGCAAGTCGCTGGCCGCGTTCGCGCTGGTGTTGCTGTTGCGCTATCCGCTCAACACGGCGCTGACGGTGTCGGCCAGCCTGGCGCAGATCGGCGAGTTCTCGTTCATCCTGGCCGGCATGGGCATGCAGCTGAAACTGCTGCCGGCCGAAGGGCAGAGCCTGATCCTGGCGGGCGCCATCATTTCCATCGCCGTCAACCCGCTGCTGTTCAAGGCCGTCGAGCCGCTGCAGAAATGGATCCGCTCCAAGTCCGAACTGGCGCGGCGCATGGAGCGCGCCGAGGACCCGCTTGCCGAGCTGCCGATGAGCACCGACCATGCCAAGCTGAGCGGGCAGGTAGTGCTGGTCGGCTATGGCCGCGTGGGCCGGCGCATCGCCGAAGCGCTGACCAACCAGGGTGTGCATTTCGTCGTGGCCGAACAGAACCGCGACCTGGTCGACCAGTTGCGCAAGCAGGGCTTGCCGGCGGTGGCGGGCGATGCCGGCGAACCGGCGGTGCTGATCCAGGCGCACATCGCGCGCGCCTCGATGCTGGTGGTCGCGACCCCGGACACGTTCCGCGTGCGCGCCATGATCGAGACCGCGCGCGCGCTCAATCCGTCGATCAGGACGGTGGTGCGCACGCACAGCGAGAGCGAGGCGGAGCTGCTGCGCGGCGAGCATGCGGGCAAGGTGTTCCTCGGCGAGCACGAGCTGGCGAACAGCATGACGCAATATGTGCTACGCAGCTTGAGCGAAGCCGAGGCACCGCCGCCGCACTGAGCGTAATGTGAGCACGGACTCGACGCCCTTCGCTCGAGCCGCGTTCGTACCGCCATGGACGCGTCACTTTTATTGCGGCCAAATATGGGTAAACGTTCGGACAAAGCGCAATCCTACATCGATAAAGCCAAGCTGATGGATTGGGACGATCTCGACGGCTTATGGAGCGAAATCAAAAGCGAACAGACGCTGGGATGGGACAACGGCGCAGCTCTGGAATATTTGGTAGTGCGTGCTTTCGAGAGGTGCGGCTTGCCTGTCGAGTACTCCTATGATGTTCCCCCAGCGGGCAATCCAGCAGAACAGATCGATGGCATCGTTTATATGGACGGGCTGGCCTTTCTTATCGAATGTAAGGACAAGAAAAGCAACGACGTGGGCGTGATCGCGAAAGTGCGGCATCAATTGGACCGGCGCCCGCCCACGGCGTTTGGATGTATATTTGTAGTGGGATCTTTCACCCAACCTGCACTGCTGTTGACGGACCTGACGCCGCCTCAGCGAATTTTACTCTGGGAGCACGACGACATCGAAAGTGCGTTGCAGCATCGAAATTTCGGAGCTGCTCTGCTCCTCAAGTATCGCAACCTGTGCCGTTTCGGCCTGACAGACCGTTCAAACCTTTACCGTTCGTTAGAGGTCCCATGAATAAGCCTCATCCTGTCGAAACACCGACCGCGGCGGCGATTGCGGTTGTGGTCGAAGAAGCGCGCGACGCCCACATTCTTCGCACCCTGCTCACTGAGCTGCCGTTGAGGGCGCCGCGTTTCTTTGCGGGGCAGGGACGCATGTCGGTGATCTCGCTTGCCCGCAATATTTTGATTCAGGAACCAACCTCGGTTGTTCTCGCCTATGACGCAAAGGGGGAGGAAGTCAACCGCTTGCAACGCGAGCTATCGAGTCTGCTTGAGTTGGTTTCGTCACCGGCGCGTTTTCGCGTTGTTGTGTTTAACCCGTCACTGGATGAGGTAGTCGGCGGCGTGGTCCACGGCCAAAACGATGCCATACCGGAAAAAATGAAAGCGGAACTGAGGCGGCATCCGCAGATAGAAAATTTTTTGCATAGCCTGAGGCAACTCCAGTCGGCGAGCGAAGAGGAAGTACAGCCGGGTGCGCCGCGCGCGCGCGCAGGTTGAGCAACAGTCGCCACGTAGCGCGGTTGGTTGTAAAACCGCAACAACGTAGACGAGCACAATTGACGTTGCTACAATTCGTTGTTACGAAGAGAACATCCTGCAGGGCCGATCAATGGACACGGAGACAATCAAGCTTGTGCTCGGGATCTTGTATCTGTCACTGCTGGTCGGCGCCGGCCTGATCTGGTACAGGCTCACGCACACACCGTACGGCGAGGGGTATCGCAGGGTGCGCGGGCAGGGCGGCTATATGCCCTACGGGCCAGACGATATCGAAACGGAACCGCCGCCCCATTCCCGGGTGCAGTTGCGCCGCGCCAGGCGCCGCTAGCTGCAGCCCCGGCAGGCGGCTCCTTCAAACTCAACCGAAGTAATTCAGCCCCAACGCGCCTTTCACTTCCGACAGTGTCTGCGCCGCCGCCTCGCGTGCTTTTTCCGTGCCGCGCTTCAAGACATTCAGCATCTCGCCGCGATCCTTCGCCAGACGCTCGCGCTCGCTGCGGATCGGCGCCAGCACTTCCTGCAGCCGCTCGTTAAGCATCTTCTTGAGCACGCTGTCACCCAGGCCGCCGCGGCGGTAGTGCGCCTTCAGATCGTCGAGCTTGGCGGTGTCCGGCTCGAACACGTCGAGGAAAGAGAACACGACATTGCCTTCGACCTGGCCCGGATCGTCCACGCGCAGGTGGTTGGGGTCGGTGTACATCATCTTGATGGCCTTGTTGATCTCGTCCGGCGTGGCGCCGAGCGCGATCGAATTGCCGAGCGACTTGCTCATCTTGGCCTTGCCGTCGATGCCGGGCAGGCGCGTCACCGCCGACAGCACCGCCTTGCATTCGACCAGCACCTGCTGGTCGACGGTGGCGTTGAACTTGCGCACCAGCTCGTTGGTCTGCTCGATCATCGGCAGCTGGTCGTCGCCGACCGGCACCAGCGTCGCCTTGAAGGCGGTGATGTCGGCGGCCTGGCTGACCGGGTAGACGAGGAAGCCGGCGGGAATGTCGCGCTCGAAGCCGCGCAGCACGATTTCCTGCTTGATGGTCGGGTTGCGTTCGAGGCGCGCCACGGTGACCAGGTTCATCAGGTACTGGGTCAGCTCGGCCAGTTCGATCACCTGGGACTGGATGAAGATGGTCGACTTCTCGGGATCGATGCCGGCGGCCAGGTAGTCGAGGGCGACCTCGATGACGTTGTCGGTCACTTTCTGGTGCTTGCCGACGTTGTCGGTCATGGCCTGGGCGTCGGCCAGCAGCAGGAATTGCTTGGCTTCATGCTGCAGCTGGACGCGGGCGCGCAGCGAGCCGAGGTAGTGGCCGAGGTGCAGCGGGCCGGTGGTGCGGTCGCCGGTGAGGATGATCGGTTGCTGGGACATCGTGACTCCGTGTGGGTGCCTGGACGTCGCCGGTCTTGCGTGCATGCCGTAGAAACAACAATGCCGCCTGGACCGGCGGCATCACGTTAAAAATCGTGCGTATGAAAACGGGCCGCCAAGTTCAGGCGCGCCACCAATGACGAGAAATTGTGTGTCGGATTTTCATTGCGCCGAGTATATCACGCCGACCCTGCCTCATTGTCGAGGCGTTCGACGTCGCCGCCCTCGTTGTCCGCTTCGATCGAGCGGCGCGGCGCCGGCGGCGCGTCCGACTCGACGCTCTGGTTGGCCGGGGCGCTCAGCGTACTGTCGGCTTCCGGAGCCGAAAACGGTGGGGGCGGCGTCACTTTCTTGCCCGGCTTTGGTGGCTTTTTCTTCGGCATGGCTATCTCCTGGTGCGATGCTCCATCATATCCCCGCCGTCAAATTTTCCGCACGAGATTGGAGATGGCCTTTCAGCGGCTGTGGGGCTGGAGGTCCAACGCCATGGCGGTCGCGCTGGCGGGGCATGCGCCTTGGAACTCACGGGATCGCAGGACGGGTTCGGGAATCGCGGCACGATCGACCACCGCGAAACCGGATCTGGAAAAGTAGGTTTGCGCCGCGGTCGTCAAGAGGTACAGGCGTGTGACACCAAGGCTGGTGCAGTCTTGGATGAGCTGATCGAGCAGTTTTCGCGCGCAGCCTTTGCCGCGCATTGCCGTGGTCACTACCACGGAGCGCAGCAGCGCCTCGGTGCCGTCGACTTCGAGGCCGCCGGCGCAAATCAGTTCGCCATCGATTTCACCGACGATGAATTGATCGAGGTGGTCGCGCGCGCCGTCCCGAGGCAGGCCGGCGTCGGTGAGCAGTCGTGCGATAGCGGGCCAGTCCGCCGACGCCGCGCGTCGCAATTCCAGCGATCCGCACAGCCGCGGCTTGCCCTCGCCGGACAAGGCATCGAGCAGCAATTGCAGCGACTCTTGAACCTGGCCATGACGGGCGGGCGGTATGCGCGCCAGCAGTTGCGCAGCGTGGCCGTCCAGGTCCTGTTCCAGCGCGCTGGCGCGAAGCCGCCCGGCAGGCGTCAGCGCGAGCTTCACGCTGCGGCGGTCCTGCGCGCTGGCTTGTTTGGATACCGTGCCGTCGGCCACCAGCGTGTCCACAGCCCGGCTGATCCAGCCCTTGTCCAAGCCCAGCCGCTGCACCAACGCCTGCTGGGTGATTCCTTCCTCGCGCAACAACTCGGTCAGCACATGGCACCTGACGGTCGATCCGCCATCGCCGCACCTGGCTTGCTCGCGTTGCGAGCGGACGTAGAAGCGGACAAGCTCACGGACGAGTTGGGCGGCGGTGTCAGGCATGGTCAGGATCACTATGGTTGTCAATGACAACCATAGTGATCCTTTAATTTTTAGTTGTCAACAACAACTAATGGCGGTCAGCTGTTGACGGTGACCTTGGCGGCGCCGGCCTGCATGCGGCCGATCACGGCGGCGTGCTCGAAGCCGCCTTGGGCGAACAGCGCGAGCACTTCGTCGACGCTGGCCGGATCGCACGACACCAGCAAACCTCCCGACGTCTGCGGATCGGTCAGCAAAGCCTGCTGCGCCGGGCTGATGCCGGCCGCCAGCTCGCAATCCTTGCCGTACGCGTCCCAGTTGCGGCCCGATGCGCCGGTAAAGAAGCCGTCGTGCGCCAGTTGCTCGACGCCCGGCAGCAGCGGGATCGCGGCCATGTCCAGCTGCGCCGTCAGCTTGGCGCCGCGCGCCAGTTCGAGCAGGTGGCCGAGCAGGCCGAAGCCGGTGACGTCGGTCAGCGCGTGTACGCCTTCCATCTTCGCCAGCGCCATGCCCGGCTTGTTCAGCTTGGTGGTGTTGGCGATCATGGCGGCGTAGCCGTCGGCGCCCAGCGCATCTTTTTTCAGCGCCGCCGACAGCACGCCCACGCCCAGCGGCTTGCCGAGGATCAGCACGTCACCGTCTTTCGAATCGGCATTGCGCTTGACCTTGGACGGATGCACCAGGCCCAGCACGACCAGGCCGTAGATCGGCTCGACCGAATCGATGGTGTGGCCGCCGGCGATCGGGATGCCTGCTTCGGAGCAGATCGCCTCGCCGCCGCGGATGATGTCGCCGATCGTCTCGAGCGGCAGCTTGTTGATCGGCATGCCGACCAGCGCGAGCGCCATGATCGGCGTGCCGCCCATGGCATACACGTCGGAGATGGCGTTGGTGGCGGCGATGCGGCCGAAGTCGAACGCATCGTCGACGATCGGCATGAAGAAGTCGGTGGTGGCGATCAGCGCCTGCTCGTCGTTGAGCTTGTAGACGGCGGCGTCGTCGGCCGTTTCGATGCCGACCATCAGTTCTTTCGGCACCGGAAAACCGCTGGAGTTTTTCAGGATCTCCGCCAGCACGCCTGGCGCGATCTTGCAGCCGCAGCCGCCGCCATGCGAAAACGAGGTGAGTTTGATGGGCTGGTCGCTTGCTGTGGTCATGGTCTGTTCCATTGTCGGTTATTGGTGCGTATCGAGCAGATTATCCACTAATCCGAGCAGCGCCGCTTGCTCGGCGCTTGGGGCGAACAGGGCGGCGCGGGCGGCGCATTGCGCGCATAGCCGGCGGTAAAACGCGCCGTCGGCAATGCTGCGGTCGATCAGGCGCGCCAGCGCGGGTGCGTCGCCGGCCGCGAAGTAGCCTTCGTAATCGTCGCCCAGCATGCCGCGGTTGCCGCTGATGTCGCTCGCCAGCACCGGCACGCCGCTCGTCACCGCCTCGATGACGACATTGGCGCCGCCTTCCATGCGCGAGGCGATCACCATCGCGTGGCTGCGCTTGAGGCGCTGGCGGGTAGCGCCGTGCGCCAGGTTGCCGAGCCAGCGGTAGCGCGGGTTGGCGGCCTGCGCCGCTTCGGCGGCGGCGCCCAGCGCCGCGTCGAGCGCGCCGCCTATGTGGACCATGCGCGCGCGCCGATCCGTGACCAGCGCGGCGGCGGCAATGAACGTGAGCGGATCTTTCTCGTCGCGCAGGTGTCCGACCATGGTGATCGAAAAGCTGCGCCGCGCCGCAGGATGGCGGTAGGGCGCCAGCGCCGGCGCCGACTGGTAGATCACGCGGGCCTTGCTGCGCAGCGGGGCCGGCAGCAGCGCCATGCCGGCGTCCTGCAGGAGCACCAGCGCGCGCGCATGTTCCAGCGATTGCTGCGCCTGGCGATCGGTGGCGATGTCGCGGTACAGGTCGGTGCCGGTCAGCACCAGCACCGACGGTCGATCGGGATGCGCCTGCGTGAAGGCGGCCAGCGAGGCGGCGGCGCGGCGCGCGTGCAGCGCGATCAGCAGGTCGGGCGCCTTGTCGCCGCTGTGCCATTCGGTGACGATGTCGACGCGAAAGCGCGCGCGCAGGAAGTGGGCCCAGCGGCTGGCCGTCTGCCAGTTGCCGTTATTTGCCCGCGCCAATGCCGGGCTGACGATTACCACATGCTTCATTGCCACCGGCGCCCCTTCAGAAAGTCGCTACAATCTCGTCATGAGTTCAATCAATGCATCATTTCGCAACGCCCGCCCACAGCCGCTGGCCGAAGCCCTGCAGGAGGCGCGGAATCATACGCTCGGCCTGTTCGACTGCTTCGCCGCCCACGGCCTCGATGCGCTGGTGCGCGTGCCGCATATTGCCACAATCAACCCGCCGCTGTGGGAGCTCGGCCATATCGCGTGGTTTGCCGAATGGTTCATCCTGCGCGAAGCGATGTCGACCCATCCGGCCGCGGCGCAGCGCCATTCGCTGCTCACGCGCGGCGACGACTGGTTCGATTCGAACCTGGTGCCGCACCGGTCGCGCTGGACGCTCGACCTGCCGTCGGCCGGCGCGCTGAAGACCTATTGCAACGAAGTGCTGGACCGCACCCTCGACAAGCTGTCGCGCGAAGCCGGCACCGACGAGGCGCTGTACCCCTACCGGCTAGCGCTGGCGCACGAGGACATGCATGGCGAGGCCTTGCTGTACACCTTGCAGACGCTGGGCCTCGCGTCGCCGCAGCACCGCGCGCGCGACGAAGTGGCGAGCTCGCCCTCGTCCGACATTGCCTACCCGGGCGGCACCATCGTGCTGGGCGGTGCGCAGCAGGGCGGCTTCGTCTTCGACAACGAAAAGCCCCCGTACCAGTGCTACGTGGCGCCGTTTCGCATCGATGCCGGTTTGGTCACGAACGCGCAGTATGCCGAATTCGTCGCCGACGGCGGCTACGAAAACGCCGCCTACTGGAGCGTTGCCGGCAGCGCCTGGCTGATGCGGCAGGAGCGCTCGTCGCCGCGCTACTGGCAGCGCGACGGCGGGCAGTGGCGCACCGTGCGGTTCGGCCGACTGTCGACGCTGGCGCCGTCGGAAGCCGTGCGCCATGTTTGCCTGTACGAAGCGCAGGCGTATTGCGCCTGGGCCGGCCGGCGCCTGCCGACCGAGGCCGAGTGGGAGTACGCGGCGGTGTCGGGGCAGGCCGGCTTCGACTGGGGCCAGCTGTGGGAGTGGACCGCTTCGCCGTTCGAGCCGCGCCCCGGTTTCGCCGCCGACCGCTACGGCGAGTATTCCGAGCCCTGGTTCATGACGCACCAGGTGTTGCGCGGTGCTTCGTTCGCGACGCCGTCGCGCTTCGGCTCGGCGCGCTACCGCAACTTTTACATGCCGGAGCGCGACGACATGTTCGCCGGCTTTCGCACTTGCGCCTATTGATATACATCTTGCCTTCCCGCGGGGTCAGTGCCGGCAATCGCACAGGGCCTCATCGGTACCGCAGGGGTAGCGCTGTGTTCGTGTGCGATTGCCGGCACTGACCCCCGGGGTTGCACGCGCGTTGATGTGGCCCAATCGGATGCGGGATCAGGGTGCTTTCCGTTTCCTCAGCAGTTAATCTGGCTGCTGGGCGTCTATTCGGAAGGGAACCTCATGAAAATCGTCGTCATCCTGGCCTTTGCCGCCGCTTGCGCCGGCGCGCAGGCCGAAGTGACCGTCGGCGGAACATTGCACGGCGCTTCACTGCGCGACTGGCACGCCGCCTCGGCGGCCAATCAGCTGATCACCGTCGCCGACATCGTCGAGAAAGTCCTCAACCTGCGCGACCCGCTCGCTGTTGCGCCGAAAGCGCGCGCGGTGCACTCATGCATCAACCGCGTATCGAACAATTTCAAGCTGAGATCGCAAATGGTTGCCGATACGGCGGTGGCCTGCATGGCCGAACTTGGCTACCTGCCGCGCTAGCTGCGTTACACTACGCACCAATTTATAGTTAGCGAAAGCGATTGAAACCATGACCATCTTTGCCATGCCCGTGTACGACGCCACCGTGATCTTCGAGGGCAAGGAACTGTTCAAAGGGAAGGGCGCCGCCTCGCTGTGGGCCGAGAAGCTGGCGCTGGAAATCGCCACCGGCGTGACGGTGCAAAAGGTCGGCACCGGCTGGGCGCTCGCGGGCAGCCTCGACGGCATCGACTACCTCTGGGGCATCCATGGCCAGCGCCTGATGCGCGTCAACTGAACCGGCCTGTCATAGCAGGTCGATCCTCCCGTACAGGCCATGCGTTTCGTTCGCAGGCCCGGCGGTGAAGAACAGCGAATTGAGCGGCTGTGAAAAGCTTCCGTTGCCGAACGAAATGCCCCACAAGCCATCGATGACGATCGGCGTGCCGTCCGAACGGCCGAGCGTGCCGACGAAGTTGCCGTTCGTCGTGTTGTAGGCGTTGATCTTGCCGTCGCCGAAATTGGCTACCAGCAAGTGGTTGCTGAAGCTGCCGAAGTTGACCGGCGCCACCGCCATCCCCCACGGCGCGTTGAGCGCGCCGCCATTGGCCAGTTGCCGGATAAACGTGCCGTTGGTATTGAATACGCTGACGACGCCCAGTCCGGCGCCGTTGACCTGCTCATCGGCCGCGGTGGCCGACTGGCGCGCGTAGGAAACGTAGACACGCTCGCCGGCGACCTGGATGCCGAACGGCGCGTAGCCCGCCGGCAGCCGGGGATCGCGGAAGTTGCCCACCAGCGACACGAGGACGAAGTTGCGGTCGAATACGTCGATCTTGTTGTTGAGGAAGTCCGCGGCGTACAGATAGTTGGCGCCGGCGGCGCGGCCGATCGCCAGTCCCTTGTAGACCGGCCCGTCGCCGACGTCGTACACAGTCACGGCCTCGGTGGCATTGACCGTCTGCGAGTAGCCGGCGATCGTGCCGGCCTCGCCGGCAATGATGAATTTGCTGACGCCGCTGACGCCATTCAGGGTGATCCTGAAATCCTGGGTGGAGTTGTAGACGATCCCCGTAGGGTTGGCGTCGCCGGCGCCGCCCGGCGGGACCGTCACTACCAGCTCCTGGACCAGGCCGTTGCCATTGTACAAAGTCATAGTCGACGTGTCGTTATTGGCGACCCAGCCATAGCCAGTGGCGTCAAACGCAAGTCCCCACGGGTTGACGATGAATTCGTCGGTTTGGGTGCCAGGCATGTCCAGGTCGGTGACCAGGCTGGTGGCGAGGTATCGGCTGACCACCGCCGGCGGGGTGGCGCCGCCGCCGTTGCCGTTATTGTTGCTGCCCCCGCATGAGGCAACGCCGGCGGCGATCACGGCGCCGGCCAGCGCTGCGTTAAGCCATGCAACTACCTTGCGCCTGGTGTCCATCGTCAGCTCCTTCACGCGGTGGTAACGAAACGGCCATACTTCGTTGAGTGCCCAGGGGCCGACAAGGTTCGCGTGTCGATGACAAAATACCTGGGAGCACCTCAGTAGCGCGGTCGTTTTTCTTGCGCGAATCGCCCTGTTATGTGAGGAAGCCAACTTACCGAAGCGGGCACATCAGGCATTCTTGGGACATCGAAACGCGCGACCGCTGATGGACGGCGGCGTTACCATCCCACTAGTACGACTTATCTGATTGAAGGCATTTATGGCACGTCTTGAAACCACCCGGTCCGTTCCCCGCGATTCCCGCCTCGAGCGCGAAGTAGAGCGCGAGCGCAACGAACACAGCCTGAACAACGACGCCAAGGCGCACCTCGGCGACGGCGAGGACGACCGCCATAAGGACGCGCGCGAAACATCGTATTCGTCGACCGTGCGGCGCTGAGCGCCGGTGTTTCTCGACGCATAGGTTTGCAACTTGTAAACGAAAAAACGGCTACCTAAGTAGCCGTTTTTGCATCGGTCAGAACCGATTAGCGATCGCCGTACGAGCGGCGTGCGCCGTCGGTCGAACGTGGGTTCGAACCCTTGTAGCCGCCACCTTCGCCGGCGCGCGGGGCGTTCGGCTTGCTGAAGGTGCGCTGGCCCGGCTTGGCTGCTGCCGCGCGGTTGTCGCCCGGCTTCCAGCCGCCTGGACGTGCTGCCGAACGCGGCGCCGAAGCGGTGCGCTTTGGCTCGAAGCCTTCAACGACGTTGACCGGAATGAGCTGCTTGGTGAAACGCTCGATGCGCTTGACGTTCATGCCTTCGGCATGGTTCACCAGCGAGATCGCCAGGCCATTGCGGCCGGCACGGCCGGTACGGCCAATGCGGTGCACATAGTCTTCAGGGAACTTCGGCAGATCGTAGTTGAACACGTGGGTGATGTTCGGCACGTCGATACCGCGAGCGGCAACGTCGGTGGCAACCAGCACCTTGACCTGGCCGCGGCGCAGGCCGTCCAGGGTACGGTTACGGGCGCCCTGGTGCATGTCGCCATGCAGTGCGGCAGCCGAGAAACCGGCGATGTTCAGGCGGTCGGCGATGGTGTCGGCGTCACGCTTGGTCGCGGTGAACACGACAGCCTGGTCGAGCGTTTCGTCGCGCAGCAGGTGGTCCAGCAGGCGATTCTTGTGCGACAGGTCGTCGACGAAGTGAACGCGCTGCGAGATGTTGTCGTGGCGGCTCGACGAGCTGGCGATCTGAATGACCATCGGGTCCTTCGTGATGCGGCGCGCCATGTTGCCAACCATGCCGTCGAGCGTGGCCGAGAACAGCATCGTCTGGCGGTTGGCCGGCGTCGCTGCGATGATTTTCTCGATGTCGTCGATGAAACCCATGTCCAGCATGCGGTCAGCTTCGTCGAGCACCAGGATTTCGAGTTCCGAGAAATCGATCTTGCCCGATTCCATGTGGTCGATCAGACGGCCTGGGGTGGCGACCAGGATTTCCGGGTTGCGCGCCAGCAGTTGCATCTGTTTCGGGTAAGGCATGCCGCCGAGGATAGACACGGCCTTGATACGGCGGATCTGAGTGCCGTACTTTTCGGTCGCGGCGGTCACTTGCAGTGCCAGTTCGCGGGTAGGGGTCAGCACCAGCATCTTTGGCTGGGCAGCCTTGAAACGTGGACGCTCGCCACGGGCGCGCGCCGACTGCGCTTCCTGGGCTGCGGTTTTTGCGGCCGGCGATTGCTCGGCAACGGCGAATTTGTGCAGCGCCGGCAGCATGAATGCGGCGGTCTTGCCGGAACCGGTCTGCGACGAGACCAGCAGGTCGCGGCCTTCGATGGCCGCAGGTACAGCTTGCGCCTGGACAGGCGTAGGGATGGTGTAACCGGCTTCGGTCACTGCTTTGACGATGGACGCGTGGAGGCCTAATGCTTCAAAACTCATTGTTTTCTTTTCTTTCGGTAGAGATCAGCGCCCGAGCAGATGCTCAGAGCGCAATATAGCAACGCCAACCACAAACGAAATGACTCAGAAATGAAAGAAATTTCGGCACAAAAGCTTTGCGCCGGGACGGTGTCAGGTGCGACACACAAGGCGGGAGGGCTTTATTGAGGGGTATCCGATCGATACGCCCTGGGCTTGCGAAGCTGCTAGTTTTACTTCTATGTAACTGCTTTAACTGCCATCGCCTGACTTGCCGGGCGAATCGTATTGCAGCGCACAAACGACACTATACAGTACTTTCACTGTGCGTGTACAGCGATCTGATTGGCGCCTGCTTCGCTGCAGCAAAATAAAAAAGCGGACGGCATGCCGTCCGCTTTTTCGTCAGGCGCGTGAATCAGCCGGCGCGCTTGCGGCTGTTCGGCTCGGCGACCATGGTCTTGGCGCGCTTGCCGGTGACACGGCTCTTGATTTCGGCCACGGCGCTGGCTGCGCGCGCTTTCAGCTTTTGCGCGCCGCTCATCGGCGCGGCATGGCGCGAGCCGCGCTTGCCGGCGCGTTCGGCCCGTTCCGCTTCGAACGCGACGACGGCATTGTCGACGATGTGCTCGGCGATGTCGGTGTTCGACGAGGCCGAGGTCTTCGGCACCAGGATGGTCGAGCCGGCCTTTACGCCCGATTTCGCCGGAATATTGTTGGCCTGGCGGATCACGTCGGGGGTGGTGCCGAAGCGCGAGGCCAGGCTGGCGATGCTTTCCTTGGCGCCGGTGATCTTGTGCGTGGTCCAGGTCGACAGCTTGTTGCCCCAGGCCGCGAGGTTGCTGGTGAACTTCGCCGCGTTTTCCTTCGGCAGCAAAATCTTGGTCTGCTCGCCGCCGGTGATCACTGGCTTGTTGAACTGCGGGTTGAGCGCCTTGAATTCGTCGACCGACAGCTCGGCCAGTTGCGCCGCGATGGTCAGGTCGATGTCGCTGGTCTTGTCGACGGCGGTGAAGTAGGCCTGGTTGTCGATGATCGGCAACGCCACGCCGTACTGGGCCGGGTTGGCGATGATGTTCTTGACGGCCTGCAGCTTCGGCACGTAGTTGCGCGTCTCGGCCGGCATCAGTTCCGCGAGGCTTTCGAAATCGGTCGGCTTGCCGAGCGACTGGTTCTTCTTGATCGCCTTCTGGACGTTGCCTTCACCCCAGTTGTAGGCGGCCAGCGCAAGCTGCCAGTCGCCGAACATGCCGTACAGTTTTTGCAGGTAGGACAGGGCGGCATCGGTCGACGCCAGCACGCCACGGCGCTCGTCCTTGAACATGTTCTGCTTCAGGTTGTAGTCCTTGCCGGTGCCCGGCACGAACTGCCACATGCCCGACGCGTTGGCGCTCGAATAGGCTTGCGGATTGAAGGCGGACTCGATGATCGGCAGCAGCGCCAGTTCGGTCGGCATGTTGCGCTTCTCGAGTTCCTGCACGATATGAAACATGTAACGCGACGCGCGCGCCGAGGTGCGGGCGATGTGGTCAGGACGGGTGCTGTACCAGGTGACGTGCTTGCCAACCAGTTCGTTATTGATATCGGGAATCGCGTAACCGCTGCGGATACGGCCCCACAGGTTCGCTTCGGTGAGTTCCTCGGACTTCAAGGCCGGCAGCGCCGACGCTGGCTTGGCTGCAACAGAGCCGTACGCCGGGGTATCCGGCGTCGCGGAGTAATCGTTCGCCTGGGAGAGGGCGGGGGCAAGCAAACATACCAGTGCTGCCAACGAAACGGTGTTGCGGGTCAGGTTTTGCATAGGCTTCCACTGTGACGCCCGGTGTTCTGGACTGACGATGAATGAGTTCGGAGTGTACGTACCAGTTATCTGATCAGTCAAGCGAATAGTCAGTTCCGTTACACAATTTATTGGCAACATTTGAGGCCAATAATTTCAATAATATAAACAGAAATCGGAAGGAGTATGAGCGTTCGCAAGAAGCGCGTTTATGGTGTACTCCCGGGGAGTATATGTCCTATCTCTACTATAATAAATGGCCGCCTGACAGGACCGTTGGAGCTGAAGCGATGCATGCGGCATGGAAAATAGACTAATACCAAAATGTCTATTTTCTTGCGAAATTCCGCTGACAATTTCTTGATGGAAAGCATTGTCATCATGTTCATGCTTTGGAAGGCGATAGCAAGCCTGGCGCCCGTTGCCGTACAATTTGGGGATGGCGCGACGCGCCGCTAACCTGAAAGCACCACCATGAGCACCGCGCACCTCAACGCCGGCGACGACCAGATCGTCGCCGCCACCGAAAACTGGCTGGAAAAAGCCGTCATCGGGCTGAATCTGTGTCCGTTCGCCAAGGCCGTCCATGTCAAGAAGCAGGTGCGCTACGTCGTCTCCAGCGCGACCACGCCCGAGGCGTTGCTCGAACAACTGATGGAAGAGCTGCAGCGCCTGTCCGACAGCGCGCCGGAAGAAGTCGACACGACGCTGCTGATCCACCCTTTCGTGCTGACCGATTTCCTCGACTACAACGAGTTTCTCGATGTCGCCGACGCCGCGGTAGAAGACATGCAGCTCGACGGCGAGATCCAGGTGGCCAGTTTCCACCCGCAATATCAGTTTGCCGATACCGACATCAACGACATCGGCAATTACACCAACCGGGCGCCGTATCCAATTTTGCACCTGCTGCGTGAAGAAAGCATCGACCGCGCGGTCGAGGCATTCCCCGAGGCGGAGCAGATCTTCGAGAAGAATATGGAAACGATGGAAAAGCTGGGCCACGAAGGCTGGGACGCGCTCGATGTCGGCCCCGCGAAGTGATGTGATGGCGGCGGCGCCAATCCGGCCGGACACGCCCTGTGTCGCGGTCTGCTCGACCACGTTCGACGAAATATGCCGCGGTTGCGGGCGCACGGTTGTCGAGGTGGCGCACTGGGTGTCGATGAGCGAGCTGCAAAAGGAACTGGTGTGGCAGCGCATCCTGGCGCAGGGCTACCCGCGCCGTAACAAATAACGCTGGTGTCAGGTCTGACATTCGGACAAACACGCGGTGTCAGGTCTGACATTCGGACAAAAAGCAGCGTTGCCGGCGCTAGCGGCGCACCTGCATCCTGCGGCCGGCGGCAACGACCGCAATGACGGCGAACGCGAAGATGTAGTTCGACCATTCCAGCGGCTCGCCCAGCAGCAGCGCGGCGCCCAGCAAGGTCAGGAATGGCTGCACCAGTTGCACCTGGCCGACCCGCGCGATGCCGCCGACGGCCATGCCGCGGTACCAGAAGAAGAAGCCGATGAACATCGAGAAGACCGACACGTAGGCGAAGCCGATCCACGCCTCGAGGCCGGCCAGCGCGATCGCGTCCAGCTGCGGCCAGCACAGCCACAGCACCAGCGGCGCCAGCACCGGCGCCGACAGCACCAGCGCCCAGCTGATCACCTGTTGGCCGCCCATCGTGCGCGCCAGCCGGCCGCCCTCGGAGTAGCCGAGCGCGCCCAGCACCACGGCAGCCAGCATCAACAAATCGGCCAGGTGGAAACCGCCGCCGCTCTGGCGCAGCGCGAAGCCGATCACCAGGCCAGTGCCCAGCAGCGCCATTGCCCAGAACCCGGCGGATGGCTTTTCATTGCCGCGCAGCGCCGAAAACACCGCGGTCGCCAGCGGCAGGATGCCGACCAGGACCGCGCCGTGCGAAGCGGGCAGCGTGCGCAGCGCGATCGACGTCAGCCACGGGAAGCCGATCACGCAGCCGAGCGACACCAGCGCGAGCGGCAGCAGCGCCGAGCGCCCAGGCAGCGGGGCGCGGTTCCAGCGCAGCCAGATGGCGCCCAGCACGGCGGCGACCAGCGCGCGGCCGAGCGCGACGAAGGCGGGATCGAGGCCGGCCACCGCCATCCGGGTGAACGGCAGCGTGAGGCTGAACATCGCCACGCCTGCCAGGCCAAGCAGCATGCCGCGCGTTTCGTCCGAGTGCGCGGACGGGGTGGCCCTTCCGACACCTGTTCCAATAATTTTATCCATCAGGTATCCTAGACGACAAAGCCAGTACAGTACCAATACACTAGCCAAGTTAATTTCATATGCTGTGACGGTAAAATGACCAACACACGCCAGGGTTCGTTCACCGCGCTGCTGTCGCGCGATACCGGCGAGACGCTGATCGAGCAGATCGCCCGCTCGGTCGCCGCCCGCATCGACGACAAGCTGCTGCGCGGCGGCGCGCGCATGCCCTCGATCCGCCAGTTCGCCGCCGCCAACGGGGTGTCGGCCTTCACGGTTGTTGCCAGCTACGACAAGCTGGTGGCGCGAGGCTACCTCGAGTCGCGCCGCGGCGCCGGCTTCTTCGTGCGCGAGCGCTCGCCGCTGAACACCGGCGAGCGCTCGGGCGCGCCATCGGCCGACAAGGTGTCCGCGGCCGGCGCGCCGCAGCCGCTGGACGTGGTCTGGCTGATCCGGAACATGTTCAACCCATCGCCGCTGCAGAAGGCGCCCGGTTCCGGCGTGCTCCCGGCGGAATGGCTGGATGGCCCGGCGATCGCCAATGCGCTGCGCGCCATCGGCCGCCAGCACGCCAACCTGCTGCTCAATTACGGCGCGCCGCAGGGCTTCCTGCCGCTGCGCCAGCAGCTGCAGCTCAAACTCGCCGAACTCGAAATCGAGGCGGCTCCCGGCCAGATCGTCACCACCGTCGGCGTGACGCAGGCGCTCGATCTGGTCGCGCGCGAATTCACCCGCCCCGGCGACACCATCTTCGTCGACGACCCGGCCTGGTTCCTGATGTTCGGCTCCTTCGCCGCGCTGGGCGCCAGGGTGGTCGGCATCCCGCGGCTGGCCGACGGCCCCGACCTGATCCAGCTGGCCCAGCTGGCGGCCCTGCACAAGCCGAAGCTGTACATCATTAACTCGGTGCTGCACAATCCCAGCTCGACGTCGCTGTCGGCGGCGAAGGCATTCCAGGTGCTGCGCCTGGCCGAGGAGCACGGCTTCACGATCGTAGAGGACGACATCTACTGCGACCTGCACCCCGGTCCCGCTGTGCAGCCGGCCACGCGGATGGCGGCGCTGGACCAGCTGCAGCGCGTGATCTATCTCGGCGGCTTCTCGAAGTCGATGGCGGCCAACCTGCGCGTCGGCTTCATCGCCACCTCACCGGAATGGGCGCAGCGGCTGGCCGACCGCAAGATGCTGGCAACGCTGACCAGCAGCGACATCGCCGAGCGGGTGGTCTACAAGATCCTGTCCGAGGGCCTGTACCGCAAGCACCTGGACCGCATCCGCGCCCGCCTCGACGCCATTCGCGCCAAGACCGTGCGGCGCATGGAGAAGGTGGGCCTGGCGGTTGGCACGGCGCCGGCCGCCGGCATGTTCGTCTGGGCCGATTGCGGCGTTGATACCAGCGTGCTGGCCGAGCGTGCGATGGCGGCCGGGCTGCTGCTGGCTCCGGGCAGCCTGTTTTCGCCGAGCCAGCTGCCGTCGACGCGGATGCGGCTCAATGTGGCAGCAATGCAAGAACCGTCCGTCTGGGAGTTTCTTGAACGCGAAATCGGCCGCGGCTAACCCTTGAAATTGCTTTTTTGACCCCAACCTTGCAACAATCCGTTCGTTTAACCGTTCCACAAGAGGAAAAAAATGGCCGTCGCCGAAAAAGAAACCCTTGGCTTTCAAGCTGAAGTTAAGCAACTGCTGCAACTGATGATCCACTCCTTGTATTCCAACAAGGAGATTTTCCTGCGCGAGCTGATCTCGAACGCGTCCGACGCCGCCGACAAGCTGCGTTTCGAGGCGATCAACAACGATGCCCTGTATGGCAACGACCACGAGCTGAAGATCGTCGTCTCGTTCGACAAGGACGCCAAGACCATCACCATCTCCGACAACGGCATCGGCATGAGCCGCGATGAAGTCATCTCGCACCTCGGCACGATCGCCAAGTCCGGCACCAAGGAGTTCTTCGGCAAGCTGTCCGGCGACCAGCAGGCCGACGCGGCCCTGATCGGCCAGTTCGGCGTCGGCTTCTATTCGGGCTTCATCGTCGCCGACCGCATCATCGTCAACACCCGCCGCGCCGGCGAATTCGCCTCCGAAGGCGTGCGCTGGGAATCGCGCGGCGAGGGCGACTACTCGGTCGAATCGATCGAGAAGACCAGCCGCGGCACCGACGTCATCCTGCACCTGCGCGCCGGCGAGGAAGAGCTGCTGTCGGGCTGGAAGCTGAAATCGATCATCCGCAAGTACTCCGACCACATCTCGCTGCCGATCCAGATGCAGAAAGAGGAGTGGGATGCCGAGAAGAACGAGCAGGTGCTGAAGGAAGAATTCGAAACCATCAACCAGGCCAGCGCGCTGTGGGCCCGCAACAAGTCCGAGATTTTGCCGGAGCAGTACGACGAATTCTACAAGCACGTCTCGCATGACTTCCAGGCGCCGCTGACGCTCACCCACAACCGCGTCGAAGGCCGCAGCGAGTACACGCAGCTGCTGTACGTGCCGGCGCACGCGCCGTTCGACCTGTGGGACCGCAACAAGCGCGGCGGCATCAAGCTGTACGTCAAGCGCGTCTTCATCATGGACGACGCCGAGCAGCTGATGCCGGCCTACCTGCGCTTTATTAAGGGCGTGATCGACTCGAACGACCTGCCGCTGAACGTCTCGCGCGAGATTTTGCAGGAGTCGCGCGACGTCAAGGTGATCCGCGAAGGATCGACCAAGCGCGTGCTGGGCATGCTGGAAGAACTGGCCAACGCCGACGAGCAGGAAAAGAAGGACAAGTACACCACCTTCTGGAAGGAGTTCGGCCAGGTGCTGAAGGAAGGCATCGGCGAGGACGCCACCAACAAGGACCGCATCGCCAAGCTGCTGCGCTTCGCCTCGACTGCTAACGACAATGCGGACCAGAGCACGTCGCTGGCCGACTACATCGCCCGCATGAAGGAAGGCCAGTCGAAGATCTACTACGTCGCCGGCGATAACTACACCGCGGCCAAGAACAGCCCGCACCTCGAGATCTTCCGCAAGAAGGGTGTTGAAGTGCTGTTGATGACGGACCGCGTCGACGAGTGGATGCTGTCGTTCCTCTCCGAGTTCGAAGGCAAGGAGCTGGTGTCGGTGGCCAAGGGCGACCTGGACCTGGGCGCGCTCGAGGACGAAGCCGAGAAGAAGGAGCACGAGGAGACCGAGACCTCGTACAAGGACCTGGTCGAGAAGATGAAGGGTGCGCTGGGCGAAAAGGCGAAGGACGTGCGCATCACGTTCCGCCTGACCGATTCGCCTGCCTGCCTGGTCGCCGACGAGAACGAGTTGTCGGGCAACCTGCTGCGTATGCTGAAGGCGGCCGGCCAGAACGCGCCGGAGTCGAAGCCTATTCTGGAGATCAACCCGAACCACCCGCTGGTGGCGCGCTTGAAAAACGAGGAAGGCGACAGCGAGAAGTTCTCGGCCTGGGCGCATATCCTGTTTGATCAGGCGCTGCTGGCGGAGGGCGGCTCGCTGTCTGACCCGGCGACGTTCGTCAAGCGGCTGAACGAGATGCTGCTGGCGAAGTAAGCCGAACCGAAACGAAAAAAGGGCAGAGAAAGTTCTCTGCCCTTTTTTATCGATATCTTCAAAGGTCGTCTCCGCCATCTGGACTAGCAGGAAAAGGAGAAGTTCTTGTACCGAACATGCCGATATTCGCGATCCGTATAAATTTGACCAGCTGGCGATGACCGCTTTGCAGCGGTAGCGGCCGTAGGGATCTGATATCCTTCTGGCACCAACCGGCCACAACCGGGCAGTCGCTCGTCTACCGGGCTGCTAAGTCCCCCAGATGAGCGCCGGCGAGGAGCACTAGGCAGCGTCGGTCGGAGGCACTACGCAGGGTCGGTATCCAACGTGGTCGCCAAAGTCATGTTGACAGTCTGATCGTCCGGCGCGCTGAAATCAACTATCCAGGCACATTCTGGATTCTCGATCGAGCAGGGATTGTCCGTGTCCGTCCACTCAAGTTTTACAACCGCGTGAAGCCACAACAGTCTTCGTAAGAATGTCAGAGCTGCCCTTACCGTGTCGGGCGCATTGGTGTATTTTTGGCGCTGATCCTCAACCTGTTCACCAATGTTTTCTACCAACGGGTTTGACACATGCATGAACTCGGAGCAAGTTTCGTAAAGCTCGATCAGACGTTCATGGTTGACCGCAAGGTCTTTGCGCTCGAAATGAATTGTGCGAAGTTCGGATTGAAAGTGCTCACCGAGTGGTATCGGCAGCATATGAGGACTTAGTTTGACCAGTCGAGCAAGAATTTTCGATGCTTTCCAATCAGCGCTCGGGTCAACGCGATCTTTGTCGCTCCGACGATCTTTATCCCTCAATTTCCTATACCGTGCCTCCTCACGAACCATTCCAGAGAAGGTAATCAGTTCGTTGATCTTGCGAATTTGCAGAAAGCAAAATTCGGAATCTAGCGAGGAGTAGCCGGTCAATGGACTCTGTGATTCGACCATTCGTTCGGCAGAGATCAGGCGAATTTTTGCTTCGCACATTTGGCTACAGTAGGTTTCATGTGGCTTCATCAATCCACTCTCCGTCCGAACCCTGTATCGACACCTCTTTAGCCTGCATTGCAAAGTCAATACCTTCGTCCACGTCGGAACGCACTTCGTCGGTCGCCTCTAGCCTCTTAAAATAAGAAGCGCTGTTCAGGTAAAGGTTTCCATCGAGGGAGGACTCGACGTGCGCTTCCTTCAACAACTTGGCGAGAAGTATCTTGGTCGTAGGTTCCATGTTGCACCATTCAGCTCCGAGGCGTTGAAGTGTACCAATAGTCGGTGAAGGCGCCTAGAACTTGCGCTTGGGCGGCGGCTTCCCCTGCATTTCACGCTTTTTCGTGACCTGCTTGCGTCGATACTCTCGCCAACTCTTGCGATAGCTACCGCTTGAATGTCGGCGCCACGTAGTGGCTGCGAAAGACTGTCTTTACGCCCCTTAATAGTGGTTCGTAAATGCCTGCATACGCATCGTCAAGTCTCCTCTTGAATATCTTCAGGCTGCAAGAATTGACGGCAGATCGCCTGAACATGCGCCGAGGCAATTCGAAGGGATTGGAATTCATTACGATAACGACTCATCAAAAATATGGTCCGCTTCGGGTCGATAACGGTCCGCGGCGTCGCGTGCCTGAACGCCCGCTTTGGGGGCGATAACTGCCACTTAAGCTCGAATGCGCTCGGGGAACTGTCGAGTTTCTTTACATGTTGGCGGCGGAGGAGATTGGTTGTTGCCATAAGTCCATGATTTAAAAGCTACACAACCGTCGGCACATTTATTGCATGCTGAAAAGCTTTCTTGATGGAGCGAACCCATGCGCCGAAACCTTCTTGGGCTCTTTGCCCTTGTTTTCTTTGCCGCTTTACCGGCCGAGGCCGCGCTAGTCGCTCGCGGCGATCGCATGGTGTACGACTCAACACGTAACGTTACTTGGGTCGCGGACGCCAATCTCTTCAAGACACAGGTCGAGCAGGACCCTACCCTGGTTGAACGTATCATCAGCGGCCGCCCAGTTTTGCACGTTGGCCCCAATGAATACTTTGGCACGATTCGCGTCGGCGCAAGCAACTACGGCAACGGCGGATCCTACGTGATTGACATGGATGGCACATGGCACCGCTTCATGTCCGCTGGAGACTATGCGCCGCCAAGCGGGACCATGAACTGGTTCGGCGCGAAAGCTTGGGCCGAGCAGCTCGACTACGGCGGCTACAACGACTGGCGCTTGCCCACATTGGACTTCTGCGGTCCCATATGGACCTGCTGGGGCGGCGAACTGGGTGGGCTGCTGCTCGACCTCGGCGGACGCGCCGGATCGAGTCTGGCAGTGGAGCACAATGCGAGTTACGCGCTGTTCAATAATATTCAAACTGGCCAGTATTGGAGTGGTTCCGACTACCCTGGCGCGGAATACGCTGCCATGGCCGTCGATCCCGATTCCATGACGCGCGCGGGCTTTTCCAAATATCAGCTGACCAGCTATGCATGGGCCTTGCGCGACGGCGACGTGACGGCGGTCCCGGAACCGATGTCGCCTGCGCTGCTGGCGCTTGGTTTACTCATGTTAGGATTGGCGCGGCAGCAAATGCGACATAACGAAAGCTGCAACCCAAGGTAAAGAACTGGCGCGATAAGTGTGACGTAAGTCTGGTGCTATGAGCTCAAGCCTTAATGAGGCCTAACAACAACACCCTTCCTGTTGTGAGCAACTACACCATACCCTGAGCCATTCTCAACGTATGCTATTGGCCGATTCCTGACGATTGTATTCAACACCAGACTGGCTGTGTCCGCATCCAACCCGTAGTGGACCTTCGCGGAGGGGCGACTTTGGCTTGGGCAGCCGCTTCCGCTTCGCGTCTTTCCTCCCACGTCAGAGAACGCAGACCATGTAGACGGTCACGACGTATTGGCCACCGACCTCAGACACGTGAACCTGCAACACGAGATCGCTTCTGCCTTCCTCTTTCGTCCAGAGATCAACAAGGACATCCCATTGTTCGCCCATCCAGATACATACCGAGGTATCCCACGAATCTGGTGGAAGCGCGACCAGCGTTGCACCGTACTCATTGATGTACTCACGAATCTGCGTCGAGGTCTTCTCGGAAACTAGAGCGACCCCTGAAATTCCATTTGAAAGGCTGTAGTCATGACGAACGAACGCATCAACGATGCCCTTCAGGATCGGTCGCCACGCTGAAGGGATCGGCCCTTCGTTTTCAGAATCCTTGGTTACAGGAACCTCTGTGTTGTCGTTGGCTTGTCGCATCCTTATCTCCCCGAAGGCAAAAAGCAGTTACCTTGTTTTATGTTCGCTTCTGGCCGATCGGTGCCAATTGTACGCTAGCGGGAGTGCCCACTGTTGTCCCGTCCTCGCCGTTCGAAGTCGTCCGATGAAGGTCGTTTTGACCGCTGCAGATCCTTCACTGCCTGCGCGTTAAGCGCACACTCCAAGTTGCATTTACTGAATAGGAGATGATCATGGATACGCAAAATCAGCGGTCGGCCACGGCGACGCCTTGGAACAAAGGGAGGCTCGTGGGTCAAAAAGCGCCGCTGCTTCTGAATGAAATCTGGGCAATTCGAGTTCGCCTGCAACTTCATCATCGGGTGCGCGAGCTGGCATTGTTCAACCTCGCGATAGACAGCAAGCTGCGTGCTTGCGACTTGGTGCAGTCACCGAAGTCCTTTTGAGTGGCAACGACAGCCGTGGAATACCTTTTCCGCCCGTCTCGCAGCCATTAGACACCCACAGACCTACCCAAACGCGTTGCGTTGCTAGGTCAGTGGGAGTACGTTCAGACCGTGTAAGACCAAACTGAGAGGGCCAGTTCAGCCATCATCTTTTGACGCTCATCAATTTCCTTCGCCCCCCACGTTGCCTTCGCGCCGATCTGTTTGGTTAACATGAACTCCGAGGTCGCCAAGACGTCACATTTTACCGCGAAGGATTGATTTCCCATCTCTGAATTTTTTTTAGTGCTTAACAGCGCTTGATTGCCGAGTCGACGCGAGTAGGCCTCCACCAACTCGGCTGGCATGTCCGGCCAATTCGTACCTGGGTTCTCTGGAAGAACGTGCTCCAGATTCACCGACTGCACATCGCCATTCGGAATGAGCTCGCAATTTCTTTGGCCACGAGCCGCACGCTCGAGAGATGCCAAGAAATAGCGAGCAAGGTATCCCTTTGAAATTCGCGCCGTGACAAAGCCGGATCGGAATACTTCGTCGTTGGGAACAATTTTCTGCATTTCCTTAGCAAATCCGGCCGCATCGATGATTGTCTTCGAGGAGACTTTGCGTGCAACATCAGACCAAGCCGCTTCGAGCGTTCCGCCGCCGGCTCCGACCGCGATAAGATAGCGCACCGAACCATTGAGGATGTGCCGCATCGCGGCAGTGAGTTCATTTCCCGAGAAATTGGACAGGAGTGCCAACATGGCTGGGCGGTATCGCTCCACCTTGACTGTGTTGAGCGATGCAATCACCTGCTCAGCCTCCGGCCCCATTGTCTTCCAAAGCGGGTGAGCTGAGTTTAGCATCGCTGAGTAGTGAACTGCGCGCTCTAACAGCTCAGACGCGAACTCAACCGCCTGCTGCGAAGTGACGATCTTCTCCTTGATTTTTGTGAATAGCTCTTTTTCTCGTGCAACCTCTCTCGTAGCGGACCAGAGTTGACGTATGTAGGTTATAACAATTTCGTCGCCGCCGTATGCTTCAAAGACACCCAACATTTGATTCCATTTTGTCTGAACCTCTTCCACACGTTCTTCCGCGCGACCAAACAAGTGATTTTTCAATAGGTCCGACGCTGAAAGATCTTTGCCGCGGTCATTCAGGGTCTCGAAGATAATGTAAGCGTTCGCTTGGCTTGGAACAATTACTTGGATAACGCGAGCCTTATGTTCCATGTACTGCACGATTCCGGCGACACGCTCGAACCAATTGGTAAAATGCTTATTGATGTCATCAAGGAAACTCATACACTTTGTTCGCGCGTTCAAGATTCGGTCATGGGACTCACGCGTAGGCTTGCAGTCAACCCCTTCAAGGATTACTTTCACAAAAAAATCATTGTCGTAGACGCTGAGAGTGAGCTTGGGGTTAATCTCTTGCGTCCAGGTATCCTTGGTGAGCAGAAATTTTGCTTCGAGTGATTTAGCAACTTCCGCCATTCCCTTGCCGGCAACGTAATCTCGGGTAGCTGCAATCAAGATAGTGGCTGTAGTTAAGCGCTGCTGCCCGTCAACCACGTCGTATTTCTGATCCGCGCCTTGAAGCACTACAGATCCCATAAAATATTCCGTCGAACCCTCACTAAAAGCCGTGTTGACGTCCGCAAGGAAGTTCGCGACATTCTCATCGTCCCATGAAAAGGCTCGCTGATATTTTGGCACCGTTAAGAAGTTATTTCCCAGGCACGCGCCTAATCCTTGCGGTTTGATTTCAAGCGAACTCACCGGTTCGAGCGCCTTCTTCGTGTTCAAGATGTCCCCTGTCAGATTGTGATGAAAAACATTCTACGGGACGTTTGTGGCGAACGGGTGCATTTCTCCTTCTAAGACAGTGGCTCCGCAGCGAATTTCGCGTGCCTGTGCAGTCTGATAGTCGCAGACCCCGACTCCCCGGTGGATAGCGCAACGTGAAACGATCGAAGTTTCTTGGATAGTAAACTCTGCAGGTTCACGACGGTCGCGCACTGCTCGATCGACTAGCGACCATCATCTTTGCAGCGGCAGCGGTCGTTTGCGCTCGGTGCCAGGGTCAGTGTCCCATGCAACACAAGCTCATCGGTAGCTGCACTATGGGCCCCGCAGCTCATCTAATAGCTGGCAGGCACCAGCGCGGATCGCGGATTTGCACCACAACTGGTGAGTCGGTGTGGTAATGGGGGCACTCCCCTCGCTCCGGACCCTCTCTCCGGACCTTGGTCTTCTAAACTCATCAGAGATGCTTCGCTGCATTGCTACAGTGAGCACAAAAGTCAATCACATCAAATTCCGCAATGGAGTCCGGAGTCTTATTTGGCTTGTCGACGTTGATCACAAAGATATGCCGACCTGCCGCGATGCGGAAGTTTGCCGATTGGTGGTGCCTATGTTTGATCTTGTTTAACAACCTTTCGAGCGTGATTTGAGCTGGCAGACCGGGGAGAGTCCCTTGCCCGGGGCCAGCTGCGATCATTGCTTGCTGATGCGCAGAAGTAACCGGTGAAGTCATGGAGCCGCGCATGATGCCGAGTTCCACCTCTAGCTGGGAGCCGGAATAGTGTCCCTTCGCCATTTGTGTGTCCCTAGCTCTCAAAATCTCATTGACGATATGGTCTAGGTGTTCCATCGCTTTCGCGCTAACTTTTGCAGCGCGAGCAAAGTCTGGTGGCACTCGCTCCCAAGCCGCTCTGAAAAGTACCGATGTATTTTCCAGCTCGTAAATCGACTCATCGATGGATTGCGGCCCATCCCCGGCTAAGTCAGTAAGGTACGAAATATGTCCCATTATTTTGTCTTCCTTTATTAGGCTTGCATCGACCGATTGCATTCACACTGCGAAGGGGACGCCGAGCGCGAGTAAAGCGAGATTATTTTTCTTCTCCCAATTTTCGCATCACAGATGAATCGTCGCCAAGCAGAAATAGAACATTCAGCTTAGCCACAATCCGGCATCGTAACCCGTCTTTTGCTTGTCGTTGTGGTGACGTACGCCAAAATTGTTCGCAATATTGAACAAATCTTTTTCGCCTGCTGACGTCAAATATTTTTTAATTTGAGGCTTAAGATATTCCAGCACGTCGGCTAAGTCTCGAACAGCTTGCCTCCTATCATCAACCGTTGCACCATGACGTCTATATTGGAGCGCTGCCGAAGCAACGCGATCAGTCACGTTGGAATTTCGCTGGAATCTCCGCTTCCATCAATTTCTCAAATCCCGCCTCTGGTTTGTGAAGAATTTCGCCTGTCTTGGCAAGCTCAAATTTCCTTTCGTAGTGACTTAACACTGCGTTGACCTTCATGCGAAAATGCTCGCGCCCATGATAGCCGTTAAATATCTCCCAGTGCATGCCACAGTCGCCGTAATCATGTCGGATGCCCTTCGTCGGCTTTGACACGTGCTGGCAGAGAAACTCTATGACATCGAAAAAATAATCTTCAGAATATGACCTTGAAAAAAGCTGGATTGGCCAGAGGTCTATCTTTCTAACCTCTAGGAGGAGAGCGAGGTCTACGTCATGAATGTATCCCGGCACAAAGCCAGCATCGACGCAATGATAGCCTAACGCCTCTGTGAAATATCCATCCTTAACCATCTCGTCGTACACTCGTTAGAACAAAGCGATGACGTCCGCTAGCGGTAGCCCATTGGGATTAGGGTTGAGAGCGTTACGTTGTGAGAAATAGAAATGTGCCATAGGCGATGAGCGGCCGAATTTATTGAGCGGAGAGCTACATGGTACTCCTCCCTAGCGTTCTCCATTGCAATAATTCTATAAGATACTTCGGGGCTGAACACTATTCTGCAGTGCAAACGCAACGACCGCTAACGCTGCAAAGCGGTCGCCCGTGCCGCTGGGGCCGATTTCTCTCTCGTCCTTGCCGAGTCCGCTGTCGAAGGCGCGGCGCGTTGAGCATGCCGGTCAGGGGGAAGTCGATGGCGCCGACTACTTGCACCTTGTCGGTGATGTTGCGGCCGAACGCAGCCACTCCATATTTCGCGTCGTGCCAGTCCGGCGCGGGGACTGGCAGGCCCGCTTTTCAGGCCGTGGGCGGAAGTGCCTATGCCAGAACGTCCAGCATCTCCTGAGCCCATCCGATGGAAGCCTCTTCGTAAAGTATGCCTTTCTTGAGGATCATGTGCTGGATGCGTGCTTCGCGCGTGAGGGCGCGGCCGTGCAGGAAATCGCGCGCTTCGATGGCCCGATAGTGCGCCAGCTTCTCCTGGTGCTGTTCAATCTGGCGCCGGATTTCCGGGCGCAGATCGACTTCGCTCAGCGTGGCATCGGCGCGCAGCCTGACCATGAATTCGTCGCGCAGATCCATCGGAGGCGATTTCTCATGGGCCCACCGAATCAGTTCCGCGCGGCCGGCGGGCAGCACGCGGCATTCCCGCTTGCGGGTCTTGCCGGCGTCTGGCGCCGAACTCGATTCGATCCAGCCTGCCGCCTCCATGCGCGCCAGCTCGCGGTAAATCTGCTGGTGGGTGGCGTGCCAGAAATAGCCGATCGACTTGTCGAAACGGCGTGCCAGGTCGTAGCCAGAAGAGGCTTTTTCGAGCAGGGAGGTGAGAACGGCGTGGGCAAGTGACATAGGTGGCCAGTCTAAACGTAGGCGAGTATCTATGCAACTGGTTGCACAAACTCCGTTTGCCCTCTAGACTGATGCAACTGATTGCATAGTTTTGTTTCGCCGAAGCACATTCATACAAGGACCCTGCCATGACCGCTTACCCCCACATGCTCGCTCCGCTCGATCTGGGCTTTACCACCCTCAAGAACCGCGTGCTCATGGGCTCCATGCACGTGGGGCTGGAGGAGGCCAAGGACGGCTTCGCGCGCATGGCCGCCTTCTACGCTGAGCGCGCCCGCGGCGGGGTCGGCCTGATCGTGACCGGCGGCATCGCCCCCAACGACCGCGCCCGCCCCATGCCAGGCGGCGCCGCCATGACCACCCAGGCCGAAGCCGACAAGCACAAGGTCGTGACCGAGGCCGTGCACGCGGCCGGCAGCAAGATCTGCATGCAGATCCTGCACTTTGGACGCTACGCCTACCACCCCGAACTGGTGGCGCCGAGCGCCATCAAGGCGCCCATCAGCCCGTTCCGCCCACATGCCCTGACGTCCGCCGAAGTGGCGCAGACGGTGGAGGACTACGTCAACGCCGCCGCCCTGGCACAGAGCGCCGGCTATGACGGCGTGGAAATCATGGGTTCCGAGGGCTACCTCATCAACGAATTCATCGCCGCCCACACCAACCAGCGCGACGACGAGTGGGGCGGCAGCTACGCCAACCGCATCCGCTTCCCGCTCGACATCGTGCGCCGCACGCGCGAGCGGGTGGGCGCCAACTTCATCATCATCTTCCGCCTGTCCATGCTCGACCTGGTGCAGGGCGGCTCGACCACCGAGGAAGTGATCGAGCTTGCGCAGGCGCTGGAACAGGCCGGCGTCACCATCCTCAACACCGGCATCGGCTGGCACGAGGCGCGCATCCCCACCATCGCCACCAAGGTGCCACGCGCGGCCTATGCCTGGGTCACCAGGCAACTCAAGGGCAAGGTGGGCATTCCGCTGGTGGCCACCAACCGCATCAACACCCCCGAAGTGGCCGAGCAGCTGCTTGCCGACGGCTTTGCCGACATGGTGAGCATGGCGCGCCCCTTCCTGGCCGACCCCGATTTCGTCAATAAGGCCGCCGCCGGCCTGGCCGACGAGATCAACACCTGCATCGGCTGTAACCAGGCCTGCCTGGACCACACCTTCGGCGGTAAGATCACCTCCTGCCTGGTCAACCCGCGGGCCTGCCACGAGACCATCCTCATTCATAGGCCGGCCGCCACGAAGGAGCGCATCGCCGTGGTCGGCGCCGGCCCGGCCGGCCTGGCCTTCGCCACCACGGCGGCCAAGCGTGGCTTCGATGTCACGCTGATCGACGCCGCGCAGGAGATCGGCGGCCAGTTCAACGTGGCCAAGCAGGTGCCGGGCAAGGAGGAGTTCTACGAGACACTGCGCTATTTCGGCAAGCAGATCGAACTGACCGGCGTGAAGCTGCAGTTGGGCCGCAGGGTCGGCGCGCAAGACCTGGTCGGCGCCGGCTTCCGGCACGTGGTGCTGGCCACCGGCATCGTGCCGCGCACGCCCGACATCGAAGGCATCGACCACCCCAAGGTGCTGGGCTACCTGGACGTACTGCGCGACAAGAAGCCGGTGGGCCAGGCGGTGGCCGTGGTGGGCGCCGGCGGCATCGGCTTCGATGTGTCCGAATACCTGCTGCAAGAAGGCACCAGCCCGAGCCTGGATGCGGCCAAGTTCTTTGCCGAGTGGGGCGTGGACACCACGGGCAAGTCGCGCGGTGGCGTCCAGCCGGCGCACATCGGCGCCATCCCGCGCAAGGTATATCTGCTGCAGCGCAAGACCAGCAAGGTCGGCGAAGGCCTGGGCAAGACCACCGGCTGGATCCACCGCACCTCGCTCAAGAACCGAGGCGTGGAAATGATTGCCGGCGTGGTCTATCGCAAAGTGGACGACGCCGGCCTGCACATCACCGTGGACGGCAAGGACATGGTCCTGAACGTGGACAACGTCATCCTCTGCGCGGGCCAGGACCCGCAGCGCGAACTGCAAGCCCAATTGCTGGCAGCCGGCTGCAGCGTGCACCTGATCGGCGGCGCCGACAAGGCCGTGGAACTCGACGCCAAGCGTGCCATCAAGCAGGGCACGGAACTGGCCCTGGGCCTCGATACCACCGCCACCGCGCAAGCGTCGCCCGCGGCCGCCGGCTTCGCGCAGCGCCTGGCGCCCGCGGTGGCAGAAAGCCTGGAGAAATGGCACGACATGGTTGCACAGGGTAACCTGGCCGAACTGCCCGCCATCCTGCACCCCAAGGCCGTTTTCCGCTCGCCCATGGCGCACGCGCCTTACCCCGGCGCGCAGGCTGTGCAGCTCATCCTGGGCACGGTGGTCAAGGTGTTCGAGGACTTCAGCTACGGCCGCCAGTTCGTCGACGCCGACGGGCACAGCGTGGTGCTGGAGTTTTCGGCCAAGGTCAATGGCAAGGAACTCAAGGGTATCGACATGATCCGCTTCGACGACGAGGGCAAGATCGTCGATTTCGAGGTCATGGTGCGTCCCGTCAGCGGCCTGCAGGCCCTGGGCGACGAAATGGGCAAGCGCCTGGCGCCGTACCTCGCCGCCATGAAGGGCGCGAAGGCCTGAAACCGTCATCAAACCTGTCACCTCCGGCGCCCGTTGCCTGGGCGCCGGAGGAAAAACTTTTAAAGGAGCCACCGATGCAATTCGAAACCCTGTCCGTCTCGCTGGAAGACCACATCGCCACCGTGCGCCTGAACCGCCCGGAAAAAGCTAATGCCATGAACGCCACCATGTGGCAGGAAATTCGCCAGGCTTTCCAATGGGTTGATGAAACGCCCGAGGCCCGCGTGGCCGTTCTGCAAGGCGAGGGCAAGCTCTTCACCGCCGGCATCGACCTGCAGATGATGATGGCCCTGGGCCAGCAGATCAGGAACGAGTGCGACGGCCGCACGCGCGAGGCGCTGCGCCGCCTGATCCTCGACATGCAGGACACCTTGAGCAGCCTGGAGCGCTGCAGGAAGCCGGTGCTGGCGGCCATTCACGGCGCCTGCGTGGGCGGCGGCATCGACCTCGTCACCTGCGCGGACATGCGCTACTGCAGCGCGGACGCCTATTTCACCATCAAGGAGATCGACATCGGCATGACGGCCGACGTCGGCACGCTGCAGCGCCTGCCGAAGCTGGTGGGCGAGGGCATCGCGCGCGAACTGGCCTACACCGGGCGCAATTTCGCGGCCGAGGAAGCGCGCCAGATCGGCCTGGTGAACCGCGTGTTCGAGAGCCGCGAGGCGCTGTACGCCGGCGTGCGCGAGATCGCCGCCACCATCGCCGCCAAGTCCCCGCTGTCTATCCGCGGCAGCAAGGAAATGATCACCTACGCCCGCGACCATTCGGTCGCCGACAGCCTCAACTACATCGCCACCTGGAACGCGGCCATGCTCATGAGCCAGGACCTCACCGAGGCCATGATGTCCAGCATGGCCAAGAAGGCGCCGAACTTCAAGGACTGAGGCAGCGCGACTGCTTGATCGGTGTTTGATTAAACTTGCTTTGAGAGCGCAGCGCAAAAATCCAGCAGCATCTTCTCGCCCTCCGGCCACTCGCCATGTCCGCTGTCGCCATTGATATGCCCGGCGGCGCCGATCTCCACAAACGTGCTGCCCCAGGCCTCGGCAAACTCACGCGCGCGTTGCAGCGACACGTACGGGTCGTTCGAACTGGCCACCACGATGCTCGGAAACGGCAGCTTCTGCATCGGCATCGGTTTGAAGCTGCTGGCGTCGGCCGGATACGACGGCGCCTCGACGTCGCTTGGCGCCACCAGAAACGCGCCCGCCACCTTCAGCACCGAGCCGGATGCGGCCCAGTGTGCAACCAGCGCGCACGACAGGCTGTGCGCCACCAGGATCGGCGGGCCGCCATCGGCTGAAGCGATCGCGGCATCGAGCTCGCCCACCCACTCGCGGCATTCGGGATCGATCCAGTCGCGGTGCTGCACGCGCTGCCAGCCGGGATGCTTGCGCTCCCACAGCGTCTGCCAGTGCTGAGGCCCGGAGTTCCACAGCCCGGCCAATACCAACACGTCGCATTCCATGACGGCTCCTTTATAACGCCGTGCGCAGCGAGAACAGCTCCGGGAACAGGACCACGTCGAGCATCTTGCGCAGATAACTGACGCCCGCGGTGCCGCCTGTGCCGGTCTTGAAGCCGATGATACGCTCCACCGTGGTCACATGGCGGAAGCGCCAGAACCGGAACGCGGTCTCGAGGTCGACCAGCTTCTCGGCCAGCTCGTACAGCGCCCAGTGTTTGGAGGGATCCTGATATACGCCCAGCCACGCGGCCTTGACCGACTCGTCGTGCGTGGTCGGCAGCGTCCAGTCGGCATTCAGGCGCTCTGGCGAAATCGCAAAGCCGCTGCGCGCCAGCAGCATCACGGCTTCGTCGTAGACCGACGGCGCGTGCAGCTCGCGCTCCAGTATCGCGTGCGCGGCCGGCGCGGTGCTGTGCACAGAGAGCAGGGCGGCGTTCTTGTTCCCGAGGATGAACTCGAGTTCGCGGTACTGGTGCGACTGGAAGCCCGACGAGGCACCGAGGAACGGTCGTATCGCGGTGTACTCGGGCGGCGTCATCGTCGCGAGCACATCCCACGCATGCACCAGCTGGTCCATGATGCGCGCCACCCGCGCCAGCATCTTGAAGGCCGGCGCCAGTTCGCCGGCGCGCATGTTGACGCGCACCGCCTGCAACTCGTGCAGCATCAGCTTGAGCCACAGTTCGCTGGTCTGGTGCTGGACGATGAACAGCATCTCGTTGTGGTTGGGCGAGCGCGGATGCTGGGCGTTGAGGATCTGCTCCAGGCCCAGGTAGTCGCCGTAGCTCATCGCGGTGCTGAAGTCCATCTTGGCGCCGTGCCACTCGGCCGGGCATTTTTGGTCGTCGCTCATTGTGTTTTCCGTGTCAGGTGACGGCGCCGCGGCTGGCGGCGATGTCGTAGGCTTTGTCGTCGAGGATGGCGCGCAGGATCTCGACCGCATCCCAGACGTCGGCAAAGCTGGTGTACAGCGGCGTGAAACCGAAGCGCATGATGGCCGGCTCGCGGTAGTCGCCGATCACGCCGCGCGCGATCAGTGCCGCCATCACCGCATAGCCATGCGGATGGGTGAAGCTGACCTGGCTGCCACGGCGGGCGTGCTCGCGCGGCGTGACCAGGCCCAGTGGATGATCGCCGCAGCGCGCTTCCACCAGTTCGATGAACAGGTCGGTCAGCGCCAGCGACTTGGCGCGGATGGCGTCCATGCCGGTCTCCTCGAAGACTTCGAGGCCGCATTCGACCAGCGCGAGCGAGACCACCGGCTGAGTGCCGCACAAGGCGCGGCCGATGCCGTCGATCGGCGCGAACGCCGGCGCCATCGCGAACGGCTCCGCGTGGCTCCACCATCCGGACAGCGGCTGGCGGAACGAGTGCTGGTGGCGCTCGGGTACCCAGATAAAGGCTGGCGCGCCGGGACCGCCGTTGAGGTACTTGTAGGTGCAGCCCACCGCCAGGTCGGCATTGGCCGCGTGCAGGTCGACCGGCACCGCGCCGGCCGAATGGGCCAGGTCCCACAGCATCAGCGCCCCCTGCGCGTGCGCATGGGCGCCCATGGCCGCCATGTCGTGCTGGTAGCCAGTGCGGTAATTGACGTGCGTGAGCATGACGACCGCGCAGTCGGCGTCGATCGCGCCCGGCAGTTCTTCGACCGAGTCGACCAGCCGCACGGTGTAGCCGCGTGCGAGCCAGCTGGCCAGGCCCTGCGCCATATAAATATCGGTCGGGAAGTTGGCGCGCTCGGTGACGATCACGCGGCGCGGCGCACCGGGATGGTCGGCCTGCATCTCGAGCGCGGCGGCCAGCGCCTTGAACAGGTTCAACGAGGTGCTGTCGGTGACGACCACTTCGCCGGCGCGCGCGCCGATCAGCGGCGCCAGGCGGTCGCCCAGGCGGCGCGGCAGGTCGAACCAGCCGGCGCTGTTCCAGCTGCGGATCAGGCCTTCGCCCCATTCGGCAGCGATCACTTCGGTCGCGCGCGCCAGCGCCGTCTTCGGCCGCGCGCCGAGCGAATTGCCGTCGAGGTAAATCACGCCGTGCGGCAGGTCGAAGCGCGCGCGCAGCGGCGCTAGTGGGTCCTTTGCGTCGAGCGCCAGGCAGTCGTTTCGGGTCGTCATGCGGATGCTTTACTGATAGAAGAGGAGGGAAGCGGGCGCAGGATGGCGCGCACCGGGCTGGCGTCCATGCCGGCCAGTTTCAGCGGCAGGGCGATCAGTTCGTAGTCGCCGGCGGCGACGTCGTCGAGGACTACGCCTTCGAGGATCGCCATCTGGTGCGCCCGCACGGCATTGTGGGCGTCGAGGGTTTTAGAGTCCTGCGGATCGAGCGAGGCGGTGTCGGTGCCTATTAATAGCACGCCTTTGCTGGCCAGCAGGGCAATGGCGGCCGGCGATACGGCGGCGAAATCGGGATCCCACGCCTGCTGCGGCGCGCTGGCGTAAGTACGCAGCAGCACCCGTGGCGGCACATCGTCGAGCGAGCCGGCGATGTCTGCGACGTCGACCAGCACGGCGCCGATGCAGTGGATCACGCGGCACGGACCGATATAAGGGGCCAGGCCGACGGCGTCGATAGACAAGCCCGCCGGGTCGTAATGGGAAGGCGCGTCGGTGTGGGCGCCGAGGTGCGTGGTCATCGTCATGCGGCTGACGTGGACCGGGCAGCCGTCGCCGATCTGCCAGGTCGCGCTGGCGTCGAAGCGGGTGTCGCCCGGCCACACCGGCAGCGCGTTTGAAATCGTCGGGCTGATGTCCCAGAGGAGCGGAGATTGCATGCGGAACCCATGAAGCGGTCTATACAGGCCGAAAGTAGCAGTTTAACAAAGAAAGGGCGGGCCGCCGAGCGCCGGAAAATAATTGAAGACAACCCTAAAGTTCCGGAAAGCAGCGCCGTAAAAGACTCCATGGAAGCAATTTAAAAGTTTTTTAGATTTATTTCAAAAAAACCCTAAAGTTCTTCTGAAGTTTGACGTAACCGGAACAAGACGACAGAAGATTGGCGTCAAAGTTTAAGAATTTCTCAATTTCCTGCAGTCAATTCCGCCCTGTTCTCATAGGGGCGCGACCACGGCCACGTTGTGTTTGTCAGACAAACACCGACGGGTCGATCTCGTCATACCCCGACGAAAAATACATCCCTCGTCCTATTTCGTAAAAGTTTCCACACAGTCAGAATGTATCCCATCGGCAATACAACACATTGCCCGGTTTCAACGGAATACTAGGAGATGGAAATGACTGCGAACGACATGATGGCGGAAATTCGTGATGCTAACCTGAGCTACCTGATGCTCGCCCAGCAGATGATCCGTGCAGACAAGGTGACCGCAATTTTCCGTCTCGGCATCGCCGCGGAAATCGCCGAACTGATCGAAGGCATGAGCAACGCCCAGATCCTGAAACTGGCCGGGGGCAACATGATGCTGGCCCGATTTCGATTTGACGACAGCGCCATCCTCTCCATGCTGACCAACTACAACAAAGACCGCAGCCTCGCGCAGTCGCACGCCGCCATCCTGATGGCCGGCCAGGCCGTCGAAGAAATCGCGTAAGCCAGCTTCCGCCCGATTCGCAGTCTTTATTAGTAGCAGACACGGAGTTTCAAAATGAGCAAGAAAAGCGTCGTTACGGAAGCCCAGGAAATTCAGCTGGCAATCGAACTGATCCAGCTCGGCGCCCGCCTGCAACTGCTCGAGACCGAAGTGACGCTGTCGCGGGAACGCCTGCTCAAGCTGTACAAGGAGCTGCGCGGCATGTCGCCGCCGAAGGGCATGCTGCCGTTTTCGACCGACTGGTTCCTGACCTGGCAGCCGAACATCCATTCCTCGCTGTTCATCAACATCCACAAATTCCTCGTCGAGCACGCCGGCGCCACCGGCATCGAAGCGGTGATGAAAGCCTACAAGCTGTACCTCGAGCAAATGCCGCCGGAGCCGGGCGAAGAGCCGCTGCTGTCGCTGACGCGCGCCTGGACGCTGGTGCGTTTCTTCCAAAGCAAGATGCTGTCGATGGCTGCCTGCAGCTGCTGCCAGGGCAAGTTCGTCGTCAACCAGCTCGACCTCAACGACGGCTACCAGTGCGGCCTGTGCCACATGCCTTCGCGCGCCGGCAAGACCAAGAAATCGAAGGACGCCGCGGCGGCGCTGCTGGCCGCGTGATCTCCCGCAACATCGCATCCCACTCGAGGGGCAGGGCGTGAGCCTTGCCCTTCGTCGCATCTGGCGGGCGCCGGCGGTGCAGGCGCTGCTGATCCAGCTCGCCGCCGCGCCGCTGGCGCTGGCCGCGATCGCCGTGCTCCTTCGTCTCGAGGTGCCGATGAACCTGGCCGGCGCCGGCCTGCTGCAGGGCGCGCTCGCCGCCGCCCTCAGCGCCTGGCGCCGTCTGGCGCCGTGGTGGCTGGCGATCCAGCTGCTGTTCCCGCTGGCGCTGCTGGGCGGCGTGTCGCTGCAGTTGCCGCCCTGGTTATACCTGTGCGCGTTCGTCGGCTTGCTATTAGTATATTGGTCGACTTTCCGCACCCAGGTGCCGTATTACCCGTCCGGCAAGCGCGCCTGGGACGCGGTAGCCGAATTGCTGCCGCCGGACCGGCCGCTGTACGTGATCGACATCGGCAGCGGCCTCGGCGGCCTGGTGCTCGACCTGGCGCGCCGCCGCCCCGAATCCACCTTCGTCGGCATCGAGCTGGCGCCGCTGCCGTGGCTGGCGAGCGCGCTGCGCGCGCGGCTGGCCAGCAACGCCCCGTCGAATGCGCGTTTCGTGCGCGGCGACTACGAAAGCCTCGACCTCGGCGCCTACGACGCGGTGTTCGCCTACCTGTCGCCGGCGGCGATGGATGGCCTGTGGCGCAAGGCCAGCGCCGAGATGCGGCCAGGCGCGCTGCTGCTCAGTTATGAGTTCGTCATCGGGGCAAAGTCGCCCGACATTACCATCTTGCCTACAGGTCCAGGCCCCGCGCTTTACGGATGGCACTTTTAGGCGACACACGTTCATAAACGGGGCGGTTTTACTTGCTCGGTGGCCATTCTCAGGCTATTGTAGTTCCTTGGAACAAGTTTTTGCTCGATCGCCACCAGATTCCGCCGGCAGTCGTTATCATTTTTCTCACGCTTTGTTCGAACATTCATGCCGGGCCGGTCCCGCACTTTTTCCACCTTGGGAGTCAGCGCTCTTGTTAGTCATCATCGGATATATCGTCGTCTGTGCCTCGGTCTTCGGCGGCTTCGCCTTGAGCGGCGGCCACCTGGCTTCGCTGTTCCAGCCGCTCGAGCTGCTGATGATCGGCGGCGCCGCCGTCGGCGCCTTCCTGGTGGGCAATAATGGCAAGTCGATCAAGGCGACCCTGCAGGCCTTGCCGTCGGTGCTGAAGGGCTCGCGCCACACCAAGGAACTGTACATGGAGATGATGTCGCTGCTGTTCGACATCCTGTCCAAGGTGCGCAAGGAAGGCCTGATGTCGATCGAAGGCGATATCGACTAGCCGGAAGAGAGCCCGCTGTTTTCCAAGTACCCGGGCGTGCTGGCCGACCACCACATCGTCGAATTCATGACCGATTACCTGCGTTTGATGGTGTCGGGCAACATGGATGCGTTCCAGATCGAAAACCTGATGGACAACGAAATCGAGACCCATCACCACGAAGGCGCCGTGCCGGCCCACTGCATCGCCAAGCTCGGCGACGGCCTGCCGGCATTCGGCATCGTCGCCGCGGTGATGGGCGTGGTGCACACGATGGAATCGGTCGGCATTCCGCCGGCCGAGCTCGGCATCCTGATCGCCAAGGCGCTGGTCGGCACTTTCCTCGGCATCTTGCTGGCCTACGCCTTCGTCACGCCGCTGTCGAGCCTGCTCGAGCAGAAGCTGGAAGAGTCGACCAAGATGTTCCAGTGCGTGAAAGTGACGCTGCTGGCGAGCCTGAACGGCTACGCGCCGGCGCTGGCGGTCGAATTCGGCCGCAAGGTGCTGTACTCGACCGAGCGGCCGACCTTCAGCGAACTCGAAGAGCACATCAAGAAATCGAAGACGAAGTAAGCGCCTCGATGTCACCTTTTAACCAACAGGCAGGCTTAATCTCTCGGAGCGCATATGGCCGATGAGGGCTTGCGGCCGATTATCGTCAAGCGCATCAAGAAGACCGCGGCCGGCCACCATGGCGGCGCCTGGAAGATCGCCTACGCCGACTTCGTGACGGCGATGATGGCCTTCTTCCTGCTCATGTGGCTGCTCGGCTCGACCACCAAGGGCGACCTCAACGGCATCTCGGAATTTTTCAAGACGCCGCTGAAGGTGGCGATGTCGGGCGGTTCCGGCAGCGGCGACAGCTCGTCGGTGATCCAGGGCGGCGGGCGCGACCTGACGCGGCGCGACGGCCAGGTCAAGAAGGGCGATATCGAGTCGCCGAAGAAATCCTACGACCTCAAGGCGGCCAAGGCGGCGCTCGAGCGCGACGAGGGCGTGCGCCTGGCGCAGCTGAAGGCGAAGATCGAGGCGACCATCGAAGCGAACCCCTTGCTGAAGAAATACAAGAATCAGCTGTTGCTCGATATAACGAGCGAAGGTTTGCGCATTCAGATCGTCGACGAGCAGAATCGGCCGATGTTTGCATTGGCGAAGGCGACGGTGCAGCCGTACACGGCCGACATCCTGCACGTGATCGGCATCGTCCTCAACGAAGTGCCGAACCGCATCGGCCTGTCCGGGCACACCGATTCGACCCCGTACTTCTCCGATGTCGGCTACAGCAACTGGGAACTGTCGAGCGACCGGGCGAACGCTTCGCGGCGCGAGCTGATCATCGGCGGCATGAATGAGAACAAGATTTTGCGGGTGGTCGGGCTCGGTTCGGCTGCCCACCTCGACCGCGAGAACCCGTTCAACCCGATCAACCGGCGCATCAGCATCATTGTCATGAACAAGAAAACCGAAGAAACAGTCATGCGCGACAACGCGTCGCTGCTGGTGCCGGAACAGGTAGCGCCGGCCGCGGCCGTCGCGGCGCCCGTCGCGGCGCCCGTCGCGGCGCCAGCGGCGCCAGCGGCGCCAGCGGCGAAGGCGGCCCCATGATCGCGCGCGCAAGCATTGGAGGCGTCGTATGACGAGAAAGAAAATACTCGGTTCGCACGTGAAGCGGCTGCTGTCGGGCGTGTCCGACCACGGCAAGAAGCACCTGTCGGAAGTCGAAACCGACCTGCGCCAGACCGAGCTGCTGCTCGAGGAAGCGGTCGACAAGCTGACCCGCAGCTTCATGGCGATTCACCACGCGGTCGGCGCGCGCCAGGACGGCATCAACCTGCTGCTCGCCGGTGGCACCCCGAGCGCCGAGGAAATCGCGCACATGAAGGGCATGTCCGGCGAAGTCGGGGTGCACGTCAATTCGGCCATCACCAGCATGCAGTTCCAGGACATGACGAGCCAGTTGATCGACCGCACGCTCAAACGCGTGACCGGCCTGCGCGCCTTTCTCGGCACGCTCGGCACCCACGGCGAAGACGTCGCGGCCGAAGCGGGCAGCGAGGAAATCGTCGACCTGCTCGGCAAGGTCAGCATGGCGCTGGCGATCCAGTCGCTCGAGTTGCGCAGCGTGTTAAGAAAAGCAGTCACTCAGCAGCACCTGGAAAGCGGCGACATCGAACTGTTCTAGACGTAGCGCGCACACGTAGATTCAATCAGACCAACCACGAAAACAAAAGCAGGAGCAGGAAATGGCTAAAACAATTCTCGCAGTCGACGATTCAAGCTCATTGCGCCAGATGGTGGCGTTCAGCCTGAAGGCAGCCGGCTACCTGGTGGTGGAGGCCGTCGACGGGCAGGACGGCCTCGAGAAGGCCAAGCTGCAGACCGTCGACCTGGTGCTGACGGACCAGAACATGCCGCGCATGGATGGCCTGGCCTTGATCAAGCTGCTGCGCGGCCTGCCGGCCTACCAGAAGGTGCCGATCCTGATGCTGACCACCGAGTCGTCCGACGAAATGAAGTCGAAGGGCCGCGCCGCCGGCGCCAATGGCTGGCTGGTCAAGCCGTTCGACCCGCAGCGGCTGATCGAAGTGGTCAAAAAAGTCATCGGCTGATGCTCAGTAGTGTGTAAAGAAAGTACCAGTATGATGCATCGCGAAATTGACGGAGTTTCATCATGACCATCGATATAAGCCAGTTTTTCCAGGTCTTTTTCGATGAGGCTGAGGAACTGCTGGCGGAAAAAGAACGGCTGTTGCTGGCGGTCGACATCGCCGCCCCGGACGCCGAGGACCTGAACGCGATTTTTCGCACCGCCCACTCGATCAAGGGCGGCGCCTCGACGTTCGGCCTGAACGACATGTCCGACGTCACCCACGTGCTCGAGTCGCTGCTCGACCGCATCCGCAAGGGCGAGATGGCGCTCACGGCCGTGCACGTCGACGCCTTCCTGGCCGCCAAGGACATCCTCAAGATGCAGCTCGACGGCCACCGCAACGGCGCCCACGTCGACCAGGATGCCGTCGCCGATGTCCGCATGATGCTGCAGGAATTGTCGCAGGACGCGCCGGAGCCGGCGCGCGCGCTGGCGCCGGCGTTCATCCAGACCGAGGCCAGGCCGAACCTCGGCGTCGGCGGGCGCCGCTACAAGATCGAGCTGCCGCACTGCGAGCAGCGCGACGTCAATGCGCTGGCGGCCGAACTGGGCCTGCTGGGCCGGATCTCGGTGGCGCCGCTCGAGGGCGGGCGCCACGCGCTGATCCTGACCACCCATGAAAGCCTGGACGACATCGTCGCCATCTGCTCGTTCGTGCTCGACCCGGACGACCTGAAGATCTTCGAGGCGCCGGCGCTGACGCCGGCGCAGCGCGCGATCGAGGACGCCGAACGCGCGCGCGTCGAAAAAGCGCTCGGCTACGGCTTTTTCGATCCGCTCGAGGCGGATGTCGCCGGCGCCGCCGACCAGCAGCACGAGCTGTCCGACGACGAGCGCGGTTACGGCTTCTTCCAGCCGATCGAGCAGATCCGCGCGGCCGCGGCCAGCGCCGCCGCCGCGGTGGCCCCGGCCAAGCCGCTGCCGTCCGCCACCCGCGTCGAGGCGCTGGAAATTTCCGAAGTGGCCGCCGAGAAGAAGGCCGCCGCGCGCAAGGACGACAAGAGTGGCGGCCCCGGCGCCGAATCGTCGTCGATCCGCGTGTCGATCGAAAAGGTCGACCAGCTGATCAACCTGATCGGCGAACTGGTGATCACCCAGGCCATGATCGAGCAGCGCAGCGACGGCCTCGATCCGATGGTGCACGAACGCCTGCTGTCCTCGGTCAGCCAGCTCACGCGCAACACGCGCGACCTGCAGGAAGCGGTGATGTCGATCCGCATGATGCCGATGGACTTCGTGTTCTCGCGCTTTCCGCGCATGGTGCGCGACCTGGCCGCCAAGCTGGGCAAGAAGGTCGACTTCATCACCAACGGCGCCGCGACCGAACTGGACAAGGGCCTGATCGAGCGCATCGTCGATCCGCTGACCCACCTGGTGCGCAACAGCATCGACCATGGCATCGAGATGCCGGCCGCGCGGGTGGCCGCCGGCAAGACCGAGACCGGGCGCTTGTTCCTGTCGGCCGGCCACCAGGGCGGCAACATCGTCATCGAAGTGTCCGACGACGGCGGCGGCCTGAACCGAGAGCGCATCCTCGAGAAGGCGGCCCAGAACGGCATCGCGGTCAGCGACAACATGGTCGATGCCGACGTCTGGCAGCTCATTTTCGCGCCGGGCTTCTCGACCGCCGAAATCGTCACCGATGTCTCCGGGCGCGGCGTCGGCATGGACGTCGTCAAGCGCAACATCGCGGCGATGGGCGGCTCGATCGACATCCGCTCGGCCAAGGGCTTCGGCACCACCATCTCGATCTCGCTGCCGCTGACGCTGGCGATCCTCGACGGCATGTCGATCCGCTGCGGCGAGGAAGTCTACATCCTGCCGCTCGGCTTCGTCGTCGAGTCGCTGCAGCCGGCGCCGGAAGACATCAAGGAAATCGCCAACCGCGGCCGCGTCATCAAGGTGCGCGGCGAGTACCTGCCCTTGATTCCGCTGTACCAGATGTTCGAGATCGAGCCGCGCTTCACCAACCCGTGCGAGGGGATCGTCGTGATCCTCGAGGCCGATGGCCGCAAGGCCGGCCTGTTCGTCGACGACCTCGTCGGCCAGCAGCAGGTGGTGGTCAAGAACCTCGAGTCGAACTACCGCAAGGTGACCGGCATTTCCGGCGCCACCATTCTCGGCGACGGCGGCGTGTCGCTGATCCTCGACGTCGCCGCGCTGATGCGCTCGTCGCGCCAGCTGGCCGACGACACCGTGTTTTCGTAAATTTTCATTCACTTTTTTGCACTAGACCAGGATAGGAAACCACCATGTCGATGACATCCACCACCAACAAGGCCGGCGACGCCCACGACGGCGCAGGCAGCGAGTTTCTCGCCTTCACGCTCGGCTCCGAGGAATACGGCATCGATATCCTGAAGGTGCAGGAGATCCGCGGCTACGAAGCGGTCACCCGCATCGCCAACGCGCCCGAGTTCATCAAGGGCGTCATCAACCTGCGCGGCATCATCATCCCGGTGGTCGACATGCGCATCAAGTTCAACCTCGGCACCCCGGTGTACGACCAGTTCACGGTCGTCATCATCCTCAACATCGGCGGGCGCATCATGGGCATGGTCGTCGACAGCGTGTCCGACGTCACCACGCTGACACCGGACCAGGTCAAGCCGGCGCCGGAAATGGGCACCGCATTCAATTCGGACTACCTGATCGGCCTGGGCACCATCGACGAGCGCATGCTGATCCTGGTCGACATCGACAAGCTGATGTCGTCGGGCGAAATGGGCCTGATCGAAAAGATCGCCGCGTAAATCAAGCAGACAGTACCGCGGCGGCGCCTGGCGCGGCCGCATCCGGCCTGCGTGAGCGCGAAGCCGTGTGTGTCCCCAGATATATACAAGCAGTACCGCAGAGCAGAAGGTGAAGCATCGTGTCGCTAATTAAAGTGGAGTCCGCGAAGGAATTCAATTTCACCAAAAGTGATTTTGAAAGGGTCCGTGCGCTGATCTACAAACGTGCCGGCATCTCGCTGGCCGACAGCAAGCAGGAAATGGTGTACAGCCGCATCGCGCGGCGCCTGCGGGCGACCGGCATCGTGTCGTTTTCGACCTACCTCGACGACCTCGAGGCGGGCAAGCTTTCCGGCGACGAGTGGCAGTCGTTTACCAACGCGCTGACGACCAACCTGACGTCGTTTTTCCGCGAGTCGCATCACTTCCCGCTGCTCGCCGAGCACCTCAAGCGCCTGCCGCCCGGGCCGATCACGATCTGGTGTTCGGCCAGCTCGACCGGCGAAGAGCCGTATTCGATCGCGATGACCGCCTGCGAAGCGTTCAACACTTTGAGCCCGCCGGTGCAGATCATCGCCACCGACATCGACACCAACGTGCTGGCGACCGCCGCTGCCGGCGTCTACGGCATCGAACGGCTCGACAAGATGTCGGCCGAGCGCTCCAAGCGTTTTTTCCTGCGCGGCAAGGGCGAGCAGGAAGGCATGGTGCGGGTGCGCAATGAACTGCGCCAGCTGATCACCTTCAAGCCGCTCAACCTGCTGGCCGACGCCTGGCCGCTGACCGGGCAATTCGACGTGATCTTTTGCCGCAACGTCATGATCTATTTCGACAAGACGACCCAGCGCAAGATCCTGGCGCGCTTTGTACCACTGATGAAGCCGCATGCATTGCTGTTTGCCGGCCACTCGGAAAACTTTCTTTACGTCTCTGATTCGCTGAAGCTGCGCGGCAAGACGGTGTATGAACTCGAACAAGGTCGTTCCGGCGCTCACTAGCGGCTGCGAAAACAAGCAATCATGAACTCCAACGAACAATTTGCCACCAACGTCTATTACGATCGGACGTTCGAGTGCGATGCGGCCAAGATCCTGCCTGGCGAGTATTACCACACCGGCAAGGACATGCTGATCGTGACCGTGCTCGGCTCATGCGTGTCGGCCTGCATCCGCGACCGCGTCACGGGCCTGGGCGGCATGAACCACTTCATGCTGCCCGACGGCGGCGGCAGCGATGCCAACAGCCCGGTGTCGGCGTCGATGCGCTACGGCACCTACGCGATGGAGGTGCTGATCAACGAACTGCTGAAGTCGGGCGCGCGCCGCGAGAATCTCGAGGCGAAAGTGTTCGGCGGCGGCGCCGTGCTGAAGGGCTTCACCGCGATCAACGTCGGCGAGCGCAACGCCGCTTTCGTCATCAGCTACCTGAAGATGGAAAAGATCCGCGTGCTGGCCGAAGACCTCAACGACATCTATCCGCGCAAGGTGTATTTTTTCCCGCGCACCGGCAAGGTGCTGGTCAAGAAGCTGATGCAGACCCATAACGACACGCTGGCGCGGCGCGAGCAGGACTACGCCAGCCGCCTCAAGGTCGCGCCCGTCGGTGGCGAGATCGACTTGTTTTGATGATGAAAGCTTCTATGAAGATCAAGGTACTGATCGTGGACGACTCGGCGCTGATCCGCAGCGTCATGAGCGAAATCATTTCCAGCCAGCCGGACATGGAAGTGGTCGGCGTCGCCCCCGATCCGCTGGTCGCGCGCGAGCTGATCAAGCAGACCAATCCCGACGTGCTGACGCTCGACGTCGAGATGCCGAAGATGGACGGCCTCGACTTCCTCGAAAAGCTGATGCGCCTGCGCCCGATGCCGGTGCTGATGGTGTCCTCGCTGACCGAGCGCGGCTCCGAAATCACCATGCGCGCGCTGGAACTGGGCGCGGTCGACTTCGTCACCAAGCCGAAGATCTCGATCCAGGCCGGCATGCGCGAATACACCGAGCTGATCGCCGACAAGATCCGCGCCGCCGCCAAGGCCCGCGTCAAGGCGCGCACGCTGGCGCCGGTCAAGGCAGAAGGGGCGCTGCCGGCGATCCGCAATCCGCTGTTGTCGTCCGAAAAACTGATCATCATCGGCGCCTCCACCGGCGGCACCGAGGCGATCCGCGAATTTTTGATGCGCATGCCGTCGGACTGCCCCGGCATCCTGATTGCCCAGCACATGCCGGAAGGCTTCACCACCTCGTTCGCGCGCCGCCTCGATTCGCTGTGCAAGATCAGCGTGCGCGAGGCGGCCGGCGAAGAGCGCGTGCTGCCCGGCCACGCCTACATCGCGCCGGGCCACTCGCACCTGATGCTGGCGCGCTCGGGCGCCAACTACGTCACCCGCATCGACCAGGCCGATCCGGTCAACCGCCACCGGCCGTCGGTGGACGTGCTGTTCCGCTCGGCCGCGCTGGCGGCCGGCAAGAACGCGGTCGGCGTGATCCTCACCGGCATGGGCAAGGACGGCGCGCTCGGCATGCTGGAGATGAAGAATGCCGGCGCCTACAACTTCGCCCAGGACGAGGCGTCCTGCGTCGTGTTCGGCATGCCGCGCGAGGCGATTGCGATCGGCGCCACCCACGAAGTTGGCCCGCTGACCGAGTTGCCGGGCAAGGTTCTTAACCATCTGGCAACGCAAGGTGGCCGTTCGTTGCGCGTGTGACTGTTTAAAACACCTTTCCTTGTGAGTTTTATCGCCGTACGGCAACAAAACTGCTATCCTTAGGGCTGCTTCTCCGTGTGAAGAAGTGTGTCGATAACCAAGTTAAAAGAATCAACGGAGTAATTCATGGCTGATCCAAAAATGCGCTTCTTAGTTGTTGACGATTTCTCGACGATGCGCCGCATTGTCCGGAATTTGTTGAAGGAACTGGGATACGCGAATGTCGACGAAGCCGAAGATGGCGTCATGGCGTTGGCCAAGCTGCGCAGCGAGACATTCGACTTCGTGGTGTCCGACTGGAACATGCCAAACATGGACGGCCTGACGATGTTGCAGAACATCCGCGCCGACCCGGCGCTGGCCAAGTTGCCGGTGCTGATGGTGACGGCCGAAGCGAAGAAGGAAAACATCATCGCCGCGGCCCAGGCCGGCGCGAACGGCTACGTGGTCAAGCCGTTCACCGCTGCCACGCTCGACGAAAAGCTCAACAAGATTTTCGAGAAACTCGAAAAAGCCGGAGCCTGAAATGGGTGAGAATATCGCCGGGGGCGTAGCCGCCACCGGCAGCGCGATGGACCAGGCCGACGAGTTCCTCAGCCGGATCGGCCACATGACGCGCACGCTGCACGACAGCCTGCGCGGACTCGGCCTCGACAAACTGATCGAAAAGGCAGCGAGCGACATCCCCGACGCCCGCGACCGCCTCGACTATGTCGCGCGCCTGTCGGAGCAGGCCGCGCAGAAGGTGCTCAACGCCACCGACGCCGCCAATCCGCTGCAGGACAAGATCGACAGCGACGCCCAGCAGCTCTGCGCTGCCTGGAGCGGCTTGCTGGACGCGCCGGCCACCACCGACGCCCAGTGGCGGGAACTGGCCGAGACGACCATCATGCGCCTCGACGGCACGCGCGGCGCCACGGTCGACACCAAGGCCTACCTGATGGACATCATGATGGCCCAGGACTTCCAGGACCTGACCGGCCAGGTGATCACCAAGGTGACGGCGATCGCCCAGAACCTCGAGCAGCAGCTGGTGCAGATGCTGGTCGATTTCGCGCCGGCCGAAGTCAAGCGCGACTATGACAATGGCCTGCTCAACGGGCCGCAGATCAACCCGACCGGCAACAGCGAAGTGGTGTCCAATCAGGGCCAGGTCGACGACCTGCTCGACAGCCTCGGTTTCTGAGTTCCTTTTGTATTAGCAACACCGAAGCGATTCAACCATGCATCAAACAAATTTCATCGTGCGCGAGCCCTTGCTTGACCCCAAGCAGCGGGTGATCGGCTACGAGCTGTCGTGGAAACATGACGAGGATCAGCCGGTGACGGACGCCGATCTCGAATCGCTGATCGGCTTCGTCGCCGAAAACGTCAACGACGAAGAAACCGGCTGGCTGCTGCGCGACAAGATCCTGTTCCTCGACGCCGTACCGGACATGCTGTCGACCGACGCGCTGTACGCGATGCCGCCCGAGCGCACCGTGCTGACGCTGAAGGCGGCCGACATGGCCGACCCCGACACTCTGGCCGCGGTGCAGGGCTTGCGCGCCGGCGGCGTCGGCATCTCGGTGCGCGACGGCGACCTCGGCCACCTCGGCAAGAACCTCGGCATGAGCGCCTCTTACATCGAAGTGCGCTTCTCCGGCGCCGACGTCGCCGCCCAGGCGCGCACCTACGCCGCCGTCAAGCAGTCGACGGTGCGCATGGTCGGCCGGCCGGTCACCACCTGGGCCGACTTCGACGCCTGCGCCGCGCTCGGCCTCGACGCCTTCGTCGGCAAGCTGCACCTGACGCCGCGCCCGGGCACCCCGGTCAAGGGCATGAACCCGGCCCAGACCATCATCCTGCAGCTGATGCAGATGGTCACCGCCAACGAAGACATCCCCAAGATCGAAAATGTGCTCAAGCGCGATCCGGCGCTGTCGTACAAGCTGCTGCGCTTCATCAACTCGGCCGGCTTCGGCAGCGGTCGCGAGATCCAGTCGCTGCGCCAGGCCATCAGCCTGCTCGGCTACGCGCCGCTGTACCGCTGGCTGACCTTGCTGCTGGCGACCGCCAGCACCAGTGGCTACTCGCCGGTGCTGATGGAGACGGCGGTCGTGCGCGGCCGCCTCGCCGAGCTGCTCGGCGCCAAGTTCCTGGCGCGCGGCGAGGGCGAAAACCTGTTCGTCGCCGGCATGTTCTCGCTGCTCGACCGCCTGCTCGGGCTGCCGATGCGCGAAGTGCTCGACACCATCCAGCTGCCCGACGAAGTGGTGCGCGCGCTGCTCACGCGCGGCGGCATGTACGGCCCGTACCTGGCGCTGGCCGAAGCGTGCGAGCTGAACTCGAACCTGGTGGCGGGGCTGGCCAAGTCGCTGGGCATCAGCCCGCTCGAAGTGAACAAGGCGCACCTGTCGGCGCTAGCGTGGGCGCAGAACGTCACGACCTGACCGCGTAACAGTGGACAATAAAAAACCGGGCATTGCCCGGTTTTTTATTGCCTATCTCGCACCGGAAGGCGGCCACTGCCTGGCAGCGTGGAGCACGCGCAGCACGCGCACCAGGTCGCCGGAGGTGTCATAGATCAGGATGTAATTCCGATGCGCCACCAATTCGCGCGTGCCGGCAATACGACCAGGTTTGCCAAGTCCAGGATGGTCGACCAGGCGACCCGCCCTCTCTGCGAACAGCTCATCGAGGGCAAGGGCGGCGGTCGGGTTGTCGATGTCGATGGCGTCATAGATGTCTTCACGGTCTTGAACCGCCTCGGGCGTCCAGAACAATTCCATTATTCGGCGGACGGTTCAAGGCGGCGTCGCGTGGACGCGCGCTTGGCCGCGAACTTGGCTTCAACTTCAGCCGACGATATCAGCTTGCCGGCATTGGCCGAGTCGAGGCCGGACTGCACTTGGCGATGAAACCAGGAATCATGCTCTGCTGCTTCCTGCTGCTGTCGGACGAAGTCGCGCATGAAGTCGCGCAGTAGCTGCGCACCAGTGCGGTCGCGATCCTTTGCGGCCCGGGTGAATTGTTCTTTCAGGGATTCGTCGACCCGGAAGGTGAAAGTCGCCTCGCTCATAAAAAACCCCATGTGTTACGCAGTTAGTACATCGTAGCACAAGGCTCGCTGCGGAACACTGGCCTGGGCTTAGATTTCGAGGTTGTCGATCAGCCGCGTCGTGCCCAGCTTGGCCGCGGCCAGCACCACCAGCGGCGCGCCCTGCGCCAGGTCGCCGGCCGACGGCACCTGCAGGTCGGACTGCTTGCGCACCGAGATGTAGTCGGGATTCCAGCCGCGCTTGGCCAGGCCGTCCATCGCCTGGTGCTCAAGCTGGAAAATGTCGAGGTGGCCGGCGCGCATCTCGGCGGCCACCGCGTTCAGCGCCTGGAACAGCGCTGGCGCTTCGGCCCGCTCCGACGCGTTCAGATACATGTTGCGCGACGACAGCGCCAGGCCGTCGTCGGCACGCCAGGTCTCGGCGGCGATGATCTCGGTCGGCAGCGCGAACTGGCGGCTCATGTTGCGGATGATCATCAGCTGCTGGTAGTCCTTCTTGCCGAACACCGCCACCCGCGGGCGCACGCACGAAAACAGCTTCAGCACCACCGTCGTCACGCCGCTGAAAAAGCCGGGCCGGAACTCGCCCTCCAGCGTATTGCCGAGGTCGTCTGGCGGGCGCACGCGAAATTCCTGCGGCTCCGGATACAGGTCCTTTTCGGTCGGCGCGAACAGGATGTAGACGCCTTCCTTTTCCAGCTTCTCGACGTCGCTCTGGAAGGTGCGCGGATATTTTTCGAAGTCTTCGTTCGGCCCGAACTGCAGGCGGTTGACAAAAATGGACGCGACCACCGGGTCGCCGTGCTTGCGCGCCAGCCGCATCAGCGACAGGTGGCCTTCGTGCAGGTTGCCCATGGTCGGCACGAACGCGGTGCGCAATTGCCCGCTCAGGTGGTCGCGCATTTCTTCGATGGAAGAGATAATTTTCATGGGTCGGTCAGTCTGTGGAAGAGGGGGCCGGCATCAAGCCGGCGAATAGGCAAGCCGCACGTAGATCGGCGCGAACGGCTCGGCCTGGGTAATCTCGATCAGGGTTTCTTTGGCCAGTTCCAGCATCGCGACAAAATGGACCACCACGATCGGCACGCCGCCCTGGCCGTGGAACAGGTCGCCGAATTCGACGAAGCGCGCCGACTGCAATTGCCGCAGGATCGCCGACATGTGCTCGCGCACCGACAGTTCCTGGCGGCTGATCTTGTGGTGCTGGGTCAGCGTGGCGCGCTTGAGCACGTCGAGCCAGGCGCGCTGCAGGTCGCCGGCATCGACTTCCGGCCAGTTCGGCACGTTGCTCTGCTCGACGAACAGCTGCGGGCGCGTGAAGTCGCGGTCGAGCTGCGGAATGGCATTGAGATCGTAGGCGGCCAGCTTGATCTGCTCGTATTCGAGCAGGCGCCGCACCAGCTCGGCGCGCGGGTCGCCGGCCTCGTCGTCGGTGTCGGATTTTCGCTGCGGCAGCAGCATGCGCGACTTGATCTCGATGAGCATCGCCGCCATCAGCAAATACTCGGCGGCCAGTTCCAGGTTGTGCAGGCGGATCTGGTCGACATACTTCAGGTACTGCAGGGTGACCTGCGCCATCGGGATGTCGAGGATGTTGAAGTTTTGCTTGCGGATCAGGTAGAGCAGCAGGTCGAGCGGACCTTCGAAGGCGTCGAGGAAGATTTCCAGCGCGTCGGGCGGGATGAACAGGTCGGTCGGCATGCGCAGCATCGGCTCGCCGTACAGGCGCGCCGTCACCGCAATGTCGGGCACGGCGATCGCCGCGGCGGGGTCAGCCACCGTGTCCACCGCCTGGTCTGGCAACATGTCTTGACCTGGGAGTTTAGAGCTTGTTCTGGTACACGTACGCTTGTTGCTTGACGCGCGATTCGGCAGTGCGGTCCTGTTCGGTCAGCGCGATCGGCGCCTTGTCCCACAGCAGCGCACGGCCTTCGCGCTGGCCTTGCTCGATGGCCGGATTGGCCGCCTTCAGCGCCTTGATGAACAAGGTGTGGTCGGATTCGTAGAGCTGGTGTTGTTTGGTCAGTTTCATCTTGGTCGATAGTATTGCGGGACAGGGTATTTTACCCGAGCGGGGAGGGGCCGGGGAAAAGCCCCGGCGCGGCGCCACGTTGCTTACTTATGCAGTGCGTTCAGTTCGCGCGCGATGATGTCGTGGTTAAGCCAGAGCACCGGACCGATTTTTTCGGCGGCGCCGTGGAACATCAGCGGTCCGGCGCCTTCCAGCACCAGCGAACTGAGATGGTCGGTGATCAGCGCCTTGCGGTCCTTGTGCAGCTTGGTGATCTCGTCCGACGTGCCGATCATGACGTCGGCCAGTTCCGGCGTGTTGTCCATCGGCCAGGCCTCGAAGTTGCGGAAGCTGGCGCTGGTCGGGTCCTGGTTGTAGGCCTCGATCTTGGCCAGCAGCGAGTCGAGCGACACGCCGTCTTCCAGCAGGCTCTGGCAGATGGCCCATTGCTCGTCGACCCATGCGCTGCCGCCTTCCTTCTTCAGTGCCAGCAGCAGCGGGAACAGCGACAGTTCGACGCCGACGAAAATGTCGGACGAGTTGGTGCGGATTTCCGGGCAGTTGAACACGGTTGCGCTGATGCCTTGCGCCCACGCCGCTTCGGCCACGCTTTCGAGGCGCATCTTGGCGTAGCCCTGGGTGTAGTTGGTGTAGGTCTGCCAGCGGTATTCGCCGCCGATGAGGATCTCGGTGCCGTGGTAGCCATAGGCGCTGTAGCGCACTTCGCCGCCGGTCTTGGCGACGCGCTCGCGAATTCCGCTGCTGGCGTGGATCAGGTGCTGCAGCGTGTTGGCGGTGACTTCGTCGAAGTTCATCAGGATCAGCTTGCCCAGGTCGCTCTCGAGCAGCGCGCGCGAAGACATGAAGCGCTCGCCGCGGCCCTTGTAGATGCGGTTGGCGATGGCCAGGAAAGCCTTGACCTTCGGGATGCCGCCGGCCATGGTGTGGGCGAAGAACACGTTGGCGCCATCCGGCACCAGCTTGTCGATCTCGGCCATGACGATGGCGGCCGACGCGGTGAAGCGCTGGACGCCGGCCTGGCGGCAGCGCTCGACCTTGTCCCAGTCGAGCTTGTCGTCCTGCCAGCTCTTGAGGGTCACGCCGGACAGCATGTCGGTCGGGTTCTGTTCGCCTTCCGGCGCGTCGAGGTCGAAGCCGGCCATCATCGGCACGTTGATGATGCGTCCGCCCAGCTTGGCTTCGGCTTCGGCCAGCTCTTCCGCGTCGAGCGCGCGCAGCGCATTGTTCTCGTCGCGCCGGCCAACCGTGATGCCGACGATGGTCATGCCGGCGTTGCGCGCTTCATCGATCAGTCCATTGACGTAGCCGCGGCCGAACAGTTCGCCGAACAGGACGAACACGTCGCCTTTGCGAAACAGATTGGCCTGCGGGATGTGCCTCAAGGAAGTGGGTGCGGTCATAGAAAGTATTGTCGCTTCTAAAAGTGGGCGCGTCATGGCGCGGATTTCTCATCAAGACTGCGCATTATAAACCCCGGCAAGGCCAACAAACCAGTTCCCACGCCGTCGAATTGGCTTAGAATTGGCGTAGATAAACATTTTAGAAAGGCAACAATGTTGCGGTCGCCCACTTTGCGCTACATCGCCTTCCTGTTCCTCGTGTCGGGCTTCTCGGCGCTGATCTATCAGGTGGTGTGGCAACGGCTCCTGTTTGCCACCTTCGGCATCAACAGCGAGTCGGTGACGGTGATCGTGTCGGTCTTCATGTTTGGCCTGGGCATCGGCGCGCTGGCCGGCGGCTACTTGCAGAAGCGGTTCCCGCGCCACCTGCTGCGCCTGTTCCTGGCGCTCGAAGTGGGCATCGGCGCCTTCGGCCTGATCAGCCTCGAACTGATCCACATGGTCAGCGCCGCCGCCGGCGACACCTCGACGCGCGGCCTGGTGCTGTGGGTCTACCTGATCCTGGCGATCCCGACGCTGATGATGGGCGCGACGCTGCCGATCCTGGTGGCATGGCTGCAGGGCTACTTGCGCAACATCGGCCAGTCGGTCGGCCTGCTGTACGCGGTCAACACGATCGGCTCGGCGATTGCCGCGTATTGCACGGTCGAGCTGCTGTTCGTCTTCTTCGGCCAGCAGACCGCCGTGCTGATCGCCGCCGTCTGCAACTTCGCCACGGCGGCGCTGATCTTCGACGCCAGCCGCCGGCTGGCGCGCGAAAACCTGGCTGACGACAATGCGGCGCCTGCCGCCGCCCCGCTCGAGCCGCGCGCCGCGCCGCTGCTGCCGTATCCGCTGGTGTGCTTCACCCTGCTGGCGATCGGCTACATCTCGCTGAGCCAGGAAATCCTGTGGTTCCGCATGCTCGGCTTCATGACCGCTAACCGGCCGGAAGTGTTCGGGCTGATGCTGACCGCCTTCCTGGTCGGCATCGCCGCCGGCTCGCTGCATTCGCGCAAGGCCTGCGAGCCGGACGGCAAGCCGGTGGAATACCTGGTGCGCGCGCTGTTTCTGGCCATTGCCGTGTTCTACCTGGCGCTGCCGGTGGTGGCGGCGACGTCCGCCTACGTGGTCAAGGAAATCGGCGCCGTCGTCGCCTACATCGCGATCGGCGCGGTGGCGTTCTTCACCGGCGGCATCCTGCCGATGCTGATGCACCTTGGCATTGCCGACGACCGCGAAGATGCGGCGCAGGCCATGTCGTGGCTGTATTTCGCCAACATCGTCGGCGCCACGCTGGGGCCGCTGGTGACGGGCTTCATCCTGCTCGACATGTTTTCGCTCGAAGCCAACATTGCGATCTTGAGCGGACTGACGGTGCTCCTGCTGCTGGCCTTGCTGGTGGCGCTGCCGAAGGACCGCGCCTACAAGATGCGCGCGGTCGGCTTGACGGCCGCGATGGTGGCGGGCGCGTGGGCATTGCATGGCGGCCTGTACGCGGGCCACCTGGAACGCCTGCAGTTCGGCGAACCCGACCATCGGCCGTTTGCGTACGTGCATGAAAACCGCAGCGGCATCATCACCGTTGCCAGCGATCCGCAGGGCGACATCATGTACGGCAACGGCATCTACGACGGCCGCTACAACCTCGACCCGCTGCGCAACTCCAACCTGATCGACCGCGCCTACATGATGGCAAGCCTGCACAGGAAGCCCGCGCGGGTGCTCGAGATCGGCTTCAGCACGGGCTCGTGGGCCAAGGTCATTGCCGAATACCAGCCGGTGGAGTCATTGACCATCGTCGAGATCAACAAGGGCTATCCGGGCGTGATGGAGCGCTATCCCGCTATCGCCGGCGTGCTGAAGGACCCGAAGGTCAAGCTGCACATCGACGACGGCCGCCGCTGGCTGCGAAACAATCCGGGCGAAAAGTTCGATTTCATCCTCATGAACACGACGTACCACTGGCGCAGCAACACGACCAACCTGCTGTCGGCGGAGTTCCTCGAACTGGCGCGCGGCCATCTTAATCCGGGCGGCGTGATCTATTACAACGCGACCGGCTCGCGCGACGTGGTGCACACGGCGGCGCATGTGTTCAAGCACGTGACGACGTATTCGACCTTCGTCGCGGCGAGCGATTCGCCGTTCGACATGAGCACCGAGGAGCGGCGCGCCAACCTGCTCAAGTTCAGGCGCGACGACGGCTCGGTGCTGTTCGACCAGGATGCGCGCCATCGTGCCGAGCTCGAGAAACTGGCGGCGGTGCCGCTGCTGGAGATGCGCGACGCGATCTTGAGGAGGCCGGAGCTGTGGAAGATTACTGACGACAATATGGCCGTCGAGTACAAGGTGCGGTTCGAGAAGTAGTCCGAGCCGGCGCCGGGGTCGTCATCCCCGCTTTCGCGAGGATGACGGTGTTACGGCTAACAATTATTTGTAAGTTAGCGGATGCGCATGCCGGGCTTGGCGCCTGGCCATGGCTCGAGCACGTACAGGCCCGGGTCGGCTTTCTCGTCGGCGGCCGATGCGCACAGCACCATGCCTTCGGACACGCCGAACTTCATCTTGCGCGGCGCCAGGTTGGCCACCAACACGGTCAGCTTGCCGATCAGCTGCTCCGGCTGGTACGCCGACTTGATGCCCGAGAAGACGTTGCGCAGCCGGCCTTCGCCGACATCGAGCGTCAGGCGCAGCAGCTTGTCCGACCCATCCACCTGCTCGCAATTGACGATCCTGGCGATGCGCAGGTCGATCTTGGTGAAGTCGTCGATCTTGATTTCCGGCGCCAGCTCTTCGATGCCTTCCGCTGGCGCAGCGGCGGCAGCCTCGGCCACCGGGGCGGCGACCGCAGGGGCGGCAGCCGGGCGATCGAACAAGTCCTCGACCATCTTGGCGTCGACCCGCTGCATCAGGTGGCTGTAAGTGAAGATCGTGCGTCCCAGCATCGACTCGTAGACCGTCGCGCCGCTGGTGTCGCGCCACGTGTATTCGGCATCGCCGAGGAATTCGGCCACCCGATCGGCCACCTGCGGCAGCACCGGCGACAGCAGGATCGTCAGCTGGCGGAACAGGATCAGCGCGGTCGTGCAGACGTCGTGCAGCTCGGCGTTCTTCTCCGGATCCTTGGCCAGGATCCACGGCTTGTTCTCGTCGACGTACTGGTTGGTGATGTCGGCGATCTCCATGATCTCGCGCAGCGCCTTGCCGAATTCACGGCCCTCGAAGTGGGCCGCGATGTTGGCCTGGCGCTCGTTGCCATCCACGGTCAGCGCGCGCCCGATCCATTGCTGGGCTTTGGGCGAAAGCGTGGCGGCCAGCTTGCCGTCGAATTTCTTGGCGATGAAGCCGGCGCAGCGGCTGGCGATGTTGATGTACTTGCCGATCAGGTCGCTGTTGACGCGCGCCACGAAGTCGTCGCCGTTGAAATCGAGGTCCTCGACCTTCGAGTTCAGCTTGAAGGCGATGTAGTAGCGCAGCCACTCCGGATTCATCTTCAGGTCGAGGTAGCGCAGCGGCGAAATGCCGGTGCCGCGCG
>JAZKFW010000046.1:0-7345 GCA_040386255.1 Pseudomonadota bacterium
TTACAAGGGAAAAATTGCGTCAACGCCTTAACTTAACGCCATTAGGGTCTGACCCAGGTTTTGGAATAGTCCGATCCTACGAAGTAACCTGCCTGAGCTGAAGAACATCAAGTACCAAGGCGTCACCGGCCTGATCCAGTTCGACAACTTCGGCGACATCAAGGACGGCTCGCTGCCTCTGTTCACCTACGAGGTCGGCAAGAAGACCAAGATGAAAGTGGTCCGCTAAAGTTCTAAAACCGGGGTCAGACCCAAGTTTTAGAATAAAAAAGCGCGCTGACGTTCGGTCAGCGCGCTTTTATTTTGAGCAGAAGTTCTAAAACCGAGGTCTGACCCCGGTTTTGGAATAAAAAATTATTTCTGCGCGAGGATCCATTTGACCAGGGTGCGTGCTTCGGCTTCGCTCACCTGCGGGTTGGCCGGCATAGGGACTGCGCCCCACGTGCCCGAGCCGCCCTTCAGAACCTTGCCGACCAGCTTGTCTTCAGCGTCTTTCTGGCCGGCATATTTCGCTGCCACGTCTTTGTAAGCTGGTCCAACGAGCTTGTTGGCAACGGCGTGGCAAGCCATGCAATTTTTACCCTTTGCCAGATCGGCATTCGCCATCGCGGAGGTGGAAGCCAGGGCCGATACGACCATGCACAGCATCATTGAACGTTTCATTTTTTCTCCAAAGTGACTACCTAGAAATACATTCTACCGTGTTTCCGAAAACGTGAAACGCAGTGACTTGAATCGTTAACGCGCGGCACCTGCGGCGCGTTGACCACAGCATTGGCCGCGGCATTGCGATTAATTGCCCTGCGGAACCAAAATGTTTGTAAGATGCAGAGATGAGAAGGAGTTTTCGATGCCGCTAATTATCATCATTGCACTACTGGTAGGTCTGCGATTCTTCGAAGTGTGGCGCTTCGCCGAGATATCGTGGTGGTACATCATCGCTGCGATGGCGTTCGCGTTCATTTGGTTCGAGTTCATCGAAAAGATGTTCGGACTCGACAAGAAGAAAGAACACAACGTCGACGAGCAGCGCCGCAAGGACCGCATCAAGCAAACTTTCGACAAACGCAAATAGCATTACCGGGGTCAGACCTTTGATCAGACCCCGGTGTGTAAAAAGGCAATATTAGCCGGTGACGGCGCCCTTGCTGGCCGACGAGGCCAGCTTGGCGAACTTGGCCAGCACGCCACGCGTGTAGCGCGGCGTCGGCTGCTTCCACAGCGCGCGCCGCCGCGCGATCTCTTCATCGGCCACGTTCAGCTGGATCAGCTGCTGGTGCGCATCGATCGTGACGGAGTCGCCCTCTTCCACCAGCGCAATCGTGCCGCCCTCGAACGCTTCCGGCGCAACGTGGCCCACGACCATGCCCCAGGTGCCGCCAGAGAAGCGGCCGTCGGTGATCAGGCCGACCGACTCGCCCAGCCCCTTGCCAATCAGCGCCGCCGTCGGCGCCAGCATCTCCGGCATGCCGGGACCGCCCTTCGGCCCCAGGTAGCGCAACACCAGCACGTCGCCCGGCTTGATGCCGTCGGCAAGAATCACGTCCATCGCCGTGTACTCGTCGTCGAAGACACGCGCCGGACCGGTGATCACCGGATTTTTCAGGCCGGAAATCTTGGCCACGCAGCCTTCCGGCGCCAGGTTGCCCTTCAGGACCGCCAGGTGACCTTGCGCATACAGCGCCTTGTCGATCGTGCGGATCACGTCCTGATCAGGATTCGGCACCGATGGGATATCGGCGAGCTGCTCGGCAATCGTCTGGCCGGTGATGGTGATGCAGTCGCCGTGCAGCATGCCGGCATCGAGCAACAGTTTCATGACCTGGGGAATGCCGCCGGCCTTGTGCAGGTCGGTCGCCACGTACTGCCCGGACGGCTTGAGGTTGCAGATGACCGGCACCTTCAGGCGCACGCGCTCGAAGTCGTCCAGCGTCCACTCGACTTCGGCCGCATGCGCGATCGCCAGATAGTGCAGCACCGCATTGGTCGAGCCGCCGGTCGCCATGATCAGCGACACCGCATTCTCGATCGACTCGCGGGTGATGATGTCGCGCGGCTTGAGGTCGCGCTTGACCGCTTCGACCAGCACGCGCGCCGACTCGGCGGCCGAGCCGACCTTCTCGTCGTCCGGATTGGCCATCGTCGACGAGTACGGCAGCGCCATGCCGAGCGCTTCGAACGACGACGACATCGTGTTGGCGGTGTACATGCCGCCGCATGAACCGGCCGACGGGCAGGCATTGCGCTCGATGCCGTCGAAGTCTTCCTTCGACATGCGGCCCGCGGTAAATTCGCCCACCGCCTCGAATGCGGAAACGATGGTCAGGTCCTTGCCTTTCCAGTTGCCCGGCTTGATGGTGCCGCCGTATACGTAGATGCTAGGCACGTTGGTGCGCGCCATGGCAATCATCCCGCCGGGCATGTTTTTGTCGCAGCCGCCAATGACGACGACGCCGTCCATCCACTGGCCGTTCACGCACGTTTCGATGCAGTCGGCGATCACCTCGCGCGAGATCAGCGAAAATTTCATGCCTTCGGTACCCATCGACATGCCGTCGGAGATGGTCGGCGTGCCGAACACCTGCGGATTGCCGCCGGCTTCCTTGATCGACGAGATGGCAATGTCGGCCAGCTTCTGCAGCCCCGAGTTGCACGGCGTGATGGTGGAGTGGCCGTTGGCGACGCCGATCATCGGCTTCGAGAAGTCTGCCTCCTCGTAACCCATCGCGTAGTACATCGAACGGTTGGGGCTGCGCGACACGCCCTCGGTGATATTGCGGGAACGGCGGTTGTAGCGGGGCTGGTCTGCCATGGTGAACTCCTGATAAGCGATCTCAAAGAATGCCTTGCCGGCCATTGCAAGTCAAATACAGTATCATCGTGCCTGTGAGTCGAAAAACATATCAATCTCTCTAAAACCAACTGAAACACATATAGTGAACATCGACCTGCGCCAGTTGCGTTATTTCGTCACCGTCGCCGAGGAACTGCATTTCGGCCGCGCCGCGACGCGCCTGCACATGACGCAGCCGCCCTTGTCGCAAACCATACAGGCGCTGGAAGAGTTGCTGGGCGCGGCGCTGTTCCTGCGCAGCCGCCGCGGCGTGTCGCTGACGCCTGCCGGCGCCGCCTTGTTGCCGGAAGCGCGGCGCATGCTGGCACAGTCGGCCGAACTGCCGGAACTGGTGCGGCGCGCCGCCGCCGGCGAGTCCGGCCGCCTGGCGCTGGCGTTCGTGTCGTCGGCCGATTACAGCGTGCTGCCGCCCTTCCTGCGCACCTACCGCGCGCAATTTCCGCAGGTCCAGATCGTGCTGCAGGAAGCGACCTCCGACCTGCAGGTCGAGGACTTGCTGCACAACCGCATCGATGCCGGCCTGCTGATCCCGCCGCTGCCCGACAAGGCACGCGCCGAGCTTGACTATCTGAAGGTGCTGTCGGAGCCACTGATCCTCGCCGCGCCCGCCGGCCTCGACGCATTGCGCGGTCGCGGCCCGGCCGATCGCGGCCCGGCCGATCGCGGCCCGGCCGATCGTGGCCCGGCCGATCGCGGCCCGGTCTGGCTAAAGGACTTGCCGCCGCTGCCGCTGATCATTTTCCCGCGCCCGATCGCGCCGGCGCTGCACGACGCCATCCTCGGCTGCTTCCATGCCGCCGGCGTCACCCCGGAGATCGGCCAGCAGGCGATCCAGATGCAGACCATCGTCAGCCTGGTGTCGGCCGGCATGGGCTTGGCACTTGTGCCACAATCCGTCTCCAACTTGATGCGTCCCGGCGTAGAATACCGGGCGCTGCACGACCATTCGCCGCTGGTGGAAACCGGCCTGGCCTGGCGCCGCGACAACCGCTCGCCGGTGCTGCTGGGCTTTTTGGATTTACTGAGGAAAAACACGCTATGCTGACCCACCCGATGCCCGACCCCGTTGCATTTTCGATCGGCCCGGTGCACATCCACTGGTACGGCCTGATGTACGTGCTCGCGTTCGCCATGTTCATCGCGCTCGGCCGGGTGCGCATCAAGCAGCCGCACATCGCCGCCCAGGGCTGGAAGAAGGAAGACCTCGACGACATGCTGTTCTACGGCGTGCTCGGCGTCATCGTCGGCGGACGGCTCGGCGAGGTGCTGTTTTACACGCCAAAATTCTTCCTCGAAAATCCGCTCGAGATTTTCATGGTATGGCACGGCGGCATGTCGTTTCACGGCGGCTTCATCGGCGTGCTGATCGCGATGGCGCTGTGGGCCCGCAAATCAAAACGTAACCTGCTCGACGTCTACGATTTCATCGCGCCGCTGGTGCCGCTCGGCTACGCGGCCGGCCGCATGGGCAACTTCATCAACGCCGAATTGCCGGGCCGCGTGGCCGACGCCACCGTACCTTGGGCGATGCGCTGGCCCGACATGCACTACCCGACGCACCCGCTGCCGGTGTTTCTCGAGGGCTTGCGCCACCCGTCGCCGCTATACCAGATGCTGGTCGACGGCCTGCTGGTGTTCGCCATCCTGTGGCTGTTCGCGCGCAAGGCGCGGCCGCGGCTGGCGGTCGGCGCGATGTTCACGCTGCTGTACGGCTGCGCGCGTTTCTTCACCGAATACTTCCGCGTGCCGGACTGGCAGATCACGGTCGCCGGCCTGCCGGTGACGTCGGGACAGATGCTGTCGCTGCCGATGATTATCGGCGGCATCGCCATGCTGGCGTGGGCCTATTCGCACGAAACGAAGCGCCCGCTGCGCGCCTAGTTTGCCAGCGAACGCGCCTGCCACAGCATGTAAATGGCGAACGCGTACAGCATCAGCGCGAAGATTTTCTTCAGCTTGGCCACCGGCAGACGGTGCGCGGTGCGCGCGCCGAGCGGCGCCATGATGACGCTGGCGGTGGCGATCACGGCCAGCGCCGGCAGGTAGATGTAGCCCAGCGAATATTGTGGCAGCGCCTTTTCGCCGAGCCCGTAATAGATGTTCGCCAGCGTGCCCGACAGCGCGATCGGAAAGCCGAGCGCGGCGCTGGTGGCCACTGCGTTCTGAATGCGCACGTTACACCACGTCATGAATGGGATCGAGATGAAGCCACCGCCGGCGCCCACCAGCCCGGACACCAGGCCGATCACGCCACCGGCGACGAACATGCCGGCCGTGCCCGGTAACTGAAACTTTGCGGGCGGCTTGGCGTTGATCAGCATCTGGGTGGCGGCGACAAACACGAAAATGCCGAAACACAGCGCCAGCATGGTGCTGTTCAACTGTTGGGCGACCCACGGACCGAGCCAGGAGCCAACCAGGATGCCGGGGGTGAACAACTTGACGACCGGCCACAGCAGCGCGCCCTGCAGATGATGGGCGCGCACCGATGAAATCGACGTGAACACGATGGTGGCCAGGCCGGTGGCAATTGCCATGTGGACCACTAAGTGGGTCGGAAACTGCAGCGACGTAAACACCATCGTCATGAACGGCACCAGAATCATGCCGCCGCCGATGCCGAGCAGGCCGGCCGCGAAGCCGCCGATGATGCCCATGGCACATAAGGAAAGCACCAGGGTCCAGGTCATCGGTTTGTCTTTTCATGGTGGCGGGCAACGCCCGGATGCCAACCATTTTACAGCCTCGCCGTTAAACGGGTGACGACCGGCAATTCTAGCGCGGCGCCGGCGCCGGGTACGGGTAATAGCCGGGAATCACATTGCCCTTCGCGTACATGCATTGCTGGTAGGCGATGTCGTAGCGGCGTTGCGCACTCCACGCGGTGCCCGAGGACATGCTCGAGCCGGCGCCGGCGCCCAGCGCGGTACCCACCACGGCGCCGGTGGCGGCATCGCTGCTGTCGCCGCCGACGGCGCCGGCCAGCGCTCCCAGCGCCGCGCCCGCCAGCGTCGCGGTCAGCATCTGGTCGTTGGCGACGTTGCGGCCCGGCCCGCTTGATGCCGCCGCCCAGTTGCGGCACAGCTGGTCATCGACGATGAAGGCTTCGAACGGCTTGCCGGGCGCCGGCATGGCGGCGATGGTCGGCCCCACCGGCAACTGCGCGCAGCCGCTCAGCAAGGCGGCTGCAATCAAGAATGGATGCTTCTGCATGATCGACTCCTCAGCGGCGCCAGTTCACCCTCAGCAGGTACTGGTCCGGTGCGTAATGGATATCCAGTTCGCCCTTGTAGGCGTGATGCACAGCAATGCCGATGGCGCGGGCCAGGTTCAGGCCGGTCGTGGTGACGACCACCTTGCCGGGTTCTGCGCTGATCGCCAGGATGCGCTGGAGTGGGTGTTGCGCCTTTTCGCGCGTCTCGACGTTGCGCGCCAGCGCCAGCAGGCCTGCTGCGTGCTCGTGCGCGAAGCCGCCTTCCATCGACACCCAGCCGGCGGGCATGCCGTCGTGGATGCGGCTGCAGGCGGGACAGCGGGTGCGATGCGCCTGTTCGGGCGCCAGCAACCATTGCCAGCGGCCGTTGTGGAAGACGGCGCCGCAGCCGCTGCAGACTGCAGTGCCGGCCGGCTTGCCGCGCACAAAGTACGGGTCGTGGATGGGATCATCCATGACTTCGATATGCCGGCCGGGACGAAATGCCGGGGCGTGCGTCGGTTTCATCTGCTGCCTTACCATGACGATTCAGCGTAGGCCGCCGTTGCAGTGCGGGTTTGAGATGGATCAATCGTGTGAAAAGGGGTCTGACCCGATTCATCTTTTGGGTCAGACACCTTCTGCTACTTCAACAGTTTTTTGAGGAACTTCCATTCAGCGGGCTCGACCGGCATGATCGACAAGCGGCTGCCCTTGGCCAGCAGGCGCATGTCGGCAAGCTCGGGAATCGTGCGCAGCTCTTTCAGGCTCAGCAGCGCGGTCTTGCGCACCGCCTTGACGTCGACGCTGATCCAGCGCGGCTGTTCCGGCGTCGCTTTCGGATCGAAATACGGGCTTTTCGGGTCGAACTGGGTGGCGTCCGGATACGCGCCGCAGGCGATCTCGACGATGCCGGCAATGCCCGGCTCGGCGCAGCTGGAGTGATAGAACAAGGCCAGGTCGCCCAGCTGCATCTGGTCGCGCATGAAATTGCGGGCCTGGTAATTGCGCACCCCAAACCAGGCGACGGTGTGCGCCGGCGCCGCCAGCACGTCGTCGATACTGACTTCATCGGGCTCGGATTTCATCAGCCAATAACGCATGCATCGCTCCGGTTTTGGCCGTTAACCCGGCCCTTTGAATTCATCGTGGTAAAAACGCGCGCAAAAAAAAAACGGTTGCGCATCGAATGCGAACAACCGCTTTTTACACTACAAATAAAGCCCCGCCTGTGCCGTTTTTACCGGCATCCCGAACCAAACGGTTCAAGGTGGTCACAGTTAGTTCAATTTCGGGTT
>JAZKFW010000047.1:0-82082 GCA_040386255.1 Pseudomonadota bacterium
GGCGGCTTCGTCGGCAACAACGACCGCCGCAAGCTCGAGTCGCTGCGCGGCGAGACGGCGGAGAAACTGGCGACGGCACGGCCGGCGTTCGACGACGAGCGTCTGTCGGAACTATTCTTCCGCTACCGCGCGCGCAACTTCCCGCACACCCTGAGCCCGGCCGAAATGGCGCAGTGGGAGCAGCACCGCGCCGCCAGGCTGTTCGACGGCGACGGCGGCGCCCGCACCATCGAGCAGCTGTTCAGCGAGATCGACACGTTGTCGGAAGACGCCGACGAGCGCGCCGAAGAAATTCTGGGCGCGCTGTACGACTATGCGGAGTCGATCGCGCCGAGCCGACGGTGAAATAGCTGGTGTCAGGTCTGACATTAAGACATTCGCGCGCGAATGTCTTAATGTCAGACCTGACACCAGAACTTGCCCGAGCTAGCGGTGCAGGTTGATGGCGTCGCGCGTCTCCAGCGCGACGCGGCGGGCGGCAGCGGCGAAGTCTTCGCCGGCAGCCGGCGTCGCATACAGGATCGCGCGCGACGAGCTGATCATCATGCCGGCGCCGGCGGACGTCTTGCCGGCCGTGACGGTCGCCTCGATGTCGCCGCCCTGGGCGCCGATGCCCGGCACCAGCACCGGCATGTCGCCCACAATCGCCCTCACCTGCGCCAGTTCCTCGGGGAAGGTTGCGCCCACCACCAGCGCGCACTGGCCATTGCTGTTCCACTTGTTGGCGACCAGCGCCGCCACGTGCTGGTACAGCGGCTTGCCGTCGACGTCGAGGAACTGCAGGTCGGAGCCGCCGGCGTTGGAGGTGCGGCACAGGATGATCTGGCCGCGCCCGCTCCATTCGAAATACGGTTCGACCGAATCGAAGCCCATGTACGGACTGAGCGTGACGGCGTCCGCGCCATAGCGGTCGTAGGCTTCGCGCGCGTACTGCTTGGCGGTGGCGCCGATGTCGCCGCGCTTGGCATCGAGAATCAGCGGGATGTGCGGGTAGTGCTGGCGCAGGTAGTTGCAGATGTCTTCGAGCTGGGCCTCGGCGCCGAGCGCGGCAAAATAGGCGATCTGCGGCTTGAACGCGCACGCCAGGTCGGCGGTCGCATCGATGACGGCCTTGCAAAAAACGGCGATGGCGTCCGGCCGCTGCTGCAAGTGCGCCGGCATGCGCGCCAGGTCGGGATCGAGCCCGACGCACAGCAGGGAATGGTTGCCGGCCCACGCGGCCGATAGCTTGCTGATGAAATTCACGGCATGGTCCTCGTCATTTTTTGCGAACGCAGCATTGTACCGCGTCCACCCGGGCCAGCCGGCCGACCGTCACGCACTATTGAACAGGCGCAGTCCAATCATTTAGGGTATATTTTTATCCATTCGACAACTAGCCAGGAAAAGACCATCATGACCAATCACGGATTTGCACGCTGGATGCGCCTGCTGCTGACCATTTCTTTCATGTCAGCATTGCTGTCGGGCTGCGGCTACAACCAGTTCCAGTCCAAGGACGAGGCCACCAAGGCCGCGTGGAGCGAAGTGGTCAACCAGTACCAGCGCCGCGCCGACCTGATCCCTAACCTGGTCAATACCGTCAAGGGCTACGCCTCTCACGAGAAGGACACGCTCGAAGCGGTGACCAAGGCGCGCGCCGCCGCCACCAGCATGCAGGTCACGCCCGAGGTGCTGAACGACCCGGCCGCGTTCGCAAAGTTCCAGCAAGTCCAGGGTGAACTGTCGAGCGCGCTGTCGCGCCTGCTGGTGGTGACCGAAAACTATCCGAACCTGAAGGCCGACGCCGGCTTCCGCGACCTGCAGTCGCAACTGGAAGGCACCGAGAACCGCATCACCGTCGCGCGCCAGCGTTACATCGCTTCGGTGCAGGAATACAACGTGCTCACGCGCAGCTTCCCGAACAACCTGACGGCGATGATCTTCGGCTACAAGGTCAAGCCGTCGTTCACTGTCGAAAACGAAAAGGCGATCTCGACCGCGCCGACCGTTAATTTCGGCAAGTAAGATGATGACCAGGTTGCGCTTCCTGTGGGCAGCTGTGCTGGCGCTGATGCTGTGCGCCGGCGCGGCGCACGCCCAGCTCGCCGCGGTGCCGGCGCTGACCGGCCACGTGACCGACCAGGCCGGCATGCTCGGACCGGGCGAGCGCGACAAGCTCGAGGCGGTGCTGACCGATTACGAAGCCAAGACCGGCAGCCAGATCGCCGTGCTGCTGGTGAAGTCCACTGAACCGGAACAGATCGAGCAGTACGGCATCCGGGTCGCCGACGCCTGGAAGCTCGGGCGCAAGGGCGTCGATGACGGCGTGCTGCTGCTCGTTGCCAAGGACAATACGGCGGCCATGCGGCGCCTGCGCATCGAGGCCGGCCGCGGCGTCCAGGGCGTGCTGACCGACGCCCAGTCCAAGCGCATCCTGCAAGATGTGATCGCGCCCCACTTCAAGCAGGAACACTATTACGACGGCCTGGTGGCCGGGGTCGGCGCCATCGCCACCCTGCTCAACCAGGAACAATTTCCCGCCGCGCCGGAACCGCAGCGCCAGCGCCAGCAACAGTCGGAAGGCGGCGGCTTCCTGCTGCCGTTGCTGCTGTTCGGCGCCTTCGTGCTGATGTCGATCTTGCGGCCGCGCCGCTCGCGCCTGTCGCGCGGCGGCTGGGGCGGCGGCGCCACCGGCTTCATCCTCGGCACCGCCCTCGGCAGCCTGAGCCGCGGTGGCGGCGGTGGCTTCGGCGGCGGTGGCGGCGGCTTCGGCGGCGGCGGCTTTTCCGGTGGCGGCGGCAGTTTCGACGGCGGCGGCGCCTCGGGGGATTGGTAATGAGCAGCTTCAGTCAACGCATGTCGCGCGCCCTGAGGCACTGGAAAACCAGTGCCGCGGACGGACGCCGCGCTTTTCCGCAAGAAACGCTGGCGTCGATCGCCGGCGCCATCACCGCCGGCGAGCAAACCCATCGCGGCGAAGTGCGCCTGATCGTCGAGGCCTCGATCCCGTTCGACGCCATCTGGGACGATATGACCACGCGCCAGCGCGCACTGGCGCTGTTCGCCGAGCACGGGGTGTGGGATACCGAAGACAATTGCGGCGTGCTGCTCTACGTGAACCTGGCCGAGCACAAGGTCGAAATCGTGGCGGACCGCAACGTCAACCGCAAGATCGACAGCGCGACGTGGCAGGCGGTGTGCCGCACCATGACCGAAGGTTTTGCGCGCGGCAATTTTCACGACAGCAGCATCGCTGCCGTGGAGCAAGTCAACGCCCTGCTGCGCCAGCACTTCCCGGCCAACGGCGGGCGCGCCAACGAACTGCCGGATCAGCCGATCCTGATGTAAGACGCGTTGCAGGAAATCTGCACGCGGGCGCCAGGCTGTGGGTAGAATTCGCTTTTACCGAACAGTTTGAAAGCGATCCATGAAGCTAGCCGATAAAGTTGCGATTGTCACCGGCGCCACCCAGGGCATCGGCCTCGCCTGCGCCGAGCGCCTGGTGCGCGAAGGCGCCCGCGTGATGCTGGTCGACATCAAGCCGGAGGGCCGGCAGGCCGCCGCCGAACTGGGCGACGCCGCGCGCTTCTTCGCCGCCGACGTCAGCCTCAAAGCCGACGTCGACGCCATGATCGCCGCCACCTTGCAGGCCTTCGGCCGCATCGACATCCTCATCAACAACGCCGGCGTTACCCACGCCGCCGACTTCCTCGACCTCGACGAGGACGACTTCGACCGCGTGCTGCGCATTAACCTGAAATCGATGTTCCTGTGCGGCCAGGCGGCGGCGCGCGAAATGGTGAAGCAGCAGAGCGGCTGCATCATTAACATGTCGAGCGTCAATTCCGAGCTGGCGATCCCGAACCAGGTGCCGTATGTGGTATCCAAGGGCGGCGTCAACCAGCTCACGCGGGTGATGGCGCTGAGCCTGGCGCCGCACGGCATCCGCGTCAACGGCATCGGCCCCGGCACCATCCTCACCGAGCTGGCCAGGAAAGCCGTGCTGGCCAGCCCGGAAGCGCGCAACACCATCCTGTCGCGCACGCCGCTGGGGCGCTGCGGCGAGCCGGAGGAAGTGGCATCAATCGCCGCCTTCCTTGCCAGCGACGACGCCTCCTACATGACCGGCCAGACCATCTACGCCGACGGCGGCCGGCTGGCGCTGAACTACACGGTTCCGGTGAAGCAATGAGCAAGCCGCCGAAGCAAGAACCATCGCCGGCGCCGATGCTGGCGCTCGACAACCAGTTCTGCTTCGCGCTGTATTCGGCCTCGCACGCGGTCACCCGCACCTACAAGCCGCTGCTCGACCGGCTCGGCCTGACCTACCCCCAGTACCTGGTGATGCTGGTGCTGTGGGAGCAGGACGGCATCCTCGTCAAGGATATCGGCGCGCGCCTGTTCCTCGACTCGGGCACGCTGACGCCGCTGCTCAAGCGCCTGGAAGCGAACGGCCTTGTCGAGCGCAACCGCGACCAGCAGGACGAACGCCAGGTGCGCATCTCGCTCAGCGACGATGGACGCGCGCTGCGCGCCAGGGCGTTGCCGATCCCCGAGCAATTGCTGTGCGCCAGCGGCAAGGAAGCGGCCGCGCTGGGGCGCCTGCGCAGCGAACTGTCGGCAGTGCGCGATGACCTGTTCAAGTCGATCGAGGATGGCCAGTAGCAGTCCGCGGCAATGACTATGGAGCCGATAGCAATAAATAGATTGTGCACAATTGAATTGCGCGATATTATTTGCGTATTGGCAGTCGCATCTGCCTTCCCCCATTTCAGGAGTCCTCCATGCAAGTTCTGTACACCGCACATGCCACCGCCACCGGCGGCCGCGACGGCCGCGCCACCTCCAGCGACAAGGCGCTCGACGTCGCCCTGTCGACGCCGAAGCAACTCGGCGGCGCCGGCGGCGACGGCAGCAACCCCGAACAGTTGTTCGCGGCCGGTTACGCGGCGTGTTTCCTGTCCGCCATGAAGCTGGTCGGCGGCGCCATGAAGACGCCGCTGCCGGCTGCCGCCAGCGTCGGCGCCCAGGTCGGCATCGGTCCGGACGGCGCCGGCGGCTTTGGCCTCGCGGTGACGCTGGCAATCAGCACGCCTGGCATGGACCAGGCCGCGGCCGAAGCAGTGGTGAGCAAAGCCCACGAGGTGTGCCCGTACTCGAACGCCACGCGCGGCAATATTGCCGTGACAATTGTCGTGAATCCGGCGTAGTTATAATTGTTTGATATGTCTGGTATGTAATTTCACAATTGGACATATATGTGGCGGCGCAGCATACTCTGTCTGTCTCCACTATTCTCCTCCAAGAAAATAGTCTTCAGCCCGCTTTCACCAGCGGGCTTTTTTTTGCCCGGCGGCGCTGGCGACCTGCCACAGCCGAGATCGTTCGGCGCCGACGCAGCACCTTTGACCATTGTCATACCCGCGTCACACTCGCTGCCTATACTTCCTTCATCTGCCATACATGCAACCGATATGCGTGATCGCAGCCAGGCGTGTCTCCCCTCCAACGGCGGCACGCCACTCCGATTTCCCCTCTCTTGGCCCGATCTTGGGTTTGCCCGCCTTCACCGGCGGGCATTTTTTTTGGCAACGAGCATCTTGACGGATATCAAGGAATTAGTAGTTTTAACAGCTTGAACCTGGCCCAGCATCTACTATCCTTAGAGTTCGCCCACTGGTTTATCTATTAATTGCGGTAACTGGAAGCAAAGGGAGTCTATCGAATGAGCTTTTTAGCCTTTGACACACCGTCCACCCATGCACGCGGATCGAGTCCGGTCCACGGCCGCCGGCACCATCGCGATGAAGATCGCCTCGTCATGACAGAACTGAACCCGCACGCCGTCGTCGACCACCTCGACGACGACGATACGCCCATCAACCTGACCACGTGCGGCAGCGTGCGCGAACCTTGCCCGAAGTGCGCTCAACCTCACCTGAAGCTGGTACTGCGCCAACGCAGCGTCCGTACCGCCCATCTATTCTGCGCCGCATGCCACGGCTGTTTCGACGCCCACTACGCCAACGGCGCCAGTGCCTTGACCATCTGAACCGTCGCGCCGGCGGCGCCTTGCCGTCCGCCAGGGCGTGCGCAGCGACATGCTATCCTTGCGGCTTTTGCCCTCGCGGCCTGTCATGCACGCCCTCTTCTCCCTGCTGGTGCTCGACCCGAAACTGCGCAAGCTGCGCTACGGCTGCGCGTTGCTGATCTATACGGCGATTCTCGTGATGGGCTCGATTCCCGGCGCCCGCAGCGAACTCGGCCATTACGCTACCGGTGTCGTGCTGCATTCGCTCGCCTACGGGGTGCTGACGTTCCTCATTTTTACCGGCAGCCAAGGCAACGGCGGCGCCCGCGCGCTGAAGGCGCTGCTGACCGTGGCGCTGATGGGCGCCGGCGACGAGCTGGTGCAAAGCCTGTTCCCGTATCGCGGCGCTTCGCTGGGCGACTGGCTGGTCGACTGCAGCGCCGCCGGCGTCACCGCTGCCGTGCTGTGGACCGTGCTGCCCAGCACCACAGCTGCGCGCTGACGTCCTGCCTCGCAGGCAACAACTCCCTCGACAGTTTGATCTGGCTCACGCTGCACCCGCTCAGCCGGAACGTCGCGCCGGTTCAACCCTCTTACTCCAGTGGCACGCGGCATCGTCACGCACACACCGGAAAAACACCAACAATCGAGGAGTTGAATATGAAGCGTACACAAAGCGTGATCCTGGGCCTGCTAGCGCTGTCGCTGGCGGCGTGCAGCTATTTCCCCTGGAAAAACACCAGCGGCTCGAGCCCGACCGTCAGCCCAAGTGCCGGATCGTCCCCAGCCGCCAGCAACAATCCATCCAGCGATTCCAGCACCACTGCCAGGAACAATACCGGCGTCGGGGCAACCGGCCAGAACTAGCAATGGCGGCAACGCTGTGGCGGCAACCTGAACGAGACAGGTTTCGTTTGATTTGCGTCAGGTGCCGCCCGGCGCCGCCGGAACGTAGTACCGGTTCGCCGCTCTTACCCTCGTGGCAAACGGCATGTCACGCAGACACCCACAGCAAGACATCAAACATAAGGAGTTGATCATGAATCGAAAACAACAGAACGTGATACTGGCGGGCATGCTGGCACTGGCGCTGGCAGGATGCGGCACGATGCGCGGCAAAATGTCCGACGACAGCGCTGGCGCCACCAGCAGCGGCACCAGCAGCACCATGGGCAGCGGCGCCACCGGCACCAGCAGCGGCACGGGCAGCAGCGCCACCGGCGCCATGGGCAGCGAAGGCGGCGCAGGCAACATGGCCGGCACTGCTGGCGGCAGCACGGCAAGCCCGCAGTCGCAAGGAACGCCAGGCACAGCACCGCCAGCCGCCGGCACGATGGCCCCGAACGCGATGGTAATGGCAATCGAAGCGGTGCCCAAGCAAGGCACCGGCGCGGTCGGCGGCAGCGGTGCCGGCACGACCGGTTCGTCGATGGGCGAAGAAAAAATGTATCGTGTCACGCTGCGCATGGACGATGGCACCACGCTGGTCGTCACCCAGGCGACTCCCCCGACCTTCCGCATGGGCGATCGCGTCAACATGACCGACGGCGCGATCTCGCATTGACGGCTGCTTTCGGCAGAACCGTCTTCGTCAAAGGATCTGCGCGAGCCGGCGGCGCGCGCAATTCCCGCGGTCCGCCCAGTTGCGGAAAACCGCGGGTTACGCACCGCTTGAGAATTCAGGCAGCCGCTGTAATGTGCCGTCAATGCCGCGCGGAACTCGTGACGTCGCGCCACGACGCCCAGGCGTCCGCCAGGAATGAGTCGCCGATGGGCGACCACTGACGATGCGGCTGGCCGCGATTGCGTAACTCCCTCAGCCTCAGCGTCAGGCCCATCCCAGCCTCTGCCGGTTGCCTTTCACTCGGAGCCAACCGTCATGGCCCTGCCGGCCCGCTGCGCCAATACCGTCTCGGCCGCTTTTTTGCCAGCCAGGAAGGCGTGGTCGGAGTTGTAGTATTCCCACTCGCTGTAGCGTCCCGCCAGGATGATATCGTGGCGTGTCAGCCAGGCTTTGACGAGCTCGACGTTGGCCGCGCGCGCGTGGTCGTAGACGACATAGGCATAGGGCAAGTCGACCATGTTGGCGGTGATGATCCGGTCGTCGGGCCGCAGCATCGCGACCTTGATGCAATCGTCGACGCAGCGGTCGATCAACGCCTGGCCATCGAGCGGCAGCGGCTTCCAAGGCGAATACGATATCTCGCAGGTCAGCCCGAAGCCGCCAGCGGGGTTGCAGTACGGACTGGCATTTCCCTGGACGAAGATGCGATGGAAGATCGTGTCCTCGGGGTAGTAGATCCAGTGCTTGTCGGTGAGCTTCTCGCGGGCGACGCCGAGGTTGACGCAGCGCACCGACAGATGGCGAAGGCCGCGCGCGGCGGCGCGCACCGCGTCCGGCGCCTCGGCCCCGGCCAGCTTGATCAACTCGGGCAAGGGCATGGTGCTGACCAGGTGTTCGTAGCGATAGCGGCTGCCGTCTGCTAGAACCAGCACATGCTCGCGTGGCAATAACTGGGTCGCCTGCGCGTTCATCTCGATCCTGCCCTTGATGTGCGGCAGGAAGCCATCCATCAGCGCCTGGAAGCCGCCGCGCAGCGGATAGCCGAAGCGCGCATTCGGCCCCATCGGTTTGGCCACCGGTTCCAGCGCGCCCTCGATGATCTCCTCGAGGTCCGGCAATGGCACCCGTCCGCCGAGCCATGAGGTTTCCATTTCGGACAGCGGCAGCGTCCACAGCTTGCGGTTGTAGGGGATCGCAAAATGCTTGGCGATGCCCCTGCCCCACACCTTGTAGATGAATTCCTCGAAGTTGCGGATGTCGCGCTTGCGCGGCGCGATCGCAGTGGCGTTGACCACGCAGGCGGTGCCGTCGGCGCAGCAATCGTCGACCGGCTTGAACGGCATTGCCGGGCCGGCTGCCACGCCGCCGCCAGCGTCGAGGGCGCCGAAGTGCGCCTCGATCGCGCCGACGATGCACTCGCTGATCACCTTCGGCGGCAAGCCATACAGCGCACCCTGGAACGGGTAGCGCGTGAACACCTGCTTGCTGTAAATCCACGCTTCGCGGTCTTGCCAGTGCAGGTTGTCGCCCAACAGCAGCTGATACAGCTTGAGCACATAGGGGTCGTTGGAAAACATGATGTGGCCGGCGTAGTCGAAGGTGAAGCCATGGTCGCCGATCGAGCGGCACCAGCCGCCGACGCGGACGTTCTTGTCGATCAGCACGGCGCCTTCGGCCAGGTGGTAGGCGGCCGACAGGCCGGTCGGCCCGGCGCCGACGATCACCGTGCGCGCTTTCTGCGCCCCGCCCTGCGAGCGCAACGGGTTCACCTTTGGCGACGCGGTGACGGCGGCGCCGTCGGCGCCGCGCGCCGGAAAGCGCGGCGCCGCCTGGCGCGGCACGGTGCTTGCCAGCAAGTCGCGCATGGCGGCGACGGTGACGTCCCACGAGGTGCCGGCGACAATGCCGCGCATGGTGGCGCGCTGCGCCGCCCTTTGCGCCGGCGTCAGCGCCAGCGCCGCCTCGCAGGCGGCAATGAATTCATCGGCGCCGTCGGCGATGGCGACCACGTGGCCGTAGGGCCCGGCGACGTCGGCGATCGGCGTGCTCACGCTCGGCAATTCAGCCGCCATGTATTCAAGCACCTTGGTCGGGCTGATGTAGCGCGTCGCCTCGTTCAGCGCGAACGGCAGCAGGCAGACGTCCCAGCCGGCCAGCAGCTGCGGCAGCGCCCCGTACGGCTGCTGGCCGAGGTAGTGGATGTTGGGCCGGCGCGGCAGGCCGGCGGGATCGACCTTGAGCACCGGACCGACCAGCACGACCTGCCAGTCGGGATGGGCGTCGGCCAGCGCGGCGATCAGCGCGCCGTCGAAGCGCTCGTCGATGACGCCGTAGAAACCGAGCCGCGGGTGGGCGATGTGCTGCTGCGCCGGGTGGCTCGTGTCGCGCGCCAGCGCCTGCTCGAAATGACGGACGTCGACGCTGCTGGGGAAACAGTGCGCGTCGGGGTGGCGTTCGCGCTTCGCCTCGAACAGGCTGGGCCCGCCGGCGAACACCAGGTCGGCCAGGTTCAGCAATGCGCTCTCGCGTTGCAGCAGTTGCTTCGGTGGATTCTTGAACGCGGACAGTTCATCCATGCAGTCGTACACCACCAGGCTGGCCTGCAGTTGCTGCAGCAGCGGCAACGCCATCGGCGTGTAGAACCAGACGATCGGCCGCTCGCCAGGCGGTACCAGGTCCGCCAGCAGCGGTTGCAGCAGCGGAATCTGGTCGTCGTGAAAGCCGCCGGCGAGGATCGGCGTATGGGCGCGGCAAACGGTCACGTCTGGAACGGGCGTGGACTGTTCCATGAACGGCGCGGCGTCATCGAACACCGGTTCTTCGACGAACAGGACCCGGTAATGCTGCGCCAGCCGCGCCAACAATTGCTGCGGCCGCTGATAGACGAAATCCCAGCGCAGGTGGCAAAAAACGACGATCGTTCGCATGCTTGCTCCTTTTTCGCCCCTTGCGGGCGTCGCGTGATCTGACAATATGGTCGTGTTGCAAGAGACCTGCGGCCGCGCGCGGCTGCGGGCGGTCAGGCGCCGCCGGGTCCCGCCCCCTCCTCGTTGTGCAAGTACTTGATGGCGCGAGTGGCCGCGTAAATCTGCTCGAGCGGCACCTTCGGCGTGCGGTCGGCGCACAGCAGGCCGTTCGCTTCCTGGAACGTGTCGGCAAACTGGGTATAGCAAAAGCCGCTGAACATGAAGGTGTTGTTGACCGCGTACAGCAGCGCGCGGTACAACTCGAGAAAGCTTTCCGCCGTGTGGGCGCGCGAATAGCCCCAGGTTGCCGCGCCGGTCGTGCACGGGTCGAACGCGATGCCGCCGAATTCGGTCAGCACGATCGGCTGGCCGCGGTGCGGGAAGCCGTCCAGCGTCAGGATGCGCCCGCCCGGCCGGCGCTGGTCGAACAGCGTGCGCACCGGATCGCTGACGGCATAGCGCGCCGCCAGCCGCTCCGGATCGCAGTCGTAGTCGTGGATGCCGAGGATGTCGGTGGCCGATGCCTCCCAGCCGTCGTTGCCGATCACCGGGCGGGTGGCGTCGAGCGTGCGCGTCAGGTGGTACAGCGCCTCGACCGCATTGCGGTGGGCCTGCGTCAGCGTCAGGTTCGGCACGCCCCACGACTCGTTGAACGCCACCAGCACGATGATGCACGGGTGGCTGTAGTCGCGCTCGATCGCCTCGGTCCATTCCTTGACGATGCGGCTGATCGCCTTCGGGCTGAAGCGGTACGGCGACGGCATCTCTTCCCACACCAACAGGCCCAGCTTGTCGGCCCAGTACATGTAGCGCGGATCCTCGATCTTCTGGTGCTTGCGCACGCCGTTGAAGCCCATCGCCTTGGCCAGTTCGACGTCGCGGCGCAGCGCGGCATCCGACGGCGCCGTCATCAGCGTGTCCGGCCAGTAGCCCTGGTCGAGCACCAGCCGCAGCGGATAGGCGCGGCCGTTGAGCATGAAGCGGTCGCGGTTGATTGCGACCGAGCGCATCGCCGTGTACGAGGTCACCGCGTCGAGCACCTCGTCGCCATGGTACAGCGTGACTTCCGCTTCGAGCAGGGTCGGCCGCTCCGGGCTCCACAGCAGCTCGTTGCGCGAATCGTCGATGCCGGGATCGGACAGCGCGATCTTGCGGTTCGCCTCGTGCCCCAGCAGCTTGTAGTGGTCGTCGGCCAGCAGTTCCTCGCCGTGCCAGATCTTCACTTCGACGAACAGGTCCTCGTCGATTTCGCCGGTGGCGAACACTTCGCAGCCGATCTCGTAGGTTTCGAAGATCGGCGTCCAGCGCAGCACGTTGATGTAGGTCGACGCCACCTGCTCGAGCCACACCGGCTGCCAGATGCCGGTGGTGCGCGGATACCAGATCGAGTGCGGCTCGAGCAGCCAGTCCTGCTTGCCGCGCGGCTTGGCCAGGTCGTGCGGATCGTCCTCGACCCGCACCGTCACCACCTGCGCGCCGTCCTTGTTCATCACCGCGGTGATGTCGGCGCGGATCGGCGTATGGCCGCCCTCGTGCTCGGCCACCAGGTGGTCGTTGACCCATACCCTCGCGGCGTAGTCGACGGCGCCGAAGTGCAGGATGGTGCGCCCGGCGCCGGGTGGCAGCGTGAAATCGCGCCGGTACCAGCAGATCGAATGGAAGCCGGTGTCGCCGATGCCGCTGGCCTTCGCTTCCGGCGCGAACGGCACCACGATGTCGTGGGTCCAGCCGTCGACGCAGTCCGGCATCTGGCAGCGGCGCGCGTCGTCGTACATGAACCGCCACGGCCCGTTGAGGCTGATCCAGTGATCGCGCACCAGCTGCGGCCGCGGATATTCGAATTGAGTCATGCTGCGCCCTCCTGTTGCGCCGGCAGCGGGATCAGGATGCGGCCCTGCCTGCCGACCAAGTTGTAGCGTGCCAGCGCCGCCGCCGCCGCCGCCGCCGCACGGCCTTCGCGGCACAGCGCCACGCAGGCGCCGCCGAAACCGGCGCCGGTCAGGCGCGCGCCATACACGTCGGGGATCGCGCGCAGCGCCGCTGCCAGTTCGTCGAGCGCATCGATCGACACTTCATAGTCGTCGCGCAAGCTGGCGTGGGAAGCGTTCATCAGGGCGCCGAAGCGCGCCGCCGACACGCCGGCGGCCGCCTCGAGCACGCGCAGGTTTTCGGCGACGACATGGCGCGCGCGCTGCCGGTACGGCGCCGCCAGCGTCTCGACTTGTTGCGGGTCGGCGACGTCGCGCAGCGCCGCGACGCCGAGCAGGCGCGCGGCCTGTTCGCATTCGGCGCGGCGGGCGTTGTAGCCGCTCGCGGCCAAGCTGCGCGGCACCCCCGAATCGATCACGATCAGCTCGCTGCAGGGCGGCAGCGGCCGCAGCCGGTACGCCAGACTGCGGGCGTCGATGAACAGCATGTGGCGCTGGTCCGCCAGGCTCGCCGCCATCTGGTCCATGATGCCGCAGTTGACCTCGGCATACTCGATCTCGGCGCGCTGGGCGAGGCGCGCCAGCGCCACGTCGTCGAGCTCGAACGCGAGCAGGCTGCGCAGCGCCCGCAGCGTCGCCACCTCGAGCGCGGCGCTGCTCGACAGGCCGGCGCCGACCGGCAGCTCGGTGCTGACATACACCCGCAGCGGCGGCACCGCCACCCCGCGCGCCTCGACCAGGCGGATGCAGCCGTCGATATAGCTGGCGAAGCCGGCCGGCGGATGGCCGTCGCCGCCGTAATCGACGCCCTCGCGCAGCGTCGCCGAATACACATGGAACTGTTGGTCCTCGCTGACGCTCATCGCCACGTCGGTGCGCTGCGGCGTCGCCACCGGCAGCATGAAGCCGTCGTTGTAGTCGGTGTGTTCGCCCAGCAGGTTGACCCGTCCCGGCGCCGAGGCGTGCACTTGCGGCGGGCCGCCGAAAAACGTCGCCAGCGTCAGCACGCCGACTCCAGCCACAGCGGCCGGCTGCGGCCCTGCACGATCGCCGCCGGCCAGGCCGGGTCGACGGTCAGGTTTTCCAGAGCGTGCTGGCCGATCAGGAATGTATCCTCGAGCATGATGCCTTGCAGGCCAGGGTTGAACGCAACCGCCATGCCCGCTTCGAGCCGCAGCGCGCTGCTGGCGCTGGCGAGCATCTCGCGCGCCCGATAGCCGGTGACGCCGCCCTGGTGGCGTTCGCGGATGGCATCCGGGTGGCCGGCGGGGCGATCAGCCTGCAGCAGCGCGTGATACACCGCCGCCAGCGAATTGCCGGGCGCGCAGGCGGTCAGCGCGGTAGCCTCTACCGTCGTCAGCTCGGCCTGTTCGAGCGGCGCCGCGCCGAACGTGACGAAGCGCGTCAGGCTGGCGTGCAAACCGTGGCGGCGCGCGCACAACGCCAGCATCGCGCGCTCGCCCAGCGGTTCGGCAGTGGCGCGCGGATGGCGGTAGCGCGCCAGCCGCCTGGCGCCGGCCGCCAGCACAAGCGCCGGCTCGATGCCGCGCCGCCACAGCGCGCGCGCGCCCTCGCCCGCCAGCTCGCACTCGGTCCAGCCGGGCCGCGCCGCGCGCATCGCTTCGCTCATCGCCGCGGCGGCCTCGGCGCCAAGCTGGCGGAAACGCTGCTGCTCATCCGGGCCCAGCCGCAGCCGCAGCCGCTGCTGCTGCGCCGCCGCCGGCAGCGCCTGCTCGGGCGGCGCCGGACGGTCGCTCAGCACCGGCAGCCCATCGGCGGCCGCCGCGACGAACTGCTCGCGCCATTCGGTGTCGGCCCACGGTGTCGCATGGAAGGAAAAGCCCGGCGGAACTTCTTCCCCGCGCAGCCGGTCGGCCTCGATCTCGTCGGTCAGGATGCAGGCGTCGCCCGCCGTCACCAGCACCTCGGCCTTGCCGGTCTCGGCCGCCAGCGGCACGGCGCTGGAGCCGCCCGCGGTGAGCCAGGCAAACCAGTCGACGCCGCGCAGGCGCAGCGCGCCGGCGCCGCTGTCGGCCAGCCAGTGGCGCGCCAGCGCCAGCTTGGCGGCCACCTCGACGGCGCGATGGTCGGGCCCGTTCATGCGTGATCCTCCAGGCTGACTGCTACCTGCTGCAACTCGTAGGCGGTGGTTTCCGGCAGCACATCCATGGCGAACATGCCGGCGCCCAGTTCGGTGCCGGCCAGGTACTTGAGGCGCTCGCGCGTGCGGTACGGCGGCATCAGCTGCGCGTGCAGCTGGGTTTCCGGATGCGCCCGGCCGTCGGTCGGCGCCTGGTACCAGTTCATCAGGTAAGGAAACGGCCGGTCCCACAAGCCTTCGTACTTCAGCAGCACGGTCTTCAGCGCGCGCGCCAGGTCCTCGCGCTGCGGCGCCGTCAGCGCAGAAAAATCCTGCGTCGGCGCGGTCGGCATCAGCCACACCTCGTAGGGATAGCGCGCGCACGGCGGCACGAAGGCGGCGGCAAATTCGCCTTCGTACAGCACGCGCTGGCCGGACGCCACTTCGTCGCGCGCCATGTCGCACAGCAGCACGCTGCCGTGCCTGGCGAGGTGGGCCTGCTCGCACGCCAGCATGCGCGCCGGCACCGGCGGCACCATCGGATAGGCGTAGATCTGGCCGTGCGGGTGGTGCAGCGTGACGCCGACCTCGGCGCCGCGGTTTTCGAACGGCATCACGTAGTCGATGTCGGGGTGGCTGCCGATGCGCGCGCTGCGGTCGGCCCACACTTCGAGCAACAGTTCGATGCGCTGCAGCGGCAGCGCGTTCAGCGCCGACAGCGGATCCTGCGTGAACACCACCACTTCGCAATGCCCCTTGGCCGGCGCGCTCGCCACCGTCAGCCCGGGCGGATCGTGGGCGTCCATCGACAGCGCCGGGAAGCGGTTGTCGAACACGGCGATCTCGTAGGCGCCGGCCGGCAGCTCGGTCGGGCTGGCGGCATCGAGCGTGACGGCCAGCGGGTTGTACTGCGGCGGCGGCTGGTAGGTGCGGTTCTGGCGGTAGGCGGCATAGGTGACCCATTCGCCGCGCAACGGGTGCCAGCGCAGGTGCGGATTGGCGCGCTGCGGTTCGGCAAACGGGCTCGGCGCCGGCAGGTCGGGCGCGATCGGCTGCGAACTGTACAGCGTCAGCGCGCGGCCATCCGGTTTGGTCAGTTCGAGAATGTGCATAGGCAGGCTGGTGTGTTCTGGGCCGGTCCGGCGCGGCGTGAACAGCGATCCTAGCACGCAGTTTTGCGCATTTTTTCTTGCGGTTAGCGCGGGCCTTTCCACCAAACAAAGCCTTGTAACCGTTGGTGCCCGATCGATTTGCGCACCGTCCCCGCGCACCCGAATGACAGCGCCGGCCGGGTAACCGTCCTTCAACGTTTCCGTCGACACGGCGTAGGCGCGGGCCTACAAAACAAAACGTGATTGTTACGGGCCGATCACGGTGGACGCGCCGCCGATCCAGCGCGCCGCCATGCCGCCGCATAGTGATGTATTGTCGTGCTCACATCCAAACCTCGGCAGGAGCAATACCGCATGAGCGACAAGACCATCAAACGGCTACACCCCGCATTGCGCGACGACATCGGCGACCTGCTGACCCAGCGGCCGTTGCCCAGCCCCCACCTCGACCAGCTCGATCCCTTCCTGTTCCTCAACCATCACGGGCCGCAGACGTACGCGCCGGACAATCACGGGCTGCCGTTCGGGCCGCACCCGCACCGCGGCTTCGAGACCGTCACCTTCATCATCGAGGGGCTGCTGACCCACAAGGACAGCGCCGGCCACGAAAGCATCATCCGCGCCGGCGGCGTGCAATGGATGACTGCCGGGCGCGGCATCGTGCACGCCGAAGTGTCGCCGCGCGAATTCCTGCGCGACGGCGGGCCGCTCGAAATCCTGCAGCTGTGGGTCAACTTGCCGGGCCGCCTCAAAATGACCGAGCCGGCCTACACCGGCTTGCAGCGCGACCAGATCCCGGCGATCGCCGCCGACGGCGGCGCCACGCTGCACCTGGTGGCAGGCGACTGGCAGGGCCAGGCCGGGCCCGTGAACTCGCTCACCGGCGTGTTCATGAGCACGATCGAACTGCGCGCGGGCGGCAGCCTGCGCCTGCCGGGCTTGCGCGAACGCACGGTGTTCCTGTATGTCGTGCGCGGCACCGTCAACGTCGGCGGCGACCTCGCGTCCGCCTTCCACCTGGTCGAACTGAACGACGAAGGCGACGCCATCGAGCTGGCCAGCGAGGCTGGCGCGCTGGTGCTGTTCGGCCACGCCGAGCCGCTGCGCGAACCGGTGATCGCGCACGGGCCGTTCGTCATGAACACGCGCGAACAGATCGCCGAAGCGGTCGCGGACTACCAGGCCGGCCGCTTCGGCGCGCCGCTCTAGCAAGCGCTGGCATGCGCGGGCACGGGTGATACGCCGAATTACGACCGAGCCCGCCTATCTGCGTCAATCGTACGGCACGAACCAAGTTCAGCTTCAGGGGATCGGACAGGGGTACGCATTGCGCAGGTCCTGCCATGTCTCTGAAAAAATTATTATGCATCGAGCTCGGCGGCTCGGCGGCGCCGCAGCCGCCGCCAGCCCTGCTGTCCGAATGGGACATTCGCACCGTCAGCGGCTGGCGTGAGGCGGCGCGCGCGCTGCGCCCGCCCGCCTTCCTGGTCGGCCTGGTGCTCGACCTGCCGGGCCCGGACGGCGCCGACGCCGCCGCCCGTTTCTTCCGCGACTACTGGAACGTCGAATGGGTCGGCGTGCTGGCGCCGCGCGCGCTCGAGTCGGCCGCCTGCCGCGCGCTGGTGGGCGCCTACCTGGCCGACTTCCACACCCGACCGGTCGACCCGTTGCGCCTGTTCCACGCGCTCGGCCACCTGCACGGCCTGGCGCTGCTGCGCGCCCAGCCGGCCGCGACCGCCATGACGCCGGAACTGATGGCGCTGACCGGCGACAGCACCGCCATCGCCCGCCTCCGCGCGCAGATCGCCAAGGTCGCGCAGTCGGACGCGCCGGTGCTGATCTGGGGCGAGAGCGGCAGCGGCAAGGAACTGACGGCGCAGGCGGTGCACACGCAGTCGGTGCGCGCCGACGGCCCGTTCGTGCCGATCAACTGCGGCGCGATTCCGCCGGCGCTGATCCAGTCCGAACTGTTCGGCCACGCGCGCGGCGCCTTCACCGGCGCCGCCAAGGACAAGGCCGGCCTGATCGAATCGGCCGGCGGCGGCACCGTCTTCCTCGACGAGATCGCCGACCTGCCGAAGGACCTGCAGTCGAACCTGTTGCGCTTCCTGCAGGAGAAGACCATCTACCGGGTCGGCTCGACCCGCTCGATCGCGGTCGACGTGCGCGTGATCGCCGCTTCGCACGTCAACCTGCAGCAGGCGGTCGCCGACGGCCTGTTCCGCGAAGACCTGTACTACCGCCTGAACGTGCTGCCGATCGACGTGCCGCCGCTGCGCGAACGCAAGGCCGACCTCGACATGCTGGCGCAGCACTTCTTCCGCACGTTCGCCACCGAAAAGGCGCCGCACCTGAAAGGCTTCGGGCCGGATGCGCTGCGCGCCATCCGCGACCACAACTGGCCGGGCAACGTGCGCGAACTGATCAACCGCACCCGGCGCGCGATGGTGCTGTCCGAAGGGCGGCTGATCGGCCCGCACGACCTCGGCCTGGCGCCGCGCCGGGCGCCGGCCGCCGGCGCCGGCCTCGACGCCTCGCGCACCGATGCCGAGCGCGCCGCCATCGGCGCCAGCCTCGAGCGCGCCGGCCGCAACATCACCCACGCGGCGCGCGACCTTGGCGTGTCGCGCATGACGCTGTACCGCTTGCTCGCCAAGCACGGCATCCAGCCGTGAACCCAACTGTATCGCCGCTGTAGCGCGCGCTGCCCCGCGCGGCCTTGCCGCGCCTGCCGCTGTCACAGCGCTGCGACATGCTGCGGCGCGGCAAAGACACTGCCGGCGTTGCGGTATTGATGGGCCAAGCGGGCGTGCAGCGGCCGCTTTTGCGGTGTAGCGGCTGAGCGAATTGCATCTCAGCCGTCGCAGGAACGGTACGGGCGCGCCCGGTCTGACCGGCGCCGCCGCCGCCGCCGCCGCCTTTTCCCTTTGTATTCAAGGCAGTGGCGCACGGGCGCGGGGCTGGCACCTTCTTTGCAGTAGTAGCTCATGCCTGACCAGACGCCGGGCAAATTGACCGACTTCACTTTCTTTTTCACCAAAGGGGCTACTCATGAAACGTACTATCTTGGCGGCGGCGATCGCGCTCGCTTTCAGCGCAACTGCCAGCGCAAATCCAACCAATACCGCCAATGGCGCCAAGGCCGACGGCCTGATCGGTCAAGTGGCGGTGGCAACCAGCGAGCAAAGCGGCGATGGACCGAAGGCGAACGAATACTCGCAAGCGATTCAGGACAACAGCACTGAAACGTTGACGTTGACCAGCACCGAGACCAATACCGACAGCAGCACCAAGACCAAGACCTACACCAACACGGAGACCGAGACCAACACCAACACCAACACCGAAACCGAGACCAACACCAGCACCAGCACCGAGACGGAAACCACCAACCGCGGCGACGCCGAAGCGGAAGGCCATGGCAACGCTGCGGCCAACCACGGCGGCACCGCCACCTCCTCCTTCACCAGCTCGTTCAACAAGTCGACGGCGACGGCGACCAGCATCCTCAAGGGCGAAGTGAGCGGCAACGAGATCAGCCATGTCGGCAACGTCGCCAAGAACTTCGGCAGCAGCAAGGGCGGCGAAGGCGGCAACGGCTACGGCGGCAAAGGCATCGGCGGCTCGGCCTACGGCAAGGGCGGCGAAGGCGGCTCGGCCGAAGGCGCCCACGGCGGCAACGGCGGCGACAGCGGCGACGCCCTCAACCTCGGCTACGCCAGCAACGGCAATGCCGAGAGCGGCGACAGCCATGGCGGCAACGGCGGCGACGGCGGCAGCGCCAAGCACGCCCGCTCCGGCAGCGGCGGCGAAGGCGGCGACGGCGGCCGCGGCGGCGCCGGCGGCAGCGGCAAGGCCTACGGCGGCAGGGGTGCCGAGGGCGGCATCGCGGTCGGCGGCTGGGGTGGCGAAGGCGGCACTGCCGACGGCGGCCGTGGCGGCCGCACCGGCAGCTCGTACGGCGGCGAAGGCGGTGACGGCGGCCGCGGCGGCCGGGGCGGCTGGGCCGCGGGTGGCTTTGCGGGCGCGGCCAGCGGCGAGGAAGGCGGATCGGCCTCGGCAGCCGGCGGTGCGGCCAACGGCGGCGCCGGCGGCTATGGCGGTGCGGGCGGCGGCGGCGGCGCCGGCGGCGCTACCGGCACCGGCGGCGAAGGCGGCGCTGCCAACGCCAACGGCGGCAGCGGCGCGGCCAACACGGCCGGCGCCGGCGGCTCGGGCGCCAGCGCGACCGCCAGCGGCGCGGCCGGCGGCGCCGGCGCGGCAGGCGCGGCCGGCGGCGATTCCGGCTATGCGTCCAACACCGGCGGCGACGGCGCTGCCGGCGGCACCTCGTCGAGCGGCAGCGCCAGCAACGGCAATTCGACGGTCGGTGATGCCACCAGCGGCGACGGTGGCGCCGGCGCAGCCGGCGGCACCAATACCGCCGGCGCCGGCGGCGATGGCGGCACCAACACCGCGGCCGAAGGCAACGGTGGCGCCGGCAACGGCGCCGCCGGTGGCGCGGCCGGCAACGCCTATGCCGATGCCGGCGTCTTCGACATGTCGAACAACATGTCGAACGTGGCCACCTCGGCGGTCGGCATCGTCGTGCTCAGCCAGAACAGCGGCATCTCGGCGCTGGTGCAGCAAAGCGTCAACGTCCAGGCCAACCTGAACGTCGGTCCTTAAGGCGGGCCCACCGCCGCGCCGGCAACTTGCGGCGCGGCGGTTTCTGCGTTTCCACGAAAGGAGATTCCATGCATCCCGTATCCACCAGTTGCGCCTTGCTGCTTGCCGCCGCGCTGGCGGCGCCGGCCGCCGCGCGCACGGCCGACCCGGCCAGCGCCGAACGCGCGCCGCCGGCGCAGCCAACGCCGGCGCCACCGCAGCACCAGCGGCTAGGCGTCGCCGCTGCCGACGAACTGCTCGACGGCACGCGCGGCGGCAACGGCACCACCGACATCGACATGCGGCTCACCGGCAGTGTCAGCGGCAACTCCGCGACCAACGTCAGCAGCGGCGCCAACGTCATCACCAACGGCGCGTTCGCCAACATGGCCGGCATTCCGCTGGTGGTGCAGAACACCGGCGCCAACGTGCTGATCCAGAGCGCCACCGTCATCAACCTGCGGATGAACTAGCCATGGCGATCCAGTCACTCGCGGCCATTGCCTTGCTGCTGTGCGCCGTGCGCCCGGCCACTGCGCTCGAGGTGCCGGCCATCGGCGGCGGCCAGTTCAGCGTGCCGGTCGCCAGCATGAAGGCGATCAAGTTCACCACCACGTTGCGCCAGCAATTCGATTTCAGTTGCGGCTCGGCCGCGGTGGCCACCCTGCTCACCCATCACTACGCCCACCCGGTCAGCGAACAGGCCGTGTTCGAACAGATGTTCGCGCGCGGCGACCAGCGCAAGATTCGCAAGGAAGGCTTTTCGATGCTCGACATCAAGCGCTTCCTGGCCGAGCGCGGCTTCCAGGCAGACGGCTTCAAGCTGCCGCTGCAAAAGTTGATTGACGCACGCCTGCCGGCGATCGTGCTGGTGGCCGAAAAAGGCTACCACCATTTTGTCGTCATCAAGGGCGCGGCCCAGGGCCGCATCCTCGTCGGCGACCCCGCCAGCGGCACCCGCACGCTGACGCGCGCGGCGTTCGAGAAAATCTGGAACAGCAAGCTGATGTTCGTGATCCACGGCGCCGACCGGACACCCGCCTTCAACCGCCTGGCCGATTGGCGCGCGGCGCCGATCGCACCGCTCGGCAGCGGCATCAATCGCGATGGCGTCAGCGCCCTGACCATGCCGAAGCTCGGGCCCGGCGACTATTAACAGGAGGAACTCATGCGACGCAACAATGAATTACTTCACGTCAGCTTGTGGCTGGCGCTGGCGGGGGTTGGCGTGCCCGCGCTGGCGGCGCCGCAAGACTGGACGCCGGTCGACGAAGACCAGCTCGAGCAGATGCGCGGGGGCTTCGAGAATGGCGCGGGCCTGACCATGTCGTTCGGCATCGAACGGCTGGTTTCGATCAACGGCAATGTCGTGTCGCGCACCAATATCGATATTGCCGACCTAAAAAACCTCAGCGCGGAGCAGGCCCGACAAACCGCCGATGCCCTGTCGTCCGTCAAGCTGATCCAGAACGGCCATGACAACATCTACGAGGCGGGTGAAGCGGCGCGGGTGGCCGGCGGCGTCGTCATCCAGAACACGCTGAACGACCAGTTGATCCGCAGCCAGACCGTCATCAGCTCGACTGTCAACAGCGCCAGCTTGTTGAAGACTCTTAATTTCCAGGGAACCCTGAGCGATGCGCTGAACCGCGCCGCCGGCGCCCGCTGACGTCATGCCGACGCAGACAATCGATCGGAGGGAACATGCAGCAGTTTTTCGTATCAGGTTTGCGCAGCGCGGGGCTGTCCGCGCTGCTGCTCGGTCCAGTGGCGCAAGCCGGCCAGCAGCCGGCGGCGGCGCCCGACTTGCCGACCCAGCTCAAGATCATGAAAGAACAACTGGCCGCCCAGCGCCAGCTGGTCGACGCCCTGGCGCGTGAGGTCGAAGCGCAGCGCCGCCGCGTCGGCGCCGCGGCGGCGGCGACCGACGGCGTCATTCCCAGCAGCGCCGAGCAGCTCGAGGCCCAGCGCGGCACCGGCAACATCGCCCCGCAGGAGGGCATCGACGCGGCCGGCGCGCCGGCGGCGCAGGAGGCGCCGGTGCGCCAGCAAGCGGCAGCGCCGGCGGCGCCGCGCCGCGCGGTCGGCCGGCCGCCGCGGCGCGATGGCCGGCCGCCGGCGGTCGCGCCGCTGTTCGAGCAGCCTGGCGTGCTGACGCCGCGCGGCAAGCTGGTCATGGAGCCGTCGGTGCAGTTCGGCTATTCGTCGAGCAATCGCGTCGCGCTGGTCGGCTACACCGTGATCCCGGCACTGCTGATCGGCCTGGTCGACGTGCGTGAAGTCAAGCGCAACACCGTCACCGCGGCGCTGTCGGCGCGCATCGGCGTCAGCAACCGCCTCGAAGCCGAGTTGCGGATTCCGTATGTGTACCGCTCCGACACCTCGGTCAGCCGCGAACTGTACACCGGTACCGCCGTCGACCGCGTGTTCGACACCAGCGGCCGGCGCATCGGCGACGCCGAATACGCGCTGCGCTATCAGCTCAACGACGGCGGCGCCGACTCGGCCTATTTCATCGGCGGCTTCCGCTTCAAGTCGCGCACCGGGCGCGATCCGTTCAGCGTCGTCACCGACTGCACCAAGCGCTGCATCGGCGAAAACGTGTCCGGCAGCGGCCTGCCGCTCGAACTGCCCACCGGCTCGGGTTTCTATTCGATGCAGCCGAGCCTGACGTGGCTGATCCCGTCCGACCCGGCCGTGTTTTTCGGCAGCATCAGCTACATGCACACCTTCAAGCGGCGCGACGTCAGCCGCCTGGTGCTCGGCGGCGAACGTGAATTTCTCGGCGAGATCAGGCCAGGCGGCGCGATCGGCTTTAACTTCGGCATGGGCCTGGCGCTGAACGACAAGGCGTCGTTCAGCCTCGGCTACGACCACAGCTCGATCGCCCGCACCACCCAGGGCGGCGTCCCCGTGCCAGGCTCGGTGCGTACCCAGCTCGGCACCTTGCTGCTCGGTTACTCGTACCGGCTCAGCGAGAAGCGCACCCTGAACGTCGCGGTCGGCGCCGGCCTCACGCGCGACACGCCGGACGTGTCGCTGACGATACGCATCCCCACCAGCTTCTGACCGGTCCGGCAGCGCGGCGGTTGGGCGCGCGCCGGCTTTTCGATTACAGTGGCGGGACCGTCATCGTTACAGCGAGATTTCCAATGCACCTGGTCCCCCTGGTCGAAACCACCCGCGGCTATGCCGCAACCGGCTACGTCGCCGAGAACGTTCACCTCGGCTCGGTCGCGGTGGTCGACACCGCCGGCAAACTGTTGTGGTCGGCAGGCGATCCCGATTTTCCAACGTTTACGCGCTCGGCGCTCAAACCGTTCCAGGCGCTGCCGTTCCTGCTGGCGGACGGCGCCGCCCGCTTCGCCCTGACGTCGGCCGAACTGGCACTGCTGTGCGCCAGCCACTCCGCTGAACCGAAGCACACCGGCACGGTCGAATCGATCCTCGCCAAGATCGGTCTCGACCACAGCCACCTCGAATGCGGCTGCCACGCGCCGCTGTACTACGACAGCGTCAATCTGCCGGTGCCGGCAGGACAGCAGTGGACTTCCCTGCACCATAATTGCTCCGGCAAGCACAGCGGCTTTCTCGCCTGGTGCCGGCTGCACGGCCAGCCGACCGCGCGCTACGTCGATCCTTCCCATCCACTGCAGCAGGCCATTCGCGCGACGCTGGCCGACATCGTGCAGCTCGACGCGGCCGCCATGCCGTCCGGACTCGACGGCTGCTCGGCGCCCAACTATGCATTGCCGCTGTCACGCCTCGCACACCTGTATGCGCGCCTGGCGCAAGGCGCGGCCGACCCGCGCGTTGGGGCGCCGATGGGCGACCTGTTCGATGCCATGACGGGCCACCCCGACCTGGTGTCGGGCGAAGCGCGCAGTGACCTGGCGTACATGCGCGCCGGCGGCGGCGACTGGGTCAGCAAGGTCGGCGCCGACGCCGTGCAAACCATTGGCATCCGCTCGGCGGGAATCGGCATCGCGATCAAGATCGCCGACGGCGCCACCCGCAGCCTGCAGGCCGCGACCTACAGCGTGCTCGACCAGCTTGGCTTGCTCGACGGTCGCCGCCGCGAACTGCTCGATCCCTATCGTCAACCCGAACTGAAAAATGTGCGCGGCAGCACGGTCGGCCATATCCGCTCCGTGTTCACGCTGCGCCGCGCCTGAAGCGCCTCAGCGCATCAGCTGGTCGAGCATCGATGCCAGCGGCGCGAGCACCTCTTCGTCCTGCCAGTACGACGCGTGCGACATCGGGTTCCAGCTCTTGACGATCCAGTTGATGACACCTTTGCCGGCATTGATGGCGCGATCCTCGACCAGCAGCCGGTAGCCTTCCGACAAGGGCTGCAGCGGCCAGCCCAGCACGTCGTCGGGGTCGTAGATATTGATCCACTTGAAACTCGGGCGCGGCGCACTGATCGGGATGATCGTCATCTCCTTGTGCGCCGCCACGAAAATCGGAATGTTGCAGCCGGTAGTGATCCATCCGAGGCAGGTCTCGCACGCGAGGAACGCCTTTTCCGGCTCCGTCAGCGCGCGGCCCATCAAGGTGCGCGACCAGTGATCGATGTCCTTCCACACGCCGGCCGCCACCGGCACGCCGCTGCGCGCTTTCTGCGCATCGTAAATATAGCTGGACAACACCTGGCAACCGAGCGAGTGCGCCAGCAGCACCACCGGCGTGTCGGCGCCGTTGGCCACGTAGGCGTCCAGCAAATTTTTGGCGATCTCGATCTGCGCCAGTTCATACACCGAACCGCTGTCTTCCTTGCGGTTCTCGAGCCCGGCGGCGTCGCCGAAACCGAACAGCAGGAACTTGCGCAACTGGTCGTATCGGACGTGGCTGTTGCCGGTCACCCGGCGCCACACTTCCTGTTCGTTCGGCTGCAGGATGTCCTGATAGTAGACCGCGCGCAGATCGACCTGGCGCTCGAAGCGCGCACCGATGCGGGCGCGCAATCGCCGCGCCAGATCGGCTGCGTAATCGGGCGCCGTCTCGCCCATCCCGTGCACGGTGATCAGGACAACGTCTGCCATTTACCCTCCTCAGTTGCTCCGCTTCCCAACCCGAAACGCCGCAGCTGATTCCTATTCCGGGGAGCGTTTTCCTAACCCGATACTACCTAAAACCGCGCCTGCTGCCGCGCCTCGCACGCCACCGTTGTATGCGAGCCACGCACGCTGTGATCTTTGATAGCGCCGGCCCGCACGCATACGCGCAACTCGGCAAATATGGACAAACGCGGGTAGACTAGTGCCTATGAACAATTCGAAAAAAGTCGCGGGAGTCGCCGGCATTGCAAGCATGCTGTGGCTCGGCATGGCTGCGGCAATTGCCGCCAGCCAGCGTCGACTCGTGTTCAATCCGACCATCAAGCGCGAAGTGCTGCGTCCGCGCAGCAGCGGCCATCGGACCCGTCCGATCGTGCTGCGCGCGAAAGACGGCACCAAGCTTTCCGGCTGGCTGATGACGCCGTCGGTGGTCGGGCCGCATCCCGGCGTCATCTATTTCGGCGGCCGTTCGGAAGAAGTGTCGTGGGTCGCGCGCGACGCCGGCAAGCTTTTCCCCGGCATGGCAGTATTGGCTGTCAACTACCGCGGTTACGGCGATTCGCAGGGCGATCCCGCTGAGCAGCACATGGTCGAAGACGGCCGCATGCTGTTCGACTGGCTGGCCGAGCGCGGCCACGTCGACCCGAAGCGCATTGCGATCGTCGGCCGCAGCCTCGGTTCAGGCGTCGCCGTGCAGGTTGCGATGGAACGCCCCGCCAATTCGGTCGTACTGATCACGCCTTACGATTCGATCCTGGCGATCGCCAAGCGCCGCTTCCGCGCGATGCCGATCGAATACGTCTTGCGCCACCGTTTCGAATCGGTCAAGTACGCGTCCGCGCTGACCGCGCCGACCTATGTATTGCGCGCCGCCTTCGACGACATCGTCCCGCACTCGCACACCGATTTGCTGGTGGCGAAACTGGGCCGGCTGCACAAGGACGAGATCGTGCCCGACTCGGACCACATGAATATTCCCTACCTCGCCACCACGCAGGATCGCATCGCCGAATTCCTCAGCACGCAGTTCCTGCAGCCGCTCGCCCGAAGCAATCTCTCGCTGTATCCCCAAAACAATGACGCAAGTTAAATCTTAGCGAGAAGAATCCTTCTAAGCTGTGCGCTACCCATCACGGAGTAGCGTCCATGTCCCTCGCCACGACCGCGCAGGAATTGATTTCCCGCTTCACCCAGGACACGCGCTTGCTCAAGCTGACCACGCCGCTTGGCGCCAGCCGGATGCTGGTCGAGTGCGTGCGCGCCGAGGAAGGCCTGAGCCAGGGGTTTGCACTGCGCATCGCCGCACTGTCGACCGACGCCGAGATCCCGCTCAAGACCCTGATCGGCCAGCCGGCGCTGCTCGAACTGGCGATTGTCGGCGGTGCCGGCTGGCGCCCTTTCCACGGACACATCACCCAGGTCGAGCTGAGCGGCGCCAACGGCGGCTTCGCGCGTTACCACCTGATAGTCGAACCGTGGACGGCGTTTCTCGGCCACACCCGCGACAGCCGCATCTTCCAGGACATGACCGTGCCGGACATTATCGATGCGGTGTTCAAGCGCTACCAGGGCCAAGGCAAGCTGGCGCCGGCATGGCGCTTCGACCTGCGCGACCGCACGATCTATCCGCGCCGCAGCTACACGACGCAGTATCAGGAGAGCGACCTCGCTTTTGTCGAACGCCTGCTGCTCGACGAAGGCCTGTTCTATTACTTCGAGCATAGCGGCGATGCCGCCAGTTCCAGTCTCGGTCAGCACGTGCTGACCATCGCCGACCACAACGGCAGCTTCAGGCCTAACGCGCAAGGCATCGTCCGCTTCACCCAGCCGGGCGCCGTCATGAAGGAAGACAGCATCGACCGCTGGCGCAGCGAAGCGGTGCTGCAGACAAATGCCGTCGACATCTCAAGCTGGGACTACCGCGCGCTCGACACCCGCCCTGCCCTCGCCGCCACTGCCGACGCCGCCTTCATGCAACTCGCCAGCCGCGATACGCCGGGCATATACGCCTACCCGACGCGCGAGCACGGCATGCGTATCGCCAACCGCCAGATGGAAGCGCTAGAGGCGCGGCAGCATGTGCATGTCGGCGCCGGCACCGTTCGTACACTAGCGCCCGGCACGACATTTACGCTGACCGATCATGCCGAGCTGGACGCCGGCACCGACGACGAGCGCACCTTTCTCGTAGTTCGTGCCGTCCACTTGATGCACAACAACCTGCGCGCCGAGATGCGCGCCAGTGTCGACCAGTCGCTCGGCCGCAGTCCGCTCGATTCCGATGGCCAGCGCCCGCTTTACCGCAACCGCATCGATACCATTCGCAGCAGCATTCCCTACCGCAGCAGAGGCGCAGACGGCCGCGGACACTTGCTGCATCCGAAGTCGACCGTGTATGGCCAGCAGTCTGCCATCGTCGTCGGCCCTGCCGGCGCGATGGTGCACACGGACCGCGACCACCGCATCAAGGTCCAGTTCCACTGGCAGCGCGGCGATGCCAGCCAAAGCCGGCTCAGCCATCCTGCTCCCGACGGCCACGTCGGCGCGCCGGCGGATGACACCTCCGGCACCTGGGTGCGCGTGGCGACAGGCGTCGCGGGCGCCAACTGGGGCAGTCATGCCGTCCCGCGCATCGGCCAGGAAGTGCTCGTCGACTTCATCGAAGGCGACATCGACCGCCCGGTCGTGGTGGGTGCTCTGTACAACGGCAAGGGACAGCCGGATGCCCAGTACAACCAGTTCTCGCAGGGAGCCGGCGCCGCGACCGGCAACGCGCCGGCATGGTTCCCGGGCCAGGCCGGCGCCCACGCCCATCCGGCCGCACTGTCGGGCATCAAGACCCAGGCCATGGCGGGCAGCCAGGCAGGCGCGGCAGCCTACAACCAGCTGGTGTTCGACGACAATCCCGGACAAAGCCGTACCGTCCTGCAGCAACACGCCGGGGCCCACAAGGGATCGGCGGAACTCAACCTCGGTCACTTGCGCCACCAGACCGACAATCAGCGACTCGATGCCGTCGGCTTCGGCGCCGAGCTCAAGACCGAATTCAGCGCCGCCCTTCGCGCGGGCCAAGGACTGCTGCTGTCAGCCGATGCGCGCAACGGCGCCAGCGGCAGCCAGCTCGATTCCAAGGAAGCGCAAGCGCAGATCGAACGCAGCCACCAGCTGCAAGTGAGCCTTGCAACGACAGCGCAAGCGCATAACGGCAAGCTGAAGGACGAACAGGAAAAGCAGGAACCGGAGCCGGTCAAGCTCCCCGCGATCGCGCAGCAAGGGCACAGCGCCGAAGTGATCGGGAAGACCGAAAGCGGTGCCGGCAAAGATAAGGTGGCCGCCTTTGGCGAACCGCAACTGCAGTTGTCGAGTCCGGCGGGAATCGCCGCGACGACGCCGGCCGACGCCATCTTCAGCGCGGGCAATACCAGCAGCATCGTGGCAGGCCAGGACATTAATTTCGCCAGCCAGGGGGGCGCCTTCCATACAGTAAAGGCCGGCATCAGCCTCTTCACCTACGGCAAGGCAAGCAACAAGGAAAAACCGAACCAGGAGACCGGCATCAAGCTGCACGCCGCCAGCGGCAAGGTCAGCAGCCAGAGCCAGTCGGACGAAACCAAGATCACGGCCGACAAGGTGGTCACTGTCGCCAGCATCACGAAGACCGTGACCATCGCCGCGAAGCAGCATGCGCTGCTAACTGCGCAAGGCGCGTACATCAAACTCGAGGGCGGCAACATCATGCTGAATGGGCCGGGGAAGATCGAGTTTAAGGCGAGTGTAAAAGAGATCGCAGGTCCTACAAGCTCGTCAGTGTGCCTGCCCCGTTTCCCCAACGGAGAATTAAGCCTTAACCAGACGAAGCACCACACCTACGCTGCGCAATACCAAGTGATCAGGGGCGAGACGAAGCTCGCACACCAACCGTATCTATTGACGCTACCCGATGGAACGAAATATTTCGGCGAGACAGACCTCGGAGGGAAGACCATCAAAGTGGGGACCAGTGAGCCGAAACCGGTAGAGCTTACCTTGATAAACAAGAACAGCTGGGATCAGGAAAACGTGAATGTTTGGCATCAAGAAATGGATAAATATTGGGACTGATTCACCACATTATCGATCATACCGAATTGAGCGAGGGAAAAATTGACTTCCATTTATCAGCTTTTGCGATGCACTAAAGGCATCACTTACCCCGACGAAAAGATCGCCGCCGTATCCCACCTTAGGAGAACCCCCCTGATCGACAAGCCGGCAGGAGCATTGCGTGGAAACTCGCGTATTCACGGAGACGCCGAACCGGACGTCCAAGACCGGATCATCGACATCCTGGTCGAACTAGGTGCTCGTTACAAATTACCTTACAGAGACATCGCCCACATGCTCCTGATGTGCAAAATTGCATCAGGATTCAATCCTGATGCAGCGGCGAGCAGCACCTCTGCCGCAGGCTTAGGACAGTACACCGAGGCAAACATTGCAGAAGTTGCTAAGCCTCAAATGTCAAAACAGAGGCTCGGGTTTACCCTAGACTTGAGCGGGCAGTCAGTCTTCGAAGCAGAGCGTGGAGCATACGGCGTATTGGTGTCGCACATGAAAAGCAAGGAATTAGCTATCAAGCATTTCGGAAAAGAGTACGAGAACAACCTATATATTTTTCAGCACGAGGGATGGAATTTTCAGCCGACGTCAGAGAATATGGCGCTCGAAAAAATTCGCCACGTAACGAAAATAATCAAAGATATTATTGTCCCGTTTTTAGATCGACTGGAAAACATGCTGTCGGCAAATTGCGAGCTTTCATTCAAATTGCTGACAAAAGATGGTCTGGCTTTTCGCGATCAGCCATATTTGGCGATTTTTCCTTCAAGACCAAGCGTGAACGGCCTCGTCGCCTGCGTCCAGGGAACGACGCAGCAAGGGAAATTCGTATTCGGAAAAACAGATCAATCCGGCCTTACTTTACCGATCACTGCAGCCGGTCTCTCAGAAATTGTGTTCGTAATACTGACAAAACACTACAAGGAGTTGCTTAATGTACAGGAGTCCAGCAAAAACGAATCGCAAGTGAAAACGACGAGGGATTCGAGCTCACGAAATGACACCGAAACGACAGCTCAGAAACAGCAAAAAATCAACCAGATCTCACATCCAAAACAACTACGCGATAACCATACAATTCAGCCACACGATGGTCGCTACCTCTGGAGGAGACCACCGATGGAACTGGTCGAAAACTACCTGTTGGAAGCGCTGAACACGCAACGAAGTGCCACGTCCGCCTTGGTCGAGTTCAAGCGCAGCCATATCGTCCTCCCTAAAGGAAATCGGGCACAGAACGTTGGCGCCGACCAGAGCGCGGTAGTATTTCGAGCTGATAAAAATATTAATGAACTCAAGGAACGCGAAAAAATAACCGAAGTGCCACACACGACGGTACAACAATCGATTACTAAACTTGTGCCGGTCGCCCTTGCGCGTTCAGAAAAAGCCTTACAGCTGGGTTTATTGTTTCCGATTCCGTGCAAGCCGGCGGCTTGCTATCGGAGTGGCTCACGAGCTTTCAACTCGACGCGAGCGTCAACCCGACGCCACGCTGGCTGTGATATCTACGCACCTGTCGGGACCGAAGTGCGAGCTATGGCTGACGGGGTGATTGAGCAATGTTATCCCTTCTATTGCCAAACCGATGCTATCGACGTGAATCATGGTAGTTTTCTGGTGAGATATTGCGAGCTGATGCCACGACCGCCTGAAGATCAGAAAAAACTACTTCGCACACCGGTTAAACGCGGCGATGTGATCGGCAAAGTCGGGCAACTCATTAACCCTGACGGATCAAAATTCCAACACACCATGTTGCATGTTGAAATGTACGAAACCAATATTTCGCCTTTGAAGGAGCAACTCACGCAAAAGCAGCTAGTCCCGTTTCAAAGACGCTCGGATCTTATTGATCCAAGCGGCACGCTAGATTCGTGCGAGCAGGTTTAACCACGCAGCTGGAGATAACAATGCCAAGATTATTAATGCTTGCAATATTATTACTAATGCATGCGCCAACAAAGGCTTCGATCAATACCGATCACTCCCAAAAGGTTTTTGACTTGATTTCGAATCAAGAAATATACAGAACCAGTTTGGCAACTCTATTAAAAAATCTGCAGCCACTGTGCCATTCAAGAGCGAACTCAACAAGCTCATCGCATAGTGTGGGCAATATCGACTGCGACCAGACGGTCGGGGCCTCCTCATTCCAAGTCTCAACCGATCAAGATCTAGTAAGTATGCTCACGGCTACATTTGAGCAGTCTTCGCAATGTCTACGTATGATGGAAAAACTGGTCGCAACCTTCGGCAAGCCGACAAAATATATCGGTAATTGCCATGCGATGTGGCTATTGCCGACTCCTGATGGCTATCCGCAGCGTTATGTCGGCATCCAAGCATCTCCAGAAGCAAATAAGGTCTTTTTTTCCATCGGCGAAGAGCAAGGCCCGTGAAGGCTGAGTGCAGTAGCGGTAGCGTTTTCCCGAGGAAAAAATATAGGAAAAGTAAAAGGACCGCCGGTATAGTTTGCCGCTCCTCCTCCGCGTTGAGGCGAGCAGCACGGTTCTTAAATCTTGATGGCCGCTCGTCGTTTATAATCGGCACATGGCATTGCTACAACATCCGACCGATACTGTTAAATAACCCAATGTAGCGCTTGGTACTTGAAACCGCCCAGCCAACATTGCATCCGTCAGAAGCAGCTTTGCCGTTCGATATCGAGAAGAAGGTCGAACTCACTTATTGACCAATTCCTTCGGCTGCAACATCGCCAGCACCGCGCCAAGGAAGAGCGCACCCGACACCACATACATGCCCGCATTCGTACTCTGCGTCACATCCTTCATGAACCCGATAATCGACGGGCTGACGAAACCAGCCAGATTGCCCACCGAGTTAATCATCGCTATGCCCGCTGCTGCCGCGGCGCCGCTCAGAATTGCGCTCGGATACGTCCAGAACACCGGCATGGTCGCCAGGATGCCCGCGGTGCCGAGCGACAGCGCTGCCAGTGCGATGACGACGTTGGAACCGTAGATGGTACTGAGCAGCATGCCGACGCCGCCGAGCGCGCTGGCAATCGCAAAGTGCCAGCGGCGCTCGCCCGTGCGGTCCGCACTGCGTGCGTTCAGCAGCATGGCGACCACCGCACAGCTGTAAGGGATTGCGGACAGCATGCCCACGTCCAGCGGATCCTTGACGCCGGCAGCCTTCACCAGCGTCGGCAGGTAAAAGCTCACGCCATACAGGCCCATCATGCAGCAGAAATAAATGGCCGCCATCAACCACACCTTGGCGTTGCCGAACACGCTCTTCAGCGAATGATCCACCTTGCCGCCGCGATCCTTGGCGATGTTTTCCTCGAGCATGAGCTTCTCGTCTTCCGACAGCCAACTCGACGCCCGGATGCTGTTCGGCAGGTAGAACAAGGTGACGACGCCCAGGATCAACGAAGGAATCGCTTCCAGCAGGAACAACCACTGCCATCCCGACCATCCATGCTGGCCATTCAGCGAATTCATGATCCAGCCGGACAGCGGCCCACCGAGCACGCCGGCAATCGGGATGCCGATCATGAACAATGCATTCATGCGGCTGCGGCGCTGTGCCGGGAACCAGTACGTCAGGTACAACACAATGCCGGGGAAGAATCCCGCTTCGGCAACGCCAAGCAGAAAGCGAATCACGTAGAACATCGTCGGACTGGTGACGAACATCGTCGCGGCCGACAATATCGCCCAGGTGATCATGATCCGGCCGATCCAGACGCGCGCGCCCACCTTGTGCATGATGATGTTGCTCGGCACTTCGAAGAGGAAATAGCCGATGAAGAAAATGCCGGCGCCCAGCCCATACACTGTCTCGCTGAACTGAAGGTCGTTCAGCATCTGCAGCTTGGCGAAGCCAACGTTCACGCGATCCAGGTAAGCGGCCACGTAGCACAGGAAAAGGAATGGCAGCAAACGCCAGGCGACCTTCGAATAAGTCTGGGCCTCGATGTCGGCGCGCTTGCCTAGCTTGCGGTCCAGATCAGTAATCGTTGTGTTCATAGTGGTGACAGTCAAAGTAAGTTTCGAGATAAGCCATCGGGGAGACCTACTTCTCCTCTGCCACCGGAAAATCGATGCCAAAACAGTGATAAATGCCCGACACCTTGAATCAAGGGTAGAAAAATTTGATCGCAAGATTATGACCTATTTCCTGACTCCAAGCCGTCGGCGAGGAATTCGCGCCGGTCTACAGCTCGAGCACGATCCTGCTACCGGCCGCCCGCGAACAACACGACATCATCTTGTTGCTCGCCTCCCGCTCCGCCCGCGTCAGCACGACATCGCGATGATCAACCTCCCCCGCCAGCACGCGCACCTCGCACGAGCCGCACAAGCCCTCCAGGCAATCGCTCTGCACATCGATATTAGCCGCCCGCAACGCCGCAAGCAGCGTCTGGTCGGCGGCAACCGTGATGACGATGCCCGAGTCCTTCAGCTCGGCCTCGAACGCATGTTCCTTCGTCGGGTCCAATGTGCCGATGGTTGAGTAAAAATGTTCGATCCGCACCGCTTCCTCAGGCCAGCCGGCGCAGCAGCTTTCCAGCGATTCAAGCATGCGCGTCGGACCGCACGCATAAATCGCCGTGTCGGGCGTGGGATTCGCCAGCAGCCCAGCCAAGTCGTTGCGCCTCCCCTCGTCCTTCGAATAGACGTGCAGCCGCTCGCCGTGCAATTCCAGCAGCTCGTCCACACACGCCATCGTCTCCCGCGAGCGGCCGCTGTAATGAATCTCGTAATCGACGCCCACGCGCTTTGCACGTCGCGCCATCGCCATAATCGGTGTAATGCCGATGCCGCCCGCCACAAATATGGCGCGCTTCACGGATTCGTCGAAACGGAAATGATTACGCGGCCCGCGGATCTTGAGCCGTTCGCCTGGCTTCAGATGATCGTGGATCCAGCTCGACCCACCGCGGCTCTCCGACTCGCGCAGCACCGCGATTTCCAGCGCCTGCATATCGTCGGGATCGCCGCACAGCGAATACTGCCGCGACCTGTCCGGACTGCCGCATTCGACGTCGATATGCGCGCCCGGCATCCAGCGCGGTAATGCGCGGCCATCCGGAGAAATCAGTCGAAGCCTGAGAATATCGTCCGTCAATTTGGTGATGCTCTCGACCACGACAGTACGGCTGATCGCATGCCCCGACGGCTCGCCGATGCGAACCGGCGAATCCGATTCCAGCAATTGCGGATTGGTCCGCTCCGGATTGCGTGCCGGGTCCCACTGCACCCGCACATGCTCCGGCCCGCGAAACGACGTGTTCGGAACATACGTGAATTTTTGCTCGCACAGACGCATGTGCGGCAGGCGCTTGGTAAGCTCCTCCAGAAATATCTGGATCTCCATGCGCGCCAGGTTTTTCCCCATGCACTGATGGGCGCCGTAGCCGAACGTCAGGTGTTCGCTGGAATTGTCGCGGCGGATGTCGACCAGTTCGGGATCCTCGAAGTGCCGCTCGTCATGGTTCGCCGACGACATCACGATCAACAGCTTCGCACCAGCCGCGATATCGATGCCGCCGATTTGCACGTCCTTGGTCGCCAGGCGCCGCCACGCCGCTACCGAACCATTGTGGCGCAGGCACTCCTCGACGGCGTTCGGCAGCAGGCCCGGGTCCTCGCAGATTTCCTGCCAGGCAGTCGGATGCTGCAGCAGGATCTTCAACGCGTTGGCGGCCGCGTTCGCGGTCGTCTCATGCGCCGCCACGATGCCGGCCATCATCATCGAATGCAGGTAGGAGTCGGTCACAACCTCGGGATACTCGGCCTGCTTGCGGATGCCATATTTCATCCAGCCCGGCCCGCTCGGATCGATCCGCATTTTCTCGAGGATCTTGCCGGCCAGCTGCCAGAAATTGCCCACCGCATGGGCTACCGCCACCTGCTCCTCCGGCTTCGGCCGGCCCCAGGTGTTGACCGTGTGGGCGATTGAATACTTGCGCAGCAAATCCATGTCTTCCTCGGGTACGCCGAGAAAATGCAGCGCCACCGTCAGCGGCACTTCCCACAACATCTGCTCGACCAGGTCGGCCTCGCCGGCGTCGATGAAACGATCGACATATTCGCGCGTCAATTGCCTCACCATCGGCTCGTGGTGCTTCAGCGCTTCAGGCGTAAACGGCTCCATCAGGACGCGGCGGCGCGCCATGTGCGCCGGCTCGTCTTCATTGACCAGCGTGCGGTTCATCGCGTAATTGTACGAGCCCAGCACCGCATTGGCTTCGTCGCCGGTCGGCGTGATTTTCTCCAGCGCAATCGAGGGGCTGAACGTCAGGTTGTCGCGGAATATCGCCTTGATGTCGTCGTACCGCGTAACCACCCAATAGCCAAGTTTGGGACTGTAGAAGACAGGTTCCTGCTCACGCGCCCAGCGCAGGTATTCGGGCGGATCCTGTTGATATTCGTCTTCGAACGGATCGAACTGCGCCGCGCGCGGGCTGACCGGGCAGCCGCCTGGCGCCGAGCCGTGATCGATCGGGCAGCCGGTTCGGCCGGCAGTAGAGTCTGGAGTATTCATGATATGCCGTTCCACATAGGTTAGATCCGTACGGGCGCGCCCCGATCAATGCCGGCCTGTGATGAATAATTTCTCCACTTTCGCGCGGCGCCGACGCTTTATTCTACGATATGCGATGTATGATTAGTCATGAAATTGGTGTACTGATTAACTTTGACAGAGGAGCATTTTGTGAAAAGAGTATTTGCAGCCTGCCTGCTTGCACTTCCCGCTTTGGTGACTTCGGTCGCAGCACAGGCCCAGGCCTTTCCGTCCCAACCGATTCGCTGGATCGTCCCGTATCCACCTGGCGGCGGCTCCGATTTCCTCGCGCGCACGATCGGCAATGCGATGGCCGAGCAGACCAAACAGCAGGTCATCATCGAAAACAAGGCCGGCGCCAATACGGCAATCGCCGCCTCCGAGACAGCGCGTTCGGCGCCGAATGGCTACACCATCCTCAATGCCGATAACGGCACCATGGTATTTAACTCCGCGCTGTATTCGAAGTTGAGCTACAACCCGGTCAAGGACCTGACGCCGGTCGCCTTGCTGGGACGCTTTCCGATGATCCTGGTCGTCGGCCCGGCGTCCGACGTCAAGGACGTCAAGGGCTTTATCGCCAAGGCGAAGGCCAAGCCCGGCGCCGTCAATTACGGTTCGGCAGGCGCGGGCAGCCCGCACCACCTTGCGATGGAATTGCTGGAAGTGACCGCGGACGTGGACATGAACCATGTCGGCTACCGCGGCGCCGCACCCGCGCTGACGGACCTGGTCGGCGGCCAGATCGAGGCCATGATGGTCGACATGGCAGCGGGCGGCGGCTTCATCAAGAGCGGCAAGATACGGCCATTGGCTGTCGCCAACGCCACGCGCCTGCCGCAGTTGCCGGATGTGCCCACTTTCGCTGAACTGGGCATGAAGAGTGTCGATGCCGCCGCCCTGGTCGGCGCGGTGGCGCCAGCCGGACTGCCGCCTGCTGTGCTCATTGCCTTGAACAAGCAATTGGTCGACGCGATGAATCAGCCGGCGGTCAAGCAACGTCTGATCGAGTTTGGCGTGGAGCCGGTCGGCAGCACGCCGCAGCAGTACGCGGATCTGTTGCGCACGGAGACGGTGCGCTGGCATAAGCTGATCAAGGATCAAAAAATCAGCCTCGATTAGGAATCGCCACGACGATAGAAAAAGCCACCCAATGAGTGGCTTTTCACTTGCGGGCGCCGCAGCCCCGATCCGTGTTGCCAATGACTGTTACTCGGCGAGCTTGACCATTTCGCGATACAGGTCGGCCTTGCCTTCGAAACCGATGCCCGGCAATTCCGGCAGCAGGATGTGGCCGTTGTCGACCTTGACGCCGTCCGGGAATCCGCCATACGGCTGGAACAGGTCGGGATAGGATTCATTGCCGCCAAGACCAAGGCCGGCTGCGATATTGAGCGACATCTGGTGGCCGCCGTGCGGGATGCAGCGTTTCGGCGACCAGCCATGCTCGCGCAGCATGTCGAGCGTGCGCAGGTATTCGACCAGGCCGTAACTGAGCGCGCAGTCGAATTGCAGCCAGTCGCGGTCGGCGCGCATGCCGCCATAGCGGATCAGGTTGCGCGCGTCCTGCATCGAGAACAAGTCCTCGCCGGTCGCCATCGGGTTCTTGTAGTAATTGCGCAGCGTGGCCTGCAGTTCGAAATCGAGCGGGTCGCCTGGTTCTTCGTACCAGAACAGGTCGTATTGCGACAGCGCCTTCGCATACTGTATCGCGGTATCGAGGTCGAAGCGGCCGTTGGCGTCGACCGCCAGCTTCTGGCCGTCCTGCAGCACGCTGAGCACGGAATCGATGCGGCGCAGGTCTTCGTCGAGCGAGGCGCCGCCGATCTTTTTCTTCACCACCGTGTAGCCGCGGTCGATGTAGCTGCGCATCTCGTCCTTCAGCTTGTCGTGGCTCTGGCCCGGATAGTAGTAGCCGCCGGCGGCGTAGACGAAGATGTTGCGGTCCGGCGTGCCGTTGCCGTAGCGCTCGGCCAGCAGCTGGAACAGCGGCTTGCCCTCGATCTTGGCGACCGCATCCCACACCGCCATGTCGATGGTGCCGATGGCGACCGAACGCTCGCCGTGGCCGCCCGGCTTTTCGTTGGTGAACATGCAGCTCCAGATCTTGTGCGGATCGAGGTTGGCGCCGGCATCGTCGACCAGCGTCGCCGGATCGGCTTCCAGCACGCGCGGGATGAAGCGTTCGCGCATCAGCTTGCCCTGGCCGTAACGGCCGTTCGAATTGAAGCCGTAGCCGATGACCGGCTTGCCGTCGCGGATGACGTCGGTGACGACCGCGACCAGGCTCAGCGTCATCTTGCTGAAGTCGATGTAAGCGTTGCGAATCGGGGAACTGATCGGTACAGTTTTTTCGCGGATTTCGACGATTTTCATGATGTTTCTCCTGATAAAAAAGCTGGCCTGCCAGCGCATGGACGAACTTTACTCTTCAAACGTGCTGCTATAATTTCCGCTAATTGAAACCATAATTAACTCCAAGTGAAAACTGAAATCGCCCCCGACCTGACCTTCTTCGTCCTGCTGGCGAAATTGGGCAGCATGTCGGCAACCGCGCGCGCGCTTGGCGTGACGCCGCCGGCCGTCACCAAGCGCCTGATGATGATCGAACAGCGCCTTGGCGTGCGCCTCGTCAACCGCACCACGCGCCGGCTGAGCCTGACGAGCGAGGGTGAAAGCTACCTGGCGCAGGCGGCGCAGATCCTCGACAGCATTCGCGATATGGAAGAGTCCGTGGCAAGCGGCCGCGCCGCGCCCAAGGGCCTGCTGCGGGTAAACGCCACCCCGGGCTTCGGCCGCACCCGGATCGCGCCGTTGATTTCGCGTTTCGCGCATGGGCATCCGGAAGTGGAAGTGGAACTGCAACTGACCGACCGGCCGATCAGCCTGGTCGAGGAGGCGTTTGACCTGGCGATCCGCTTCGGCGAACTGCCGGACACGCGGCTCAGCGCGCGCAAGCTGATGTCGAACAGGCGTTTCCTGTGCGCCTCCCCCGCCTACCTGAAAAAGGCAGGCGAGCCGCAGACGCCGGAGGAACTGCACCGCCACCGGTGCATCCTGCATCGGCAGAACGACGATGTGTACGGCACGTGGCGGCTCGAAAAGGGGCGCAAGGTCGAACTCGTCAAGGTGCGCGGCGCGGTCTCCAGCAACGACGGCGACGTCGTGATGAACTGGGCTCTGGAGGGCCACGGCATCGTCCAGCGCTCTGAATGGGACGCCGCGAAGTACCTGGCCAGCGGGCGCCTCAGGGAGGTCATGCCCGGCTACACGCTGCCGCCCGCCGACTTGTACGTGTACTACCTTAGCCGGCGCAATCTGCCGGCCAAGGTGCGCGCCTTTATTGATTTCCTGGCCGCTGAATTCAAGTGACCGGCGCACGCCGGCCCGCGGCGCGCTTCAGTCAGCGTAACTGCCGGACTTCTTGATGATCGGGGCCCACTTGTCGATCTCCGCCTTCAGATGCGCGCGCAGCGCTTCGGGGGTCGCGCGGTTTGGGGTCACGGGGTCGGTGCTGAGGTCGGCGAGACGCTGTTTAAGGGAAGGATCCGATACGGCGTATTGCAGCGCGCTGCCGAGCTTGCTCACCACCTCCTTCGGCGTGCCCTTCGGCGCATACACGCCATGCCAGACCGACAGCTCGAATCCGGGCAAGCCGGCACTTGCCAGCGGCGGAAGGCCCGGCAGGCTCGCTACCGGGGTCTTGTACGTCACCGCATACGCCTTGACCTTTCCGCTCTTGATGTGGCTCATCGTGTTGGTGGCCTGGTCGCACATCAGGTCCACCTGGCCGCCCAGCAGGTCGTTCATCGCCGGCCCGGTGCCCTTGTAAGGCACGGTGGTGAGTTCGGTGCCGACAGCGCTCATGAAGAGCATGCCGCACAGGTGCGACGCCGCCCCGATGCCGGCGTTGGCCAGCGTCACCTTATCCTTGTTCGCCTTGACGTAAGCGAGCAGCTCGGTCACGTCCTTCGGTGGAAAATCCTTGCGGCCGATCAGCGTCGACGTCGCGTCCGTCGCCAGGCCGATCGGCTCGAAACTGTCGATGCTGTTGTAAGGCAGCTTGCGATACAGGCTCGGCGCCGTGGCATGGCCGACGTGGTGCACAAAGATCGTGTAGCCGTCCGGGCTGGACCGGGCCACCCGCGCCGCGCCAAGGGTGCCGCCGGCGCCGCCGACGTTTTCTACAATGATCTGCTGCTTCAGGTTCGTGCCCATCGCCTGGGCGAGCAGGCGTGCGATGGTATCGGTGGGTCCGCCAGCGGCAAACGGCACGATCATCGTGATCGTCTTGTTCGGGTAGTCCGATGCGTACGACGCCGAGCTTGCTGCCAGCGCAAGCCAAACGAGCGATGTCGAGAGTTTGATCTTCATGTTCTTGTCTCCTTGTAGGTGTGCCTGGCGACAGGCCGGGATGTGCGAACAGAGCTTAGTCTTCAAACCTGCCCAATTAATTTCCGCCAATTGAAACCATAATTAACTTGAGGTGAAAACTGCGCGCCGCCTGCTGCTGAGGCAGGTTGTCCTACAGGCGCGCGGCGCTTCGCCTGATATGGTGCGTCGCAGCAAATGCCATACTGAATGCAAAGAGCATAGGAGATCACTTGCTACATGAATTAAGGAATCAAAATGTACAACCCAATGTTAGACGTCATGTCATCCCTGGTGGTTTCACCGTGGATCTTCCCCTTCGGTCGCGATCATCGCCGCGATCTGCAGCCGCACACCAGCAGGGAAAATTTTGTCAACGGGCGCTATGAGGGCGCCACACGGACGCTGCGCTACAAGCTGTATGTCCCGACCGGCTATAGCGGCCAGCCGCTGCCCCTGATCGTCATGTTGCACGGCTGCGGCCAGGATGCCGACGATTTCGCGCGCGGCACTGGCATGAACGAGCTCGCCGAAAAATTCGATTGCCTGGTGGTGTACCCGGAACAGTCGGCCGGGGCCAACGGCGCCAGATGCTGGAACTGGTTCGACGAGGCAAACCACCAGCGCGACCAGGGCGAACCTGCACTGATTGCCGGGGTCACGCAAAAAGTCCTTGCCGAGTACGCCGTCGACGGCAGCAAGGTGTTCGTCGCCGGCTTGTCGTCGGGAGGCGCCATGGCGGTCATTCTCGGCAGGACGTATCCGGAGTTGTTCACCGCGGTCGGCTGTCATTCGGGCCTGGCGCATGGCAGCGCCACCGACCGGCTCGGGGCGATGCGGGCGATGCGTAACGGTGCCGACCCCGGCCGCCTGGCGCGGGCAGCAACGGCTGCCAGCGGCCCCATCATCGTGTTCCACGGCGACGCCGACCCGACCGTCCATCTGAAGAACAGCGAGGGGGTGGTGCAGCAATCGATTGACAGCTATGCCGCCGGTATGCGGGGAACGCACGAGACCGCGGCGATCGCGTTGTCGAAGGAGAGCGGCGAAGCGACCGGGCGCGAGTTCACACGCAACATTCATCGCGGCGCCGCCGGGCAGATCGTGGCCGAGCAGTGGACCGTACACGGAACCGGGCACGCGTGGTCAGGTGGAAGCGGACGCGGCAGCTACACCGACAAGCAGGGACCGGATGCCAGCGAGCAGATGATGCGGTTTTTCATGCTGCAGTAAGCGCCCCGGGTCAGCGCCGGCGCTTGGACATGAACCCTTGGGCAGGGGAGGAAAGCGCGGCAAGGCCGTGATATACTTTCTGAATATATGAACCGCTTCCTCAAGACATTGCTGATCTGGATTTTGATCGCCGTGCTTCCGCTCAGTTCCGCGGCAGCCGCTATCGGCATGTCTTGCGCGCCTGGACATCAACAGGCGATGCAAGGGGAAATCGCCCACGATGGCGGTCACGTAATGGATGACGAAAACAGTAACCATCATGCCGGCGCCGGCCATGCCAGCAGCGCGTCGGATACGGCCCGGGCCGATACGCCTTCGGATGCCCATCAGGCGGATCACTCTACCTGCAGTGCCTGCTCGGCAATTTGCATGGGTGCCGCCGCGCCACCCCCGGTACCTTTTGCGATCCCTTCATTCAGCGGTTCCGAGGATCTGATCGTCTCGGCCGTCCCTCGGGTTTCCGGATTCATACCGGAAGGCCTGCGCCGCCCTCCCCGGCAAATTTTCGCTTGATCGCCGCAAGAGTTCGGGCTGGCGCCTGCCGCCGGTTCTGAGCCTCTTCGAGTAGTCGCGCGGGTGCGCGGCCTTGCATTTCGATTCTGAGGAAAATATGACTCCACTTCAATGGTTCGCCGTTGGCGCGCTTGCGTCTGCATCGTTCGCCGCGCTTGCAGCACCGGCGCCGGCACATCCACTTGACGGCACCGCCACTGTTCCGGCGCCGACGTACCAATCCGCTTTCGACACCTATCGCGCGGCATCGGGCGAAGCACAACCTTCGGCAGACAAGGTTTGGCGCAGTGCTAACGATGAGTTAGCGAAATCCGGCGCGCATGGCGGCCACGCGGAGACGGCAGCTGTCACTCCAGCCCCAGCCCCGGCCCCGGCCCCGGCCCCGGCCCCTGCTCCGAAGGCGCCGCCCGCGGATCACAGCAAGCATCACTAGAGCGAGCAAACAATGATAGATATTTGGCAATCCCCTCTGCGACTGCGGCCGCTCGCGCTGGGCGTCGTCGCGCTGGCACTCAGCGGATGCGCGGGCTTTTCGAAGGACGGCGGCCTCGATACCGTCGCGGACCTGACGCGCGAACGCACCGGCCAATCGGTCAACTTTTCCAAACCTGGCGCCGACATGGCGCAGGCGGACCAAACCGTCACCCGGCTGCTGGGTGAACCACTGACCCCCGATAGCGCGGTTCAGGTGGCGCTGCTGAATAATCGGGGCTTGCGCGCATCGTTGGCGCAACTCGGCATTGCCGAGGCTAGCCTGGTGCAGGCGGGGCGCATGAGCAATCCGGGCTTCTCGTTCGGCCGCATGGCCGGCGGGCACGAGGTGGAAATCGAACGCAGCGTCATGTTCGACATCGTCGGCTTGCTCACCATTCCGCTGCGCAGCAATATCGAAAAGCGCAGCTTCGAGATCGCCAAGCTGCAGGCCGCCGCCACGGCGGTACGGCTTGCCGCGGATACGCGCCGGGCGTATTTCAATGCCGTGGCCGCGCAGCAATCGGCGCAGTACGCCCAACAGGTTCAACTGTCCGCTGACGCCGGCGCCGAGCTTGCCAAGCGCATGGCCAGGGTCGGCAATTTCAGCAAGCTCGACCAAATGCGCGAGCAGGCCTTCTACGCAGACGCGACCGCGCAGCTGGCACGCGCCCGCCACAACGCCGTCATGGCGCGCGAGCAGCTCGCGCGGCTGATGGGTGTCTGGGGCACGATGACTTTGTTCAAGCTGCCGGACAGGCTGCCTGCCCTGCCCGCAACGCCGCAAGCCGTCGAGCGGATCGAAACGCAGGCGATCGAGCAGCGGCTCGACATCCGCATGGCCGTGCGCGAAACCGAGATGACCGGCAGCGCGCTCGGCCTGTCGAAAGCGACCGGCTTCGTCAACGTCCTGCACGGCGGCTATGTAAACAAGAGCTCGACCGGCGCGCCACGTGCGAACGGTTACGAAATCGAGCTGGAGCTGCCGATTTTCGATTGGGGACGATCGCGGATAGCGAAAGCCGAAGCGATCTACATGCAAGCTGTCGAGCGCACCGCGGACATCGCCGTGCGGGCGCGCTCGGAGGCCAGGCAGGCGTATTCGGCATACCGGACCACGTACGACCTGGCCAGGCATTACCAGGATGAGGTCATCCCGCTACGCAAGGCAATTTCGAACGAAACGCTGCTCCGCTACAACGGCATGCTGATTGGAACGTTCGAACTGCTGGCGGACTCCCGCGCACAAGTTAACAGCGTCAACGCCGCCATCGAAGCACAGCGCGATTATTGGCTGGCCGAAACTGATTTGCAGGCAGCGATCAACGGCACCGGTGGCTCGTCGCTGCCGACGGCGGCATCGGCTGCCGTCGAAGCTGCCCCGGCACATTAATGAATATAGAGGATCGTAAATGACTTCACGTCGAAATTTCTTCACCGGCGCCGCGGCGCTGGTCGGTGCCGGTCTCGTCAGCCGGGCCGGTGCGGCAACGCTGCCCGAAGCGCCGCTGATGTCCAGCGCAGCCACCCAGCCGCCGCTGGTACCGTCCACCGGACGGCCATTCAACGGCGTCGTCACGCTGAACGGCTGGTCGCTGCCGTGGCGCATGAATAACGGCGTCAAGGAGTTTCACCTGATTGCCGAACCGGTCGTGCGCGAGATGGCTCCCGGCATGAAGGCGAACCTGTGGGGCTATAACGGCCAGAGTCCCGGCCCGACGATCGAAGTGGTCGAGGGCGACCGCGTGCGCATTTTTGTCACCAACAAGCTGCCTGAGCACACCAGTATCCATTGGCACGGACAGCGGCTGCCGAACGGGATGGACGGCATCACCGGCCTCACCCAGCCGGGTATCCAGCCCGGCAAGACCTTCGTCTACGAGTTTGTCGCGAAGCGCCCCGGCACTTTCATGTACCACCCCCATGCGGACGAGATGGTGCAGATGGCCATGGGCATGATGGGATTTTGGGTGACCCACCCGAAGGACCGGGCACAGCACGCGGTCGATCGCGATTTCGTTTTCCTGCTCAATGCCTACGACATCGAGCCGGGTGCCTACACCCCCAAGGTCAACACGATGCTCGATTTCAATCTTTGGACCTTCAACAGCCGTGTCTTTCCCGGCATCGATTCGATGAACGTGCGCCAGGGCGACCGTGTGCGTATCCGTGCCGGCAACCTGACGATGACGAACCATCCGATCCATCTCCACGGCCACGAATTCGAAGTCACCGGCACGGACGGCGGCTGGACCCGGCCGGAATCGCGCTGGCCGGAAGTGACCACCGATATCGCGGTCGGACAGATGCGCGCAATCGAGTTCGTCGCCACCGATCCGGGCGACTGGGCATTTCACTGCCATAAGTCGCATCACACCATGAACGCCATGGGCCACGACGTTCCGACCCTGATCGGCGTCGATCATGGCGATGTGGCCAAGAAGATCAACGACCTGGTGCCCGACTACATGGTGATGGGCGACAAGGGCGGCTCGATGGGCGGCATGGAGATGCCGCTGCCCGAAAACACCTTGCCGATGATGTCCGGCGACGGCCCTTTCGGCGGTATCGAAATGGGCGGCATGTTCACCGTGCTAAAGGTGCGCAAGGACCAGAAGCCGGGCGACTACAAGGATCCCGGCTGGTACAAGCACCCTGCGGGAACCGTGGCCTACGAGTGGAAGGGCGAAACGCCCGCCCCGATACGCAGTCACGCCAGCGGCGGCCAGTCCATGCCGTCGGCGAACAAGCGTCCGGAGGTAGAGGTAACTGTACGTAAGCCTTCTGGCCACAGCGGGCACCACTGATATATAAAGAAAACATGATCGGCAGGGCCGCTCAGCGGTTTTTACAAGCATTCCAATTGAAACTAAATGAAGGGATTCACCATGAAGGCAATTACACAACTCGCCATCGCCGCTGTACTGGCTGTCGGTTCCGCTGCGCCGGCGCTGGCGCAGGACTCCGGGCATGGGGCACATGCCGGCCACGGCGCGCAAAAGGCTGGCGCCGCCACCGAGATGGTTGATGGCGAAATCAAGAAGGTGGACACCGAAACCGGAAAAATCACGATCCGCCACGGCGAGCTGAAAAACCTGAGCATGCCGGCGATGACCATGGCTTTCCGGGTGAAGGATCCGGCAACGCTCGGCCAGGTGAAAGTGGGCAACAAAGTGAAGTTCATGGCGGAAAAAATTAATGGCGCCTTTACGGTGGTGCACCTCGAGAACGTCAAGTAGAAAAGGAAATAGCCATGGGCTTCAAACCTGTCGCCGCGGTCGCGGCAATGACGATCGCGGCTGCCTGCAGCTCGAGCGCTTATGCTCACGCCAAGCTGGAGGCATCGTCGCCCGGCGCGGGCAGTGTGGTGGAGGTCTCTCCAAACGAAGTTCGCCTGCAGTTCAACGACCAGGTCGAACCGGCATTCAGCAAGATCAACTTGCTGGATCAGTCAGGCAAGATCATCGCGCCTTCGAAGGTCGAGCTGGACAAGTCAAATCCGAAAGTCATGATCGCGGTCGTGCCAAAACTTGGCTCCGGGGCCTATCGGGTGCAATGGTCGACGCTGACCCGCGATGGCCACAAGGTCAAGGGCGAATTCCCGTTCCAGGTCAAATAGGATGGCCGCCGACGTCGCGGTAGCCCAGCTTGCGGCGACGGTGGCGCTGAACCTGAGCGTGGCGATCGTCGCTGGCGCAAGCATGTCCACCGCCTGGCTTCGCGCCGGCCGCTCCGCCTGGTCCGCCGGCTGCCTTGGTCGCTTGCGCCTGGTCGCGCTCGCCGCCGTCACGGTGGCGATCCTTTGCCAGATCGCGCTGTTGTGGCTGCAAGCGGCGGCGATGGCCGAGGTGCCGGTAATGGCAGCATCACCCGCCGTTCACGCGGCGCTGACGGCGACCCATTACGGCTTCGCCTGGACAATCGGCATCGGCGCGTTGGCAGCCATTGCAGCCGCGACCGCACTGCGCCGGCGACCGCAACAGGCGCGCACCGCCGATATTGTGGCTTTGCTGGGCGTGGCCGTCTTTCTATACAGCCGCAGTATTGTCAGTCACGCCGGCGCCGGCGGCGACGTCAGCTGGGCGGTAGCGGCCGACTGGCTTCACCTGATTCTGATCAGCCTGTGGGTTGGCGAAGTGTGGGTGGCCGGCCTGGTCACCTTGCGCCGCCCTGCGGACAGCCCCCCGGCGGCGAGGGCCGACCGCGACAGGTACATTCAGGCCCTGTCGAACACCGCCACTGTCGCCTTGGCTGGCATCTTCGTTACCGGCCTTGCTAGCGCCTGGCGTGGACTCGGCAGCCTCGACAATGCGACCGGCAACGACTACGCGGCGACGCTCCTGATCAAGCTCGCGCTTGTGGCGATTGCCGCCCTGTTAGGCGGAATAAACCGGTTTTTCGTCATGCCGACCCTGATCGGTAACGCCGGCGGCGGCACCACGATCGCGCAGCGCCGGTTTGCATTGGTGCTGCAAATCGAAGCGGTCGTTCTGCTTGCCGCGCTGATCTTCGCCGCAGTGCTCAGTTCGACGTCACCGCCGGCGGCGGGTTAGCACCCGCTAAATCTTGAAGTCGTCGAATGCGATGCGTTCGTCGCTGACGCCGAGGTCCTTCAGCAGCGCGCGCGTCGCCGCCAGCATCGCCGGCGGGCCGCACAAGTAGAAGTCGCAGCCGCCAAGGTCGGCATGCTGGCGCAGCAGCGCGTCGCGCGCCGCTTCGTGCACCATTCCCGTTTTCGCTTCCACGCCACCGGCGCCCTCTTCCGACAACACCAGCTGCCACTTGAAGTTGGGGTGCCGTTCGGCGTACGCGCGCATCTCCTCGACATACGGCGCGTCGCGCTCGCTGCGCGCGCCGTACCAGAAATGCATCGGCTCGCGCGATCCGCCGTCAAGCAGCGCGTGGATCATGGCGCGCAGCGGCGCCATGCCGGCCCCACCGCCGATGAAGATTTTTTCGCGCCCGCCCGGCCTGATCGCGAAGTCGCCGAACGCACCGCTGAAGCGCACGCGGTCGCCTTCCTGCAAGGTGTACATGTAACTCGACCCCCTCCCCGGCTGCTGGCCGGGCAGAAAACGGACCAGCAGGGCGAGCTGGCCGCCCGATTTTTCGGCCGGGATGGCCAGCGAATAGGACCTGCGCAGCGGAGCGGGATTGACCAGCGTCGCCGGCAGCTGCAGGCCCTTCCATTCATCGCGGTGATGCTCCGGCAGGTCGATCCGGGCCGCTTCGCGCGAGTAGTCGGGAACATGCACCTGGATGTACGAGCCCGGGCGGCAATCGACCTTCGCGTCCGGGCGGATCACGATCTCGCGCAGGAAAGGCGTCAGCGCATTCACGCTTGTCACGGTCCCCTCGTACTCGGTGTCGAGCGCCGCGCCGGCCGCCACTTCCACATCGAGTCCGCGCTCGACCGCCAGGCTGCAGGCCAGCCGGTAGCCCGCCGCGAGTTTCTCGGCCGACAGCAGTGCGCGCTCGGCGCTGGTCGGTTCGGGCGCTTTGCCCATGCAACGCACTTCGCACAGGCCGCAGCTCTGCCCGCCGCCGCAGTTCGACGGCAGGTGCAGGCCGTCCCGTGCCAGCGCCCGGAACACCGTATCGCCCTTGGGGGCTTGCACGACGCGAATCCTGGCACCATCGGTAAACACGCTCACCGCGCCGATCCGGCGCCAGCGCGCCGGGACGAATTCGGACAGGCGGAAGCTGGCGAACAGCAGCCACACGCCGGTCAGCGCCATCCACAAGCCGCCGATGGCGCTGCCGACCAGCAGCGAGTTGTTGAAATCGGACCGCTCGCTGTAGTCCATGATGTGCAGCATCCAGAAAAAGTCGAACAGGCGCCAGGTACTGTTCCTGTGTTCGAGCACGTTGCCGGTCGTCGTCGACACGTACACCGTGGTCTCGTCGGCATCGCTGAAGTCGACGCTCCACACCGGCTCCTTGTGCTTGCGCGTTTCCAGCGTGTACTTCAACTGCCGCGGCGCGGCGGGCTTGCCGCTGCCGGAGTACGACGCCTGCGCGATTCTGGCGGCAAGCGCGCCGTCGAGCACGATCTGGCGGCCATCCCTGGCGCCAACGATCCAGCTCGCCGTGTCGCTCGCCAGCCGATACACCGGCTGCTCGAGCAGCCAGCCCGAGGTAACTGTCATCACCGGCGCCGCGCTGCGCGCCACCACCGTGTCGACGGCCAGTACGTCCGCCGGCCACTGCGGCGAAGCGGCAGGCTTGACGCGGAATTCGCGGCCGCCCACCTTGTTCGCATCGAGCAGGCTCATGATGACGCCGCTCGTCATCCACAGCACAAACTGGACGAAAATGATCAAGCCTATCCATTTGTGTATCCGTCGCATCCAGGGCGTCATGCGCGTTTCCTCCGCTTGAAACTGTACAGCAGCAGCCACGCGCCGCTGAGGGCGAACGCCAGGCCGGTCGCCGATGCGATGCGCAGCAACAGATTGTTCACGTTGTCGCGCTCTTCATAGTCCATGATGTGGAACATCCACAGGAAATCGAACCAGCGCCACAGGTTATGGCGCCGCGCCACCAGGTCGCCGGTATGCGGCGAAAAATACAGCGTGGTGTCGCCTGCCTCTTCATAGTGCACGGCCCACAACGGTACCGGGCGCTTGCCGACTTCCTGCGGCGCCTTGACGACCCACTCGATGCCGCGAATGCTGCCTTCGCCGACATGCGAATCGTCGGCGAGCGCCTTGATGGTGTCGCGATCGAGCGGACTGATCTTCTTGCCGCTGACGGCGTCGACCAGCGCGGCATTCTTGCCCTGCCTGATCTCGTAGACTTCCTTGCCAAGCATGTTCTTCAGCTTGATCGACGTCATGCCGGGATAGGCTTGCGCCAGCGTCGCCTCGCTGATCCGGCTGCCGGATGGCTTGAGCGCCGCGCTCGAGACGTGGGCCAGGTGGTCGCCGTGGATCACATCGATCGGCACCACCACCATATAGAGTCCGCTGATCATCCAGAACAGGGCTTGCACCCCGATTACCAGGCCGATCCACTTGTGGGCGCGGCGCACCCAGAACGATAGTTGCATGAATTAGTTAGCCATGAGCTGCGCCGATCCCGCGACAGGGATGGCGACAAAAGGGGAAAGCCGCAGGCGGGACAGCCTGCGGCCGCGCAGCTTAGAAGCGGTAGCCGACGCGTACGTGCCAGCGGCGCCCGAGCAGATCATACGTCATCGTGTCGGTGTTGCCGTCGGTCCAACTCTGGATGTAGGGCGGTTTCTTGTCGAACAGGTTGTCGACCCCGAACGACAGCGACATCGCCTTGCTGAACGCATACTTCACGCTGGCGTTGTGGTACTGGATGCCCGGCGCGTTCGAGCCGATGTCCTCCGGGGCGGCGTTGATGTCGTCAGCCGATCCGATGTACTGGATGTTGTACGAACCGGACCAGGGACCGTTCATCAGCGTCAGCCCGGTCGAGGAACGCCATTGCGCGTAGCTGCCGCGCCCGCCGGTGATCTTGCCGGCGTAGGCGATCGTGTCGCCGCCAGGAAATGGCGTGACGTCGAAGCGGTTCAGGCGCGACACATCGGCGGTGAACGACGAGTTCCAGCCGAACAGCCTGAAGTCGTACATCGCGCCAAAGTCGACGCCCGAAACGCGTTGCTGGGCTGCGTTCGCAGGCTGCGAGGACAGGAAGTTGATCTCGCCGGTTTGCGGATCGCGCGTGAAGCTCGACGGGCTGCAGAACAGGTGCGACAGGTTCGGCGAGTTGTAGCACACCGACAGCTTGGTCGAGCCTGGCACCGTTTCGATCGCGTTGTTGATCTCGATGTTGAAATAATCGAGCGTCAAGGTGACGGCCTTCGACGGCGTCCAGACCGCACCGACGGTAAACGTTTTCGCGTCTTCCGGCTCGAGGTTGACGTTGCCGCCGCCGGTCGTCAGGATCGACGGCCCGAACTGCCTGAAACCGCTCGGCACGCGCGCGGCCTGGCAATTCTTGTACACGGCCGAATTCGGGTCCTGCGTATTCCAGCTGTTGCAAGGGTCTGTCGTGGTCAGGTTGCCTTCCGAAACGCCGCCGAACAGCTCCGGTACGTTCGGCACGCGGAACGCGGTGGACTTGTTGGCTCGCACTTTCAGCGACGGAATGACCTGCCAGTCGAGGCCGACCTTGTAGGTGCTCTTCGAGCCGAACAGGCTGTAGTCCGAGTAACGCGCGGCGCCGTTCAGGTTGAGCGACTCGATCATCGGCAGCTTGGCCAGCAGCGGCACCGACAGCTCGGCGAACACTTCGCGCGCGGCATATTCGCCGGCGATCGGATCTTGCGCATTGGTGTTGGCGGCGCCGGCGACGATCAGGCTGTCCGGATCGCGCCACCCCTTCTCCTTGCGGTATTCGACGCCGGTGGCGATTCCCACCGCGCCGGCGGGAAGGCTGAACAGCTCGCCGCTGATGCTCGCATTGAAGCTCTTCTGGTCGTTGCCGCCGTTGTCGCGGGTAGCCGTGTGGATGTAGTCGAGGGCCGCTTTCGACAGATTGCCGTAGCCGAGATAGTTGCCGCACGGCGCTGCCGTCGGGCTGATGCCGCACGTTGCCGCATTCAGCGTGGCGTCCACCCTGTCGAGATTGATAATGTTGGTCATGCCGTCGACGCCGGTGTTGCGGCCCCAGTTGGCGGACGCCGACCAGTCCCACTTGTCGTTCAGCACGCCCTTTAATCCCGTCACCACGCGAAACGTATTGGTCTCCTGGAAAAAAATGCGCGGACCGACTTCGGCCACACGGCGCCGTTCGAGCACCAGGTCCTGCCCCGTCGGGTTGGTAGGGTGCGAGGCCGCGATGCGGATCGCGCGTGTCGCGCCGATGGCGCCGGGGGTGGCGAGCTGCTCGGACTGGCGATTGGTGAACATCAGTTCGGTGAACAGTTCCACCTTGTCGTTCAAGCGCACGTTGCCGAATGCACTCATGCCGATCCGCTTGATCGGATTGACCGCATTCAGCGACGGATTGCTGTTGTAGGCGTGCTTCGCCGCGGAGTAGGTTTCGAACCCGCGCGGGTTGCCATTCGGATCCTGGTTGAAGTTGACGCGGCGGCCGTCGGCGAGGCGTGCGCGCCCGCCGAGCGTCGAGGAGCTTCCCGAGCACACCAGTTGGCCGTCATCTTCGAACAGGGCGCAAGGCGCGCGCGACGCCAGGTTGACGGTGCCGCTTTCCGAATAGTTGAGCGATCCGATCAGCGAGCCGCGTTCGCCGCGCGTACCCCAGGTCAGGTCGGCCGCCTTCTCGGAACCGTCGCCACGCTCGGTCTTGCCATAGCGCGCGGACATTTCAACGCCCTCGAACGCCTTCTTGGTGATGATGTTGACCACACCGGCAACGGCATCCGCACCATAGATTGCCGATGCGCCATCCTTGAGGATCTCCACGCGCTCGATCATTGCAACCGGAATCATGTTCAGGTCGACCGAGCTGTTCGCACCCGTCCCACCGGACACCACCCTGCGGCCATTCAGCAGCACCAGGGTGCGGTCGGTGCCAAGGCCGCGCAGGTTCACCTGCGTCGTCCCATAACCGTTGCTGGTCCAGTACGCGCTGCTCTGGTTGCCGGCGGTGCCGGCAGATGAAGGCAGGCGCTGCAACAGGGTTTCGACCGAGATGGCGCCGGAACGCTGGATGGTATCGGCGTCGATGACGGTCACCGGGCCGACACCGGTCAATTGGGCCTGCTTCAGGTTGATGCGGCTGCCGGTGATCTGCACCCGCTCGATGGGTGCTGCATTGTCTGTAGTGCCGCCGGCGCCGCCAGCTTGCTGTGCATATGCGCTGTTGCTCAAGAGCAGAAGACCAAGGGCTGTGGCTGTGGGAATGTGCTTGTAATGCATTTACTCTCCGCTCGAATGGTTGTTTTATACCGGCCGGACGCGCCATGTGAAGGTCGCGCCTGCGGGTGATCAATTTTCTCAATTCGCCGCTTGTGACGACATGCACAGCAGCTCCCATTCGCACGCCAGGGGTAAGGGCATATAAATGTCTATACAAGTTGGAGCTATTTCACTGTAGACCCTGCTTTGACGCAACGCAAGCAGTTGTTCGTTTTGATCAATAAATTTGGATAAAATTTTGCGCAACGATCTCTTAGGAAAATTTTATTCCAGATCCGTCTTGGTAGTGAGCGAATCGTTGTTTCTATGCAACGATTGGCGGCGCAATTCCGCTCGGCGCATCAGCAGATAGACGGCAGGGACAACAAACATCGACAACAGGGGCGCGGTGATCATCCCGCCCACCATCGGCGCCGCGATGCGCTGCATGATCTCCGAGCCGGTGCCGGTCCCAGTCATGATCGGCACCAGGCCGGCGATGATGACCGCCACCGTCATCGCTTTGGGCCGGACCCGCAGCACGGCGCCATGGCGGATGGCGTCGAGCAGATCCGCTTCCGTCGATTTGCCCACCGCGAGCCGGTCCTCCCAGGCATGCTTCAGGTAAAGCAGCATGATCACGCCGAACTCCGCCGCCACGCCTGCCAACGCAATGAATCCGACGGCGCTGGCGACCGACAGATGATGGCCAAGCAAGAAGAGCAGCCAGATACCTCCCGCCAGCGCAAACGGCATGGTGGCCATGATCAGCGCTGCCTCGTCGAAGCGCTTGAACGTCAAGTACAGCAGCACGAAGATGATCAGCAGCGTTGCCGGCACCACCGTCTTCAGCCTGGCGCTGGCGCGCTCGATGTACTCGAACTGCCCCGACCAGGATACCGAGTAGCCGGCCGGCAGCTTGACCTCCCTGGCGACGGCCTGCTGCATCTCGCGCACCACCGTGCTCATGGCGCGCCCGCGGATGTCGACATACACCCAGCCGGACAGGCGCGCGTTTTCGCTGCGCAGCATCGGCGGCCCGTCGCTGATGCGGATGGCGGCGACGTCGCCGAGGCGAATTTGCGCGCCGCGCGCGGTCAGCACGGGCAGCTCGCGCAGCTTTTCCATCGAGTCACGAAATTCGCGCGGATAGCGCAGATTGATCGGAAACCGCTGCAAGCCTTCGATGGTTTCACCGATGTTGTCGCCGCCGATCGCCGCCGACACCACGCTTTGCACGTCGGCGATGTTCATGCCGTAGCGCGCCGCCAGGTCGCGGTCGATATCGACGTCGATATAGCGCCCGCCGCTCAGCCGCTCTGCCAGTGCCGACGACACGCCCGGCACCTGCTTGACGGCGCGCTCGATGTCGCCGGTGATGCGGCCGATCTCCTGCAAGCTGGCGCCGGCGACCTTGACCCCGACCGGGCTCTTGATGCCGGTGGCCAGCATGTCGATGCGGTTGCGGATCGGCGGCACCCACAGGTTCGACAAACCCGGCACCTTGACGATGCGATCGAGTTCCTCCACCAGCTTGTCGGTGGTCATGCCGGCGCGCCATTGGTCGCGCGGCTTGAACTGGATCGTGGTCTCGAACATCTCCAGCGGCGCCGGATCGGTCGCCGTCTCGGCGCGGCCGGCCTTGCCGAACACGCTCGCCACTTCGGGCACGGTCTTGATCAGGCGGTCGGTCTGCTGCAGCAACTGCGACACCTTGCCTGCGGAGATGCCAGGCAGCGCCGACGGCATGTACAGCAAATCGCCTTCATCCAGCGGCGGCATGAATTCACTGCCAAGGCGCGTCATCGGCCACACGGTCAGCAGCGCGATCAGGCCGGCGGCGAGCAGGGTCGCCTTCGGAAAACGCAGCACCCCTTCGAGCATGGGACGGTACAGCGCGATCAGAACGCGGTTGAGCGGATTTTTCTGTTCGTCGGGAATCCGCCCGCGGATCAGGTAGCCCATCAGGACGGGGATCAGCGTCACCGCCAGGCCGGCCGCCGCCGCCATCGCGTACGTCTTGGTGAACGCCAGCGGCGAGAACAATCGCCCTTCCTGCGCCTCGAGCGTGAACACCGGAACGAAGGACAGCACGATGATCAGCAGCGAGAAGAACAGCGCCGGGCCCACCTCGGCGGCGGCGTCGCCGATGATGCGCCAGCGCTCCTCGCCTTCGAGCTTGGCGCCGGGATGCGCGTGGTTCCACGCCTCGATATGCTTGTGCGCGTTCTCGATCATGACGACCGCCGCGTCCACCATGGCGCCGACGGCAATCGCGATCCCGCCAAGCGACATGATGTTCGCGTTGACCCCTTGGTAATGCATGACGATGAACGACACCAGGATGCCGATCGGCAGCGTCACGATGGCCACCAGTGCCGAGCGCAGATGGAACAGGAAAATCGCGCAGACGACAGCGACGACGATGAATTCCTCGATCAGCTTTTCGCGCAGGTTGGCGACCGCGCGCTCGATCAGGCCCGCACGGTCATAGGTCGGGACAATCTCGACGCCGGCCGGCAGGCTGGACTTCAGCGTCGCCAGTTTGGCCTTGACCGCTTCGATGGTTTCCAGCGCATTCTTCCCGGAGCGCATGATGACGACAGCACCGGCCACCTCGCCTTCGCCGTTCAGTTCCGCGATACCCCTGCGCATCTCCGGCCCGAGCTGAATGCGCGCAACGTCGCCGAGCCGCACCGAAACGCCCGCCGCCGTGGTCGTCAAGGGTATCTTGCGGAAGTCGTCCAGCGTCTGCAGGTAGCCGCTCGCCCGCACCATGTATTCGGCTTCGCCCAGCTCGAGCACCGAGCCGCCGGTTTCCTGGTTGGCTTTTTGCACGGCGTCGATGGCCATCGCGTGGGTGATGCCGTAGGCGCGCATCCGGCTCGGGTCAAGCACGATCTGGTATTGGCGCACCATGCCGCCAAGGCTGGCGACCTCGGCCACGTTGGCCACGGTCTTCAGCTCGTACTTCAGGAACCAGTCCTGCAGCGCGCGAAGCTGCGACAGGTCGTGCTTGCCGCTGCGGTCGATCAGCGCATATTCGTACACCCACCCCACGCCGCTGGCGTCCGGGCCGAGCGAAGGCTTCGCCTGCGACGGCAGCCGTGACTGCACCTGGTTCAGGTACTCCAGCACGCGCGAGCGCGCCCAGTACGGATCGGTGCCGTCCTCGAACAGGATATAGACGAAGGAGTCGCCGAAGAAGGAATAGCCGCGCACGGTCTTGGCGCCCGGCACCGACAGCATCGTCGTCGTCAACGGATAGGTGACCTGGTTCTCGACGATCTGCGGCGCCTGGCCGGGAAACGTCGTCCGGATGATCACCTGCACATCCGACAGATCGGGCAGCGCGTCGAGCGGCGTGCGTTGCAGCGACCAGACGCCCCAGGCGCTCAGCATCACCGTAGCGAGCAGCACCAGCAAGCGGTTAACGATGGACCAGCGAATTAATTTGGCGATCATTTTTTTGGCGCTCCCGCGGCCGGCGCGAGGGCAGTGATCTCGAAGCCGCCATCGGCAGTCTGCCTGATGTCGAACGTCACCGTATCGCCCACCGCGGGCGTCGTGCGCAGGCCGCCGGCGGGCAGCTTGAACCCCATGGTCATGGCCGGCCACTTCAAGCTTGGAATGGCGCCGTGCGACAACGTGATTTCATCCTTGTCGATGCGCTCGACCTTGCCTTCGCCGTGGTGTACATTGCCGGCCGGCGCAGGCGTGCCCGCCGCCGGCATCTCGCGCATGCGCGTCGCCGCCCCTCTCAGGCTTGCTTCGGAATCGATCAGGAACTGGCCGGAGACGACGATTCGCTGTCCCGCCTCGAGCCCGCTTCTGATTGCCGTCCGGCCGTCGCCCTCGGCGCCCACTTCGACGTCGACCGGCACGAACCTGCCGTCGCCTTGCGCCAGCATCACGACGCTGCGCTTGCCGGTCTGGATCACCGCCTCGGTCGGCACGGACAACATTTCCTCGCCTGCGGCCGGGGCGAAATGCACTGTCGCAAACATGCCCGGCACAAGGCGCTGGCCGGGATTGGAAAGCTCCACCCTGGCCTTCAGGGTGCGCGTCGCCGCATCGACTTCTGGCAGGATGGCGCTGACCTTCCCTTTCAGTACGGTGCCCGGCAGCGCCGCCGCGCGCGCCTCCACGGCACTGCCCGGTCGCACCTGCGCCGAGACAGCTTCAGGCAGGTCGGCGTTCACCCAGACGGTACTGAGCCCGTTGATGCGGAACATCGGTGCGCCCGCCATCACTGTCATGCCTTCGCGTACCGCCAGTTCCGTCACGACGCCGCCGATGGGCGCGCTGACCGTCAGGCGCGCCTGTACCTTGCCGCTGGACTCGACGATCCGGACCTGCGCCTCCGTCATGCCGGCAAGCCGCATCCGCTGGCGCGCGCCGTCCAGCAACGCCGCCCCACCGGCGCCCTGCATTCGTTGCACCGCCAGGTATTCTTCCTGCGCGGCGACCCAGTCCGGCACGTACAATTCAGCCAGCGGCTGGCCCTTTCGCACCGGATCGAGCGGCGCACGCACGAACAGGCGCTCCACAAAACCGTTGCTGCGCGCCTGCACCACGACCAGGTCGCGTTCGTTGTAGGCGACACTGCCGACCGCCACCACCGACGACGCCGACCGGCTCATGGTCACCTCCGCGGTGCGCACTCCCAGGTTTTGCTGCACGCCAGGTGAGATCGATACCGTTCCATCCACCGCGCCGCCGTCGGCGTACACCGGCACCAGCTGCATGTCCATGAACGGCGACTTGCCGGGCTTGTCGAACTTTTGTCCGGGCATCATCGGGTCGTGCCAATACAGGACCTTGCGTCCAGCGGGTGCGGCGACGGCGGCCTTGCTTGACGCGCCCTGGCTGACGCCGAGGCGGTACAGCCCGTAGCCCGCGGCCCCAAACAGGCACACCGCGGCCAGCACGAGGACGATTTTTCTGCTTTTCATTTGGAATCCTTGTGCATCGACACTGGCGCCGCGCGCGACGCCTGGTCCAGCGGGAATAGAAAGTTGAGTTGCGCCCACAGCCGGGCCGTGTCCGCCTCCAGCTGCAGCGCCTGCAGGCGGGCGTCGACCTCGGCGCGGCGCGCCGCCAGCACCGCGGCCAGCGACGCCTTGCCGCCCCGATAGGCGGCGAGCTCGGCCGTCGATCGCGAAGCGGCAAGCGGGATCAGCTCGCGCTGGTAACGGGCCTGGCGTTCGCGGTTGTTGTGCCACTCGTTGAGCAGGGAGCGCACTTCCGCAATGTGCGCGCGCAGCGCATCGTCGCGTTCGGCGTTGGCCTGCTCGACCTGCGCCAGTCGGGCCGACACTTCGCGGTCCTGGCGGTTTTTCCGGTCCCATTGAAGCGGTACCGAGACGCCCAGCGACAGCATGTTTGCATACGCCGGTCCGCGCTGCTGGAACGCCAGCTCCACGCTCCAGTCGGCTTTCGTGTTCGCCTGCGCCAGCCTGGCGTCCGCCGCCGCGATCTCTGCTTGCTTGCCGAGGATGGCGATCGCGGGATGATGACCGAGCTGGGTATCGAGGGTCGCCCCGTCCAGGTGAACGCTATCGGTGTCCGGCTTGCCTGCCAGGGGCCGCTGCGCATCGGCGCCGATCCAGCGGGCCAGCATGACAGTGGCATTGCCGACTCGCCGGCCAATCTCGCTGGAGCGGTCGTCGAACGCCACCAGCGCGCTGCGGGCGGCGATGATGTCGGCCTGGCCGCCGCGATTCGCGCGGTAGGCAGCTTCGGCGGCCTGGATCTCCAGCCTGGCCTGAGCTGCCTGATCGGCAACGACAGCCGCCATCGCTTCGGCGTAGTAGCGGTACAGCCACGCCAGCGCCGTGTCGCGCTGGATCGTCGCGGTCGTCGCCGTCTTTTCGGCCGACGATTTTTCCGCTTCGCGCTGGAACCGTTCGGCACGGCTGCGCAACTTGTCGCCACGCGTCAGCTCCTGCATCAGGCCCACCCGCCGCTGTGTCATGAAGTCGCGCGTGAGGCTGAAGCGGTCCGGCCCGTCGACGGGCAGGTTATCGACGCCGAACTTGAGGACCGGATCGGGCAGCCGGCCCGCGGCGAGCGCCATCTCGCTCGCCGCGGTAGCGGAAAAATCCTTGGCAGCCAACAGGCGCGACTGCTGCACGGCCCTCTGCTGGGCCTCACCCAAGGTCAGCGGGGTGTCGGCGGCGACCGCGGCACGGCATAGCACGAACAGCAAGGACGCGACGATGACCGGGCGGCCGCGGGCGATAAACAGGAATGACATGAAACCTCCAGAATGCGTTGAGCAGCATCGCCGGCGCAGGATGCGCAGCGATGGCGAATCAGACGAACTGGAGAGTTAAATTCGGAAACAGCAGTTGGCGATGGCCACAGGCGGCGCACTCGCATGCGCCAGCGATGTACCCCCGCGTACGGCGAGGGTGTGCAAGTGAACCGTGTCGAACGGCGCTATCGGCAGTCCGAAGCCGACCGCGATGAACGGCTGCGGCGAGGCCACCGCGGGCTTGTCGAGCGATTGCTCGCCGGCCTGGCCGTAGGCGTGGCAGAGGTTGGGCTGGACCGGGTCTGCGTCGTCACACGTCGTCATGGCGCCGTCCGGCATGGCGGCCATCGTCGTCATCGCGGCGCGGTCGTAGTCAGCGCTGAGAACCGGACACGCGTACGCCGCCACGGCAAGCTGCATGAACAGGATGCTGATGAGTGCAATAACGGCGGCAAGGAACCGGGAGGGACGTGATAGTTTCATAAGTGTGTCCCATACTAAGCCGGGGAACCGCGCGCTGTCAAATCGGCCTCGGCCTGGGGCTGCGTGGCCGCACAGCGGTAATGCCTGCGGCTGCCGAAGCGCAGGTAGAGCGCCGGCACGACAAACATGTTCAGCGCTGTCGACGTGAGCAGGCCGAACAGAATCACCACCGCCATCGGCGCCTGGATTTCGCTGCCGGGCTTGCCGGCGGAAAGGGCCAGCGGCACCAGCGCCAGGCCGGCGGCCAGCGCGGTCATCAGGATCGGCACCAGGCGCTCCTCGGCGCCGCGCGTGACGGCGGCCAGTGCATCCGCCACGACGCCGTTGTCGATCAGGTGGCGTATGTGCGCGATCATCATGACGCCATTGCGCGTGGCGATGCCGAACAAGGTGATGAAGCCGATGATTGCCGCCACCGACAGGATGCCGCCGCTGGCATACACGCCCAGCACGCCGCCGATCATGGCCAGTGGCAGGTTCAGCATCACCAGCAAGGCATCGCGGGTCGAGCGGAACGCCATGAACAACAGTAGGAAGATGCCAACCATCACGCCGGCACCCAGCAGCAGCAGCGTGTGCGATGCCTGTTCAGCGGATTCGAACTGGCCGCCATATTCGACGTGATAGCCCGCAGGCATCACCACCGTGCCCACCACGCGCTGGCGGATGTCGCCGACGACACCGCTCAGGTCCCGTCCCGCGACGTTGGCCATGACGACGATCTTGCGCTGCACGTTCTCGCGGCCGATCAGGTTCGGTCCCCGATCTTTGCGGATGTCGGCCAGCGCCGACAGCGGCAGGCGCGCGCCCGCCGGCGTCGTGATCAGCGTCGCATTGATCGCTTCGATCGATCCTTTGACTGCGGGATCGTAGCGCACCGCCAGGTCAAAGCTGTTCTGCCCTTCGAGGACGCGCGAGACCACCTGCCCGCTGAAAGCGATCTCGATCGCTTCCGCCACCGCGCGCACCGACAGGCCGGCGCGCGCCAGCGCGTCACGCCTGAACTGGATATTGATGAACGGAATGTCAACCTGTGCCTCCACCGAGACGTCGACCGCGCCCGGCACCTGCTCGGCGACGACCTTGACCTGCTCTCCCAGTCTGCGCAGTTCATGCAGGTCGGCGCCGAAGATCTTGATCGCGATATTGGCGCGCGTACCCGACAGCATGTGGTCGATGCGGTGCGAAATCGGCTGGCCGATGACCACGTTCATGCCGGGCAACGTGGCGAATTCCTTGCGCAGCGCCGCAAGCAGCGCTTCCTTGTCGCGTTTTTTCATGGACAGACTGACGTCGATCTCGGAGGCGTTGACGCCCTGGTCGTGCGGGTCGAGTTCAGCGCGGCCGGTGCGCCGCGCCGTCGCTGTCACTTCGGGCTGCGCCAACAGGATTTGCTCGACGCGTCGCGCCATGCGGTCCGATTCCTCCAGCGCCGTGCCGGGCAAGGTCACCGCCGAGACGGTGAGGCTGCCCTCGTTAAAATCGGGCAGGAATGCGCGGCCCGCAAAGCCGAGGGCGACGATCGCCGCCGCCAGCATCAGGGTGCTCGCCGCCGCAACGACCTTCCAGCGCGGCAGGACGAACGCGAGCGCGCGCGCGTAGTGGCGCGTGATGAACTGGATCAGGCGAGGTTCGTCATGGCCGGTGACCACTTTTGCCGTCGGCAGCAGCCATAGCGAGAGCACCGGCGTCAGCGTCACTGCCACGGCCAGCGAGGCGGCCAGGGCGACGACGTACGCGAACCCGAGCGGCACCATCAGCCGCCCTTCCACACCCGAGAGGAAAAACAAGGGCAGGAACACCAGGATGATGATGAGAGTGGCGAACACGATCGATCCTTGAATCTCGCGGGTCGCCGCCAGCACCACCGCTGCCGCGGCCTGGCGTTGCGGCTCGGCGAGCAGGTTGTTCTGCCGCAGGCGACGCACGATGTTTTCGACGACGATAATGGCGTCGTCAACCAGCGCGCCGAGCGCGATTGCGAGGCCGCCGAGCGTCATCGTGTTCAGCGTGACGCCCATCGCCTTCATCGCCAGCGTGGCCACCACCAGCGACAGCGGCAGCGCGATCAAGGTGATGGCGGTGGCGCGCACCGACAGCAGGAACACGAACACGATGGCGATCACCAGGATCGCGCCGTCGCGCAAGGCTGCCACCAGGTTCTCGATCGAAGTCGAGATAAAGTCAGCCTGGCGAAATACGCGGCTGTTGATGGTCATTCCCTTCGGCAGCGATGCCTGCATGTCGGCAAACACCGCGTCGAGCCGGCGCGTCAGTTCCAGCGTATTGGCGCCCGGCTGCTTCTGGACCCCGAGAATGACGGCAGGCTTGCCGCTGAACGAACCGGTGCCGCGTTTCGGCGCCGCGCCGATCTTCACTTCGGCGATGTGGCGTATCAGCACGGGCTGGCCGGCGCGCGTGGCCACCGGGGTATCGGCGATGTCGGCCAGGTCGCGTATGCGGCCGATCCCCTGGATCAGATATTCCTGGGCGCCTTCCGCATAGAATCCTGCCGACGCATTCTGGTTGGTGTCGCGCAGCGCCCGCGTGACGTCGTCCAGCGCGATCCCGTACGCGGCAAGCCGCTCGGGATCGAGCACCACCTGAAATTGCTTGGTATCGCCGCCAATCGGAATGACTTCCGCCACGCCGGGGACAGCCAGAATCCTTTTCCGCACGACCCAGTCGGCGGTCGTTTTCAGGTCGACGGCGGTATGGCGGTCGGATGTCAGGGCGACGAACAGGATTTCGCCCATGACCGACGCCACCGGCGCCATGATGGGAGAAGGGACATCGGTGGGCAGTGCCGCACGCGCCATCTGCAGTTTCTCGGCGACGATCTGGCGCGCGAGGTAAACGTCCATGCCCCAGTCGAATTCGACCGTCACGATCGAAATGCCGACGTCGCTCACCGAGCGTACGCGCCGCACGCCGGATGCGCCGTTCAGCGCCGTCTCGAGTGGAAAGGTCACCTGGGTCTCGACCTCGGTGGGCGCCATGCCGTGCGCTTCGGTGACGATGGTGACGGACGGCGCGGTCAGGTCGGGGAAGACATCCACCGGCATGCGCGACGTCTGATAGCCGCCCCATGCGAGCAGCACGACACCGGCGAGCACGACAAACAGGCGGTTCCGCAGCGACCAGTCGATAATATGAGAAATCATGGGCGCGCCTTAGTGCACATGGCCTTCGCCCATCGCCGCCGGAGCGGTGGCGGCGAGCCTGACCTGGTAGGCGCCCTTCGACACCACCCGCTCGCCGGCGCTGACGCCGGAACGCAGTTCGATCCAGTCGCCGTCGCGCACGCCGAGCTGCACGGCGCGTCGTTCGAACGCTTCGCCGCCGCGCTGCACGTAGACGACGCTCTGGCCGCCGTCGTCGACGACCGCCGCGAACGGCACCGCGATCGCATCGGCGGCGTTGCCGGAGTAGACGTTCGCCTTCACGGCCATGCCGATGCGAAGCCGCCGGTCCGGGTTGGCGAATTCAAAGACCAGCGGCGCCGTGCGCGCAACGGGATCGATCACGCTGCCAAAGCCGACCAGGCGCGCGCCTTCCCTGGCGCTCACTTCGAAATTCCGGTCGAAACCGGCCACGCTGAAGGAGGCGCCGCTCGGCTGCCCGATGCGACCCAGGTCGCTTTCGGCGACACGCACTTCCAGCCACAGGCGCGCGGCGTCCGCGATATGAAACAGCGCCTGCCCTTCGTTGACGAAACCGCCCGGCGCCGCGCTCACCGCGGCTACCGTGCCGCCGATCGGCGCGCGGATCGCGATGCCGCCGCCGCCTCCTTGACGGTAGGTGCCGAGACGGCGCTCGGCGCCGGCAAGATCCGCGCGCGCCAGGCTCTCTTCGCTACGGGCGGCGGTCAGGCGCTTTTCCGCCACCGCTTCCTGCTTGTAGAGCGACTCGAGGCGCTCGCGTTCGCGCGCGGCGCCCTGCGCGGCGATGCGCGCCTTCTGCGTTGCCACTTCGAGCGTGGCGATGTCGGTGTCACCACCGAGTCGCGGCACCAGGTACGCGAGCACATCGCCCTGCCGGACAACCATGCCTACCTGCGGAAAACCCTTGGCCGCGACGATCTGCCCGGCTGACATCGCTGTCAGCTGGGCCTCGCGGCTGGCGGGCGCACGCAAGACGCCGGTTGCCGCAATCGCAGTGCGCAGCGGGCGCCTGGCCACTTCGGTCAGCCCATAATCGGTCTGCCACTGCTGCTCTTTCAGGTAGGAGATCGCCGGCCCATCCGGTTTTGCTGCCGATTGTGCCTGTATGGCCGCAGCCTTGTTGGCGTACACGGTAACCGGCCCGGCATCGTGAACCGACGTGAAGGCCGGCGTGACGAGCCGGAATGTCAGCTTGCGCTGGCCGGCGTGCCGCGGCGTTGCGGCGAGCCGAAAAATGCCCGGCCGCGCGGGGCTGTCGATGCTGAAGGTCTCGTCAGGCTGGTTGCCGCCGGAGAGCGTCAGCGTCATTTTCCCCGCCGTGACGGGCTTGAAATCGGACAGCGTCGTCATGTGCGCGGCGAACGAGGATTCACGTCCTGCCGCCAAGCGCACGAACTCGACAAAGAGTTCGGTCCGGTCGTTGAAATGGGTGATCGCGAAAGCCGTCTCCTCCTCTTCCGCGGCGGCCGCAGCGTGTGGGGCGTGGGCCGCTTCTTCGTGGCGGCTGCAGCCGGCGGCCAGCAGAGCGGCGGCGCAGGCAAGCGAGGCGGCCAGCTGCCGCAGTGGTGTAAGCGTGTGATTCATTCGTTTGCGTTTCCCGCGATGGTGTCCAGGTCGATGGCGCCCTGGCGCGCGTTCCAGCTCAATTCAAGTGCGCGTGCCTGCGCTTCGTGCACGGCGCGGTAGGCATCCAACAGCTCGAGGATGCCGGTCTCGCCCCCCCGGTACGAAGCCTCCGCGATGCGTGCCAGGTCGGCGGCGCCCTGCTCGGACTGCACGTTATAGTCGCGCGCCGCTTCCCTGAGCTGGCGCACCTGCTGCCACAGGCCTCGCAGTTCGCCTTCCAGACGCGCGCGCTGCAGCCTCGCTTCGGCGCCCGCTTCGCGTGCCTGCGCCGCCGCCTTGGCGACCGCCGGCCGATCGCGGTCGAACACGGGCAGCGGCACCGACAGCGCTACCACGGTGCCGCGTTCACTGGCGAAACCGTTGTCGACGGTCTTGGTTCCTACGCCAACGGTCACGTCGGGAATCCAGCCGCGCTGGGCGGCCTTCTGCTCGAATCCGTATGCCGCCGCGCGCCGGTCGAGGGCGCGAAGGTCCGGGCGCTCGTCGAGTCTGGACAGCAGCGTAGCCAGCGGTGCGGCGTCGCCCGGCAGCAGCTGCCCGGAGGGCGCGTCCTTGTCGGGAACATTCCCGGTCAACGCGAGCAACTGCTGCCATGCCCTGGCATACGCCGCTTGTTCCATGCGCAGGCGCGCCTGCGTGCCGGCGCGTTCCAGCGCGATCCGGCGGCTGTCGTAGCCGGCAACCTCTCCGCCCTTGTGCAACTTCTGAATGGTGGCGCCGATCGCTTCCATGCGGCCGTCCCAGGCAATGGCGGCCGCCACGAGTTCCTTGCGATACAGCGCTTCATAGAAGCGGCGCCTGATTTCCCCGGCCAGCTCGAGGCGCCGCTGTTGGGCATCGGCGGTCGTCGCGGCCAGCCGCTCGCCGGCTGCGCCCTGGCGCAGCGCCCGCCTCCCCGAAAAGTCGACCTGTTGCGAAAGCATGGCGGAACGCTCCGTCGAACGTGTTGCCCCGGACCCAATCGATTCGCGCTGCAATTCGAGAACCGGATTGGCCCACCGGCCGGCGGCCGCGACCTCGCTGCGCGCGACGGCCTGGTTTGCCGCGATGACTTCTTCGATGTCGGGGCGCGCAAGTCCCAACCGGAGGCTTTCCGGTTCGGTCAGCGCGATTTGCCGCGCGATGGCCGGGCCGGCGACCAGCGCGGCGGCGATTCCCATCACGGCAAAAAGCCGATGCATGGTCGGCTTTTTGGATGGCGGCATGCGCAACAGGGTGGGCTTCATAGCGTCGAGTAATTAATGGAAAATGAGACCGAGCAGCGATTCGGTCGCGTGGTGGAGCGGATCGCACAGCGCGGCCAACACGACCATCGCAGCAAGCCCGGCGGCCCAGAAAAGGCGCGGCGACGGGGTTTCCAGTCGCGCCGCATCAAGGATGGCAGTCACGCGTACATCGACGTTGCTGCCGTTAAAGTGATTGGCGGCGCACAGGTTCGGCGCCCGGCGAGATTGCGTGGCGAACAGCTTTTCCACGGCGACGATCGCTTCGGCAACGAGAAGCCGGTCTCCTGTCGCAACGCAAGCCGATTCGTCGCAGGCCTGCTCAGCGGCCAGCGACAAGTCGGCAAGCAACCGCCTTCGGGTCGCGGGAAGGTGCAGACAGGACAGCGCAGAGGCAATCGTCTGCATCAGCGCATCGCGACGGGCAGCATGCGCGCGTTCATGCGCGATGACGGCATCGAGCTGCGCGGCGGACAGCTGCGCGACCAGCCGGCTTGACACGAACAGCTGCGGCGCACGCAGGCCGGCGGCGAAAGCAAGGGGCGCGTCGGTGTCGACGATGTGCAGCGCGCGCGCATGATCGTGGCGGCTGATTTGCAGCAGCTGGCGCACAAGGCTGCGGGTGTTGGCAAAGTGCAGCAGCCAGCTGGCCAGCACTGATCCGCATGCCAGCAGCACCGCTGCGACGAGCATCGACGCCATGAAGGTATGGGCCAGTTGCGGCGGGTGGCGCAGGCAAAGGTGGATGTGGTCAGGATGCAGGTGACAATGGTCGGCGGCCGCCCCTGCCCAGCTGAGAAAGGACGGCAGGAAGGTGGCCAGCAAGCCAGCCATCGCTGCTGCGAACGGCAACGCGGCCACGCCGAGGTATAGCCTGGCCCGCGCGGACGGTTCGATTCGCGCCAGGCGGGATCGTAGGCGCCGATAGGCCAGCGCGCTGGCAAGCGTGATCGGCAATAGAAAGACGATCGCGGCAAACAGGGCCGTCGCCAGCAGGCCGGCGTAGGAAGCCGCGCCGGAGATCATTCCTCCGCTCCCTGGCTGGCGCGGCGCGCCGCGATCAGCGCTTCGAGGCGATCGAGGTTCGATTCATCGGCGCGCACGGCAAAGTCCACAAAGGCCGACAGCATGGACGAGGACTGCGCCTTGCCGAGCGAACCGACCAGTTCGACGATCATCGCGCTCATCAGCTCTTCGCGCTGCACGCGCGGGGAGTACACGTAGGCGTGACTGATCTTTTCGCGGCCCAGGAGCGCTTTCCTGTGCAGGCGTTCCAGCGTCGACTGGACAGTGTTGAGAGAGATGCCGCGCGCTAGTCCGACCCGCTGATGGACCGCCTTGGCGTCGCCGGACGTATTGGCCCACAGGTCGTCGAGCACGGCTTTTTCAAGGTCGCCCAAGGCAGGAAGATGAGGAAAAAGCATGGGGCTGACCAGACTGATGGAAATTCGAATAGCGCCATTCTAGCAAAATACCGAGCCGCAGTCGGTATTTCGCTCGGCCTGCCATCGCGTCACGCCTGGTGGTCGTGCCGGTGATGAATATCCGGGTAGTGCGCGTGGCTGTGCGCCAGGGGCAGATGCCGGTGCGGGTGCGAGTGCGGCTCCTTGCTGTCGGTCCCCGCGCGATGCTGGTGCTGGTGATGCGCGTCATGGCGGTGGGGATGGTCGTGGTCGAGCGGTTCATGCCGATGACGATGCTCGTGTGATTCCGTGATGTGAAGCCAGATGCCGATCGCCATCAGCGCTGCAGCGATCCAGAACATCAGGCCCGGGCGGTCCCTGAACATCAGCATCGAGATGACGGCGCCTGCAAAAGGCGCGGCGGAAAAATAGGCGCCGGCCCGCGCTGTACCGAGATGCCGCAGCGCCAGGACGAACAGGACCAGGCTGAGCCCGTACCCACACAGGCCGACGGTCGCTGCGACTGCGATGGTCCCCCACTCCGGCACGCGCTGTCCCAGGCTCACTGCAATGGCAAGGTTGACGCTGCCCGCCACCAGCCCCTTCAGGCAGGCGATCTGCACCGGGTCGCTGGCCGAGACCTTGCGCGTGAAATTATTGTCGACCGCCCAGCAAAGACAGGCGGCGACGATTGCCAACGGCCCCCATGGAACGCCAAAATCGGGGCGCTCGCTCCAGGACAGCAAGGCGCCCGCAACAACGATAAATGCCATGCCGACAAAAATCCGTCGGTCGAAATTTTCCTTGAAGACGAACCAGGCCAGCATCGCCGTCAACACGCCTTCGAGGTTGAGCAGCAGCGAAGCCGATGACGCGGGAGTGATGGTCAGGCCGATCATCAGCAGCACGGGGCCGGCGACGCCGCCGGACAAGATTGCCCCGGCGAGCGCGGGAACATCCGCCGCGTGGAGCGCGGCCACCGAAGGATTGCCTGCCGTGGAAAGCGCCCTGCGCACGCCGAACCAGGCAGCCAGGCCGATGCCGCTTCCCAAATACAGCAACGCCGCCAACATGACCGGCGACACGCTTCCGGTCAGGTGCTTGGCGAACGGCGTGCTGGCGCCGAACAGGGCTGCGGAAAGCAGTGCATGGAAAACGCCAGTCTGCATGGTCGACCTTCGGTGATTTTTTCACAGCATAAAGGGTAAGGTCGTCAGACACACGTTCTTGTGTTCGGTGGGGGCCGCTCAAGCGACGAAAAACTCCCTTCAGTCAAGCTTGATTCCCGACGACTTCACGACCTTGCCATACTTCTCGAGCTCGTATTTCATCAGGTCGTCGAATTCCTTTGGCGTGGTGATGAAGGGGTCCATGCCGCCGGCGGCGTTGAAGCGCTGCTTGACGTCGGCCGTCTTGAGGATCTTCAGCGTTTCGCTGCGCAGGCGTTCGACGATCTGCGGCGGCGTGCCGGCGGGCGCGAACAAGCCCAGCCAGATCTGTGCCTCGAAGCCGGGGTAGCTTTCGGCAATCGCCGGCAGGTCCGGATAGTCGTTCGTGCGTACCTTGCTGGTGACGGCGATCCCCTTCAGCTTGCCCATCTTGATCTGGCCCGCGTTGGAACTGCCGGCGAACATCACCGGGGTTTCGCCGGACAAGGTGGCCATGGTGGCGGGCGCGCCGCCCTTGTAGGGAATATGAACCAGGTCGATGCCGGCGCGCTGCTTCAGCAGCTCCATGGTCAGGTGGTGCTGGCTGCCGTTGCCGCCCGAGGCGTAGTTCAATGGCGGATTCGCCTTCCTGGCATATTCGACGAATTCCTTGAAATTTTTCACCGGCAGCGCTGGATTGATGGTCAGCACGAACTGGTTGGTCGCGATGCTGGCGATCGGGATCAGGTCGGTCTGCGGGTTGTAAGGCTGCTTGGCAAACAGGTGCGGATTGATGACGATGGTGCTGTCCATCGTCAGCAGCAGCGTGTAGCCGTCCGGCGGCGACTTGGCGACGGCGTCGCCGGCGATGGTGCCGTTGGCGCCCGGCCGGTTTTCGACCACGACAGGCTGCTTCAGGATCTCCGACAGATGCTGGCCGATCACGCGCGCGGCAATATCGGGCGCCCCGCCTGGCGGAATCGGCACAAGCACCCGGATCGGCCTGGCGGGGTAGGTCTCGGCGCCGGCGGCGGCGCCGGCAGCGATGGCCAGCGCCGCGGCGCCGAGGAGTTGCTTCAGTAGTCTCAGTTGCATGTCGTGTCTCCTTTATGGTTTTTTTCGGATATCTGCAAAGGGGCGCGCTTCACACCTTGAATGTGCTTTGCACCTGCTTCGGGAACAGCTCTTCCACCGTGAGGCGGCGATGACATACGCCTTGCTCGAACGCAAAGTCGATGAAGGCCTGGATCGTGGTGCGGTTGGCGTCGATCCCGTACGGCCAGACATCGTTGCCAAACAGGCTCTGCGCGTGTTGCATCGCGTCCTGCCCCCATGGCAGGGGCGAATGCGAGCAGGTGATATCGAGCGCGCGCGCCAGGCTGCGGTCTTTTGCTTCGGTGAAGGCCTTCAGCAGGTTCATCGCAATCCACGGATTGCGCTCGAAGGTATCGCGCCGCATGGCGATCACATGCATGATCGGAAAGATGCCGGTCTGCTGGAAATACTGACGTTCCGCCTCCGCCGGGTCGGCGAACATCCGCTTCACCTGGCCGGAACCGTCGGCGAATGCCTTCGGCGGCCGTGCCGACATCAGCATGTCGATGTCGCCGGCCAGCAGCATGTCGTTCAGGCTGCGCCCGGGCACCGGCGTCAGGCTGACACCCGGCGGCAGGCGGAGCGCCACTTTTTCTGCGCGGCCGGCTTCGTTCACCCCGGCCTGGAACCATTCGATGTCGGTCAGCGCGATGCCGGCGGTATGGGTGAGGTAGCCGCGGCTGTAGATGGAGGCCGTCTGCGCCCATTCCGGCACGCCGATGCGCTTGCCGCGCAACTGCTCAGGCTGGGCGATGTCGCTGTCGGCGCGCACATAGAACGAGGACTGGCGGAACATGCGCGAGGGGAACACCGGAATCGCCATCAAGCCACCCTCGTCCTGCGACGCCAGCGACACGTACTTGCCGAATGCCATCTCCGACACATCCCACTCGCGAAACTTGGTGAAGCGGTAAAAGATTTCCTCGACCGGAAGATTGACCGGCAACAATTCGATGCCCTCGGCGCGCACCCGCCCGCTGAGCAGGTCGCGCACGTGGTCGTAGTCGCCCACGGCGAGCGAGAGAGTAAGTCTGTTCATGTCAGTCTCCTGGTGGCGGTCGAACGCGCGGGCGGGCCCGCCCGGCGACGCGCACACCGTCTATTCCGCATCGGGCTGCTGCGCGGGATGCGCAGCGCTGAAGGCGGGTAATTGATTGCACAGTTCCACGATGCCGCCGATCAGTGGAAACCTGCTGATGTCGACGCCAAACCGCTGCGCATTGAACACCTGAGGCACGAGAAATACGTCTGCCATTCCCGGCGTATCGCCGTGGCAGAACCGGGCCGGCTGCGCGCGCTGCGCCAGCATCGCCTCGACGGCGGCCAGGCCGTCCTCGCACCAGTGGCGCGCCCACGTCGCTTTCTGCTCCTCGGACAATCCCATCGGTCCGGTCAGATACTTCAGCACGCGCAGGTTGTTGAGCGGATGGATCTCGCAGGCGACGGTCGCGCACAGCGCCCTCACCCACGCGCGCTCATCGGCCGACACCGGCAACAGGGCCGGCGCCGGGTGCGTTTCTTCCAGCCATTCGACGATCGCGGTCGATTGCACCAGGTGCTGGCCGCCGGTCGCCAGCACCGGCACCACGGCATCCGGGCTCATCGCGCGGAACGCGGCGGCGAACTGCTCGCCGCCGTTACGGTTCAGGTGAACTGAAACGTGCTCGTATTCCAGCCCCTTCAGGTTCAGCGCAATTCGCACCCGGTACGACGACGAACTGCGGAAGTAATTGAAAAGTTGGTAGGCCATGTCGGTTTTCTTTGCTGGCTATCGGATCAGGAAATCTTCACGCGCAATTCGCCAAGCTGTTCGACGCTGCCAACCATCAGGTCGCCCGCCTTCACCGCGCCGACGCCTTCCGGCGTGCCGGTGAAGATCAGGTCGCCCGGCTGCAACTCGAAATACTTCGACAGGTAGGCAATGGTCTCGTTGACGTTCCAGATCAGCTTGGTGACATCGCTGGACTGGCGCGCTTCGCCATTGACGTCGATACGGATGGCGCCTTTGGTGATCTCGCCGGTGCTGCCGATGGCATGGATCGGGCCGATCGGCGCCGATTGATCGAAGGCCTTGCCCAGTTCCCACGGACGGCCGGCCTTGCGCAGGTCCAGTTGCAGGTCGCGCCGGGTCATGTCGAGGCCGACCGCGTAACCGAAGATGTGCGACGCGGCCTGGTCTTCGGCAATGTTCCTGCCCCCTTTGCCGATCGCCACCACCAGTTCGATTTCATGGTGCAGGTTGGCGGTCTCCGACGGGTAGGCCAGCGTTCTGGTCTCGCCGTCCGCCACCGGCACCACCGCGTCGGCCGGCTTGCAGAAGAAGAACGGCGCCTCGCGGCCGGAGAAACCCATCTCCTGGGCATGCTCGACATAATTGCGGCCGACGCAGTAGACGCGGCGTACCGGGAACACGGTGTCGGTGCCGGCCACGGGAACGGCGGCGACGGCGGCGGGAGGGAATGCGTAAGGTGTTGTCATGGTGATCTCGATGATGTGAATGAGGGGTGTGCTTACAGTTTCTGTTCGCGCAACAGGCCAAGCGCCTGCTGGACCGGGCGGTCGGAGAAGCTGAACAGGACGGTGTCGGCGTCGGTCTCGAAGCGCACCGCGTACCACGAGGGCACGACGAAGTGATCGCGCGGGCCAAAGGTGAACACCAGTTCCTCCTCGCCGCGCGTGACGATGGCGCGTCCGCTTCCCTCGACGACGGAGTAGACCGTGCCGTCGGTGCTGCGATGCGCCTTGCCGCCGAAACCCTTGGGCAGCAACTGCATGAACGCGCCGATGGTGGGCATCGGCCAGCCGCCGGTGGCGGGATTGACGTAGCGCAGCTTCACGCCATGCCATTCGTCGAGCGGGCCGTCCTGGCACAGCTTGGCCAGGGCTTCGCGGGTGCGTTCGTAGGGATAGTTGAATACCGGCGACGTCATGCCGTACGGTGCGTCGTAGTGGATCGGCAGCATGTTGGCGCCGTAGCGCGCCAGGCTGTTCCCTTCGGGCCGAAACACCGGCTGCTCCTTCAGTGGATGGTTTTCGGCAAAGCCTGCATCGAAGAAGCGCACGGTCGGAATATCGAGGCCATCGAGCCAGATCACCGGTTCGCCGCCATCTTGTTCGCTGGGGTTGCCGTGATCGTGGAAGGTCCACGACGGGGTGATGACGAAGTCGCCGGGATGCATGGTGCTGCGCTCGCCATCGACCGCGGTGTACGCGCTCGAACCCTGCACCAGGAAGCGCAGCGCGCTTTGCGAATGGCGATGGCTCGGCGCGATCTCGCCGGGCATGATCAGCTGCAGGCCGGCGTACAGGCTTTGCGTGATGCTCGAGCGCCCGGGCAGCGCCGGATTTTCGAGAATCAATACCCGCCGCACGGCTTCCTCGGCGGAGATCAGGTCGCCGGCGCGCATCAGGAAAGGCAGCACGTCCCGGTATGCCCACTTGTGCGGCACGCACGGCGTGCACGGCTCCTTCGGCACCAGGGAATGCAACGACTCCCACAGCGGTGTGAGGTGATGGGGCGACATCTCCTCGTACAAGGCTTGGCGTTCACTCATGCAATTCTCCAGTTATGCGGGCGCCGATGTTCACTCGGCCTTGATGTCCGCGGTCACGATCACCTTCTGATAGCGCGGAATATCCTGGCTGACCTTGAGCGCCAGCGCTTCCGACGTGCCGCCGACGACGTCGTACTGCTGCTCGCCCATCTTGGTTTTCAGTTCAGCCGTGGCAAGCTGTTTGTTGACAACGCTGTTGAGCTTGGTGATGACCGCCTTCGGCGTGCCGGCAGGTGCGAACAGGCCGAACCAGACGTCGATGGCGTAGCCAGGCAGGTTGAGCGCCTCGGCAACGGTCGGCAAGTCAGGCGTATGGGCCGACCGCGCTGAACCGGTCACCGCAATTCCCTTGAGCTTGCCGCTCTTGACGTGCGGCGCCATGATGGCGATCGTGCTGAACGACACCGGGACGAGGCCGGACAGGTGGTCCGGCAGGGTGCCGGCGCAGCCTTTGTACCCGACATGGACCATTTCGATATTCGCCATCTGCGACAGCAGCTCGGCGGCCAGGTGCTGCGGGGTGCCGGCGCCGCAAGAGGCGTACGACAATTTGCCGGGGTTGGCCTTGGCGTACTTGACCAGCTCGGGCAGGTTATTGATCTTCAGCGAAGGATGCACCGAGATCGCCACCGGCGAGCTGCCGACGATGGCGATCGGCTCGAAGTCCTTGGTCGGATGGAAGTTGACGTTCTTGTACAGGGACGGATTGATGGCGATATTGTTGGTCACCATCAGCAAGGTGTAGCCGTCCTTGGGCGCCTTGGCGACGACGGCCATGCCGAGGTTGCCGCCGGCGCCCGCCTTGTTCTCGACGACAAAGGGCTGATGCAGCGACTTGTTCAGGCCGTCGGCGATGACGCGCGCCATGGTGTCGGTGCCGCCGCCGGCGCCGAATGGCACCACGATCGTTACCGCTTTGTTAGGGTACTCCTGCGCCAGCGCCTGGCCGGCTGCCAGCATGCCGGCAGTGACGCCGACCAGGCTCAGGATGGATGTGCGGATGATTTTTTTCATTGGAAGTCTCCTGTCTGTCTTGGGAAGGCGGCATTGGCTGCCGCTCATAGTTGTTATTCGGCGAGTTGCGCCCTTTGTGCTGCCAGCGCCATTGCGGTTGCGCTGGCCTTGATGCTCCAGAAGTCCCACGCCCGCGCCACCTGGGTTTCGATCACCCGCACCGTCTCGGCGGCTTCGCCTTCCGACAGGAAGGTCACCTCGCCAAGCTGCTGCGCGACGGACTGAATCTGCGCGTTCAGTTCGGTGTAGACGCCGCGGTAGACGGCGCGGCGCAGCGATTCGGCCACCACGGTCGAGCCGTGCCCGCGCATCAGCACCAGCGAGCGCTCGCCCAGCGACTGCGTCAGCGCGTGGCCGAGTTCGTTGTTGGTGATCAGCAGGCTGCTGGCGTCGCCGGCGTGGTCACGGATTTCGAAGACCGGCGTCGAGGTGCCGATAAAACCGGCCATGTGGCAAGTCGCGCGCAACGGCGACGTCTTCGACACGCTGAACGGCACCACCGAGGGCGAATGGCTATGGACGACGGCCATCACGTCGGGGCGCGCCTTGTAGATCTCGCTGTGGATGAAACGCTCGAGATAAATGGCGCGGCCGCCGGCATTGAAGGGGCTGCCCTCGAGATCGAATTCGACGATATCCTGCGCCTGCACCAGACCCGGCGCCATGTTGCGTGCGAGCAGGAAGCGGTCGGGATGCTCCGCGTTGCGCACGCTGACGTGGCCGAACGCATCGAGCACGCCCTGGTCGTACAAGATGTGGTTGGCCATCACCAGTTCCGCGATCTGCGCCGCGGCAGCGGACGCTTCGGCGTCGGCGCGGTCTTGCGCCTTCTGGGTGAAACCCTGGTGATCGTGCTTGCTATCCTGAGACATGTTTCTGTTCCTTTTTTTGTTGGGTGACGCCGCGTGCCGCCGGCGCTCGGTGCGGGTGCGTCCGGTTACAGCGCCAGGCAATTCTCCGCGCGCCAGCCGTACAGCCATTCCAGCGCTTCATAGTAGCGTTCGGCCGGCCGGTCCCGCCACAGCGAATTGCGCACCAGCCGCTCGATGCCCTTGGCATGGTAGATACGGCCCATTTCGCGGGCGGACAGCACCACCCGCGCAGTGCGCGTGGCGCGCGACTTTTCGTACAACTGGAATGTCGCCTCGATGTCGCCGCCACAGTGGCGGATCGCCTCGCCCAGGGTGACCGCATCCTCGATCGCCATGCAGGCGCCCTGCGCCAGGTATTGCAGCATCGGATGCGCGGCGTCGCCCAGCAGCGTGATGCGCCCGCGGCTCCATGTCTCGATCGGGTCGCGGTCGGCCGTGCTCCAGCGCTTCCACGAAGTCGGCCGGTCGAGCAGGCGGCGGGGCCGCTCGCAGATCCCGGTGAAATACGACAGCACTTCTTCCTTGCTGCCCTCCCGCACGCCCCACGTCTCCTCTTCGCGGCTGTGGAAGGTGACGACCAGGTTGTATTGCTGGCCGTCGCGCAGCGGATAATGCACCAGGTGGCAGTTCGGCCCGGCCCATACCGCCGGCGCATTCCAGCGCAGGTCTTCCGGCATGTCCTCCACCGGCACCACCGCGCGATAGACGACATGGCCCGACACGCGCGGCTGGTCGCCGATCAGTTTGTCGCGGATCACCGACTTCACGCCGTCGCAGCCGATGACCGCGTCGCCCGTATAGCGGCGTCCGTCGCGGTCGATGACGCTCGCCTTGTGGCCGTCATCTTCGACGTCCATCACGTGCACGGAGGTATGGAAGGTGATCAGCGGCGATTCCTTGACCGCTTCATACAGCGAAAGATGGATGTCTGCGCGATGAATCACCGCATACGGATTGCCGAAACGCTGGCGAAACGCCTCGCCAACCTCGAAGGTCCCGACTTCTTCGCCGTCGACGGCATCCATCATGACCAGGCGTTCGGTAAACACCGCGCGCCGGCGCGCATTCTCGCCGACGCCCAGCGCATCCATCGCCGCGAAGGCGTTCGGCGCCAGCTGAATGCCGGCGCCGATCTCGCCGATCTCGGCGCTCTGTTCCAGCAAAGTGACCCGCACGCCCTGGCGCGACAGCGCCAGCGCCGCGGCCATGCCGCCGATACCGCCACCTACTATTACGATCGATAATTCATTCAGATTCTGCGCAGCCATTGGCGCCCCCTCGGTCTGTATTGATGCATTCATACTGCCGGTCGGCCGGCGTATGCTGTGCCGGTCTTCGCACTCCAACGTCAGAGTGGGCCATACCGGAACAGAGCTAGTGTCGCTGTTCGCAGAGTACCGGGCAAATCTCAGCGGCGATTGGCTGTATCATGTTTTACAATAATCCTCCGTGGGGCGGACCAGAGAAAGTACGATTGCATGGCGAAATTCGATCTCGAATGGCTGTTGGTGTTTGAAGGAATCTATACCAGCCGTAGCGTTTCTCGCACCGCCGAGCGGCTTGGCCTCGCGCAGGCCACGGTGAGCGTGGCGCTCAACAAGTTGCGCGTCCATTTCGACGACAAATTGTTCATCCGCACCTCGCAGGGCATGGAGCCGACGCCGCGCGCGGAGGCGCTCCATCCGCAGCTGGCCAGTGCGCTGGCGACCTTGGAATCGGCGCGGCTCGCACCGGCCGAATTCGTTCCGCTGGAAGCGAAGCGCGAATTCTGTCTGTCCATGACCGACATTTCGGAAATCGTGCTGCTGCCGCGCCTGATGAATCACTTGCGGCGGCTGGCGCCCGGCGTCGCCATCGTGGCGGAGAAGATCACGCCCGAAAGTCCAAAACGCCTGACGTCGGGCGACGTCGATATGGCGATCGGGTTCATGCCGCATCTGGAGGCTGGGTTCTATCAGAAGACCTTGTTTACCCAGAACTTCGTCTGCCTGGCGGCCCGGAACCATCCGCGGATTCGCGGAGAGCTGACGACACTGGCCTTCTCCGAGGAGGCGCACATCCGCGTGACCACTTCCGGCACGGGACACTCGATTGTCGACAAGACGCTGGCACTGAACGGCGTGCATCGCGATGTGGTGCTGCACTTGTCGAGCTTTCTCGGTGTGGCACGCGTCGTTGCGGAAACGGAATTGTTGGTGATCGTGCCGAAGATGCTTGGTATTACGATACAAATGCAGGAGCAGGTGCAGATACTCGATCTGCCGTTCGATATGCCGAGCTACGCGGTGAAGCAGCACTGGCATGACCGCTTTCATGCGGAGCCGGGCAATATCTGGTTGCGGCGGACGGTGGCGGACTTGTTCCGTGATTTTTCCGCTTAGCGGCCGGACGCGAGCACGCATCCGAAGGGGAATGAAATAAAAGAGCCAACCGAGGGTGGCTTTCCTTTATTTCTGGATCGCAATCACGTTGAACCATCCCGACGTCGCGTCGATGACGGCCCACAGCTTGCGGGGGATGCTGGCGCGTGCAACATCGCCGGCGGAAATTGAAAGACGAATCTCACTGGCGCGGCCATTACGCGCCTGCGCTATCCAGTCCGGATTGATCACGAAACCCTGACCTACCGCCGCTACTGAGAGTCCCATTTCCAACGCGCGTTCGGCTTGCGCGGGCGTCCTGATGGCGCCTGCTGCAATCAGCGGAACGCGACCGTCGATGTGCTCGTGCAGAACGCTGACGATCGTTTTCCCGGCCGCGCCAGTGGCGGAATTCTGGTCCAACGCATTGCCAAGCGTTGCGTGGATATAACTCGCGCCGGCGTCGATCAGGCGCGTGATCAACTCGAGCGAGTCGGCAATTTGCAACCCGCCGTCGATGGCTTCTTCTACCGATATGCGATAACCGAGTGCGAACGGCCTCTCGGCGTGCTCTTCAATCGTTCGCTCGACTGCCGCGACCACCGCAAGCGGAAACCGCATGCGATTGTCAAGCGAGCCTCCCCATTGATCATCGCGGCGGCTTGAATGCGGCGAGAAGAAATTCTGGATCAGAAAGCTGTGCGCGCCATGCAACTCGACGCCATCAAAGCCGGCGATGATAGCGCGGCGCGTCGCATCGGCGAAGGCCTGAATGACATCCAAAATCTCTTCTTCGAGCAGTGCGCGGGGCTTGATGGCTGATACGAAAGGCCCGGCGTCGCCTTCGATTGCGCTCGCCGCCACGACGTCGGCGACCAGCGTGGGCAGCGTCTTCACACCTGCGTGAAAGATTTGCAGGATCGCAGCTGCGCCGCCACTCTTCGCCGCCAACGCGAGTTTGCGCAGGCTGGGGATGAACCGATCATCGTCAGCTGCAAATTCGCCCGTAAAGCCGACGCCATTTGCTTGCACGTGGGTGCAGCCGGTGATGACCAGGCCGACGTCGTTTGCCCGCCGCCGATAATAGGCATCCTCCTCATCGGAGACAGTGCCATCGTCGTTGCTGGACCAGGTTGTCATCGGGGCCATGGCGATGCGATTGCGCAGGACCAGGCCAGGCGCGAGTACCAATGGCTCGAATAGCTTGCATTGTTTCACGGTGACGTCACTTTCATGAATGCTTGATGCGCAAGCGGCGGGTGGCGCGATGGATCTCCGACCACCGCCGTGTCGGATCAAACGGTATAGTCGATCTGGCTCATGTGGTCTTTCCCCATGCGGTCGCCGAAGACAGGGAACTTGGAGAGTTGCGTTTCGATCTCCTGGACGTCGGCGGCCGTCAACTGCAGGCGCTGGGCGCCGAGGTTTTCCAGCAGGTGCGCCTCGGTGCGCGTTCCCGGAATCGGCACGATGTTCGGTCCCTTCGCCAGCAACCACGCAAGGGAGACCTGCGAGGGTGTCGCGCCCTTCCTGGCTGCGTACACCTTGAGCCATTCGATGATAGGCATATTGAGCTTCAAGAATTCTTTCGAGAAGCGCGGAAAGCCCGCCCGGAAGTCGTTCCTGGCATCGAATTTGGTGTTCGTATCGATGACGCCTGTCAGGAAACCTGCGCCGACCGGAGACCACGGCACGAAGCCGATTCCCAGCTCGTTGCAAGTATCGAGCACGCCATTCAATTCGACATTGCGGGTCCACAGCGAGTATTCCGTCTGGACGGCGGCCAGCGGTTGCACGGCGTGCGCGCGCCGGATGGTCTTGGTGCTCGCTTCGGAAAGCCCAAAATGAAGCACCTTGCCTTGTTTGATCAGATCCTTCAGCGCTCCGGCGACCTCTTCGATGGGCATGCCAGGATCGACCCGGTGCTGGTAATACAGGTCGATACGATCGGTCCGCAGGCGCTTGAGCGATTCCTCAACCACTTTACGGATATGCTCGGGCCGGCTGTTAAGGGCAATCGTGCCGTCGATCGCGAAACCGAACTTCGTCGCAATCTGCACCTTGTCGCGGACCGGCGCGAGCGCCTCGCCGACGAATTCTTCGCTGATGTAGGGGCCGTAAACCTCGGCGGTATCGAAGAACGTCACGCCGTTCTCGAACGCAGTGCGGATCGTCTTGATTGCCTGGGCCTTCGGCACAGGCGCATTGTAATTACCGGCGAATGTCATGCATCCGGCGCCGATTTCCGACACCTGCAGCGTTCCTAATTTGCGTTGTTTCATATGTTTCCCTTGTGAGCGTTGCATGTCCTGCTTGGCCTGCGCGTGCGCAGCGGATGGTCCAAGCACCGTCCCGAGCACCGCGGCCGCGCCGAGCGAAACCGAGTGCTTCATGAATGCGCGCCGTCCCTGATTTTCGAACGTGAACTGATCAGGTGATCCAGCGCTATCGTCGTAAGTTGTCATGTAATGCCTCTTGGTGAGTGTGAAATTGCCTGTTGCTGAGGGCGTACCAACAATTTAACACTGGGAGATCCATATTATTAGATGGCATAATGTTCTTGCGCTTATAGACTGGAGTTATGAATGGAAAAAGGGAGCATGGATGACCTGGTCGCCTTCCTGACCGTTGCGACGAAGCAGAGCTTCACTCGCGCAGCGGCACAGCTCGGGATTTCGCAACCGGCCCTGAGCGCCAAAATTACCGCGCTCGAAGCGAGACTGGGAGTTCGGTTGTTGACGCGCACGACGCGTAGCGTCTCCACTACCGAGGCAGGAGAACGGCTGTTCAAGTCGATTGGCCCTCACTTCGAGGGTATCGCGTCCGGACTGGCTGATTTGGGTGAGCTTCGCGACAAGCCGGCCGGAAGCCTGCGCATCACATCGGTTGAACATGCCTCGCAGGGGATCCTGATGCCGGCATTGGCGAAACTGCTGCCTGACTATCCTGATATCGCGGTCGAAATCATCAACGATTACAGCCTCGCCGACATCGTGGCAGAGCGCTTTGATGCGGGCATTCGCCTCGGCGAACAGGTTGCCCAGGACATGATCGCGGTACGCATTGGTCCCGATTTCAATCAATGCGTGGTCGGCGCACCGTCATATTTCAAGACGCATGGCAAGCCAAAAACACCGCATGATCTCACCGGCCATCGCTGCATCGGATTGCGTCTGCCGACGTCGGGCGGCATCTGGTCCTGGCCATTTATGAATAAGGGACGCGAATTGAAAGTGCGGCCATCAGGGGAGCTCTCCTTCAACACGATGACACTTCAGCTCGACAGCGCCTTGGCCGGGCTTGGCCTCGGATATTTGCCGGAAGATGTGGTGAGCGAACATCTGGCCGGCGGTAGGCTGATGCGTGTCCTGGCGGATTGGTCGATGCCGATGTCCGGATATCACCTGTACTATCCGAGCCGCCGCCAGCCGACCGCAGCGTTTTCGTTGCTGGTCGGCGCCTTGAGCTACCGGGAAAATCGGTCGCGTAGCTAAGGTCAGCTATGCAGCCCGCTGAGCGAAGAGCGCGATTGATGGTGACAACGTGCGACGACTTCGTTCAGCGCGTTCTGATGCCCGGAGCAGCCGATCGTCCTCGTCGAGCATGCGCCTGGCCCAGGCACGGTTATTCGCGATGAGGTTATCAAGACCGGACATGGCAACCACCTATCCTGCTATTGCGGTTTCAGGGTCAACAACTGGGCGCCATCGGCTACCTGGTCACCCACCTGGTACAGCAATTCTTCCACGAGGCCGGCCTCCGGCGCCGCGATGGTATGTTCCATTTTCATCGCTTCCATGATCAGCAAGGGTGCGCCTTTGGCGACTGCCTGCCCTTTCGCCACATGGATGGCGACAATCTTGCCGGGCATCGGCGCGGTAAGCCGGCCACCGGCGGTTTCGGCTTCGCCGGCGTGCGCCATCGGGTCATTGAATGCCAGGGGATAATGACGGCCGCCCGTGAACACGTGAAATGTGTCGCCGTCGCGCCGCACGGCGCCGTGCATCGAGCTGGTACCCAGCCTGATCGAAAGCTCCGCAGCATCGCGCCTGAGCAGCGCCAGCGCGGCCGTGTGGCCCGCGACGTCCAGTTCCCATCCGTGCCGATGGTAAGTAATGCCAATCTCGCTTGCCGAGTGCTCATCGGTGAAGGATAGCGCGCGGCGGTACGCGCCATTCAGGCGCCAACCCAGCGCATTGCCGAACGGGTCGGCCGGGTTGGCGGAAATGGACGCCGACGCGCCCTTTTCTGCTTCCATCAAGGCCACGGCGGCGAGCGCGAGTGCGCCCGCAGGCGCCGCTTGCGGTTGCGGGAACAAGCTTTCCATATTTCGTTCGATCAGCCCGGTATCGAGATCGGCCTGCGAGAAGGCACTGCCGTCCACCAGCCGCTTGAGGAAGGCGATGTTGGTGGCCAGCCCGACGATGCGGAAGTCGGCCAGCGCTTGCGACATCCGCGCCAGCGCCTGGGTGCGGTCGGCGCCCCAGACGATCAACTTGGCGATCATCGGATCGTAAAACGGTGAAATTGCGTCGCCCTCGCGCACGCCCGAATCTATCCGCACCGGCGCAGGTTCGCCGCTGCCGCCCGTGCCCAGTTCGAAGCTGACCGCGGCAGGAATGTCCATATGGCGCAGCGTGCCGATCGATGGCAGGAAGCCCTTCTCCGGGTTTTCGGCGTAGATGCGCGCTTCGATCGAATGGCCGTGAATCGCCAGTTCGTGCTGGGCCATCGGCAGCGGTTCGCCGAAGGCGACGCGCAGCTGCCACTCCACCAGGTCGGTCCCGGTGATCATTTCCGTCACCGGATGCTCGACCTGCAGGCGCGTGTTCATCTCCATGAAGTAGAACGAACCGTCCTGGTTGGCGATGAATTCAACCGTGCCGGCGCCGACGTAGCCGACCGCCTTCGCAGCGGCTACCGCAGCTTCGCCCATGGCGGCGCGGCGCTCCGGCGGCATGCCTGGCGCCGGCGCCTCTTCCAGCACCTTCTGGTGGCGCCGCTGCACCGAGCAGTCGCGCTCGTGCAGGTAGACGCAGTTGCCGTGGCTGTCGGCGAACACCTGGATCTCGATGTGGCGCGGCCGGGTCAGGTATTTTTCGGCCAGTACCTTGTCGTCGCCGAAGGAGCTGATCGCCTCGCGCTTGCACGACGCCAGGGCCGCCTTGAAGTCTTCCGAGCGCTCGATCACGCGCATGCCCTTGCCGCCGCCGCCGGCCGAGGCCTTCAGCAGCACCGGGTAGCCGATGCGGTCGCCCTGCTGCTGCAGGAAGTCGGGATCCTGCTCGTCGCCGTGGTAGCCCGGCACCAGCGGCACGTCGGCATGCTCCATCAGCGACTTGGCCGCCGACTTCGAACCCATCGCCCGCATGCTCGACGCCGGCGGGCCGATGAACACCAGGCCGGCGGCCTTGCAGGCGTCGGCGAAGTCGGCGTTCTCGGACAGGAAGCC
>JAZKFW010000048.1:0-85396 GCA_040386255.1 Pseudomonadota bacterium
TCCCAAAAATTTAGGGTGACAACTAGTCTGACAGAGGGGGCATTCGGACATTTCGCATTTGAACGCACGCACTGGTGTCAGGTCTGACATTCGGACATTTCGCATTTGAATGTCCGAATGTCAGACCTGACACCGGATTTTCCGCCGCCAGTGACATTGCAACAACAAGCTCGACAGGCCGCCCACGCGCATGCTAATCTTGCCGGGAAAGCAACTCTGACCGATTTCTAGCGCCTGCGAGGAAATATGGACGACGACCGCGACCCGGCCCAGCCGCTGATGGACAGCAGCGGCATCAGCCTCGAGCGCATGCGCCGCGACGACGAGGCGGCGTGGTTCAACGAGTTGTACCTGCTGGCGCCGGTCGGCTACTTCGTGGTCGGCTTCGACGGCCGTATCCTGCTGGCCAACCTGGTCGGCGCCGAGATGCTCGGCATTGCCCGCGCCAACCCCGGCGCCCACCGCTTCCGCGCTTTCGTCGCCGATGCCAGCGCCGTCGATTTCGACCTGTTCATCGGTCGCGCCCTCAACAGCAGGTCGCCGGAAAAATGCAGCATCGGCATGCGGCGCGCCGACGGCGCCGCATTCGCGGCCACCTTGCTGGCCAGCGCCGACGGCAGCGGCCAGGCTTGCCGCGTGGTGGTCGAACACGACGGCGGCAAGCTGGCCGCGCTCGAACGCAGCGAGGAACGCTTCCGCCGCATCGTCCACAGCGCCCAGGAAGGCATCTGGGAGATCGACGCCGCCGCCAACACCACCTTCGTCAATCCGAAGATGGCGGCGATGCTCGGCTATCCCATCGAGCAGATGCTGGCCCGCCCGCTCGCCGACTTCACCGATGCCGAGGGTGTCGCCCTTCTCGAGGCCAGCCTGGCGCGGCGCCGGCAGGGCGTCGCCGAGCGCCACGAGTTCAAGTTCGTGCGGCGCGACGGCAGCGCCGCATGGACCACGATGGCCACCAATCCGATCTTCGACGGCGCCGGCGACTACGTCGGCGCGCTGGCGCTGGTGACCGAGATCGTCGAGCGCCGCCCGTCCACCGAGCAGATCTGGCGCCAAGCCAATTTCGACGAGCTGACCGGCCTGCCGAACCGCCACATGTTCATGGACCGCCTGCGCCAGGAGGCGCGCAAGGCCGACCGCGGCGCCGCTTTCCTTGCGCTGATCTTCCTCGACCTCGACCACTTCAAGGAAGTCAACGACCGGCTCGGCCACGCTGCCGGCGACGCGCTGCTGGTGGAGGCGGCGCGCCGCATCGCCGGCTGCGTGCGCGCGTCGGACACGCTGGCGCGTCTCGGCGGCGATGAATTTACCGTCATCGTTTCCGGTATCGACCACGTCGGCAATGTCGAGCGCATCGCGCAGGCCCTGGTGGCGGCGCTGGCCAAGCCGTTCGACCTGCAGGGCGAGCGCGTATTCATTTCGGCCAGCGCCGGCGTCGCGCTGTATCCGCCGGACGCTGCCAACGTCGCCGACCTGCTGGCGCGCGCGGACCAGGCCATGTACGCGTCGAAGCAGGCCGGCCGCAACCGCTTCAGCTATTTCACGACCGACCTGCAGCAGGCGGCGCTCGCGCGCCAGAACATCGCCACCGAACTGCGCGCGGCGCTGGTGGGGCAGCAGTTCGAGATCGTCTACCAGCCGATCGTCTGCCTCGTCACCGGCGCCGTGCGCAAGGCCGAAGCGCTGCTGCGCTGGCGCCACCCCACCCGCGGCTTGCTGGCGCCGGCCGAATTCATCCCGTTCGCCGAATCGAATGGCCTGATCGTCGACATCGGCGACTGGGTGTTTCGCGAAGCCGCGCGCCAGGTGCAGCTTTGGCAGCAGACCGTGCATCCGACGTTCCAGGTCAGCGTCAACAAGTCGCCGGTGCAGTTCCGGCGCGACGCCGCCTTGTACCAGGTCTGGCTCGACTACCTCATCGAACTGGGGCTGCCGCCCGAAAGCATCGTCATCGAGATCGCCGAGGGCGTGCTGCTGGAAGGCGCCGACAAGGTGATCGAACGCCTGCGCCAGTACCGCGCGATGGGACTGCTGGTGGCGCTCGATCATTTCGGCACAGGCTATTCGTCGCTGTCGCACCTGAAGCGCTTCGATATCGACTACGTCAAGATCGACCAGTCGTTCGTCGCCACGCTCGACGCCGACGACGGCGAAATGGCGCTGTGCGAGGCGATCATCGCGATGGCGCACAAGCTGGGGCTGAAGGTGGTGGCGGAGGGAGTCGAAACCAAGGTGCAGCGGGCGATGCTGGCCGATGCCGGCTGCGATTATGCCCAGGGATACATGATTGCGCGCCCGATGGCGGCGGCGGAGCTGGAGAGCATGGCGCGCTCGGCTGCCCAACTGGCGCGGCGATAAAATGCGCGTTGCAGTCTGTCGCTGCAACGCGCCGTATCAAGCCTGCTTACGCCTTCGGCATCTTGCAGGCGGCGACGTAGGCGTCCGGATGCGCCTCGAAGATTTTGCCCGTCGTCTTGTTGACGACGCGCCCCTTGGCGTCCTTGACCACCAGCTGCGAGTAGTAGGTCTGGATCGGGAAGTGGTTGACGTTGAACTTGAAGTCGCCGCGTACCGACTTGAAGTTGGCCGATTCGAGCGCCTTGCGCAGCGCCACCTTGTCGCCCAGTTTGCCCTTGGTGTCGCGCACCGCGGCGTCGAGCAGCAGCGCCGTGTCGTAGCCTTGCGACGCATACACCGACGGCAGGTGCTTGTATTCCTTCTCGAACGCGGCCACGAACTCCTTGTTCTGCGGATTATCGAGGTCGGTGTTCCAGTGCGCCGCGTGCTGGTTGCCGAGCGTGCTCTCGCCCAGCACCGTCAGCGTGTCCTGGTCGAAGTTCCAGCCGGTGGCGTACAGCGGGATCTGGCCCTTCAGGCCGGACTGGTTCCACTGCTTGAGGAAGTTGATGCCTGAGCCGCCCGGCAGGAACATGAATACCGCGTCCGGCTTGGTCGAGCGGATCTGCGCCAGTTCGGTGGCGAAATCGAGTTCGCCCATCTTCACGTAGGCTTCGTCGGCGACCTTGCCCTTGTAGTAGCGCTTGAAGCCGGCCACGACGTCTTTGCCGCCCGGGTAGTTCGGCGCGATCAGGTAGGCGCTCTTGTGGCCTTTCTCGGTCACCAGCTGGCCGGCCGCTTCGGCATAGCTGTCGCTGATCCACGAGACGGCGAAGAAGTAGGGGTTGCAGCGCTCGCCGGCGAGGTAGGACGGGCCCGAGTTGGGGCTGATCAGGAAGGTCTGCGAGGCGAACGTCGCCTGGTCCACCGCCGCCATGATGTTCTGGAAGATCACGCCGGTGACGAAATCGACCTTGTCCTTCTTGATGAATTTTTCACCGATCTGGCGCGCCACGTCCGGCTTGCCCTGGTCGTCCTGCACCAGCATTTCGACCGGTACGCCACCGAGCTTGCCGCCGTTTTTCTTGAGGCCGAGGTTAAAGCCGTCCAACACCGCGGTACCGAGCGCTGCGGCCGGGCCGGACAGGGTGCTGACGAAGCCGATCTTGACTTTGTCGTCGGCGTGGGCCGACGCCAATGCTCCCAACACCAGTGCTGCGACTACCGTTTTCTTGAACATGTTCTCTTATTCCTCAAATCAAAGTGTGTGGACGAAGGTACTGCTTGGCTAAGTTGCGGTGCTCTTTGCTGCGGTGCTGCGAAAACAAAATCAGGCCTGGCGCTTCTTCAGCCCCCGGGTGTCGATGCAGCGCGCGCTGCCGGGCAACTGCTGCGCCCACTCCTTGATCACGCCGCGCTGGATCTTTTGCGATGTCGTCAGCGGCAGCTGGTCGACGAAAGCGACGTAGCCCGGCGCCTTGTAATAGGCCAGCCGGGTGAGGCAGTATTCGGTGATCGAAACGGCCGTCGCGGCCAGGTCGGCGCCCGGGTCTTGCAGCACCACCAGCGCCATCACCTCGTCGCCGCGCACCGCATCGGGCGCCGCGGCCACCGCCACCGACAGCACTGCCGGATGCTGGCGCAGCACGGACTCGACCTCCACCGCGGCGATGTTCTCGCCGCTGCGGCGGATGACGTTTTTCTTGCGGTCGATGAAATGCAGGTAGCCGTCCGCGTCGCGCATGACGATGTCGCCGGTGCGAAACCACCCGCCTTGCCATGCGTCGGCGCTCGCCTGCGGATCCTTCAGGTACTCCTTGAAGAAGCCGCGGCGCGGATCGGCGCCGCTGGCGCGCACCCATAATTCGCCCGGCTGCGCGATAGCCGCGTCGTCGCCGGCGTCGTCCACCAGGCGGATCTCGAGCGCCGCTTCCGGCTTGCCGAAGCACGCAGTGCCGATGTGGCGCGGCTCGCGGTTGGCGATGATGACGGCGCCGGCGCCGGTTTCGCTCATCGCCCACGCTTCGATCAGCGGCACGCCGAAGCGCTGCTCGAACGACGCGTGGTGCAGCTTGTCGACGCCGGCGCCGAAGCCGAAGCGGACACTGTGCTCGCGGTCGCGCGCGTTTTCCGGCGCGCCCATCAGCATCGCCGGCATGACGCCGAGGTAGTGCATCACCGTGGCGCCGGACGCGCGCACGCTGTCCCACCAGCTGCGCGGATGGAAGCGGTCGAGCGGGATGATGCAGCCGCCGGCGAAGATCATCGCCATCGTCGAATACGCCATCGCGTTCATGTGCACCATCGGCAGCGGCGTGATCAGGCGCTCCTCGCCGGGGCTCAAGGCGCACAGGCCGCCGATCGCGTTGTACCAGGCGCCGGCCAGCAGGAAGTAGTCGTTGGTCAGCACGCAGCCTTTCGGGCGGCCGGTGGTGCCGGACGTGTACAGCAGCGCGCATTCGGTGTCGACGCCGGGCGGCTCGGCCATCGGCGCGGCAAATGGCGCCGGCGGGACCGGTTCGCGCGCTTCCGGCCCGATGATCGCCAGCTCGCGTCCGGCCTCGGCGGCCGCTGCGCCCAGGTCGGCGGCGCGCTCGGGCAGCGTCACCGCCAGGCAGATCTCGCTGTGGCCGATCAGGTAATGCAGTTCGGCGGCGCGCATGTCGGTATTGATCGGCACCACCGACACCCCCAGCGCGTTCAGCGCCAGCCAGTGCAGGAAGAAGGCAGGGCGGTTTTCCAGCATCAGGCCGGCGCGGTGGCCGTGGCCGTAACCGGCGGCGCGGTACACCGCCGCCAGCCGCTCGACCTCGCGCAGCGCGTCTTCATACGACAGGGTCTGCGCTTCGATGCCATAACAGGCTGCCGTCTCCGGCAGGATGTGCAGGAAAGGTCGCGCGGCATGGCGCGCCGCGGCGTCGGCAAAGCTGGCAAAGACGGTAGGGGCTGACGTCAAGAGTGTGCTCCTCGATTACATGAACAGCTGAATGGCGGGCAGGGCGGCGTCGCAATTGAGCAGGTCGATCCGCTTCAGCGTGATCTTCAGCTGCCCCTCGACCCGCGCCAGCGTATGGAACACCGTGCCGGCATACATCTGCTGCGCGTTGCCCTGGGTCTCGGTGTAGATGAACTGGGTGCGCGTGACGTACACGCCGGCCGCCTCGTCGGCCTGCTCGACGTCGGGCATCTGCAGCAGGTGATGGCTGCGCGAGGCCGGCTGCTGCGAATACGAGCGGGCGTTCTTGAGCCGCTCGATGCGCAGCTTGAGCAGCAGCTTGTCCTCGTACATCAGCGACACGTGATTGAGCCCATCCTGCTGGCCCGGCGCCAGCGGCACCCAGTACATCGCGTCATCGGTGAACAGCTCGTACCACTCGTCGAAGCGTTTCTCGCCCAGCATGCGCGCTTCGTTGTAGACGAACGCGCGCAGTTCTCGCGCAAGTGTCTCGTTCATCATTTGGCCTCCTGCGGCATCATGTATTTGCGCCAGGCGCGGAACTGGTTGCGCATCGAGATCTCGCTGGTGCCCTTGGTGGTCAGGTCGTCCTGTTCCAGCTCGGACGGCGAATAATCGCGGTGCAGGCTGACCCAGTCATTGCCGGCGGCGCGCAAGCCCTCCTGCATGGCGCGGTAGACGTGCAGGTCGTCGTGGCCCACCACCGACATCGGCGAATTGATCAGGCGGTTGTACATCAGCGTGCGCTGCAGCAGCTTGTCGGGCGCGCCCTTCAGCCGGAAGGTCCACGATTCGACCAGCGTCTTGTCCGGGCCGAGCGGGCGCACCACGCGGATCGACTGGATCGCGCCCTTGATCGTCAGGCTCGGGTAGTACACCGTGTTGTGGCGCGAGGTGCCGAGGATGCTGCGCGCGCGCTCTTCGCCGTACGCCGCCTGCATCGCCTGCTCGTATTCCGGAATGGCGGCGTAGTTGGAGTGGATAGAGAAGTTCACGCCCGAGTAGCTGTGGCCGTTGGCGAACACGCGCACGCCCATGTCGTCGAAAAATTTGTAGTCCGACATGAACGGCACGAACTGCTCGATCGGCATCGGCTTCGGTTCGTCCACCGGCTTGCCTTCCCAGAGCTTCTTGGCGGTGCCGGCCGAGGACTCGTGCGCCACCATCGGATGCATGGTGTCGTTCAGGTTCTCGATGAACATCTTCCAGTTGCAGTCGTGGACGAAGCGCAGGCAGCCGCCGGCGATCTCCAGTTCGCCTTGCGGTGAGCGGTCGGCCATGTTGTCGATCGACGACAGCGAATCGCCGAAGAACTCGTGAAAGCCCGGGCCCTCGGCGGACAGCCGCGCGAACACGAAGCCGCGGTAGATCTCCACGTTCGGCACCGTCACCAGCCCCTTGCTGGCCTCGCATTCCTTCAGGCGCGTGCCCTCGTAGGCGTTCTTGAGCGGGATCGCCAGCAGCGAGCCATCGGTCTTGTAGGTCCACGCATGGTAGGGGCAGCGGAAGAATTTGCCGGTATTGCCGCACACGTCGGACACCAGCTTGGCGCCCTTGTGCGCGCAGCGGTTCATCATCACGCGCACCGAGCCGTCGGTATGGCGCACCATCAGCACCGGCTGCATCGCCACGTCGGTCGAATAGTAGTCGCCTTTTTCCGGCACCTGGCTGGCGTGGCCGACGTAGACCCAGGTATTCGACCAGAGCTGGGACATCTCCAGCTCGAAGATGTCCTGGTCGAGATAGACGTCGCGATGCACCTGGTCGTCCTGCACCAGTGCCGCCACCGCGGCGGGGTTGTCGCTGTAATTGTTTGCTTTCCTGCTGTTCATGCTTGTCTCCATGGGGCAGGGTTGGTCATGCGTCCAGCACCAGGCAGCCGCCCTTGGCGCGCGAGATGCAGATCTGGATCACGTTGCCGGCCGCGCGTTCGGATGCGGTCAGGCAGTTGTCGCGGTGTTCGATGGCGCCCGACAGCACCGGCACGGCGCACACGCCGCATTCGCCGCGCTTGCAGTCGAACATCGGGTCGAGGCCGGCCTCTATCATGGCTTCCAGTATGGTCTGGTCGGCCGCCACCTGCAGCCGCGTTCCCGACTGCGACAGCTCCACCTCGAAGGCCTGGTCGCCCGCTTCGGGTGCCGCCTCGACGAACAGCTCGTAGTGAATATGGTCGATCTGCCAGCCCAGTTCCAGCGCGATGTCGCGTACCGCATCGATCATGCCTTTCGGGCCGCAGGTGTACAGCGCCTGCGACGGCTTGCTGGCCGCCAGCAGGGCGCGCAGGTCGAGCCGGCGCGCGCTGTCGTCGTCGGCGTAAAGGGTGAGGGCGTCGGCGGCGCCCGCCCGCAGTTCCGGCACCAGCGCAAGCTGGTCCAGGCTGCGGCCCGAATAGTGCAGCGCGTAGCGCTTGCCGGCCTCGCGCAGCTGGGTGGCCATCGAGACCAGCGGCGTGATGCCGATGCCGCCGGCGATCAGCAGCACGTCGTCATGCGCGGGATCGAGGCGGAAGGCGTCGACCGGCAGGCTGACCTGCAGCGTGGCGCCGGCCGCGAGAGCGTGCATGAACAGCGAGCCGCCGCGCCCGCCCAAGGCGCGATCCTCGCGGCGCACCGCGATCAGGTAGTCGCCCGGATGCTCGTCCATGCCGGTGCGGATCAGCGAATAATGGCGCCAGTCGGCCTGGCCGTCGATTTCGACGCCGACCTTGACGTGGGCGCCGGCCTGCCACGCGGGCAGCGGCGCGCCGTCCGCACTGCGCAGCCGGAAGGCAGTGACGTGGGGCGTCAGGACGCGCACCTCGGCGACGGTCAGTTCGAGCAGGGCCGGATTCATGCCGCCACCCCGCTCATCATCGCCGCCAGCTGCTTGCCGCTGTCGTCGGCCAGCGCGGCTTCGCGCAGCCGGCGCAGGCGGCTGGCGCCGTCGGCGCCCTTGCGCAGCGCCGGCAACGCCGCCATCAGCGTGTCGAAGTTGCGGGTGCCGCGGATGTGGGTGTCGCCGTATCCCTTGACCAGCCGCTGCGATTCGGCCACTTCCAATGCCAGCGCATAGTCGACGCCTGCCTGGGCCTTGATATGACCGAGCCATTCGGAGATCTTGGCGTGCTCGGCCTGGAAGCGCAGCGATTTGCGGCGCATGCCTTTCAGGCTCGCCACGCAATACAGCAGCAGGTAGCCGCGCAGCGACGTCGTCTGGATGACGCGGCCCTTGTGCGCGAAGCGGTGCACCAGCGCGCGCGCCCAAGCGGTCGCCAGGAGCCAGCGGCCGAGGGCGGCCGGCATCGTGTCGGCGATTTCCTCGACCCGCGGGTGCATGAATTCGTTGATCTGCATGACCTGCGCCTCGGCGGCGCCGATTTCGTGCCGGACGCGATCGAAACGGCTGCGCCGCGTCTTCAGGTCGGCGACGCGGATGGTGTCCTCGAAGCTCATCCACAGCGCCAGGTAGCGCGCCGTTTCGTCCAGCAGGCGGTAGCTGCCGTCGCCATGGCGCCGGTCAAGTTCGCAGACCGCCGCCAGCCGGTCGAGGTAGTCGGTGGCGTATTTCTCGTCCTGGTAATCGGCCATGCGCAGGATGCCGGCCATCAGCGTCGGTGCCACCGCGGCGGGAAAATCACGCGCGATGCGGGCAGCCTGCGGCTGCAGGCGCGGGCCGGCCAGCGCGGCCGGCGCGGCTTCGTGCTTGGAAAGGGGCGCCGGCGGCGCCACCGCGCGCGGGCTGGCGCCGACCGCGTGGCCGGCGGCGAACGCGGCCAGGCTGGTGTCGATGCCGACGCCGCCGCGCCGGATCGCCGCCTCGAACTGGCCGCGGTCAAACGGCAGCTTGCCGCTGCCCGCCAGGGCGCCGAACAGGGCGGCGCTGATGACGCTGCCGTTCTGTTCCGCCAGGCGCGCGAAGTCGGCATGCACGAAGCGCTGCGCGGCGGCGGCGCCGGCCTCGATCAGGCGCTGGGCGTCGACCCGGCCGTCGCCCATCGCGGTCTTCTCGGTCATCGAGTACACGCGGTGGGTCGAGGCGATCAGCAGCGTCTTGTCGACCGTGACCAGGCCGCGCTGGACCGCGCGGCCCGCTTCCATCAGTTCGGACGCGAGGACGATATCAAGCTCGCCGGGCGTCGGCATCATGCCGAGCACCGGCGCCTGGCCGGGCGCGGCGCCGGCGACGGGGGCAAACATCTCGAGGTAATAGATGGTGGCGCCGGTGCGCTGGGCCACGCCCGGCACCGAGGTCGTTTGCGCGAAGTAGCCGGCTTCCTCGGCCATGTCGACCATCCAGTCGGCCAGCACGCCGCCGCCTTCGCCGCCCATGGCCAGGATGGCGATCTTGATCGCCCTCGGCGCCGGCCCGCCGCGCTGGAATGATACTTCGGTAGTGTTCATGAGGTGCGCGCCGCTTTCAATGAATGGATTCGATGCCGGCCAGGCGCCGTTCGATGCGATCCTGCAGGAAGCCGATCACGGCGCGCCGGACACGGGCGCGGATGCGGTCTGCGCGGGTCGGATTGCTGATCGTCGCGGCGCGATAGAAGGACGGGCACAGCACGGCGGCGTGGGCCACCTCGCCGCACAGGCCGCAGCCGACGCAGCTGTTTTGCACCGTCACCACGGGATCCTTGCGCAGCGGGTCGGGATTGGGCTTGATCGTCAGCGACGGGCAGCCGGACAGGCGGATGCACGAGTGATCGCCCGTACAGGTGTCGGAATCGACGCCGAAGCGTTCGCGCACCACGCGTTCGCCGGATTTGAGCGCCTTGCGCACCAGCGGCTTCTCGCGCCGCTGCTTGTTGAGCATGCACTCGCTCTGCGCGATGATGACCTTCGGGCCGCGTTCGGTCGTCGTCAGCGCTTCGCGCATGCTGTCGCGCAGGTCTTCGAGCTTGTAGGTGTTGGTAATCTTGCGGACCCACTTGACGCCGACGCCTCGCACCGCGTTCTCGATCGGCACCTGGGTCACGCGCAGCGGATTGTCGCCTTTCGAGGAAAGCAGGTCCTGGCCGCCGGTCGCGGCGCTGTAGTTGTTGTCGACGATGACGAGCAGGTTGTCGCTCTTGTTGAACACCGCGTTGCCGACGCCGCTGGTGAGGCCGTTGTGCCAGAAGCCGCCGTCGCCCATGAAGCTGATTGCCCGCTTCGACGTTTCGCGGGTATTGAAGGCGGCGGCGCCGGCGGCGCCAAGGCCATAGCCCATGGTCGTGGCGCCGAGGTTAAACGGCGGCAGGATCGAGAACAGGTGGCAGCCGATGTCGGAACTGACATGGTGGGAGCCGAGTTCGCGTTCGACCAGCTTGAGCGCGGTGAAGATCGGCCGCTCCGGGCAGCCGGTGCAAAATGACGGGGGGCGCGCGTGCACTTCCTGGTCGATCACCGGCACCGGAAATGGCTTCGAGCCGGCAGTCACCGGCCTGGCGGCGACCGGCAGCGCGTCCTGGTCGATCAGGAGCGGCGCATACTGCTGCACGAAGCGCAGGATCCCCTTGAGCATGGCGGCGGCGGTGTACTCGCCGGCCATCGGCAGCATGTCCTTGCCGTGCAGGGTAGTCGGGATGCCGGCGCGGCGCAGCAGCGCGTGCAGGTTCTGCTCGATGTAGTCGGGCTGGCCTTCCTCGATCATCAGGATCGCGCGCTTGCCGCTGCAGAAGCGGTCGATTTCGCTGTCGATTACCGGGTACGTCACGTTCATCACGTACAGCGGGATCTTGCTGTTGCCGAAGGCGTCCGACAATCCGAGCAAGACCAGCGCATTGATGACGGTGTTGTACAGGCCTCCCTGCAGCACCAGGCCGAAGTCCTGGGCGCCGTCGGCAAAAAATTCGTTGAGCTGGCGTTCTTCGATGAACTTGACAGCGGCCGGCCAGCGCCTGGTGATCTTTTCCTGCTCGTGGACGAAGCTGGCGGGTGGCAGCACGATGCGGCTGACGTCGCGCACAGGGTTCTCGAGCGCGTCCTTCAGGGTGAAGGACGGCCGCACATTATCCTTGGCGATGAAGCGGCCGTGCACGTGGCAGGCGCGGATGCGCAGTTCCAGCATGACCGGCGTGTTGCTCGCCTCCGACAGTTCGAAGCCCTGTTCCACCGCGTTGACGATGGAGGTCAGGTTCGGGCGCGGATCGAGCAGCCAGATCTGCGACTTCATTGCGAACGCGTGCGAGCGCTCCTGCATGATGCTGGAGCCTTCGCCGTAGTCTTCGCCGACGATGATCAGGGCGCCGCCGGTGACGCCGCCCGAGGCCAGGTTGGCCAGGGCGTCGGAGGCGACGTTGGTGCCGACCGTCGACTTGAAGGTGATGGCGCCGCGCAGCGGGTAGTTGACCGAGGCGGCGAGGGTGGCGGCGGCGGTGGCTTCCGAGGCGCTGTGCTCGAAGTGGGCGCCGAGCTCCTCGAGGATGTCGTTGGCATCGGTCAGGACGTCCATCAAGTGCGAGATGGGCGCGCCCTGGTAGCCGGCGACGTACGACACGCCGGACTGCAGCAGCGCCTTGGTGACGGCGAGAATGCCTTCGCCGTGGAACTCCTCGCCGGCGCCCAGGCGTAGTTTCTCGACTTCGTTCTTGAAAGACCGTTCCGCCACTTTATCTCTCCAGTCGCCATTTATGCATGAATTTTCATGCAAATCTATTTGACACCTGAACTAATTTTCAGTCAAGTCAATTCTTGCGGGGTCAGACCCGAAATGCGCAATCGGGGCTGACCCTGTTAGACAACAAATATCAGAAGAAGTGTCGTACGCCGAGCGCCAAAGCGCGCGGATCCGCACCGGCCACCGCCACCATCGGCGCGCCGCCGGCGCCAGTGATGCCGTAGCGCGCGCGCGCTTCGTTGCGCACCGTCGAGAGACCGCCGTACACGGTGGTCCGCTTCGACAGGTAGTAGTCGTAGCGGATGCTGGCGGTGGCCGCGTCGGCGTCGGCCAGCGCCTTGTTCTCGATGCGGCCGACGTCGAGCAGCAGCGCGCCGCCGCCCATCGGGATCGACGCGCTGAGGTCGAAGTAATCGTTGCGGGCCAGGTTGGCGTCGTCGCGGCGCACCTGGTACACCAGCGCCGTCTTGACGACGGTGAAATCGTAGGAAGCGCCCAGCGCGGTCCATTTGTCCGCATTGGCGGTCGTGGTGGTGCGGTTCAAGTGCGACATGTTCACCGACAGCTTGCCGCTGTCGTACTGGCCCGAGACGGCGCGCACGTTGCCGACCTTGCCGGCGCCCGGTGCGGAGTTTTCGCCGAGAGCGTACATCGCCTTGAAGACGAAGCCGTTGATGTTCGGCGTGGCGTACTGCAGCGCGTTGTTGGCGCGCGCGGCGGGCGGTTCGAAGAAGTAGTTCGCCGCGTTACCCCAGCCCATGCCTCCACCCATGGTGTAGAGCAGGTTGGTCATGAAAAAGGGCGTGTACTGGCGGCCGGCGGTAATCGTGCCGAAACTGCCGGACAGGCCGACGAACGCCTGGCGCCCGAACAGCAGGCCGCCCTGGGCGGCGGTGCCGTCGTCGACGTTGATGCCGGTTTCGAGCGAGAAGATCGCCTTCAATCCCCCGCCGAGGTCTTCGGTGCCGCGAAAGCCGATGCGCGACGGCGTGGCGCCGCCGTTCTGCACGCGCGTCACCGTCGACTGGCCGTTGCGGCCCGACTCGAGGTAGGCGTCGAGCGCGCCGTAGATGACGACGCTGCTCTGGGCCTGCGCCGCACCTGCTGCCGCGCCAAGCACTGCGAGGGTGATGACTATCTTCTTCATGTGTCTTCCAGTTCATGGTGGATTGAAAAAATGGGGAAACCCCCCTTAGCAACCGGTGCGTCGCTATCGTTGTCCCTCGCCGGCAGCGCGCCGGCGCGGTCTTATTCGGTCAGGCGAAGTGCGGCGCCGGGTTCGCGCAGCAGGTCAAGGTGGCGCAGCATGCCGAGCGATCGTCCCAGCACGTCGCGCCGGTAGGCATCGGCGTCGACGCCGCTGTAGTCGTAGAAGCCCTTGCCGGCCTTGAGGCCGATGCGGCCTTCTTCCATGAATTGTTCGACGATGGCCGGCGGCGCGAAGCGGGCGGGATCGATTGCCTGCGCCAGGTAGCGGCTGGCGTAATACAGGATGTCGTTGCCGCCGAAGTCGATGAATTCGACCACGCCGATCGAAGCGAAGCGAAAGCCGAAGCCGTAACGCGTCGCCTTGTCGATTTCCTCGGCGGTGGCGATGCCTTGTTCGATCATGCGCGCGGCCTCGTTCATGACCAGCGCCTGCAGGCGCGGCACGATGAAGCCCGGAGCCGCCGCGCACACCACCGGCACCTTGCCGGCGCGCTCGAGCATCGCCTTCATCGCAGCCACCACCTCGGCGCTGGTGCCGGGGTGGGGACTCAGTTCAACCAGCGGCACGATGTAGGCTGGATTGAGCCAGTGCGCATTGAGCAGCCGCTGCGGGTGCGTGACGAAGGCGGCCAGTTCGGTGACCAGAAAGGTGGAGGTGGTCGAAGCGATGATGGCGTCGTCGCGCACATGCCGGCAGATGAAGGCAAAAGCGTCGCGCTTGCCCTCGAGGACTTCCGGCACGCCTTCGAAGACGACGTCGGCGCCGGCGAGGGCGGACGGCGCCTGAGCCAGGCCGACGAAGCGCACCCGCGCCATGATGGCGTCCACCTGGGCGGCGTCGAACATGCCGAGATCGGCCAGCATGCGCAGGCTCAATGCGATCTCGGCAAGGCTCTCGCGTTGCAGTTGGGCGGTGGCGTCGGCCGCGCGCGGCTTGATGTCGACCAGGTCTACCTGGTGACCCGCATAGGCGAAGGCGATGGCGATGCCGCGTCCCATGCGGCCGGCCCCGACGGCGCAGATCTGCTGCAGCGCGGGCGCGCTCATTGGAAGCCGTTTTGCAGCAGGTCGTTCATGGCGCGCTTGTCCAGACGCTCCAGGCCTAGCGCTTGCAGCGTGCGCTCGCCGCGCGCCAGGTCTTCGCCGACGATCGCCCCGGCCATCGCCAGCAGGCCGCTTGCGACCGGCGCGTCGACGCCGGCCCAGCGCGCCACCGATACCAGGAACGCCAGCCCCATTGCGGTGTCCTCTCGCATGTAGCGGTGCGTGTGCAGGTCGATGTGCTCGCGCCAGTCGCCGCTGTCGACCAGCTTCTTGTGGGCGTCGCCGTACATCCACTGGTCGTTGTTGTAGTGGTCCGCCAGCGGGAAGTGGGGCGCGCCGTAGCCGAGCGCCTCGCGCACGGCGATGCGCTCGCCGTCAAGGCGGTCGGTCACGCTGCGCACCGCCGGCTGCGTGCCTTCGTTGTGGATGTCCCACTCGGGGAAATGCTGCAGCGGCGCCGCGTTCATCATGATCAGCGGCGGGTGAATCACCGGGCCGGCATTCATCAGCGCGCCCGACAGGATGTCGCCGCAGCGTTCGACGGCCGGGTAGGCACGCGCGATGACCGCGAGCGCATGGTCGGCGCGGCTGGCGGGAAACACCCCGGTCGGCAGGCGCGTGGCGCGGATCGTGATGGCCACTTCGGCCGGGCCATGCTTGCGCGCCAGGTAGGGCAGGGTGCCGGTTTCGGCGAAGCTGACGGCGGCGTGGTTGCCGCTGTCCCAGACGATCTTCGCCATCAGGTAGCCGCCGAAGGTGCCGGGCGGGAGGAACACCACCTGGCCGTCGGCCAGGTGCGGCGCCATGCTGCGGGCGATGTCGGCCTGCGCCAGCGCCGGCGTCGGCAACACGATCAGTTCGGCGCCTTCAAGCGCCGCCTTGATGTCGCCGGTGGCCAGCGCGATCCTGACATCGCGTTCGCCGTCGGCGTCCTTGATGCGGATGGCGCCGTTGTCGATGACGGCCTGCAGTGCCGCGCCATCGCGCCGCCACAGTCGCACTTCATGTCTCTGCTCCGACAGATCGGCCGCAGCCGCATAGCATCCGTGTCCGCCACCCAGAATCGCAATCTTCAAAGCCGTCTCCCAGTTACATGAAATGTCATATATTGCGCCACTAATTTAAGTCTAAACTATTTACCTGTCAATAAACTTTTGACACTTGGCTCCGGCGCGGGGGAGAGGTCCATCGACGGCGCAAAAAGGCTTGATCTTTATATACTTTAGGCTTAAAGTAATACTGCCATGGGGCAGAAAGTGACGCCTGGCTGGGGCGCTTGGCGCCACGCATAAACCGATTCGCCGGAGAACGCATGACCCAGACCGCACATCTCGACACCTTCGCGAACGACAACCTGCCGCCACGCGCAGAGTGGCCCGAACTGCTGTTCGATCTCGATGAACTGGCCTATGCCGATCGCCTCAACTGCGCCGTCGAACTGCTCGACAAGATGGTCGCCGCGGGGCACGCGCAGTCGCCCGCGATTCACGGCGCGGCCGGCTGCTGGACGTACCAGGAGCTTCTGGAAAAAGTCGACCGCATCGCGCACGTGCTGAAGGATGACCTCAAGCTCATTCCCGGCAACCGCGTGCTGCTGCGCGGAGCGAACAACCCGATGATGGCCGCCGGCGTGCTGGCGGTATGGAAGGCCGGCTGCATCGCGGTGCCGACCATGCCGCTGCTGCGCGCCAAGGAGCTGGCCACCATCATCGACCTGGCGAAGGTCGATGCGGTGCTGTGCGCGGCTGACCTGAAGGAAGAGATGGAGGGCGCATTGGCGCAGTGCCCGGTGCCGGCCGGCGCCATGTATTTCAATGCCGAAGGCGCCGATGCGCTGGAAGCGCGGATGGCGCTCAAGCCCGCCAGTTTCGAGGCAGTCGACACCGCAGCCGAAGACGTCTGCATCATCGGCTTCACCTCCGGCACCACCGGGCGGCCGAAGGGCACGATGCATTTTCACCGCGATATCATGGTCATCTGCGACTGCTTCCCGCGCTCGATGCTGAAGGTGCAGGCGAGCGACGTGTTCATCGGCACGCCGCCGCTGGCGTTCACGTTCGGCCTTGGCGGGCTGCTGCTGTTCCCGCTGCGTTATGGCGCCTGCGCCGTGCTGCTCGAGAAGATGACGCCGGCGCTGCTGCTGGCGGCAATCGCCAGGTACCGCGCCACGGTCTGCTTTACCGCGCCGACCTTTTACCGCCAGATGGCGCCGCTGGCGCACGCGCATGATCTCTCCAGCCTGACGCGTACTGTCTCCGCCGGCGAAGCGCTGCCGCTGGCCACGCGCACCAGCTGGCAGCAGGCCACCGGCCTGGCGATGATCGACGGTATCGGCGCCACCGAGATGCTGCACATCTTCATCTCCGCTGCCGGCGACGACATTCGTCCCGGCGCCACCGGCAAGCCGATCCCCGGCTACCAGGCCTGCATTCTCGACGAGAACGGCGTGCCGGCGGCGCCCGGCGTGACCGGCAGGCTGGCGGTGAAGGGGCCGACGGGCTGCCGCTACCTGGCAGACCCGCGCCAGCGCGACTATGTGCTCAATGGCTGGAACCTGACGGGCGACGCCTACCAGGTCGACGCCGACGGTTATTACTGGTACCAGGCGCGCACCGACGACATGATCATCTCGGCCGGCTACAACATCGCCGGCCCCGAAGTGGAGGACGCGCTGCTGCTGCATCCCTTGGTGACCGAGTGCGGTGTGGTAGGGTGTCCGGACGACGAGCGCGGCCAGGTGGTGATGGCTTACGTTGTACTCAAAGCCGGCACCGAGGCCACGCCGGAGCTGGCGAAGGAGTTGCAGGATTTCGTCAAGCGCACGGTCGCGCCGTATAAATATCCGCGTAAGATCGAATTTCGTACAAGCTTGCCGCGCACCGGAACCGGCAAGCTACAGCGGTTCCGGCTGCGCCAGGAAGCGAGCGGGCAGGATTAAAAAAGAGGCCGCATTTGCGGACCAGATAATTGTTCAACCAGGAGTCGACATTGAAATTACTACGCCTTTCCGCAGCAGTTCTCGCGATGACCGCAGCTTGCACGGCGCACGGCGCCGATAAAATCAAGGTCGGCATGCTCACCACCCTGTCCGGCGCCGGCGCCGGCCTCGGCGTCGATATCCGCGACGGCTTCTCGCTGGCGCTGACGCACCTCGATAACAAGTTCGGCACGCTGCCGGTCGAAGTATTCACCAGCGACGACCAGCAAAGCCCGGACGTGGCCAAGCAGATGACCGAGCGCCTGCTGAAGAAGGAGAAGGTCGATTTCATGACCGGCATCGTGTTTTCGAACGTGATGCTGGCGGTGGGGCCGAGCGTATTCGCGTCGAAGACCCACTTCATCAGTGCGAATGCGGGCCCGTCGCAGTACGCCGGCGACCAGTGCAACCCGTATTTTTTCAACGTCGCCTGGCAGAACGATAATCTCGACGAGGCGGTCGGCAAGCAGGTCACCGCGCAGGGCTACAAGAACGTGGTGCTGGTCGCGCCGAATTACCCGGGCGGCAAGGACGCGCTGACCGGCTTCAAGCGCTACTACAAGGGCAAGGTCGCCGACGAGATCTACACCAAGCTCGGTCAGCTGGACTATGGCGTCGAACTGTCGCAGATCCGCGCCGCCAAGCCGGATGCGGTATTCATCTTCCTGCCGGGCGGGATGGGCATCAACTTCATCAAGCAGTTCGTCGACTCCGGCCTGTCCAAGAGCGCGCAGCTGTTCGGACCTGGCTTCTCGGCCGACGAGGACATCATCAAGGCGGTCGGTGCGCCGATGCTCGGCATGTTCAATGCGTCGCAGTGGGGCCACGACATGGACAACCCGCAGAACAAGCGCTTCGTCGCCGACTTCGTGAAAAAGTACGGGCGCCTGCCGTCGCTGTACGCTTCGCAAGGCTACGACGCGGCCATGCTGATGGACTCCGCGGTGCGCGGCGTGAAGGGCAAGATCGAGGACAAGGAAGCGCTTGGCAAGGCGCTCAAGTCGGCCAACTTCAAGTCGGTGCGCGGCCCCTTCAAGTTCAACAACAATCACTATCCGGTGCAGGATTACTATGCGCGCGTGATCGGCACCGACAAGCAGGGCCGCATCACCAACCGCACGCTGGGTCCGATTCTCACCAATCACGGCGATGCCTATTCGGCTTCCTGCAAGATGTAAGGGCAGCTGCTCGCACATAAAACACGGCCAGGTATATCCTGGCCGTTTTTTTATTCCGCTTGCTCGAACCAGGTTCGCGGCGATATGCCGCGGTCCGGTCCCAGTATCGAGAAACCGCCGTCGACCGGAATGTCGACGCCGGTAATCCACGAGGCGGCGCCGGAGACCAGGAAGGCGACGGCGTTGCCGACCTCGCTGCCGTGGCCGACCCGTCCCAGCGGATGAAACGGCGCGGCGACCGCGTCGGCCCGCTCGCGCGAGCCGTGGCTGAGCTGCTCGATCGCCGGCGACCACGTCCACGCCGGCGAGACGGCGACGACGCGGATGCCGCGCGGCGCGAGCGTCACCGCGAGGTTCTTGGTCAGCTGCAGCAGCGCCGCCTTGGAGGCGGGGTAGAGCGCGCGCCCGGCCGCACCGAATTTGCCGCCGGTGCTGCCGAGGTTGACGATGACGCCGCCGCGCTCCATGTGCGGCACCGCCTTCTGCGCGAAGATCGCTGCCGACACCAGGTTCACGCCCAGCGTCCGGTGCCACTGTTCGCGCGTCGAATCGAGGCCGGCGTCGTCGTAAACGCAGGCATTGTTGACCAGGATGTCGAGCCGGCCGAAGCGCGCCAGGGTGGCGGCGATGCAGCGGTCGATGTCTTCATCCCGTTCGACGTCTGCCTCGCAGTACAGCGCGTGAGGCCCCAGCTCGGCGGCGATGGCGGCGCCGTCGCTTCGGCCGAGCACGACGACGTGCGCGCCGCACGCCGACAGCACGCGCGCGATGTCTGCGCCCAGCCCCTGGGTGCTGCCGGTCACGATCGCCACCTTGGCGGCGATCGAGGTGTCGGGCGTGAAGGCGGCGCTCATGCCTGCCACACCGAGCCGGCGTCGCACACCCGCGCGATCAGCCGCATGCTGTCGAGCGCGGCGGCGTGGGCGCCGGCACTGCCGGCGGCGCAGGCATCGGCCGCCACCGTCACTTCGTATCCCATGTCGACCGCGTGCCGCACCGTGCTCTCGACGACCGAGTGGGTGGCGACGCCGGCGACGACCAGGCGCCGCGCGCCGACCGCGCGCAGCACCGTTTCCAGCGACGACTCATAAAACCCGTTGATGCGCTTGTGGGTGACGACGAACTCGCGCCGATCGCCCTCGAGCGGGGCCAGGCTGTCGTAGAAGCCGGCGCCCCAGCTGCCTTCGGCCACCGCGCCGATGGCGGCGACGTTGCGAAAGATCGGCGCATTGGCCAGCAGGTCGGCGTAGTCCGGACGGAACGCGACGCGAACGTGGACGATCGGCAGCGCGCGTTCGCGCGCCTGTTTCAGCAGCTGCTCCGCCACCGCGATCACGCCGGCGCGCAGCGGACTGTCGGCGGCGATGCCGACCCGGATCTTGCCGTCCGGGTGCAGCACGTCGTTCTGGTAATGCAGCGCGATCAGGGCGTCCATCAGATGAACACCTGCAGGCTGTCGTGCACCGCGTCGCAGTTGACCAGGTCGACCCGCTTCATGTGGATCTTCCAGCTGTCGCCGTCCGCCGCAAGCTTGTGCGTGATGCGCCCGGCCATCTGGCGCGGCGCGCCCTGGCGCCATTCGGTCATCTGAAACACCGAGTGCACCACCAGCCTGCCGCCGTCGTCCAGGCCTGCAGGGCTGACATTGCCGACCACCCGCGAGGTGCGCGTGACCGGCTGCTGCGACCAGTTGCGCGCATTCGACAGGCGCTTCATGCGCACTTCGCGCAGCATCTTGTCTTCCCACGCAAGCGAGATATGGTCGTACGGGCTTTGCTGGCCGTGCGCCTGCGGGATCCAGTACATGCCGTCGTCGGTCCACAAGGCGAGCCAGTCGGCCAGGCGTCGCTCGTCGAGCAGGCGCGCTTCGAGATAGAGGAACTGCTGCAGGCGGTGCTGGGTGTCGAGCGTAATCTCGGCGGGCCGCAGATTATCGGTCGATACGTCGAAGTCGAGATCAAGCAGCATGCGCGGCCTCCTCATTCGTGGCGAGCATGTACTGCTTCCATGCGCGGAACTGGTTACGCATCGGCAGTTCGCTGGTGCCGTTGGTGGAGATCATCCCACCCGGCACGGCGCGGTCGGTGCCCAGATAGCGGTGAAGGCTGATCCAGTCGCCGCCGTCGGTCAGGTTGCCCTCCTGGCAGCGCTTGTAGACCTCGACGTCGTCGGCCATCACGTTCGACGACGGCGAATTGATCACGTTGGCGTACATCAGGCTGCGCTTGAACACCGCTTCCGGCGCGCCCTTCAGCCGGAAGGTCTGGATCTCGATCATGGTGCGGTCCACCGCGACGGGCCGGATCACGCGGAACTGCTGGAATACCGTATGCGGCGAGCCGCTGCCGTAGATGATCGTGTTGTGGCGGTTCATGCCGAGGATTTCGAGCGCGCGCTCGCGTCCCCATGCCTGCTCGAGCACTTCGAAGTGGGCGCGCGTGACCGGGTCGCGTTCGGCGGTGCCCGGATTGAAGATGCCTTCCATGTAGCCGTGGCCGTTGTCGTAGGCGCACAGGTCGAGCTTTTCCCAGAACGAGTAAGGCTCGCCGTTGCCGTCCATGATATGCAGCTCGAGCGGCATCTCGCCCATTTCCTTCGCCTGGTCGCGCGCCGCGACCACCGACGACTCGTGCGTTACCTGCGCGTGCATGGTGTCGTGCAGGTTTTCGTAAAAGACCTTCCAGTTCGAATTCTGCCAGACCTTGAAGACGCCGCCGGCCACTTCCACTTCGCCTACCGGCGAGCGGTCGCACAGGTTGTCGATCGAGGTGATCACGCCGCCCAGGAACGATTTCAGATCGGGACCTTCGGCCGCCTGGCTGGCGAACACGAAGCCGCGGTAGCTTTCGACCCGCGCCAGCTGGCGCATCGAGAAGTCCGGGTGCTTCGGATCGAAGCAGGTGCCCTCGAATCCGGATTTCATCGGCGCGGCCAGGTGGGCGCCGTTGAGCTTGAAAGTCCAGGCGTGGTAAGGGCAGCGGAAGAATTTGCCGGTGTTGCCGCAGCCGTCGGGCACCAGCTTGGCGCCGCGGTGCGGGCAGCGGTTGTACAGCACGTAGACCCGTTTGTCGTTCGCGCGCACCATGATCACGTCCTGGTCGCCGATGCGGGTGGCGTAGAAGTCGCCCGCATTGGGCACCTGGCTGTCGTGGCCGACGTAGATCCAGGCGTGGCCGTAGATGCGGTCCATTTCGAGCTGATAGAGGTCGGGATCGGTGTACACCGACTTGTGCACGCTGTCGTCGCGCACCAGCGCTTCGATCTGCCGGTTGGTATAGGCCATCGCTTATTTCCGCATCAGGGTGTTGGAGGGCAGGGTCTCGTCGAGCAGCTTCCTGGCCGAATCGATCCCGGCCACCGGCAGTCCGGCCGCGTCGAGCAGGCCGACCTGCACCAGCACCGAGGCCTGGTCCCAGTAGATATGCTCGTGATACAGCTTGTCGCCCCTGAATTTGACGATCGCCACCAGAGGGATCTCGACGTAGCGGCCGGTCGGCGCGACGCCCGGCAGCATCCAGTCCACCTCGCAGGTGTGGGTGAAGCAGAACAGCATCTCGTCGACGATCTGGGTGGCGCCGACCGTGCGCGAGATCGGCACCAGGCGGGTGTCGGGCGGATTGCTGTTGACGAAGTGGTCGCTGTAGAAACGGTGCAGGTTGTCGTAACCGACGCCGCCGGTCATGGTCGGGATGTGGTTGACGTAGGGTTGCGGCACCATCGTCGCCATCGTGTCGTCGACGTTGCGGGTGCCGAATTCGTACTCGCAGTGCTTGTCCCACAGCGCCGACAGGTCGAAGTGCGGCCCGAGCGCCTTGCGGAAGGCGGCGACCGAACGCTGGTGCGCCATCAGCGCGGCCGGCTTGTCGTAGTGCTCCGACGGCGGGCGCGCAAAGGCGTGGTCGACGTTCGGGTACAGGTACAGCTCCACATTCGGCCGGCCCTGCAGGGCGGCGAAGATCGCCTCGCGCGCCGGCGGCGGGCAGAACTTGTCGTTCTCGGCGAAGTGCAGCACCAGGCGGCCGCGGATATTGGCGGCTTCGTCCAGCTGGTCCTGGATGCCGACGCCGTAGTAGCCGACCGCGACGTCGACGTCGCAGCGGCAGGCGGCCAGGTAAGCCAGTTTGCCGCCGAGGCAAAATCCGAGTACGCCGGCCTTGCCCTCGAATTCCGGACGCGCGCGCAAGACGCCGAGGGTGGCGTCGATGTCGGCAACTCCCTTGTCCGGATCGAAGCCCTGGAACAGGCCGAACGCCGCCTGCCAGTCTTCCTGCGTGTAGCCCAGGTCGACGTTCGGCTGCTGGCGCCAGAACAGGTCGGGAGCGATCACCACGTAGCCTTCCTCGGCGTAGTAGTCGGCGGTCGCGCGCACGTAGTCGTTGATGCCGAAGATCTCCTGCGCCAGTACGATGCCGGGGCCCTTGCCCGATTTCGGCACGGCCAGGTAGGCGCGAAATTCGCCGCTGCCGTCGTTCGCTGCGATGGTGACGTAACTGCCCATGTTGTTGTTCCCTTCGAATGGATGATGTGCCGATTGTGGGCCGCGCCGGCACCTGGCACTATCCGTTTCCGGCATCCGCAAGCCGTATCGAGCGTTTAACTGAGGTAGAATCGATTCGAAGGAGGAGAGGGCAACGTGGAGACCTGGCTCAAGGGCGAATTGCAGCATCTGTACGACAAGGCGCCGCTGTTCGCGTCGTCGGATCCGCATGAAACGCGATCTCGCACCGGCCAGGCGTTCAAGGAGCACGAGCTGCGCTGGCACGGCGGCAAGGTCGACGCGGCCCTGCACCGCACCGACCTCGGCGCGCTGTCGTTCTTCATCCTGCGCTACGGCGCCGCGGTCCATATCGAAGCCGGCCGGCTTAACGGCTTCATGCTGTTCCAGGTGCCGCTGTCCGGCAGCGCGCAGGTCCGCGTCGGCAGCCACAGCGTGGCCGCGTCGCCGCGCATGGGCGCGCTGGTGTCGCCAACCCTGCCGCTGCAGCTGGACTGGAGCGAAGGATGCGAGCAGTTGCTGGTCAAGATTCCGCGCGAACGCGTCGAGGAGACCTGCCGCGAGCTGCTCGGCGGTGAATTGAAGGAAGGGCCGATCGAATTCGCGCCCGAGATGCCGATGGACGGCGCTGTCGGGCGCGCCTGGCAGCACCACCTCGGCGGCCTGCTGGCCAACCACGGCTTCGCCGGCGAGCGGCATGCGCGGCCGATGATCCGCGCCCAGGAGCAGACGCTGATCCATCATCTGCTGCTGCGCCAGCCGAGCAATTACAGCCATCGCCTGTGGCGCCAGGGCTCATCGGCGCCGCAGCGCAGGCTGCGCGTGGCCGAAGAGTTCATTCGCTGCCACTTGTTCGAGCCCTTGTCGCTCGAGCAGATCGCCGCCGCCAGCGGCGCCAGCCTGCGCAGTCTGTGTCACGCATTCCGCGCGCATTACGATTGTTCGCCGATGGCGTATGTGCGCCAGGCGCGCCTCGAGGCGGCCCGCGGCGCCCTGCAGACGGCGGCGCCGGGCGCGCAGGTGACCGACATTGCGCTCGCCTGCGGCTTCACCCACCTCGGCCGCTTCGCATCTTGCTACCGGGAGCGCTATGGCGAAACGCCGCTGCAAACCCTCAGGCGGTGAGGCCGGCTAGCCGGCGTGCAGCGCGATCAGTTTTTTCAGTACCTCGACGAGCACCTTGGCATTCTTGTCGCCCAGCGGCGCGAGCACGTCCCGTTCATGCTTCCTGGCGAGCTTCAGCAAGGGCTTGACCACGCGGATGCCTTCTTCGGTGATGCTGACCAGCGTGCTGCGGCGGTCGGCCAGGCCAGGCTGGCGCCGCACCAGGCCGAGCTTTTCCATGCGGTCGATGACCTTGCTCATGGTGGGCTGCTTTTCCAGCACGATCTGCGCCAGGTCGGTGACGTGCATCGCGCCGTCGTACAGCGTGACGAGCACGCGCCAGTGCATGGTCGGCACCTGGCGCGCGGCCAGTTCGGCGTGGAATTCGGCTGAGATCAGGCGGCTGGTGCGGGCCAGCAGGTAGGCGAGGTAACTGTCTACGAAGCGTTCCGGTTCGCCGGCGTCGGCGGGCGCTGCTGCTTTTTTGTCGGCCATGAATCCCTTGTGCGGCCCGCTGGTGCTAGACCCCTACGTATCGGTGCCAGATGTCTGGCTCTGCGCGCAGCTGTTCGCTGCTGCCGGACCACACCACGCGACCGCGTTCGATCACCGTGTGCCGGTCCGCCAAGGATAGCAGGCGATCGACGTATTTGTCGATGACCAGGATGGTCTGGCCGTGCTCGCGCAGGTGGCGCAGGCAGGTCCAGATCTCCTCGCGCACCAGCGGCGACAGGCCTTCGGTCGCTTCGTCGAGGATCAGCAGGTGCGGATTGGTCATCAGCGCGCGGCCGATGGCCAGCATCTGCTGCTCGCCGCCCGACAGCTGGTTGCCCAGGTTGTCGACGCGTTCCTTCAGGCGCGGGAACAGAGCGTACACGCGCTCGAGCGTCCACGGATCGGTCGTCTTGCTGCGGTTACCGGCAAATGCCACCAGGTTCTCGCGCACCGTCAGGTTGGGGAAGATCTGGCGGCCCTCCGGCACGATGGCGATGCCGAGGCGCGCGATCTTGTCGGTCGCCAGCGGGTCGATGCGCTGGTCGCGGAAGAACACTTCGCCGCGCCTGACCGGGGTCAGTCCGAGGATCGAGCGCAGCGTGGTGGTCTTGCCGACGCCATTGCGGCCCAGCAGGGTAGCCGTCTCGCCCTGCTTGATGTCGAGGCTGATGCCGAACAGGACCTGGCTGCTGCCATAGGCGGTTTCGATATTTTCTACACGCAGGATGCTGTTCATGCGATTGCCTCGTCGCCCAGGTAGGCCTTCTTGACTTCAGGGTGGTTGCGGATTTCGTCGGGTGTGCCGGTGGCGATCACGCGGCCCGACACCAGTACCGTGATGCGGTCGGCCAGCTGGAACACCGCGTCCATGTCGTGCTCGATCAGCACCACGCCGATCTCGTTGCGCAGGTTCCGGATCAGCGGGATCAGGCGCGCCGATTCGTCCGGGCCCATGCCGGCCATCGGCTCATCGAGCAGCAGCAGCTTGGGCAGGGTCGCCAGCGCCAGGCCGACTTCGAGCTGGCGTTGTTCGCCGTGCGCCAGGTTGCCGGCGATGGCGTCGAGCCGCGCGCCCAGTCCCACCTGGCCGCCGATCACGCGCGCCTCGTCGAACAGCGCAATGTCCGACACCGCCTGCTGCTAGAAGCGCATGCTGCTGCCGCGCCGCGCCTGCACCGCCAGCGCGATGTTGTCGAGCACCGAGTATTCCTTGAAGATGTTGGTGATCTGGTAGGAGCGCGCCAGGCCAAGCTTGACCCGTTCGTGCATGCTCATGCCGGTGATGTCGCGGCCGTTGAACACGATACTGCCCGACGTCGGCGCGATGGCGCCGGAGATCTGGTGGATCAGCGTGGTCTTGCCGGCGCCGTTCGGGCCGATGATGGCGTGGATCTCGCCGCGCGTGACCGTCAGGTCGAGATCGTCGGTGGCGACCAGGCCGCCGTAGCGCTTGACCAGGTGGCGCAGTTCGAGCAGGGTTTCGGTGGAATTCGCGTTCATGCGTTGTCTCCGCGCTTGCGTTGGAACAGGCTGGCCAGGCCGTGGGGCAGCAGCAGCACCACGCCGAGCAGCACGGCGCCGACGATGATCTGCCAGTGGATCGTGTAGGCCGACAGCACCTCTTCGAGCATCAGCATCACCACCGCGCCGATCGCGCCGCCAAAAAAGAAGCCGGTGCCGCCGAGGATCACCATCACCATCAGACTGCCGGACTGGGTCCAGTGCACCAGGCTCGGGCTGACCATCATGTTCTGGTTCGCCAGCAGCGCGCCGGCCAGGCTGGCCAGCGCGCCGGTGATGACGAAGCAAACCAGCTTGTAGCGCACCACCGAATAGCCGATCGCCTCCATCCGCACTTCGTTCTGCTTCACCGCCTGAAGCACGCGGCCGAAATGGGAATTGACCAGCCGGTAGACCAGGTACATCGAGATGGCGGTGAGGGCCAGCACGACGTAATAGAAGTTGATGTCGACCGACAGGTCGAGCAGGCCGGTGTCCGAGCGCTGGCGCATCGACAGGCCGTCTTCGCCGCCGTATTCCTTCAGGCCGACGAAGATAAAATAGATCATCTGCGCAAAAGCGAGCGTGATCATGATGAAGTAGACGCCCTTGGTGCGCAGCGAAACGAGCCCGATCAGGAACGCCAGCACCGCGCCGACCAGCACCGCGACCGGCCAGCTGACCCATGCCGACAGCACGCCGTGGTGCATCAGGATGCCGACCGTGTAGGCGCCGGCGCCGAGGTAGGCGGCGTGGCCCATGCTGACCATGCCGCCGAAGCCGAGCAGCAGGTTCAGGCTGGTGGCGGCCAGCGCGAAGATCATCAGGCGGCTGACCATGCCGACGTAGAACTCCTGGCCGAAATGGTTCGCCAGCAGCGGGAACGCGAGCAGCGCCACCAGCAGGACGATGCCGGTGGTGCGCGACAATGGGTGGTGCATTTGACTGATCATGGGGTGGTACTCCTTAGCCGCGCGCGGGGAACAGGCCCTGCGGTTTGAAAAACAGGACGGCGGCCATCAGCACGTAGATGAGGATGGAGGCCAGGGCGGGTCCTACGCTGGAGGCGAAATCGGCCGGCATGATCGCCCGCAGGATCGCCGGCAGCAGGCTGCGGCTCAAGGTGTCGACCACGCCGACCAGCAGCGCGCCGACCAGCGCGCCGCGGATCGAGCCGATGCCGCCGATGACGATCACCACGAATGCGAGGATCAGGATGCTCTCGCCCATGCCCACCTGGACCGCCAGGATCGACCCCAGCAGCGTGCCGGCCACCGCGCAAAGCGCGGCGCCGACGGCGAACAGCAGCGTGAACACGTGCTTGATGTCGACGCCCATCGTGACCGCCATTTCGCGGTTCGAGGCGCCGGCGCGCACCAGCATGCCGAGCCGCGTCTTGACGACGATGAAGTACATCAGCAGCGCCACCGCCAGGCCGGCGCCGATGATGAACAGGCGGAAGGAGGAGTAGAAGAAGCCTTCGAACAGTTCGACCGGCTGCGAGAAGATCGGCGGCGTGTTCAGCGTCAGCGGCTGCACGCCCCAGATCATCCGCACGCCCTCGTTGAAGATCAGGATCAGGGCGAACGTGGCGAGCACCTGCGACATGTGATCGCGCTTGTAGAGCCGCCGCAGTATCGTCATCTCGAGCAGCGCGCCGAGGATGGCGGTGGCGCCGACCGACAGCACCAGGCCTAGCCAGAACGAGCCGGTGAGGGCAATGAACGTGGCGGCGAAATAGGCGCCGACCATGTACAGTGAACCATGCGCGAGATTGATGAAGTCCATGATGCCGAATACCAGCGTCAAACCGGCCGCCAGCAGGAACAGCATCAGGCCGAACTGCAGCCCGTTGAGCACATTTTCGATTACAAAGGTAAGGTCCAAGCCCATCTCCCAAAAATACTTGACATCTAAAATGTTTAGGTATGTAATAGTACATCAAGTTTAATCCGATGCAAGCCTTGAAGTTGAAATAATTTTGCACTTCAAGGCGGCGCGAAACGGGTTGGGCGCCGCGGGCATGCACATCACAGATCGGGAGTAGGGAATGAAGATAGTCTGCGTAGGAGGCGGTCCGTCGGGCCTGTATTTCGGCCTGCTGATGAAGAAGCAGGACCCGTCTCACGAGATCACCGTGATCGAGCGTAACCGGCCTTACGACACCTTCGGCTGGGGCGTGGTGTTTTCCGACCAGACGCTCGGCAACCTGGTCAACGCCGACGAGCAGACCGCGCGCACCATCCTGCAGTCGTTCAATCACTGGGACGACATCGACGTCCACTTCAAGGGCCGCACCGTCACCTCCGGCGGCCACGGTTTCTGCGGCATCGGCCGCAAGCGCCTGCTCAACATCCTGCAGGAACGCTGCGAAGAGCTGGGCGTCAACCTCGTGTTCGAAACCGACGTCGCCGACGACCAGGCGGTCGCCGCGCAGTACGATGCCGACCTGGTGATCGCCTGCGACGGCTTGAACAGCCGCATCCGCACCCGCTACGCCGACACCTACCAGCCCGATATCGATACGCGCCATTGCCGCTTCGTCTGGCTCGGCACCAAGAAGAAGTTCGACGCCTTCACGTTCGCCTTCGAACAGACCGAACATGGCTGGTTCCAGGCGCACGCCTATCAATACGACGGCGACACCTCGACCTTCATCATCGAAACGCCGGAAGAGGTGTGGCGCAAATCAGGCCTCGAGGACATGAGCCAGCCGGAGGGGGTGGCGTTCTGCGAAAAGCTGTTCGCCAAATACCTCGACGGCAATCCGCTGCTGAGCAATTCGTCGCACCTGCGCGGCTCGGCCATGTGGATCAAGTTCCCGCGCATCGTCTGCCAGCAGTGGGTGCACTGGAATCAGGTCGGCGCCAAGCGCGTGCCGGTGGTGCTGATGGGCGACGCTGTCCACACGGCCCACTTCTCGATCGGCTCCGGCACCAAGCTGGCCCTGGAAGACGCGATCGAACTGGCGCGCTGCTTCCAGCAGCACGACGGCGAAGGCCTCGACGCCGTGATGACGGCCTACCAGGACGTGCGCGCCATCGAAGTGATCAAGATCCAGAGCGCCGCGCGCAACTCGATGGAGTGGTTCGAGAACGTCGAGCGCTACACCGGCATGGAGGCCGAGCAGTTCGCCTACTCGATGCTGACGCGCAGCCAGCGCCTGTCGCACGAGAACCTGCGCGTGCGCGACGCCGGCTATGTCGAACGCTACGAAAACTGGATTGCCGCCCGCGCTTTCGAACAGGCCGGCATGGCGCCGCCGCAAACTCAGCGCAGCATCCCGCCGATGCTCACGCCCTTCAAGCTGCGCGGCACGGTGCTGAAGAACCGCATCGTGGTGTCGCCGATGGCGCAGTACTCCGCGGTCGACGGCGTCGCCGGCGACTATCACCTGGTCCATCTCGGCAGCCGCGCGCTGGGTGGCGCCGGCCTGGTATTTGCCGAAATGACGTGCGTGTCGGCCGATGCGCGCATCACGCCTGGCTGCCCGGGCCTGTACACGCCGGAGCACACCGCCGCCTGGAAGCGCATCGTCGATTTCTTCCATCAGAGCAGCGACGCCAAGATCGCCATGCAGATTGGCCACGCCGGCGCCAAGGGCTCGACCCGCCGCGCATGGGACGGCACCGACCTGCCGCTCGAAGACGGCAACTGGCCGCTGGTGTCGGCATCGCAGCAGCAATACCTGAAAGGCGTGTCGCAGACGGCGCGCGCCGCCACGCTTGATGACCTGGCGCGCATCAAGGACGATTTCGTGCGCGCAACCGAAGCGGCGGCCGAAGCGGGCTTCGACTGGCTCGAGCTGCACTGCGCCCACGGCTACTTTTTGTCGAGCTTCATTTCGCCGCTGACCAACCAGCGCACCGACGAATACGGCGGCTCGCTCGAAAACCGCTGCCGCTATCCGCTCGAAGTGTTCGCCGCCATCCGCGCGGTCTGGCCGCAGGATAAGCCGATCAGCGTGCGCCTGTCGGCCCACGACTGGGTCGAAGGCGGCATCACGCCCGACGACGCGGTTGAAATCTCGCGCCTGTTCAAGGCGGCCGGCGCCGACATGATCGACTGTTCGTCGGGCCAGGTCAGCAAGCAGGAAAAGCCGGTCTACGGACGCATGTACCAGACGCCATTCTCGGACCGCATTCGCAACGAGGTGGGGATTCCGACCATCGCCGTTGGCGCCATCTTCGAGGCGGACCATGCCAACAGCATCATCGCATCGGGCCGCGCCGACCTGTGCGCGGTGGCCCGTCCGCACCTGGCCAACCCGGCCTGGACGCTGAACGAGACCGCCAAGATCGGTTACACAGACATGCCGTGGCCGAAGCAGTACTACGCCGGCAAGAGCCAGCTGGAGCGCAACCTGGACCGCGAACGCCAGATCGCCGCGGCCAACAGTGGCCTCACGCCGCAGCAGGTTGCAGCCAAGCTGCTCGAAGGCTGATCATGAACGCATTAGCCGGAAAACACGCACTGGTCACCGGCGGCGCCCGCGGGATCGGCGCTGCCATTGCCAGGCAACTGCTCGATGCAGGCGCGCGTGTCAGCCTGGTCGGCCGCAGCGCATCCTCCCTGGCTGAGGCGGTGGCCCATCTTGGCGGCGACGTTGCCGGCTTTAGCGCCGACGTGGCGCAGGGCGATTCGGTCAAGCGCGCATTTGCCCAGGCGCGCGAACGCTTCGGCAGCATCGACATCCTGGTCAACAACGCCGGCCAGGCCGCATCGGCGCCGTTCCTCAAGACCGACGAGGCGATCTGGCAGCAGATGCTGGCGGTGAACCTGACCGGTACCTTCCTGTGCACGCAGGAGGCGCTGCCCGACATGCTGGCGGCAAGATGGGGGCGCATCGTCAATGTGGCGAGCACCGCCGGCCTGACCGGATATGGCTACGTCGCCGCCTACTGCGCGGCCAAGCACGGCGTGATCGGCCTGACCCGCTCACTGGCGCTGGAAGTGGCTGCCAAGGGCATCACCGTCAACGCCGTCTGCCCCGGATACACCGAGACGGACATCGTCACGGAGGCTGTGGCCAACATCGTCGCCAAGACCGGGCGCACGCAGGAACAGGCGCGTGCCGAACTGGCGGCCGGCAATCCGCAGAAACGCCTCGTGCAGCCGGAGGAAGTGGCAAGTACGGTGCTGTGGCTCTGCCTTCCCGCTTCGGGCGCGATGAACGGGCAGTCGCTGGCGGTAGCCGGCGGTGAAGTAATGTAAGAACTGCAGAACAAAGCAGCGATCTAATAAATATAAGGAGACAAACATGGCCCGCAAAAACGCAGTCCTCGAAGACAGCGAGAGCGATGCCGAATCAGAGCAGCCGGCAGTCGCGGCGTTCGACATGGAGAGCCGGCTGACGGATGATCATCACCAGTCGCTCAAATTGTGGCTGCGCATGCTCTCCTGCACCACGCTGATCGAAGCGGAAATCCGCACGCGCCTGCGCGGCGAATTCGACATCACGCTGCCGCGCTTCGACCTGATGGCACAGCTCGACCGTCATCCCGATGGCCTGCGCATGGGCGAACTGTCCAAGCGCCTGATGGTCACCGGCGGTAACGTCACCGGTATCACCGACCAGCTCGAGCAGGAAGGCCTGGTGCTGCGCGCGCCAGTGGCCGACGACCGCCGCGCCTACAGTGTCAAGCTCACCGTCGCCGGCCGGCGCGCCTTTACCCGCATGGCATCGGTGCACGAAGGATGGATCTCGGAACTGCTCGGCGGCCTGTCGACGGCCGAGAAGAGTACCCTGATCGACCTGATGTCGAAGATGAAGAACCACCTCACCACACAGTCCGACTCTGAACGGAAATAGGAGACCACATGCGCTATCTGCCAGGCGAACCACACCAGCTGCCCCGCGGCCGTAATGCCCTCGGCGATTATCAGGCCGAACACTTCCTGTTCACGGTGGAGCAGGGCGTCGCCACGCTGACGCTGAACCGTCCGGAGCGCAAGAACCCGCTGACGTTCGATTCGTACGCCGAGCTGCGCGACCTGTTCCGCGCGCTGGCCTACGCCGACGACGTCAAGACGATCGTCATCACCGGCGCCGGCGAGAACTTCTGCTCCGGCGGCGACGTCCACGACATCATCGGCCCGCTGACCAGGCTCGATATGCCCGGCCTGCTGGCGTTCACCCGCATGACGGGCGACCTGGTCAAGGCGATGCGCGCCTGCCCGCAGCCGATCGTCGCCGCCATCGACGGCATCTGCGCCGGCGCCGGCGCGATCCTGGCGCTGGCCTCGGACATCCGCTACGGCACCGCGCGCAGCAAGACCGCCTTCCTGTTCACCCGCGTCGGTCTCGCCGGCTGCGACATGGGTGCCTGCGCCTTGCTGCCTCGCGTGATCGGCCAGGGCCGCGCCGCCGATCTGCTGTACAGCGGCCGCAGCCTCGGCGGCGAAGAAGCCGAGCGCTGGGGATTCCTCAACCGCCTGTGCGCGCCGGAGGCGGTGCTGGCCGATGCCCAGGCGTTCGCGCTGCAGCTGGCGCAGGGGCCGACTTTCGCGCACGGCATGACCAAGAAAATGCTGCAGCAGGAATGGAACATGGGCGTCGACGAAGCCATCGAAGCGGAGGCCCAGGCGCAGGCGATCTGCATGGCCACCAACGACTTCCACCGGGCCTACAACGCCTTCGTGGCCAAGGACAAACCCGCATTCGAAGGTAATTAAAAAATATCATGGCAGACCAAAACTACCTGAACTGGCCCTTCCTCGAGCCGCGCCACCGCGAACTGGCGCTGTCGCTCGACGCCTGGGCGGCGCAGAACATCGACCAGCAGCATGGCCATGATGTCGACGCGGCCTGCCGCGCGCTGGTGCGCCAGCTCGGCGACGCCGGCTGGCTCCGTTACGCCATCGGCGGCACCGCGTATGGCGCCTCCAGCGACGCCATCGACACGCGTGCCGTCTGCCTGATCCGCGAGACGCTGGCGCGCCATTCCGGCCTGGCCGACTTCGCGTTTGCCATGCAGGGCCTGGGCAGCGGCGCCATCACGCTGTTCGGCAGCGAACAAAACAAGCAGCAGTACCTGACCCGCGTCGGCCGCGGCGACGCCATCTCCGCGTTCGCGCTGTCGGAGCCCGACGCGGGCTCGGACGTCGCCGCGATGCAGTGCGCGGCGGTGCTGGACGGCGACCACTACGTGCTCAATGGCGAAAAGACCTGGATTTCCAACGGCGGCATCGCCGACCTATACGTGGTGTTCGCGCGCACCGGCGAAGCGCCCGGCGCGCGCGGCATCTCGGCCTTTATCGTCGATGCGGGCCTGCCCGGATTCGAGATCGCCGAGCGCATCGATGTGATCGCGCCGCATCCGCTGGCGCGCCTTAAGTTCACCGATTGCCGCGTTCCGGTCGCCAACCGGCTCGGCGAAGCCGGCAAGGGCTTCAAGGTCGCGATGGCGACGCTCGATATCTTCCGCACCTCGGTGGCGGCGGCGGCGCTCGGTTTCGCGCGGCGCGCGCTCGACGAGGCGCTGGCCCGCACTACTTCGCGCAAGATGTTCGGCAAGACCCTTGCCGACTTCCAGCTGACGCAGGCCAAGCTGGCGCAGATGGCGACCGGCATCGACGCCGCCGCCTTGCTGACCTACCGCGCCGCCTGGCAGCGCGACCAGGGCCAGCGCGTCACCAAGGAAGCGGCGATGGCCAAGCTGACCGCCACCGAAACGGCGCAGCAGGTGATCGACGCCGCGGTGCAGATGTTCGGCGGCCTCGGTGTCGTCAGCGAGCAGCCGGTCGAACGGCTGTACCGCGAAATCCGCTCGCTGCGGATCTACGAAGGCGCAACCGAAGTGCAGCAGCTGATCATCGCGCGCGAACTCCTGAGCGAACTGGCGGCCGCGGATGCCTGACCAACAAAGCGCAGCAAGCGGCGCCTTCGGCATGCCGGTGACGGTGCGCTTCGGCGACTGCGACCCGGCCGGCATCGTGTTCTATCCGCGCTACTTCGAGATGTTCAACAACCTGGTCGAGGAGTGGTGTGCCTGCGGCCTTGGAACCAGTTTTCGCGAACTGGTGATGGAGCGCGGACTGGGCCTGCCGGCGGTGAGCATCAACACCGACTTCATGGCCACCAGCACGCTGGGCGACAAGTTGACGGCGCAGCTGAACGTGGTGAAGATCGGCAGTTCCTCGCTGACGTTGACGGTACGCCTGGTCGGCGCCGGCGGCGACGAACGCGTGCGCGCCAGCATGGTGCTGGTGCTGATCGATATCAAGAAGGCGTGCGCGGTGCGCATTCCGGACCCGATGCGCGAGCGTATCGCGCATTTCTGCACCCCCGAATAATTGGTAAACGAGGCAAGAACCTCACGACACGAAAGGCACCACATGGATTTCCTTCAACCTCCTGGCTGGCCGCGCGCGCGCGGCTACTCCAACGGCATCGCGGCACGCGGGCGCACGGTGTGCGTCAGCGGCATGGTTGGCTGGAACGCCCAATGCGAATTCCAGACTGACGACTTCGCCGGCCAAGTGCGCCAGGCGCTGCAAAACATCGTCGAGGTGCTGGCCGAGGCTGGCGCGGGCCCGCAGCACATCGTCCGCATGACGTGGTACGTGCTCGACAAAAAAGAATACGTCGAGGCCTATCCGGAAATCGGCAATGCCTACCGCGACGTCATCGGCCGCCACTACCCGACCATGAGCGCGGTGCAGGTGGCCGGCCTGATCGAGGACCGCGCGCGGGTCGAGATCGAAGTTACCGCCATCGTCGAAGACTAGTCGCATGCATACCTCTTCTCAAGTGCTGGGCGTGGTCGGCGCCGGCGCCATGGGCCGCGGCATCGCCCAGATCGCGGCGCTGGCCGGTGTGCGCGTGCTGATGTTCGACGTCGCCCCTGACGCCGCGACCGAAGCGCGCGCCGCAATCCTGGCGCAGCTTAAAAAGATGCAGGACAAGGGCAAGCTGACCGAGGCCGCCGTCGCGGCGGCGGCCGGCGCCCTCGAGCCGGTGGCCGAACTGGCGCAGTTCGCCGCCTGCGACATTGTCATCGAGGCGATCGTCGAGAAGCTCGAGGTCAAACGCACGCTGCTGGCGTCGCTGGAAGCCATCGTGCGCGACGACTGCGTGTTGGCGACCAATACGTCGTCGCTGTCGGTGACGGCGATCGCGGCCGGCTGCAAGCACCCGGGCCGCGTGGCCGGCTTCCACTTCTTCAATCCGGTCCCGCTGATGAAGGTGGTCGAGGTCATCGCCGGCGCGCTCACCGACGACGCCAGCCTCGATCGCCTGACCGCTTTTGCGGAGCGCGTCGGACACCGTCCGGTGCGCGCAAGCGATACACCGGGGTTCATCGTCAACCATGCGGGGCGCGGCTACCTGACCGAAGCGCTGCGCATCGCGCAGGAAAACCTCGCCACGTTTGCCCAGGTCGACGAGGTGCTGCGCGAAGCGGCCGGTTTCAAGCTCGGACCGTTCCAGCTGCTCGACCTGACTGGCCTGGACGTTTCGCATCCGGTGATGGAGTCTATCTACGAACAGTATTACCAGGAGCCGCGCTACCGTCCGAGCATCATCACCGCGCGCCGCCAGAGCGCCGGACTGCTGGGCCGCAAGAGCGGGCGCGGATTCTATCGCTACGACGCCGAGGCGCCAGCCGTCGCCGAAAGCGCGCCTGGCGTTGCATGGGCCGGAAGCGTATGGATCGGCGCCTGCGACGATGATTCGCGCGCGCAGTTGTCGGCGCTTGCCGCCGCCTGCGGCGCGCAAGTCGAAACCGGAGTCCAGCCGTCGGCCGGGGCGCTTTGCATCGTCGCGCCGCTTGGCGAAGACGTGTCGACCTGCGTCGAGCGCGAAAGCCTCGATCCGCTGCGCACGCTCGGCATCGACACGCTGCAAGGCTGCGTTGGCCGCCTGACCCTGATGCGCAACCCCGCCACCAGCAGCGCGTTGGCGGCGCAGGCGCAGGCCCTGTTCGCGTGCGGCGGCCAGGCAGTCACGCTGATCGACGACAGCGCCGGCTTCATCGTCCAGCGCGTGCTGGCGGCGATCGTCAATATCGGATGCGACATCGTCCAGCAGGGCATCTGCAGCCCGGCCGACCTGGATGGCGCGGTGGTGCTAGGCCTTGGCTATCCGCGCGGCCCGCTGGCCTGGGGCGACCACCTGGGCGCCGGCCGCGTGCTCACCATCCTGCGTAACCTGCAGCGCACCAGCGGCGACCCGCGTTACCGCCCGAGCCCATGGCTGGCGCGCCGCGCGCAGCTTGGGCTGTCGCTGCTCCACGTATCAAACTAATCCAGCATTTACGCATCTAACCATATACATCGAGGAGCACCACAATGGCATCATCCAAAGCCGCATTCCACTGGGACGACCCGCTCTTGCTGTCCGAGCAGCTCACCGACGACGAGCGCATGGTGCGCGACGCCGCCCACGCCTACAGCCAGGACAAGCTGCAGCCGCGCGTGCTCGAAGCGTTTCGCCACGAGCGGATGGACACCTCGATCTTCCGCGAGATGGGCGAACTGGGCTTGCTCGGCCCGACCATCCCGACCGAATACGGCGGCTCCGGCCTCAATTACGTCAGCTACGGCCTGATTGCGCGCGAAGTCGAGCGCGTCGACTCGGGCTACCGTTCGATGATGAGCGTGCAGTCGTCGCTGGTGATGGTGCCGATCTTCGAATTCGGCACCGAAGCGCAGCGCCAGAAATACCTGCCGAAGCTGGCCTCCGGCGAATGGATCGGCTGCTTCGGCCTGACCGAGCCGAACCATGGCTCCGACCCTGGCTCGATGATCACCCGCGCCAAGAAAGTCGACGGCGGCTACGCGCTGACCGGCGCCAAGATGTGGATCACCAATTCGCCGGTCGCCGATGTGTTCGTCGTGTGGGCCAAGGACGACGAAGGCGCGATCCGCGGCTTCGTGCTCGAAAAAGGCATGGCCGGCCTGTCAGCGCCGGCGATCCACGGCAAGTTCGGCCTGCGCGCCTCCGTCACCGGCGAGATCGTGATGGACAACGTGTTCTGCCCGGAGGAGAACGCGTTCCCGGACGTGCGCGGCCTGAAAGGCCCGTTCACCTGCCTCAACTCGGCGCGCTACGGCATCGCCTGGGGCGCGCTCGGTGCGGCCGAGTCGTGCTGGCACACCGCTCGCCAGTACACGATGGACCGTATCCAGTTCGGCCGGCCGCTGGCCGCCAACCAGCTGGTGCAGAAAAAGCTGGCCGACATGCAGACCGAGATCACGCTCGGCCTGCAGGGCTGCCTGCAGCTTGGGCGCATGAAGGACGCCGGCACCGCGGCGGTCGAAATCACCTCCATGATGAAGCGTAACTCGTGCGGCAAGTCGCTCGACATTGCGCGCGTCGCCCGCGACATGTTGGGCGGGAACGGCATCTCCGACGAATTCGGCGTGATCCGCCACATGGTCAACCTCGAGGTGGTCAACACCTACGAAGGTACCCACGACGTGCACGCGCTGATCCTCGGCCGCGCGCAAACCGGGATTGCCGCTTTCGGCAACTGAGCATGGGCAAGCGACAATCGTACGATGGCGTTGCGGTCACTGTGCCTGTCACCGTGCCCTACGAGCGCTATTCGACCCGCGGCGCACACTGGTTCCTGGGGCAGGCGATGCAGGCGCTGGTGCGTGAATCGGGCGTGCCGAAGGACCAGATCGACGGCCTGACGGTGAGCAGCTTTTCGCTGGCGCCCGATACCGCCGTCGGCGTCACCCAGCACCTCGGATTGTCGCCGCGCTGGCTCGACCACATCCCGACCGGCGGCGCCTCGGGCGTGATGGCGCTGCGCCGCGCCGCCCGCGCGGTGCAGGCGGGCGACGCCGACATCGTCGCCTGCATTGCCGGCGACACCAACCACGTCGACTCGTTCCGCGCCACGCTGGGCAGCTTCAGCGATTTCGCGCGCGACGCCAGCTACCCGTATGGCGCCGGCGGACCCAATTCAATCTTCGCCTTCATCACCTCCCACTACATGCGTACTTACGGCGCCACGCGCGAGGACTTCGGCCGCATCGCGGTGGACCAGCGCAGCAACGCGTTGCTGAATCCGAACGCGCTGTTCAAGAAAGCGCTGACGCTGGAAGAATACATGGCCGCGCGTTCGATCGCCGACCCGATCCACCTGTTCGACTGCGTGATGCCTTGCGCCGGCGCCGAAGGCTTTTTGGTGATGAGCGAAGAGCGCGCGCGCGACCTCGGCCTGCCGCACGTGCTGGTGCGCGGCGCCATCGAGCGCCACAACGCGTTCGCCGACGATCCGATCATGACGCGCGGCGGCTGGCAGGTCGACCGCGCCGACCTGTATGCGCAGGCCGGCGTCAAGCCGCAGGACATCGATCTGATCCAGACTTATGACGATTACCCGGTGATCGTCATGATGCAGTTCGAAGACCTCGGCTTCTGCGAAAAAGGCGAGGGCGCCGACTTCGTGCGCCGCCACGGCATGACCCATGCCGGCAGCTTCCCCAACAACACCAGCGGCGGCCAGCTGTCGGCCGGCCAGGCCGGCGCCGCCGGCGGTTTCATCGGCATGACCGAAACCATCCGCCAGCTCACCGGCCAGGCCGGCGCGCGCAACGTCGCCGACGCCCAGCTGGGCATGGTGTGCGGGTTCGGCATGGTGACCTACGACCGCTGCCTGTGTACCGGCGCGGTCATTCTCGGGAGATCGCAATGACCGCGCCACTGACCCGGCCCAAGCGCAAGAACCCGATCCTGCGCACGCGCCAGCCGACGCTGCCGCCATACAGCCGCGGGCGTGTCGCGCTCGGGCTGACCGCGGCGGCGGCGGTCGGCCGCTTCGAGCTGCAGAAATGCGCCGATTGCGGCGCCACCCAGTATCCGCCGCGCGAAGCATGCCGCGTGTGCCTGTCGGCGGCGCTCGAGTGGAAGCCGGAAAGCGGCGAGGCAACGCTGCTCAGCGAGACCGTGCTCCACCACAGTAACGATTTGTTTTTCCGCGAGCGCCTGCCGTGGCGGCTGGGGCTCGCCCAACTCGACAGCGGGCCCACCGTCATGGTGCACCTGCTCGACGATGTGGCGCCGCCGCCGACGCGCATGCGGGTCGGCGTGCGGTTGGATCGCGCCGGCCAGGCGGTGCTGCTTGGATTGCCTGAAACGGAGACTGAAAATATGAGTGAAGACCGCGTGATGCGTGAAATGAGCTGCGACCCGAAATTTCGCAAGGTGCTGGTCACCGACGGCAAGTCGGAAGTGGGCCAGGCGATGGTGCGCGCGCTCGCCAAGGCCGGCGCGGACCTGATCTGGGTCGGCCACGCCGAGCCATGGAAAAATCCGCCGGGCTTCGACAGCATCACCGACCTGCCGCAGGTGTCGCTGGTGCCGCTGGACGTGACGAACGCGAAGTCGGTGACGGAGGCTGCCGGCTCGATCGGCGGCAAGGTCGACATCGTCATCAATACCGCCGAGGTGCACCGCGCTTACGGGATCAGCGCGCGGCGCGGCACCGACGTGGCGCGCGCCGAAATGGACGTCAATTATTTCGGCTTGCTGCGCCTGGCCCAGGAATTCGGGCCGGCGCTGCGCGGGCGCGGCGCCGACGGCCAGTCGAGCGCAGTCGCCTGGGTCAACCTGCTGTCGATCTATGCGCTGTCGAACTTCCCGGCGCACGGCACGTTCTCGGCATCGAAGGCAGCCGCGCTGTCGCTGGCGCAGTGCCTGCGCGCCGAGATGCGCCCGGCCGGCATCCGTGTGGTCAACGTATTCCCCGGTCCGATCGACGACGACTGGAACCAGCTGACGCCGCCCCCAAAAGTGTCGCCCGCGGCGCTGGCGAGCGCCATCGTCAAGGCGCTGCGCGACGGCGTCGAGGACGTGTATCCCGGCGACGTCGCCCAGGAATGGCTGGAGCGCTGGATGGACAACCCCAAAATACTCGAGCGCGAACTGGCGGCGGGAGGATCATGAGCATGAAACCACACGACATTTTGCAGGCGCTGGCCGGCGCCCTCGGCAATGGCCAGATCCGCGTGATCGACCTGACGCAGACGCTGACGCCTGAATTCCCGCAGATTACCGTGCCGCCCGAATTTGGCCAGTGCTGGCCGTTCCGCGTCGAAGAGGTGTCGCGCTACGACGAGCGCGGGCCGGCCTGGTACTGGAATAACTTCTCGTGCGGCGAACACACCGGCACCCACTTCGACGCGCCGATTCACTGGATCTCGGGTCGCGACCTGCCCAACAACGCGGTCGACACGATCCCGGTGCAGAACTTCGTGGCGCCGGCGATCGTCATCGATTGCGTGGCGCAGACCGAGGCCGATGCCGACTACCTCTTGAGCATCGCCGACGTGCTGGCGTGGGAAGCCGTGCATGGACGCGTGCCGGCAGGCTGCTGGGTGCTGATGCGCACCGACTGGTCGCAGCGCCACCTCGATCCGGAGGCGTTCCAGAATTACGACGAGACCGGTCAGCACACGCCCGGCCCGAGCGCGGAAGTGGCGCGCTTTCTGGTGGAGGAGCGCGACGTGCTCGGCTTCGGTTCGGAGGCGATCGGCACCGACGCCGGCCAGGGCTTTCACCAGCGCCCGCCTTATCCGTGCCACTACTACATGCACGGCGCGAACCGCTACGGCTTGCAGTGCCTGACCAACCTGCACCTGCTGCCGGCCACCGGCAGCGTATTGATTTGCCCGCCGCTGAAGATCCAGAACGGCAGCGGCAGCCCGTTGCGGGTGCTGGCGATGGTGGAGGGCGGCGCATGACGACGAGCGCACGCCGCTGCGCCGTCGTCACCGGCGGCAGCGCCGGCATCGGCGCCGAGATCTGCCAGCAACTGCTGGCCGAGGGGTACGAGGTGATTTCGCTGTCGCGCCGCGCGCCGGCGTTCACGCACGAGCGCCTGCATTCGGTGGAAGTCGACCTGGCCGACCGCGCAGCCACTGCTGCGGCCGCGCGTGAAGTGGCCGAGCGCTATCGGCCAGACACGCTGGTGCACAACGCCGGCGTGATCCTGCCGGCCAGGCTGGAGGAGGTGAAGCTGGAGGACCTCGACACGCTGGTGGAGATCCACCTTGGCGCGGCGATCCAGCTGGCGCAGGCGATGCTGCCGGCGATGAAGGCGGGCGGCTTCGGGCGCATCGTGCTGCTGTCGTCGCGCGGCGCGCTTGGCCTGGCGGGGCGCACCAGTTACGGCGCCACCAAGTCGGGCATGTTCGGCATGGCGCGCACATGGGCGCTGGAGCTGGCGCCGCATGGCGTGACGGTGAACGTGGTGGCGCCGGGGCCGGTGCAGACCGACATGTTTCACGAGATCGTACCGGTGGGGAGTCCGAAGGTGGAAGCGCTGGCGGCCAGCATCCCGGTCAAGCGGCTGGGGCAGCCGAGCGACGTGGCGCATGCGGTGAAGTTTTTTACATCGGCCGAGGCGAGCTTCGTGACCGGGCAGGTGCTGTATGTGTGCGGCGGCACCAGCCTGGGTGGGTTGGTGCTGTAGACGCAAAAACGTAGACGTAAAAACGCCGTTCCGGCCAGGGGCGGGAACGGCGTTCTCCAGGCTGACTGCTACATGTTCGGGTAGTTTGGCCCGCCGCCGCCTTCCGGCGTCACCCACACGATGTTCTGCGTCGGATCCTTGATGTCGCACGTTTTGCAATGCACGCAGTTCTGCGCATTGATCTGCAGCTTAGGCTTGCCTTCGGCACCCTCCACGAACTCGTACACGCCGGCCGGGCAGTAGCGCGCTTCCGGGCCCGCGTACTTCGCCAGGTTGATATCGACCGGCACGCTGTCGTTCTTCAGCGTCAGGTGGATCGGCTGGTCTTCGGCGTGGTTGGTGTTCGAGATGAACACCGACGACAGGCGGTCGAAGGTCAGCTTGCCGTCCGGTTTAGGATAGACGATTGGCTTGTAGTTGGCGGCCGGCTTCAGGCACTCGTGGTCGGCGTGGCTATGGTGCAGCGTCCACGGCGCCTTGCCGCGCAAGAGGATCTGGTCGATGCCGGTCATGATGGAGCCGAGGTACAGGCCCTTCGACAGCCACGGCTTGACGTTGCGGGCGACGTGCAGCTCTTCCTTCAGCCACGACTTCTCGAACGCGGCCGGATAGCTCGCCAGTTCGTCGTGCTGGCGGTTTTCGCCCAGCGCGGCGAACGCCGCATCGGCGGCCAGCATGCCGGTCTTGATGGCGGCGTGGCTGCCCTTGATGCGGCTCATGTTGAGGAAGCCGGCGTCGCAGCCGATCAGCGCGCCGCCCGGGAACACGAGCTTGGGCAGCGACTGCAGGCCGCCGGCGGTGATCGCGCGGGCGCCGTACGAAATGCGCTTGGCGCCGTCGAAGAAGGCGCGAATCGCCGGGTGCGTCTTGTAGCGCTGGAATTCCTCGTACGGCGACAGGTAGGGGTTCTCGTAATTGAGGCCGACGACGTAGCCGACGGCGACCAGGTTGTCTTCCAGGTGATAGAGGAACGAGCCGCCGTAGGTGTCGGCGTCAAGCGGCCAGCCGGTGGTGTGGATCACCAGTCCAGGCTTGTGCTTGGACGGGTCGATCTCCCACAGTTCCTTGATGCCGATGCCGTACGACTGCGGATCCTTGCCGGCATTGAGGTCGTACCTGGCCATCAGCTGCTTGCCGAGGTGGCCGCGCGAGCCTTCGGCGAACAGCGTGTATTTCGCGTGCAGTTCCATGCCGAGCTGGAAGTCGGGGCCGGGCTGGCCGTCGCGCTTGACGCCCATGTTGCCGGTGGCGACACCCTTGACCGAGCCGTCGTCGTTGTACAGGATTTCGGCGGCCGGGAAGCCGGGGAATACCTCAACGCCTGCCGCTTCGGCCTGCTGGCCGAGCCAGCGGACGACGTTGGCGAGCGAGACGACGTAGTTGCCGTGATTTTCGAAGCAGGCCGGCACCATGAAGCTTGGCGTATTGATCGCCTTGGTCGCCGTCAGGAAGAGGATGCGGTCTTCGGTCACTGCGGTATTGAGCGGGGCGCCGAGCTCTTTCCAATTCGGGATCAGTTCCGTCAGCGCCTTCGGGTCCATCACCGCGCCGGACAGGATGTGCGCACCGAGCTCGCCGCCTTTTTCGAGCACGCAGACCGATACTTCCTTGCCTTGTTCGGTGGCGAGCTGCTTGAGGCGGATCGCCGCGGACAGGCCGGCGGGGCCGCCGCCGACGACGACGACGTCGTATTCCATCGCTTCGCGGGGTCCGTATTGCTCGAGAATGTTGATTGGCTCTGTCATGGTTTTTTCAAGTGTGGAAAATATAAGCACGAGTGTGCGGTTTTTTTTCTGGGATTGCAACTTTGACCCGCATTTTACCGGCATTATTAGGTGTAGCCGTCTAATACTGGCAATTTGTGTAATGATTGTGCTTCCGCAGAACAGCACAGCACAGCACAGGAGTCGAACGTGGGCATTGAAGTCAATTTTGAAGGAAAAATCGCGCTGATCACCGGCGCCTCGAGCGGCCTGGGGGCGCGCTTTGCGAAAGCGCTGGCCGGCGCCGGCGCCCAGGTGGTGCTGGCATCGCGCCGCACCGATCGCCTGAAGGAATTGCGCGCCGAGATCGAAGCCGACGGCGGCGCCGCCCACGTGGTGTCGCTCGACGTGACCGACATGGCCAGCATCAAGTCGGCAATCGCCCACGCCGAGACCGAAGCCGGCCCGATCGACATCCTGGTCAACAACTCGGGCGTGTCGACGACGCAGCGGCTGGTCGACGTCACCGAAGAAGATTACTCGTACGTGATGGACACCAACCTGCGCGGCGCTTTCTTCGTCGCGCAGCAGGCGGCCAAGCGGATGATTGCGCGCGCCAAGGGCGACCCGAAAAAGCAGCACCGCATCATCAACATCGCCTCGGTGGCCGGACTGCGCGTGCTGCCGCAGATCGGCGTCTATTGCATGAGCAAGGCCGGCGTGGTGCAGATGACGAAGGCGATGGCGGTGGAGTGGGGCCGCTACGGCATCAACGTCAACGCCATCTGCCCGGGCTACATCACGACCGAGATCAACGAAGAATATTTCGCCAGCGAGCAGGGCAAGAAGCTGATCGACATGCTGCCGCGCAAGCGCCCGGGCAAGCCGGAAGACCTCGACGGCCTGCTGCTACTGCTGGCGGCGGAAGAAACCCACTTCATCAACGGCGCCATCATCACCGCCGATGACGGCATGACGGCGCAATGACCGTCAAGCAAGTCCATGCAATGCGCATGCCGATCCGCTGGGGCGACATGGATGCGATGGGGCACGTCAACAACACGGTGTACTTCCGCTATATCGAGCAGGCGCGCATTTCGTGGTTCGACGACATCGGCTGCGCGCCCGATCCGAAAGGGCACGGACCGGTGATCGTCAATGCGCGCTGCTCGTTCCTCAAGCAGCTGAAATATCCGGGCGAGATCGAGGTGACCACGCTGGTCGGGCCGCCGGGGCGCTCGAGCTTCGAGATGGTGCACGAGATCCGCCTGATCGGCGCCGATGGCTTGCCGGGCCCGGTGTACGCCGAGGGCGGCGCCAAGGTGGTGTGGGTAGATTTTCCGGCGGAGAAGTCGACGCCTCTGCCCGACCAACTGCGCGCGCTCCTCGGCTAAGGCAAGCTTCCGCAAGTGGACAAGACGGCCAGTGGGGCGTATCAACAAGCCGGCAGTGCCTTGCCGGCCGCTGTCAGCGACGCGATCGATGCCCGCCTCGCCGGCCAGACGCTCGACGGCGAGGCCGAACAGCAGGCGCGGCGCAAGGGCTGGCAACGCTAGCGATAGCGTGCCTTGCATGCGCTGGTGCGTGCGACAGCGAAACCTGATGCATGGTGAGATGTCATGATGAACATCAAACGCGATAGTGCGGCAACGGCCGGCGCAAGCGTTTGATGCGACCTCGAGGACAGGCCCATGGCATATCAGAGCATCAACCCATTTAACGGCAAGACCCTGGCTAGCTTCGACGAACATGGCCGGGATGAACTGGAAAACAAACTACAGGCGGCGCAGCGCTGTTTTGACGACAACTGGCGCCAGCGCAGCTACGCCGAGCGGGCCATCGTCGTCAAGCGTGCCGCGGCATTGATGCGCGAGCGTGCGGACGAGCTGGCCAAACTGATCACCCTCGAGATGGGCAAGCTGATCGCGCAGGCGGCTGGCGAAGTGGCGCTTAGCGCGGCCATCCTGGATTATTACGCCGACAACGCCGAACAGTTCCTCGCGCCCGAACAGCTCGACGCCACCGGCAACCGCACCATGGTCGAGAGCAGCCCGCTCGGCGTGCTGCTCGGTATCGAGCCATGGAACTATCCCTATTATCAGATCGCCCGCTTCGCCGCACCTAACCTCATGGCCGGCAACGTGGTGATGGTCAAGCATGCCTCCAACGTGCCGCAATGTGCGCTTGCTTTCGAAAAATGCATGCTCGACGCAGGCGCGCCAGCCGGGGCCTACAGCAACCTGTTCATTTCCAAAGATCAAATCAGCCAGCTGATCGACGATCCGCGCATCCGCGGCGTGGCGCTGACCGGCAGCGAAGGCGCCGGAGCGGTGGTGGCGGCGCAGGCAGGCAAGAACCTCAAGAAGTCGACGCTGGAACTTGGCGGCAGCGACGCCTTTATCGTGCTCGAAGACGCTGACCTCGACAAGGCGGTCAAGTGCGCCGTCGCCGGGCGCATGGGCAATAGCGGCCAGGCGTGCACAGCGTCGAAGCGCTTTATCGTGCTCGCATCGGTGGCCGATCAATTCCTCGAAAAATTTCAACAGGCGATGGGCAAGTTTTCACCCGGCGACCCGCTGGACGAAAAGACCACGCTTGCTCCGTTGTCCACCCGGCAGGCGCTCGACGACCTGGTCGACCAGGTCGATCGGGCAGTCGCCGGCGGCGCCAGCGTGCTGATGGGCGGCAGGCGCATTCCAGGCGATGGGGCATTCATGCAGCCGACGATCCTGACCGACGTCGCCGCTGACAATCCTACCTTCAAGGAAGAGTTCTTCGGACCGGTGGCGATGTTCTTCCGCGTGCCTGACGAAGACGCGGCCGTGGCGCTGGCCAACGATTCGCCGTTCGGCCTGGGCGGCTCGATCATGACCCAGGACATCGAACGCGGCAGGCGGCTGGCGCGGCGCATCGATACCGGAATGGTATTCATTAACAGCGCCGCCGTGTCGAAGCCGGAACTGCCCTTTGGCGGCGTCAAGAATTCGGGCTACGGCCGCGAGCTGTCCTCTGCCGGCATCGAAGAATTCGTGAACAAGAAACTCATTCGCGTTGCCTGACTGTTTCGTCACCATACGCAATCGGTATTAATTCATCAGGAAGAACAACGTGAGCAAGATACGTGCATGGGCAGCCCAAGAGCAGGGCGCCGCGCTGGAAGCTTTTGAATACGATCCCGGACCGCTCGCAGCGGAAGATGTCGAGATCGAAGTCGAGTATTGCGGGGTCTGCCACTCGGACCTGTCGATGCTCGACAACGAATGGGGGATCACGGCGTATCCCTTCGTGCCCGGCCATGAGGCCATCGGCCGCGTGGTCGCTCTGGGCGACGTGGCGAAGACCAAGGGGTTGCGCCTCGGCCAGCGGGTCGGGGTGGGCTGGAATGTGCGCAGTTGCCTCTACTGCCCGGCGTGCATCCGTGGCGATGTCCAGCTGTGCGAGCGCATCGAGCCGACGATCGTCGGCCACCACGGCGCCTTTGCCGAGAGGCTGCGTGCGCACTGGATCTGGAGTGTGCCGATTCCCGACTCGCTCGCAGCGGAAAATGCCGGCCCGCTGCTGTGCGGCGGCATTACCGTGTTCGCGCCGCTGCTGCAGCTGCACGTAGCGCCGACTGCGCGCGTGGGGGTGTTCGGCATTGGCGGTCTCGGTCACATGGCGCTGATGTTTGCCAACGCGTGGGGCTGCGACGTGACGGCGTTTACTTCGTCGCCAGGCAAGATGGACGAAGCGAAGTCATTCGGCGCCCACCATACGGCGTCCAGTGTCGCGACCGACGACTACGAGCGCCTGGCGGGGAGCTTCGACTTCATCTTTATCACCGCCAATGCCAAGCTCGACTGGGATGCACTGATCGGGCTGCTGGCGCCGCAAGGCCGCCTGCATTTCCTCGGCGCCGTCCTCGAGCCGGTGCCGGTCCAGGTGATGCACTTGATGATGGGCCAGAAAGCCGTTTCCGCCTCGCCTACCGGCAGCCGTGCGCAGATCGACAGCATGTTGCGTTTTGCTTGTCACCATCAGGTCGCGCCGAAGGTCGAGCATTTCCCAATGAGCCGGGTCAACGACGCGATGGACCACCTTCGCGCGGGCAAGGCCAATTACCGGATCGTGCTCGCAGCCGATTTCAAGGACTGAGCAGTGGCTGCCCGAGCTGTCGCTCGGGCTAGTCCCACAATTGCTTCAGCCTGGCATCGCGGCCGCAGCTGGTCCGGTAATAGTTGTAACGGATCGGGTTCTTCTTGGCGTAATCCTGGTGGTACGTTTCGGCCAGATAGAAAGTGCTCGCAGGGACGATCTCGGTATAGATGCGTTCGAAGCGCCCGGTTTTTTGCAGCGCTTCGAGGCTCGCTTGCGCGGCCCGGCGCTGCTCCTCATTAAGGAAATAAATACCGCTGCGGTACTGGCTGCCGACATCGCAAAATTGGCGATCCTTGACGGTCGGATCGACGTTGCGCCAGAAATGGGCCAGCAGTTGCTGATAAGTGACCTTGGCCGGGTCGTAGACCACCCGTACCGCTTCGGTATGGCCAGTCTCGCCAGCGCTGACCTGCTCATAGGTGGGATTTGGCACGCGGCCCGAGGTGTAGCCCGATTCGACCTTGACGACGCCTTGCAGTTTTTCGAAATCGCTTTCCGTGCACCAGAAACAGCCGCTGGCAAAAATGGCCGTTGCCGACGACGTGCCTGCTTGCGCATGCGCCGCGGCGCCCATGCCGAACATGGCAAATCCTGCAAGCCATCCGCAAATTGCTGTCGTTATCCTCATGCTCTTAACTCCGGTAATTTTTCATTCTTGGGTACGAAACGCAAGGCCACGCCATTATTGCAGTAGCGAAGGCCGGTGGGTTTCGGACCGTCGTCGAATACATGTCCCTGGTGGCCGTGACAACGGGTACAGTGGTACTCCTTGCGCGGCCAGACCAACTTGTAATCGGTCTTGGTAGCGATTGCCCCGGGCAGGTGCGCGTAGAAGCTAGGCCAGCCGGTCGCGCTTTCAAACTTGGTACTGCTGTCAAAAAGCGGCTGATAACAGGCGGCGCAGACATAAGTGCCTGCGCGCTTCTCCCCGTTCAGGGGGCTGGAGCCAGGCGGCTCGGTGTCCTCGTCGAACAGGACCCGATAGCTCGCGGCGGGTAGAAGCGCCTTCCACTTCGCCTTTGCGTTCTCGCGCGCCGTGGAAAAAACAGGCATCAAGGCACCCGCGAGCAAGCCAGAACCACCGATGAGAAAATGACGACGCCGCATATTGCTGACCTCCCTTTAGGGAAAACAGGTTGCCGACGCCCGCACAGGCAAGCAGTCGGAACTGCCTGCAATCTCGTCGTGCAGGGAACCAATCACCTGACAATGGTTAACGAGATTGCGTGAGTTCAATATGTAGCTTACTACGTCTTCAAGCACCCGGTCGCCGGGCTCACGAAAGCGCATTCCACGTCCGCGAGATGTGTATCGTGTGTGCCGTTGTGAACGTTTGCCAGCTAGCAGGCGAAAGATGCTGGGTGCTCCAGTGGCGAGGGCTAGCGCGAGACGCCGATCAGCTTGTGCACCAGCTCGGACGACGTCGACGCGGCAAATTTGCGCATCAGCTTGGCGCGGTGCATCTCCACTGTGCGCGGGCTGAGGTCGGTTTCGCGCGCGATGACCTTGCTCGTTTTTCCCTCGACTAACAGGGCGGCGATTTCGCGCTCGCGCGGGGTCAGCTCGGCCGTCACGGGCCGTTTCTCGCTGACATCTTCGAACGTCCACACGCCGGCGCCCAGCGCCTGCTGCGGGTCGAGCGCGCGGCCGCTGACGTGGCACCAGAACAGCTCGCCGTTGGCGCGGCGCATGATGCGCTCGTCCGAATAGCGGCCCCTGGTGTTCATGATGGGAATGATGCGGTCGCCCGTACGCAGGAACTCCGCCACGGTCGGGTAGAGCACCTGGAACGACTGGCCTTCGAGCGCGGCGGTGGCGTAGCCGAACATCGACGCCAGCGCTTCGTTGGCGGACTGGATCACGCGATTGACCGAGATGCACATGCCGACCGGCGCGTACTGGAATATTGTCTCGTAATCAAGGGCGTATGATGCTTTGATTTGGTGCAAATCGGTCGATCCCAGTTGTATGAATGACAGGTAGTTCTACGGTATTGTGCTTTTGGCTGGCGTATTTTATGCTGAGAATCTACTCTGAGGTACAGAAAGAGCGTTTTCGGCTTAACTATAAAAGGGACGGGTATGAATAAAGTTTATCCTGATGCGGCATCGGCGCTGGCCGGTATCGTGCAAGACGGCCAGACCATCGCCGTCGGCGGCTTCGGCCTGTGCGGCATTCCGGAGGCGCTGATTCTGGCCCTGCGCGATACCGGCAAGACCGGCCTGACCGCCATTTCGAACAACGCCGGCGTGGACGACTTCGGCCTCGGTCAGCTGCTCGCGACGCGCCAGATCAAGAAGATGATTTCGTCGTACGTCGGCGAAAACAAGGAGTTCGCGCGCCAGTACCTGGCCGGCGAACTGGAGATCGAATTCACCCCGCAGGGCACGCTGGCCGAGAAGCTGCGCGCCGGCGGCGCGGGCATCCCGGCGTTCTACACCAAGACCGGCGTCGGCACCATCGTCGCCGAAGGCAAGCCGCACGCCGAGTTCGACGGCGAGCAGTATGTGCTCGAGCGCAGCCTGGTGGCCGACGTGTCGCTGGTCAAGGCCTACATGGCCGACCGCGCCGGCAACCTGGTATTCCGCAAGACGGCGCGCAACTTCAATCCGAACGTGGCGATGGCCGGCAAGATCACCGTCGTCGAAGTCGAGAAGCTGGTCGAAGTCGGCGAGATCGATCCGGATCACGTGCACCTGCCGAGCATCTTCGTGCATCGTATCGTCGTCAATGAAACGCCGGAAAAGCGCATCGAACAGCGCACCGTGCGTTCCAACTAAGAACAGAATTCGGAGATCAACATGGCATGGACTCGTGATGAAATGGCTGCGCGCGCAGCCAAGGAATTGAAAGACGGTTTTTACGTCAACCTGGGAATCGGCCTGCCGACCCTGGTGGCGAACTACGTACCGAACGATATCGAAGTGTTCCTGCAGTCGGAAAACGGCCTGCTCGGCATCGGCCCGTTCCCGACCGAGGCGGAGGTCGACGCCGACATCATCAACGCCGGCAAGCAGACCGTCACCGAACTGCCGGGCTCGGCCTACTTCAGCTCGGCCGATTCGTTCGGCATGATCCGCGGCGGCAAGATCAACCTGGCGATCCTCGGCGCGATGCAAGTGTCGCAGCATGGCGACCTGGCCAACTGGATGATCCCAGGCAAGATGGTCAAGGGCATGGGCGGCGCGATGGACCTGGTGGCCGGCGTCAAGCGGGTGATCGTGGTGATGGAACACGTCGCCACCGCCAAGGACGGCAGCACCTCGCACAAGATCCTGAAGCAGTGCAACCTGCCGCTGACGGGCGTGCGCGTGGTGGACATGATCATCACCGACCTCGGCGTCATCGAAGTGACGGAGCAGGGCTTGAAGCTGACCGAACTGGCGCCTGGCGTCACCAAGGAGCAGGTTCTGGAAGCGACCGAAGCGGAGATCGACGTTTCGGCGGTCTGATGCTGCTGTGCTTGTAGTACGCTGGCGGGCGCGATGCCCGCCAGCGTCGTTTACGCTTAGTGCAACGTCCACACGTACTGCATCTGCATCCATGCGGCCGCCGGCTTGCCGTCCTCGGTAGCCGGCTTGAACCGGCACTTCGAGATGCCCTCGCGGGCCGCTTCGTCGAGCGCGACGTGGCCACTCGAATTTTTCACTTTGGACTCTTCCACGCGGCCGTCTTCGCTGATCTTGAACATCAGCGTGACCTTGCCGGTATTCTCGTCGCGTAAGGATTGCCGCGGCCATACGGGCTTGGCGCAAGTCTTGAAATCGGCCACCGCCTGCGTGCGCACAACCGGCGCCTGTACTGGCGCCGGGGTTTGCGCGCAGCCGGCGATGCACGCCGCGGCCAGCCCCAGCACCGGGATCGCCGCCTTCCAGTTCAACGCCTGCGAGTCGGGCCTGACCAGGCGTTTAATACGCAGCATCAAATCTCCTCCGTTGGCGGCCTGCGCAAGGTGGTGGTGGGAAAACTGGATCTTTTCGAGTTCGGAAAGGGCGAGCGCGAGCCTGCGCGGTTCGCCCAGGTCGCGTGCGGCGAGATCGTCGGCAATCTGCTCGCGTTCGGCGCGGATGCGGCCCGAAATCCACCACACGGCGGGATGATAGAACAACAGCGTCTCCACCACGTTCTGGCCAATGTTGACCAGGTAATCGAAACGCTTCACGTGGCCCATCTCGTGCGCCAGCAGCGCTTCGAGCAGGTCGGGCGGCATGCCGGACATCAGCGAGGCCGGCACCAGCACCACCGGGCGCCACCAGCCTGCGGTGATCGGGCTGGCAAGATTGTCGACCACGCGCAGGCGCACCTCGCGCGTGACGCTGAAGCGCAACGCCATGCTCGAGAGCCGCGCCTGCCATTGCACGTCGCCGGCGCGGGCGTTGGCAATGCGGCCGATCCAGAACAGGCCCAGGCCCATGCGCAAGGTCAGCGCCGCGCTGCAGGCGGCCCAGCACACGACGATCAACGGCAGCTTGCCGTCGAACCAGCCGAGCATGCCGGCGTTGGCCACCGGCACGCCGGCCAGCATCGGGCCGGCAAGCAAGATGCTGGCGTCGCCGACGCTGCTGCCGGATAAGCGTCCGGCCAAGTTCGCCGCGGGCCATGCAAGGCATAGCAGCAGGCCGGCGCAGGCGACTGCGTAGCGCTGCTGCGGCCGGGCATTGCGCATCGCGATCAGCGCGACCGCGGTGGCGCAGCCGATCAGCGCGCCTTGCCAGACGAAGTGCAGCAGCGTCACGCCGACGCTGCTGACGAGGGATGCGGCGGTGATGCTCATTTCTTGTCCTCTTTCAGCAGGTCTTCGATTTCCTGGCGTTCTTTCTTGGAGATGCCGCTGCGCAGCGCAGCCAGCACCAGCGCCTTGGCCGAGCCGGAAAATGCCTTCTGGATCAGGTCCTTGAGCAGGTTGGTCTGCAGCGAATCCTGCGCCTGGGCCGGCGCGTACACATGGGAACGCTCGCTTTCGTCGCGGATCAGCAAGCCCTTGGTGTGCATGATCTGCATCAGGCGCAGCACCGTGGCGTAGGTAACGTCGGGCCGTTCCTTCAGGATTTCCTGGTGAACCTGCTTGGCGGTGGCGGCGCCGAGCGGCCACAGCGTTTGCAGCAGGTCCAGCTCGGCGGCGGTCGGCTTGGGAATTTTCGATGGCGGAGTCATGCGCGCTAGGGTAGCGCAACTAGAACACCCTGTCTAACAATATATGTATGTTCAAATAACTTGCCTTGCCCCTCAAATGGACCTAGCATAGACAACATTGTCTACATTGGGGGCTCGGATGAGCTTGCGTGATTTTCGTATCGGCTGGCGCCTGCTGCTCAAGGAGCGCGGCTATTCGATGGCGGTAGTGGGCGGGCTGGCCGTCGGCCTCGCCGCCTGCTTCCTGCTGCTTGGCTTCGTGCGCTACTGCTTCAGTTACAACGAGGCAATTTCCGACAGCGAGCGGATTTTCGTCGTCAAGGAACGGCGCAATTTCCTGCCGCGGCCCGACTGGGTGGCTGCGGCGCCGCCGCCGTTGCGCGACATCGCCATCGCCAGCGGACCCGGCGTGACGGCCACCTCGGCGAAATCGTTCGACCTCGCCGCCCGCATCGACAACCGCATGGCGCCGTTGACGGTGCAGGTAGCGGACGCCAACTTCCTCGACTTTTTCGGCATCGCCGCCATCGCCGGCGATGCCCGCGCCGCGCTGGCGCGACCCGATGCGCTGGTGCTGAGTCGGGAGATGGCGGTGAAGCTCTTCGGCCAGGCTGATGCGCTCGGCAAGCGGCTGCAGATCGACGGCGCCACTTTCGAAGTGCACGCGATCCTGCCGGACATGCCGGCCAACACCAGCGTCAACTTCGATGCGATGGTCGGCGCCGGCGCCCACAGCTGGGACCCGCCGAGCAGCCGGCCCGGCGCAGAGTGGTCGCGGCGCGCGCGCGTCTTTGTGAAGGCGCCGCCGCAGGTCGACGCGGCCGGCCTGGCCGGGTTGCTGCAGGAGGCGGTGACGCGCGAACGCGACGCCGAGCTGCCGGCGGCGTGGCGCAAGACGGCAAACGGAAGGCCGCTCACCGAGATCGGCATCACTCGCCTCTCGGACATCTATTTCGACGGCGAGCTGCTGGCCGGGCGCAGCGGCGCGCGCTACGGCAGCAAGGCCGGCGTGGCAGGCCTGGCCGCGCTGGCGCTATTGATCCTGCTGCTCGCCAGCGCCAATTACGTCAATCTCGCCACCGTGCGCATGCTCGGCCGGCAGCGCGAAATCGGCATTCGCAAGGTGCTCGGCGTCAGCGGCGCGCGGCTGGCGGCGCAGTTCGTCGCCGAGTCGCTGGTGGTATCGATGCTGGCCACTCTGGCCGGCCTGCTGGTGGCGTGGCTGGCGCTGCCGTTGTTTTCCACCCTCGTCAATCGCACGCTCAGCGGGTTGTTCAGCCCGCTCAGCTGCGCCGCGATGCTGCTGCTGGGCGCGGCGGTCGGGCTGCTGTCGGCGCTGTACCCGGCGTGGCTGGCGCTGCGCCAGCCGGTCGGCACCGGCATGCAGGGCCGCGGCAATGGTGAATCGGCGCATGGCCTGGCGCTGCGGCGCACGCTGTCGGTGCTGCAGTTCGCCGCCGCCATCGGCCTGATCGCAATGACGCTGGCGGTCAGCTGGCAGACGCGCCATGCCAGCGGCGCCGATCCCGGCTTCGACGCCGCGCCGCTGCTGGTGATGAACCTGCCGGAGAAACGTGCCCCCGCGTCAGGCCAGGCCTTTCGCGCGGAACTGGCGCGACTGCCCGGCGTGAGCGGCGTGACGACGATGTCGGAGGCGGTCGGGCGCGACGGCAACAAGATGGTCGGACTGGTGAACCGTCCCGGGCGCGAACCGGTATCGCTCGAAGCCAAGCTGGTCAGCGCGGAATTTTTTCAGGTGTACCAGGTGAAACCGCTGGCCGGCCGGCTGTTCGACCCTTCACTGGACGGGCCCGCCAGCAGCTCGGTGGTGCTCAACGCGCGCGCCGCCATAGCCCTCGGCTTCGCCTCGCCGCAAGAGGCGGTGGGACAGATGTTTGACGAGCAGGCACGGATCGTCGGCATCGCGCCCGACCTGCGCTACCAGACGCTGCGGCAGACGCCGGAGCCGATGGCGTATCGCGTCAACCTCGAGCAGGAGGTGCTGACGGTGCGGGCGAATGGGCCGATCCCCGCGGTGCGCGCGCAGATCGCGGCAGTGTGGACGCGGCATTTCCCCAACGACCTGCTCGACATCGAAGCGGCCGGCGCCGTCTTTGCCGGCAATTACAGCGAGGATGCGCGGCTGGCGAAGATTCTCGCCAGTGCCAGCGTGGTCGCCACCGCGCTTGCTTCGTTCGGCATTTACGTGCTGTCCGCCTACAGCGTCAAGCGCCGCTCGCGCGAGATCGTGCTGCGCAAGCTGCACGGCGCCGGCGGCGGTGACATCGGCCGCCTGATGGCGCGCGAGTTCGGCCTGCTGGTTGGCATCGGCGCGCTGGCCGGGCTGCCGCTGGCGTGGGTCGCGACCGAGCGCTACCTGTCCGGCTTCACCGAGCGCGCGCCGATGGGTGCCTGGCCGCTGCTGTGTGCTCTCGGCTGCGTCGGCCTGGTGGCGCTGTTGGCCACCGCCCGCCATACGCTTGCCGCGGTGCGCATGTCGCCCGCACTTGCACTCAGGGAATAATTGAACGACACTCAACACCACGGAGAATCCATGCTGAAAAGAATCATTTCCATTGCCGCACTCGTCGTCGTCCCGTTCGCCGCAGCGGCGGGGCAATTGCCCGACTACCCCTTCATTCACACCAACGGCAGCAGCTGGGCGTACGTGCCGCCGGATGTCGGCGAGATCGATTTCGAGATCTGGGGCGGGCACACCACGCCGGAAGCGGCGCGCCAGCTGGTCGAAGAGCGCGTGGCCGAAGTGCGCAAGCTGCTCGACGGGCTCGGCGTGCCGGCCGCAGACATCGAGATCCGCGACGTGCGCAAGGAAATGCGCAAGGGCGAGGCGGCGGCGCAGTACGACATCAAGTGCGGCGTCCACATCAAGGTGGCGGACTTGTCGAAGTGGAAGCCGCTGGTGTCGGGATTGCTGAACATGGCCAACCTGGACGGCTTCATGACCGGCTTCGACACCACCCGGCGCGCGCAGGTCGATGCTGACTTGACCGGAGAGGCGATCAAGGTGGCGCGCGTCAAGGCCGAGGCGATGGCCGCCGGCTTCGGCCGCAAGCTGGGTCCGGTGGGCGGGGTGACGACGGGCGATCTGAAGAACCTGACGCGCGCGATGGGCATGGCCGCCAGCGACGAGGCGCGGCGCTACACGCGTCCGGTCGGTAAAAGCGAATACGACCGCGACGCTCTCTTGATGATCAACATCATCAAGCTGTCGCAGTCGGTCGATGTGATTTTCAAGATCAAATAGATGGCGCAATACTGGCACGCGATTCCGTTTTCAGTGCGCGACCTGCTGTGGCGCGCCTCCCTCAACATCCGGCATACCGCATGGTATTACCTGATCGTGGTGGCGGTGTTCTGCACGGCCTGGCTGGTGCTGCACCGCTGGCCCGGCCGGCGCGCGCGCCTGCAGGCGGCGCCGGTCGGGCACCGCCAGATCGGCCGCGAGATGCTGACCAGCGTCGGCAGCATCGCCATCTTCTCCAACGTGGTGCCGCTGCTATTCTTGTTCGGCTTGGGCCGCTACACGCAGTTCTACCGCGACATCGACGAGCGCGGCTGGCTGTATTTCGGCATCAGCATCGTGCTGATGATCGTCATCCAGGACACGTATTTTTACTGGACGCACCGGCTGATGCACCATCGGCGCCTGTTCCGCTGGTTTCATCGCACGCATCACCGGTCGACGAATCCGAACCCGTGGACGACGTACTCGATCGGGCCGCTCGAGGCGGTCGTCGACTCCCTCGCCGGCGTCCTGATCCTGGTGCTGATTCCAACGACAGGCCTGGCGCTGTTCATTTTCAGCTTGATCAATACCGCGTACGCGGTGTACACCCACCTCGGCTACGAACTGCTGCCGGCCGGAACCGGCAATCATTGGTTCGGGCGCTGGATCAATACGACGGTGGCGCACAACGACCACCACGCCAAGCTGCGCTACAACTACGGCTGGTACTTCATGTTCTGGGACCGGATGATGGGGACGGCCGATCCGAAGTATTCGGAGCGGTTCAGGCAGCGGGTGACGGCGGTCGGGTAAAGAAAATGCATTCCGGGTTCATTCAGTGGAGCGCGCAACGCAATTGATATTGAACAAATGAGGGCGGTGGTACGGGCGTAGTATTTTCCGGTAGGCATTTCTTGCCCACCAACTCTAGCCAAGGCGCCGCCCCATGACATCTCCTCTTGCAGCGCAGGTGTTATCCGACCTGGCCGAATTTTCCAGCCAGACCCGGCTCTACGAACTTACCTTCAAGGACGAGCGCAAGAATCCTCGCCTGCAGGTGGAAGCGTTTGCGGCCGATGAGCAATTGCTTGGCATCGGCAACACCGATGTCATCGCCCTGGCGACCCGCTCGAAAATTGCGCATGCATCGTTGCTGGGGCAGGAAGCCTGCCTCGAGATCAGCCTGGTCGATGGCACCCGTGCCCGCTTCAGCGGCTACGTCAGCAAGATTGCGACGCTGGGCAGCGATGGCGGCCTGTCGCGCTACCGGCTGCGCCTGTCGCCATGGATCTGGCTGCTGGGCCAGGCGCGCAACAGCCGGGCATGGCAAGACAAGACCGTTATCGAAATCATCGATTCGGTGTTCGCACATTACCAGCCCTATGCGCAGTGGGTGTGGAGCAGTGAGGTCAACTCGTTCATGGGCGATGCAGTGGCGCGCAGTTACTGCTGCCAATATCGCGAAACCGACCTCGATTTCGTCACCAGGCTGCTGACCGAAGAAGGCCTGGGCTGGCGCTTCGAAGAAACGGAGGACGGCAGCCGCATGGTGCTGTTTTCTGACAGCAGCCAACTATGCGCCGCGCCGCACGACGCCAGTAGCGAGGCCGGCGGCGGCATCCGCTACCACGCCGCAAGTTCGGTGGAGAAGAGCGACAGCATCCAGTATCTCCAGGCGTTTCGCAAGCTCGGCGTCGCGGTGGTGACGGTGCTGAGTTACGACTACAAGACCAAGCGGACAGTCACCATCAGCGTGCCGACCAAGTATCCGATCGGCGGCAAACATGCCCAGGCCGTCGAGAGCTTCGACTCTCCGGGCCAATACGCCTATGCCGACGCGCGCCAGGCCCGGCGTTATGCCGGGCTGAAGATGGAGGCGCACGAGGCGCGCGGGTTCGTGTGGCAGGGCCGTTCGACCGTCCGCACCTTGCGGCCGGGAACACGGATCTGCATCACCGACATCCCGATGAAGAAGTACCGCGACGAGGCACCGGATTTTGTCTTGCTGCGAGTGGCCAGCGTGGGCGTGAACAACTTGCCCGTCACCGCCAGGACAGGTTTGGCAGAGTTGTTCGGGTCCCTCCCGGAACTGCTGGAAGAGTCGACCAAGGGCGTCCCGCTCGCCGAATTTGACCGGGTGATCGAGCAGGCGCAGCGCAGCGGTTACGCCAACTGCTTCGAAGCCATCCCCGCCGAACGGCCCTGGCGCCCGAAGATGGAACTGAAGACCAGCCCGACCGCCAACGGCAGCCAGACCGCAATTGTTGTGGGGGCAGACGGATTAGACGAGCCGAACGGCGCCGACGAAATCTATTGCGACCGGCTCGGCCGGGTGCGTATCCGCTTTCACTGGCAGGAGAGCGACGCCGGCTGCTGGGTCCGCGTGGGCCAGCGATCCGCCGGTGGTGGCATGGGCAGCCAGTTCCTGCCGCGAATCGGCCAGGAAGTACTGGTCAAGTTCATCGAAGGCGACATCGACCGTCCGGTGATTGTCGGCGCTCTGTACAACGGACGCGGGGAGGGCGGCGTGGTGCCGACGCCGGGTGGCGTGTCGGACCGCGAAGGCAGCGCCGCAGCCTTCGAGCGTGCCCACGACCATATGCCGTCAGGGCAGGTCAATCTCGCTGGCGGCAACAGCCCGGTATGGCACGGCGCCTCGGCCAACAGCGCTGGTCACCGCAATAACTCGGCTCAATGGGGCGTGCGCAGCAAGGAGTTCGGAGGGCGCGGCTATAACCAGTTGCTGTTCGACGACACTGACGGCCAGGGCCGGGTCCAACTCAAGACCACGCATGCCGCAACAGAGCTCAACCTCGGCCACCTGATCCACAGCGCCGACAACCATCGGGGCAGCTTCCGCGGCAGCGGCGCCGAACTGCGGACGGACGCTTACGGCGCCATACGCGCTGGCGCTGGCCTGCTGATCTCGAGCTACAAGATCAGCCATTCCGCATCGGCACGCGAAGCTGCCGGCGAGAATGCAGCAAGCAACGCCTTGATGAAGCAGGCAATGAATCTGGTCGACAGCTTCAATTCGGCGACCAGCATTCACCAGACCGTTGGATACGCTAGCCATCTCGGCGCAACCAAAGCGGGGACTAGTTCAATCGACGACAAGGCCGCGCCACTGAAGGCGCTGTGGACGGCATCAGCCGGCACCGCCGACGCAGCCCACGGCAAGCTTCCACACGTGAGCGCGCCCTTGATTGCCGTTGCCGCCAAGGCGGGGCTAGGCGTAGTGGCCGGCCAGGACGTTCAACTGTCAAATGGCGAAACTGTGGTGCTGGCAAGTGGCGCCGACAGCCAGTTCATTTCCGGTGGCCAGATGCGAGTCCACAGCGGACAGGCGATTGGCGTGCTTTCAGGCGCCACTAACCCGGGTGATGAAAACATCGGACTGCAGCTGATCGCCGCAAAAGGGGCAGTCGACTACCAGGCACAGGCGGACGAACTCAAAGTGCAGGCGCGCGACGAGGTCAACGTCATCAGCTCTAACGCCCACATCGACTGGGCTGCGGCCAAGAGCATCAGCCTTTCCACTGCCGGCGGCGCCAAAATCACTATCGCCGACGGAAATATCACGGTGCAATGCCCCGGCAAGATAAAGGTCCACGCCGGACTGAAGAAGTTCACCAATCCGGACAAGCTCAGTTATCCGATGCCGGCACTGCCGCGCAGTATCTGCGTCGAATGCCTCAAGAAGTCGCTGGCCGCAGGGCCCGCTTTTACCATGGTGGAGTAATTATGCTGATCGATTCCTATCACGATCGCTGGCTTGATCGATTGAATTCCGCCGTCAGCGGCGGGACCACGTACTTGCTGATCGATGGCGTCTTCGTTCCTGGACTCTACCGTTTGCTCAATGCGGCACTGCCATCGCCCCAGGCTGCGACGCTGCTGTTCGAAACACTGCCTTCGTGTACCGATAAAACTCGAGACGTCTCTCCGTTCATCGTGCGGTACGACCCCGCCAATTTGCGCATGCAGACTTTGCTGCAGCGGTGCAGCGGGAGGCCCATGATCAGCGCAATAGAGACTGCGGAAAGCCAGAACGAGCTGACTGAGCGCCTGTCAGCATGGTGCGTTGTCGAAGCCGGGGATCAGCGATTCAATTTTCGCTTCCCCGATACACGCAGGCTCCCATCGATCTTTGCCACTCTGACTGCGGAGCAGCGGATCCAATTAGCTGGAGCGGCTACACGCTGGTCATATGTCGATAGAAGCGGGAGTTGGGCCGAGTTGGATGTTTTCGGAGTGCCAAGCGCGATAGCGGATCGTCCGAGATTAGATGACCAGCAATTTTCCCGTTTGGTTGACGCAAGCGAAGTGGACGAGGTCATCGCAATACTTGTCGACCGCGGCAACGGGATGTCTCACAAGCACTCCGAGATTTACTCGGGGCTCGCCATCGCCTTACAAACGGCAACCAGAAGAAATTTAGAAAGCGAATCGAAAATCCAGTGGTGTGAATCCTGTTGGCGCGAAGGCCTCCCGCATGACGAATTTGAGGCCACGGATCGACTTACAACGTGGATCGACGCATCCAAATCATTGTCTGTAACAAAGGAGCGATGATGTTTATAAAGCGGTGGAAACTACTACGTTTTCTCGGGACGATTAGCGCGATGATATTGGTTGCTCCGCTGATCGTCGCATGTTCCAAGCCTGTGCCGGTAAGTATCCATGGTGTGAACTACACCGTCGAGCCGTTCAGTTATGTGCTCACTGATCCGAATGACCCGAAAAACACTGGCGGCGGCGAGTTAATCGAGTCATACGCAGCTGGCGGCACGATGTGCTGCTATGAACTGCCGCGGATATGGCAGCCGGGGATGAAGGTGTCCGTCCGGCTGGCGCATTGGGAGGGCAAGTTAGCAGACGACAGTTTGCGCCAAGTTGTATCAACACAGCTAGTGGAGGTGCCGCGCTTTCCTGATGGAAAACCCGGCGAACTGTGGGTCCTGCGCACAGCGGATGGGAGCACCGATCTCGTGTTGAGTGATTTTCAGCCAAATCATGCGCATTGGCCAGGGAAGGTGAAAGGGTGGCCAGTGCCGTCCGTGGCATATCGGCGCCACCGTTGGGACCTCTACATTCACCACGAAAAGGCCGGGGTGGAACTCTTTAAAGAGCTATTAACCGAATTAAAAGAATCGCCAAGCGTACGAGCTAAAGAGGCGTGGGACTTCGCGGTCGAGAACAATTCGAAATCGCTGAAAGGATTTAGCGGTCCAGAGGATTCGGGATTCCAAGCCGCGCTCCTGCGGGAATATCAAGAAGGTCTTAGAAGTTCCGAAGCGGAATTGGCGCGCTTGGAAAAAGGGCGCCCGTGAGTGTGAATCCTGTTGGCTCGATGGCTTTCGACATGACGAAGTTGAGGCGGCCGATCGACTAGCAACCTGGGTCCACTCATCCAAGGAATTGTCTCTAATTGGGGGTCGGTGATGTTCATACAGCGGTGGAAACTACTACGTTTTCTCGGGAAGATTAGCGCGATGGTATTGGTCGCTCCGCTGATCGTCGCATGTTCCAAGCCTGTGCCGGTAAGTATCCATGGTGTGAACTACACCGTCGAGCCGTTCAGTTATGTGCTCACTGATCCGAATGACCCGAAAAACACTGGCGGCGGTGAGTTAATCGAGTCATACGCAGCTGGCGGCACGATGTGCTGCTATGAATTGCCGCGGAAATGGCAGCCGGGGATGAAGGTGTCCGTCCGCCTGGCGCATTGGGAAGGAAAGTTAGCAGACGACAGTCTGCGCCAAATCGTATCAACGCATTTGCTAGATGTGCCACGCTATGAGAATGGAAAGCCCGGTGAACTGTGGGTGCTTCGACTGGCAGGCGGGAGTATTGATCTCATATCAAGTGATGTTCAGCCGAACCATCGGGATTGGCCTGGGCAGGTGAAGGGCTGGCCAATCCCATCTGTCGCTTACAAGCGGGAACGGTGGCAAATCGAATTCGACCAACTAATATCTACCCTGAAAATTTACGAGCGCTCTGCCTCCCAGCTTATGTCCTCGCCGGACGATGCGGCGAAAGAGGAATGGGATACGTTGTCAGAATATCAGCGTACGTCCTTGGCAGGTTTCAGTGGCCCCCAAGACAGCGCATTCCGGAAGAAGATGCAGCGAGACAATAGCGAAGGCATCGTACGGGTTAAGGAAAGACTCAAACAACTTGAAAAAAGGCGACCATGAGCGCGATTCTGTGTCCAGAAATACCCGCGGTGTTCGCAAATGCGCAACACAGATCCGAATTTTTCAAAAACAACGAGACAAAGGTCATTGAGCGCTTCGAGTCACGTGAATCGTCGATATTAGAGCCCGCGAAAGGTTCATGCAAAACCAATCTATTTTTTGGATTCTTCTTCGACGGCACGAAAAACAACTACGTGCTCGCCGAAAAGTCCCTGAGCCATTCGAACGTGGCGCGTCTGTACGACTGTTACCCCGGCCTCAGTGTCCCCGGCGTGCTACCAAAAAGTACTGACTGGGAGGACAAGGACAAAATCTATTCGCATTTCTTCAAGACCTACATACCCGGTGTTTCTTCGCCGTTCACGCAAATCAAAGACAGCGGCAAGGATGCCGAAGGCACGCGAGGCGCAGCAATGGGCTTTCGGGGTGAGGCACGCATCATATGGGCACTGATCCAGGCTATAAATAACGTTCACCGTTTTTTCTACGGCGCGCCGCTCGTTTCGGCGGACGAAACGACCCGGTTGGCGGCATTGATCGACTTGGGCGCGCATCGCCGTAATGCCATGCGCACACCTTCATCGTCACCTGCGGACGGGTCGAACGAGGTCCGAAGAACGCGCGATGAGTTCGTGAAAATATTGAAGCGACTCCATTTCGCGCTCGCGCAGCACTGGCCGGACAAGCAAACCGGACGACCGAAAAAAGTAGCCCCAGCAATTGTTCAAACAATCCACGTGTCGATTTTTGGGTTTTCGCGCGGTGCGACGCAGGCCCGGGCATTTTCGAACTGGTTCATCGAACTGTGCAAACTCGACGCTCGCCTGGCAGGACAGGGCGATGCGATGACGCTGGGCGGGTTCAAGCTGGAAATCGATTTTCTAGGGTTGTTTGACACCGTGGCATCGGTCGGCGCAGGGAATACCTTCGGTAATAGCTGGCTCGGCCGGCTGTTTGACGGACATGGGGCCTGGGCCGATAGCGAGGGTAGCTTGCGTATTCCGCAAGCGATTCGATGCGTTCATCTCGTTGCAGCCCATGAAGTCAGGCGCAGTTTTCCGCTTGATTCAATCGCGGTAGGACAAGTCGTACCGCCAAATTCGGAAGAGGTGGTTTTTCCTGGAGTGCATTCCGACCTCGGATGCGGGTATTGCCCTCGGGAGCAGGGGCGTGGCCTTGATCCAACCGGCGCGGACATGCTGGCTCGAATTCCCTTGCTGTACATGTACAAGAAGGCGAGATTGGCTGGAGTTCCACTGAAGCTTGAGTTGGCGAGCGACGCCGCAAAAAAACGGTTTCAGATCACGCCGGCAACGATCAATGCATTCAACGCCTACCTCGCGCAATCGATCACCAAGAGCGGTACGTTGACTGCGATCATGCGCGAGCAAGCCAGGTACCACATCCAGTGGCGCCTGGCGCGACGCACGGGCGCCGCTTCACCTCTGGAAAACAGTCGCAGCTTCGGCCGCGCCAGTACGTTCGATAAGAACGACCTGCATAGCGCCAACCTGGAATTCGACAACGAAGTGGCGGCGTTTGAAAGCTGGCAAAAACAAAAAGGTCCAGGGTTTGTACCTGCTGCCCAACAGGCCGGCTTCTCGAATGAACACGACAATGAGTGGGAAGAGATCGCAACATGGTGGGGGAAGGCGGGCGCGCCGCATCCGGCCGTACTGGACTTCTTCGACGAGTACGTGCATGACTCCCGCGCCTGGTTCAAGCTGATACCGGGCAATCCCGACAACGAGGCAGACATGCTTGAGAAGTTGGCGAACTGGACGAAAATGCGTGAAAGGGTGAAGGAAACTAACACTCGCGAAGAGAAGAAGTTCAAGGAAAATCAGAAGCTGACGTATGGGATATTCGGTCGAAGACGTGATGCCAGCGCGCCTCAATTCAAACCGATGCAAGACGGACTAACCGACGATCAGCGCCTAGCAAGCGATGAATACGCCCGCACCGGCAAGATTCCGCGCATGCTGACAGAGGGGCGCGAACCATTCGAGATTGGCGGCATTGCCGGTAGGGCCGGCTATCTGCGCTTCCGCAAGGTCTACGGCGGCCGCGACAGCGTGCTCATCTCTCAAGTCGGCGACGTGGGGCCGGATCGCCAACACGCCGCTTGACTCGGTTAGCAAAAAGTGAAAAACGCCGGGACAAGCCCGGCGTTGTTGTATGCGGCGTGCAGGGGTCTTAGGCCGCCTCGCGCACCGGGAACATCTCCTTGTCCTCTTCCATGTGGGTCGGATGCTTCAGCTCGCGCTCGAGGCGGTCGTGGTCGAGTTCCTTCTCCCACTTCGACACGACGATGGTGGCCACGCCGTTGCCGATGAAGTTGGTCAGCGCGCGCGCTTCGCTCATGAAGCGGTCGATGCCGAGGATCAGTGCCATGCCGGCCACCGGCACGCCGGGCACCACCGCCAGCGTCGCCGCCAGCGTGATGAAGCCGGCGCCGGTGATGCCGGAGGCGCCTTTCGAGGTCAGCATCGCCACGCCGAGGATGGTCAGTTGCTGGCCGAACGTCAGGTCGGTGTTGGTGGCCTGCGCCACGAACAGGGCCGCCATCGTCATGTAGATGTTGGTGCCGTCGAGGTTGAACGAGTAGCCGGTCGGGACCACCAGGCCCACCACCGATTTCGAGCAGCCCAACTTTTCCAGCTTGCGCATCAAGGCCGGCAGCGCGCTTTCCGACGAGCTGGTGCCGAGCACGATCAGCAGTTCTTCCTTGATGTACGAGATGAAGCGGAAGATCGAGAAGCCGGTGAACCAGGCGATGGCGCCGAGAATGACGAAGATGAACAGAGCGCAGGTCAGGTAGAACGAACCCATCAGCTTGGCCAATGGCAGCAGCGAGGCGATGCCGAATTTTCCGATCGTGAAGGCCATCGCACCGAACGCGCCGACCGGGGCGGCCTTCATGATGATGCCGACGACGCCGAAGATCGCATGCGACAGGTCGTCGATGAGCTTGGTGACCGGCTTGCCGCGGTGGCCCAGGCTCGACAGCGCCACGCCGAACAGGATCGCGATCAGCAGCACCTGCAGGATGTCGCCCTTGGCGAAGGCGTCGACGAAGGTGTTCGGGATGATGTTGAGCAGGAAGTCGACCGTGCTCTGCGACTTCGCCTTGGTGGTGTATTCGGCGATCGCCGTGGCGTCCAGCGTGGCCGGGTCGGCGTTGAAGCCGTCGCCGGGGCGCACGATGTTGGCGACGATCAGGCCGATTGCCAGCGCGAAGGTCGAGACCACCTCGAAATACACCAGCGCCTTGCCGCCGACCCGGCCGACCTTCTTCATGTCCTGCATGCCGGCGATGCCCGCTACCACGGTGCAGAAAATGACGGGCGCGATGATCATCTTGATCAGCTTGATGAAGCCGTCGCCAAGCGGCTTCATCTGCACGCCTAGCTGCGGATAGAAGATGCCGAGCAGGATGCCGAGCACAATGGCGAACAGCACCTGAACGTAAAGGATTTTGTAAAAGGGTTTTTTCATGGCTGTCTCGCGGGGCGTTTTATAAGGATGGATGCATGATTGCCTAATTCGCCACCACCCTCAATTGTGGATTTCCACAGCAACCGCCACGGCAATTCATGCCCGTTTCATAGGGGCGTGCGAAAATGGGTCGCACGATACGAAAAACAGTTGTTATATTTGAATCGGCAAAATATACTCATCGCTAATAAGTATTGACGATTTGCATCTTTCGCCTTGGCTCGAGAGGCGCGAGATGCTCTGCTTTCATACGAACTTGCGAACCGATCCATGACCCGACATCTGCATGAGCCAGCCAACGCGTTGCTGTACCGCGCGCTCGACCTGCCGCCCGACGAGCGCCAGCAATATATCGCCGAGGCCAGCGAAGGCGACGCCGAACTGCTCGACCTGGTCCGCACGCTGCTGGCCCGCATCGAGGAACTCGACGAGTTCATTGACTCGCCATTGGAAATACTGGCCGCGGCGCAGGTAGCGCCGCCGCCGCTGGTCGCGCCACCGGTCCGGCTGATCGAGCCGCAGGCCGCAAGCCCGGTCGAAGAACCACCGGGCGAACCGCCTGCGGCCAGCCCATCTATCGACGCAACTGAAACAGCACCTGAACGCGGCCTGTGGCAGCGCCATCCGTTGGGAATGACCACCGCCGCGCTGTGCGCCTGCGCGCTGGTGCTGCTGACCTCCGCGGCGCTGTGGCATGCGCGCCAGTCCGACCAGGCGCGCGCCGCTGCCGAACTGCGCGTGGCGCCAGCCGGCAAACCGGTACGCGCGGCGCAGTTCGACGGCAACGCCACGCTCGAGAAAATTCCCGTCGCCGCGCGCGACAAGTTCGTCACTGCCGCGCAGTCCTATCACGGCCAATTGGCCGAAGTACGGCGCGCCGGGGGCGACCTGCAGGGCGCGCTGCAGGCCGCGCAGTTGTCGCTCGGTTTCGCCGGGCAGCAGGCGAGGGCGCATCCGGAAGAGGCGCGCTGGCGCGGCCAGCTGGCCGCCGCGCAAGGCCAGATCGGCGCCATTCTTGTCGAACAGGGCCGGACCGCGGATGGATTGGCGGAGTTGCGCAAGGCGCTGACGCTGCGCCAGGAACTTGCCGCGCGCGACGCCGGCAACGAACAGCTCGCGCGTGATCTTGCCGATGCGCACGCTGCAATCGGCAACGCCTTGATGGCGACGATGGATTACGCCGGCGCCGAGCCGGCATTTGCCGCGGCGCGCGCCACGTACGCGGCGCAGCTGCGGGCCAATCCGGCCGATGCGGCGCTGCAGGCCGGCCTGATCGACCTGGAGCTGGCACGCGCCAACGTGCAGAACCTGCAAAAACACGGACGCGATGCGGTGGCGACGCTGGCGTCGTTGCACGCCTTGGCGCGCGACGCCAGCAAGGCCGGCGTCGATCCCTTCCTGACGGTACGCGTGGCGCTGCTCGACGCGCATATCCAGCCGCGCGGCACGCCGGCCCAGGCATATGCGGCGGCCCAGCAGGCATTGGCCGAGCTGCTCAAGCAGACCGAGAAGGATCCGCTCGATGCCGCCAGGCTGCGCGAAAGCGCGATCGCGTGGCAGACCACCGGCGAGATCGGCCTGCGTGCCGGCCAGAAGGAGTCCGCCTGCCGCTATCTCGGCCTGGCCGTCAAGCGGTACGAGGAGCTGGAGACATCGAAGCGGCTGAACGCGATCGACAAACTGCGCTTGGGACAAGTGCAAGGTCAGCGCAAAGCTTGCGGTTGACCAATCCGCGTTATTCTTTTTTTCTTCCAATGTACGCGGCGGGGGACTGCCTTGACGAGCGATTCCTAGCTGCAGGGCGGTCTCCAGACGAATCAGGCGCTCGTTCATCGACTCGATTTTCTGTTGCTGGGTCTTGATCACCTCGGTCATGCGTTCGACTTTGTCATTCATCTTGATGACCGTCGTAATCGCGTCCCACATTTTGTCGGTGATGCCCATTATCTTTGCTCTCGATTGGCCTCAAGCGCCTCCATGCGCTTGTTGGATGCTTCTATGAATTCCAGTGCGTCGTCGATCGCGTCGCTGGTGCGGGCTGTCGTCTTCAGCATCTGATCGATCATTCCCAAGAGCATTTCGGTCTCTTCTTCAGGCCGGAAGGATTCGGCAGCCTGGCGCAGGAACTCGCCCATCGACAGCCCCGCGTCACTAGCGAGCTTGGCTATTCTTTCCTTCTCTTGGCTGGTTACCAAGACTGGAATTCGTTCAGTTGTCGTCATCACGTTCGTCTCCTCGCAACGCGCCCGCGCCGCCTGCGAACAGTTTACGTGAAAGAGAATGCAGCGCAATCGAGCGTCAACAAGGTGTTGAGATTTCTTAATGTGCGGCAGCCGGTCGATCCAGGTTTCCCTCGGCCGCACGTTCCAGCTTCTCGATGAGATCGTCGACCAGCATGATCTGCTGGAAGTCATGCGCCGTCTCCTGCAGCTTCGTGCGCACCTGGTCGGCCGTCGTGAATGGCGCCGCAATCGCCGCATAGCGCCGTTGCAGCGTCGGCTCGCCCGACAGCTCGAGAAACCGTAGGTGCGTGTACAGGTGAATCAGATCCTTGGTGTGGTGCGTGCCGATGCTGGTGCCGCCGATGTGATACACGCCGCCGGCGCCTTCCGGCTCGAGCTGGGTGACGCCGAGGCCGTCGGCATACGCGAGCGCAAGCAGCACGTGCAGCGTGTCGTAGAACGCGTGGTAGCTCTTCATCGTGGCGCCGTCGCCGAGCCCGATGCTGGCCAACCGGCCGCGCGCCGGCTCCGGCACCCGTCGATACGGCTGCGCGCCGACGCCGTATTGCGCCATCAGCCGCTTGAATACGTCGATGCGGAAATACAGGAAGTGCGTGAGCGGATAGACCCAGCGGCCGTCGCTGCTGGCGTCCATGTACAGGCACAGCAGGAAATCCGCGTCGTCGAAACGCAGCTGCCGGAGCACCGCGCGATCGAACAGGTAGAGGTCGTGATCGAGCACGCCGAAGTCGTGTTCGCTGTTTTGCACCAGCAGGTTGATCATCGCGCCGTGCCCGACGCTCGAATTGGGCAGCGCGGCCACGCGGCACTGCGGCATCGCCGGAAAGCGCTCGCGCAGCAGGTCGGCTTCCCAGCGGCGCGCACCGTTGAGCAGCAGCACCACACGCAGGTCGTCGGCCACCAGGCGCAGGCAGGGCAGCAGGAAATGCAGCGTCTGCGGCATGACGATGACGTAGAAGATGCCATCCAGCGACCCCGGCTGGCGCGCCAGGAAGCGGCGCAGGCGCGCCGGCGTCACCCAGCGCTGCAGCACGCCGTCATTGACCGCGTAGGCGAACTTGCGATACGCCCGCAGCGCCACCGCCTGCGGAAGGCGCCGCAGCAGCACGTCCCAGGGCGAATGGCCGCGGTCGGCCAGGCGCCGGTACAGCAGCCGCGCGGCGCGCGCGTTGGCACGCAGTGGCGTCATCAATCCCATTCTTAGGGCCGGCGGTAGATGGTTCCGCCCTTCATGACGAAGCCGACGTTGCGCACCGCGGCGATATCGGCGGTCGGATCGCCGTCGACGGCGACGATGTCGGCCAGCATGCCGGTCCTGAGCTGGCCCAGGTCCTTCGACTTGCCGAGGATGGCGGCGCTGACCGCGGTGGCCGAGCGCAGCGCCTCGGTCGGCGTCATGCCGAGCTTGACCATCCATTCCAGTTCGCGCGAGTTTGTGCCGTGGGCAAACACGCCGACATCGCTGCCATTGCCGATGATCACGCCGTTCTTGCGCGCGAGCCTGAAGGCGTGCGCGGCCTGCTGCATGCCGGCGGTCGGCGCGCCGCCGCGCACGTGCTTCTGAAAGTATTCGCCGATCGCTTCCGGCGCCGTCAGGGTCGGGATGAAGGCGGTGCCGCGCTCGGCCATCAGGCGGAAAGTCGCTTCGCTGATGCCGGAACCGTGCTCGATCGTGTCGGCGCCGGCCAGCACAGCCATTCGGGTCGCCTCGTCGGTGCTGGCGTGAACGGCGACCTTGCGGCCGGTTACGTGGGCCGCTTGCACCATCGCCTTCATTTCTTCGAACGTGAAAGTCGGGCGGGCGCTGCCGTCGATGCCGGTGCGGTAGTCGGCGTAGAACTTGATCCAGTCGGCGCCGCGCGCGGACTGTTCGCGCACCGCGCGGGTGACGCCGTCGACGCCGGTCGCTTCCTGCGCACCTTGCGGCAGCACCATGTCGGGACGGTAATTGCGACCGGCCGGGCCGTAGCTGCTGCTGGCGACGATCGCCAGCGTGGCGATGAACAGCCGCGGCCCTGGAATCGCGCCTTCCTCGATGGCGCGTTTGACGGCAACGTCGGCATAGTTGGCGCCCTCGGTGCCGAGGTCACGCAGCGTGGTGAAGCCGGCCTGCAGCGTGGCGGCGGCGTGCTTGCCGGCCAGCAGGGTGCGGTATTCGACCGATTCCTTCATCACCTGGTCGTCCCAGCTGGTTTCGTTATAGGGATGCAGCAGCACGTGCGAATGCAGGTCCATCAGACCGGGGATCAGCGTCTTGCCCGGCAGCTCGATGCGTTCGGCGTCGGCCGGTGCGGTAATGCCGGCGGCGGGCCCGACTGCCTGGATGCGGCCCTGCGCCACCAGAACAGCCCAGCCCTTGTGCGCGGCGCCGTCGCCGGTCCAGACGCGCTCGGCGGTCAGCAGCACCGGCCGCGTGTCGGCCGCATGCGCGTTGACGGCGAGCGCGAGGGCGGTCAACGCAAGTTTGGACAGGATCCGCATCGGATTGTTCCAGGAGATTGTGAGGAGGCAATCATATAGGAAGACGTGCGACGACGCAGCGTGACTTTTCGCGCATTTTGTGGCCGCCTCGGCTGCTAGAATCTGCCCATTGCAATCTATCGAAGGAAGCACGTGCGCGTACTCCGCCAAGCCTTGCTCGCTACCGTTTTTGTCGCCACAGCCGCCACCGCAGCCGACGTCACGAGCAATTTCCCCGATCGCGGTGTGGCGCAATTTCTCGTCGCCAATTTCGACCTGGCGTCGATACGCAGTTCGTTCGGCCCCCGGCGCACGCTGGTGCAGCGCACTTTTGCTTCGCTCGGGCAGGTGCCGACCAAGGTCACCGCCGACGAAGTCGAATTCGACGGCGCCAACTGGTTTTATAGTTTGAAGGTGCTGCGGCGGGGCGATCTCAATAGCGACGGCATCGAGGACCTGGAGGTGTGCTTCGTCGACAAGGCAAAGGGAGCGACCTACGACAGCCAGCAGGCCTTGCTGGTGACGCGCTATTCGGACAGCTCGCTCGCGGTGGCGCTAAGGTTCGAAGTTACCGGCTGCGAAACGTTCGCGAAATAACAGTGCGTCATCCCCGCTGCGCGAGGACGACGGATTTGCGCTAGTCGACCAAGTGTTACTGCGCGGCCCAGCCGCCGTCCATGTTCCACGCCACGCCGCGCACCTGGTTGCCGGCCGGGCTGCAGAAAAACACCGCCAGCGCGCCCAGTTCCTCCGGCGTGACGAAATCGCCCGACGGCTGCTTCTCGGCCAGCAGCGCCTTCTTGGCCGCCTCGTTGCTGGTGCCTTCGCGCGCGGCGCGGTCGTCGACCTGCTTTTGCACCAGCGGCGTCAGCACCCAGCCAGGGCAGATGGCATTGCACGTCACGCCGGTCTGCGCCGTTTCCAGCGCGGTGACCTTGGTGAAGCCGACCAGGCCGTGCTTGGCGGCGACATAGGCCGACTTTTGCGCCGAGCCGACCAGCCCGTGCACCGACGCCAGGTTGATGATGCGGCCCCAGTTCTTCTGCTTCATGCCCGGCAGCGCCAAGCGCGTGGTGTGGAACGCCGACGTCAGGTTGATGGCGAGGATGGCGTCCCATTTTTCGGCCGGGAAGTCTTCGATGTTGGCCACGTGCTGGATGCCGGCATTGTTGACGAGCACGTCGATGCCGCCCAATTTCTCGGCGGCGAACGCCATCATCGCTTCGATTTCGGCCGGCTTCGACATGTCGGCATTGTGATAGGCGGTCTGCACGCCGAACTGCTTGCCCACCTCGGTATAGAGCTTTTCGATCTGCTGGGCGTCGCCGAAACCGTTGAAGACGATGTTGGCGCCCTGTTCGGCCAGCGCGCGCGCAATGCCGAGGCCGATGCCGGAAGTCGATCCGGTCACGAGTGCTGTCTTACCGCTTAACATACTGCTTTTCATTATTTCCTCTATGAAAAAATGGGGCTGGTGAAGGTGGGCAGCACGACAGGCTACACGTGCCCAAGATTTTAATCGCAACGACCGGTAAAATGTCGGTTGTAGACAAAATTGAAGCATAGCGTCGAATCTGGGAGCCGGCATGAGCGCAGCAAGAATCAAATCAGTGCAGTGCATTTCGCCCGCCGGCCTGCACCGCATGGCGTACAAGGAGTGGGGCGCGCCCGACAATCCGCGCGTGCTGGTGTGCGTGCACGGGGTTACCCGCGTCGGCGACGACTTCGACCACCTGGCGCAGGCGCTGTCGGACCACTACCGCGTGGTGTGCCCGGACGTGGTCGGGCGCGGCCGCTCTGGCAAGCTCGGCAATCCGGCGCTGTACCAGATTCCGCAATATGTCAGCGACATGGTCACCCTCGTCGCGCGCGTCACCGCCCACGACGACAAGGGCCAGGTCGACTGGTTCGGCACCTCGATGGGCGGGCTGATCGGCATGGCGCTGGCGTCGCTGCCGGACAATCCGATCGGCAAGCTCGTGCTCAACGACATCGGCCCGACGCTCGACCCGGTGGCGCTGCAGCGCATCGGCGACTACATCGGCCAGGACCTGCGCTTCGCCAGCTTCGCCGAGGGCGCCAAGTTCGTGCGCGAAGTGTCGGCCTCGTTCGGCACGCATACCGATGAACAATGGCACAAGCTGGCCGCCGACGTGCTGCGCGAAGGCGGCGACGGCCAGTGGGTGCGCCACTACGACATGGGCCTGGCGGTGCCGCTGCGCGGCGCCACCGCCGAAAAAGCCAAGGCCGACGAGGCGGCGCTGTGGGCCGCCTACGATGCGATCCGCTGCCCGACCCTGCTGGTGCGCGGCGAACACTCCGACCTGCTGTCGCGCGCCACCGCCGAGCAGATGCTGACCCGCGGGCCGCGCCCGCAGCTGGTCGAAATCGCCGACACCGGCCACGCGCCGACCTTCATCCATCCCGACCAGATTGCGATCGCGCGCAAGTTCCTGGTCGGCTAAAACAAAAAAGGCTTTTGAATACCATGGAAATTACCCGACTTCACGTAGGCAAACGCTTGTCCGAAGTAGCGATCCACAACGCAACGGTGTACCTGGCCGGCCAGATCGCCGACGACACCACCGCCGACATCGGCGGCCAGACGCGCGAAGTGCTGGCGCACGTCGACCGTTTGCTGGCCGAGGCCGGCAGCGACAAGAGCTGCATCCTGATGTGCCAGATCTACATCGCCGACATGGCCCATTTTCCCGGCATGAACGACGTCTGGGACGAGTGGGTCGCCAGCGGCCACACGCCGCCGCGCGCGACGGTCGAGGCGAAGCTGGCCAATCCCGCCTGTCTGGTCGAGATCGTCGTCACCGCGGCATTGCGCTGACCCATGGTCGCAATCGCCGCGCTCGGCAGCGCAACAGCTGAACTCGTTCAGGGCCTCGGTCCGGAGGATGTCGCACGCGTGCAGGCGGCGCTGGCGTACGCCAGCGAGGCCTACCAGGACAAGCTGTGCAGCTCAGGCCAAGGGGCGCTGGAGTTCTCGGTCGGCGTCGCCAGCACGCTGGCGTTCCTGCGCAGCGACGCCGAAACCCGCATCGCCGGCCTGCTGTTCGAGCTGGCGGTGATCGATCCGGCCGCCGCCGGCGGGCTGGAAACGCGTTTCGGCAAGGAGGCGACCGACCTCGTTACCGGCGTGCGCCAGCTGATCCGCCTGCGCGACATGACGGTGGGCCACCAGGCCGCCGGCCCGCAGACGGGACGGCTCGCCAAAGGCGCCGCGCAGGCGGCAGTGGCGCAGGTCGAAACGCTGCGCAAGATGTTGCTGGCGATGGCCACCGACATGCGGGTGGTGCTGGTGCGGCTTGCCTCGTGCGTGACGACGCTGCGCTATTTCGCCGAACTGCGGCTGTTCAACGAGATGACCCGTGCTTACGGGCGCGAGACGCTGGACCTGTACGCGCCGCTCGCCAACCGGCTCGGCATCTGGCAGCTGAAGTGGGAACTGGAAGACCTGTCGTTCCGCTTCCTCGAGCCGGAAACGTACAAGCGCATCGCCAAGATGCTGGAAGAAAAGCGCATGATGCGCGAAGGCTTCGTGCAGTCGGCCATCACGCGGCTGGAAAACGAGCTGGCCGCGGCCGGCATCAAGGCCGAAGTGTTCGGCCGGCCCAAGCACATCTACAGCATCTGGAACAAGATGCGCGGCAAGGAACTCGATTTTTCCGAGCTGTACGACGTGCGCGCGTTCCGCGTCATCGTCGAGGACGACCGCACCTGCTACACGGTGCTCGGCCTGGTGCACAACATCTGGACGCCGATCCCGAAGGAATTCGACGACTACATCTCGCGGCCGAAGCCGAATGGCTACCAGTCGCTGCACACGGTCGTCACCGCCGACGACGGCCGCCCGCTCGAAGTGCAGATCCGCACGCAGGAGATGCACAACTTCGCCGAGTACGGCATCGCCGCGCACTGGCGCTACAAGGAAGAGGGCGGCTCCAACTTCAAGGGCCAGAAGTACGACGAGAAGATTGCCTGGCTGCGCCAGCTGCTGGCATGGAAGACCGACGTTGCCGACGCCGTCGTGGGGCAGGAAGAAATCCAGCGCGAATGGGTGGAAAAGCTCAAGTCGACCACGCTCGACGATCGCATCTTCGTGCTGACGCCGCAGGCGCGGGTGCTGGAGTTGCCGGTCGGCGCCACGCCGATCGACTTTGCCTACCATTTGCACAGCGAGGTCGGCCACCGCTGCCGCGGCGCCCGCGTCGACGGCGTGATGGTGCCGCTGAACACGGCGTTGCGCAACGGCCAGACGGTGGAGATCATTACCGCCAAGGGCGCGCCGGGCAGCGCCGGCCCGTCGCGCGACTGGCTCAGTCCGGAATATACGGTCAGCACGCGGACCCGGGCCAAGGTACGTGCCTGGTTCCACGCGATCGACCTGGAGGAAACGCTGGCGCACGGCCGCGCGCTGGTGGAAAAATCGCTGCAGCGCGAAGGCAAGACCGCCGTCAACCTCGAGACGCTGGCCCACAAGCTGGGCTTTTCGAAGGTCGACGACTTGTTCGTCTCGGTCGGCAAGGAAGAATTCAGCCTGCGCCATGTCGAGCAGGCGCTGCACGATACCGGCGAAGTGGTAGTTCCGGACGACGAGGTGGTGCTGGGCAAGAGCAGGGCATCGAGCGTCGAGTCGGGCGCCAAGTCGGGCGTGCTGGTGGTCGGCACCGAGGGCTTGATGACGGCGCTTGCCAAGTGCTGCAAGCCGGCGCCGCCGGACGGCATCGTTGGCTTCGTCACGCGCGGCAAGGGTGTCTCGATCCACCGCGCCAACTGCAAGAATTTTGCCGAGATGCGCGCGAAGGCGCCGGAGCGGGTGATCCACACGGACTGGGGGCGGGCGGGGCAGGACACGGTGTATCCGGTCGACCTGTTCATCCTCGCCGGCGACCGCCAGGGCCTGCTGCGCGACATCTCCGAGGTTTTCTCGCGCGAAAAGATCAACGTGATCGGCGTGAATACGGCCACGACCAAGGGGCAGGCGCGCATGACGTTCACGGCCGAAATCGGTTCCACCGCGCAGCTGCAGAAGGCGCTGCTGGCCATCGGCGAGGTCAGCGGCGTGCAGGAAGCGCGGCGCGCTTGACGTCGATCGGCTAATGTCAGACCTGACCCCACGGTTATGCCCCTGGGTTATCATTCGGGCATGCGCGCCAATTCTTTCCTATACACCAAGCCGAGCCAGTGGGGGCGCTGGGCCGCGCGTCGGGCCGGCAGCTGGTGGCGCATGCTGCTGATGGGCGCCATCGCGCTGGTGCTGGCGTTCTCGCCGTCGACCTACACGCGCGAACACCGCGTCGCGACGTCGCGCCAGATCTACCTCGGCGCCTGGCAGGTGCTGCCGTGGTTCACCGCGCTGTCGGCGCTGGTCAGCCTGGTCATCATCCGCATCGTGCTGGTGACCGCGTTCAGCTACGGCCTGTCCGGCTTCGCGCTCGAGATGGTGGTGCGCGTGCTGGTGCTCGAATTGATTCCGCTGTCGGCCGCGCTGTTCGTCGCCCTGCGCGCCGGACTGGCCTTCAATGCAGCCGCGCTGGAACCGCTGGCGGCGGACCAGTCGCGCGAGGCCGCCTGGCGCCTGCGCCGCGACCTGGTCGCTGAAGTGTCGGGCAATGCATTTGCCGTACTGACGCTGGCGATGGTCAGCAGCGTGCTGGTACTGGTGCTGGCCTACCTGAACGTGTACGGGCTGTCGCCGTGGGGCATCGACGACTACACCCGCACCGTCGGCCGGGTGTTCGAGCCGACCGTCTCGCTCGGCTTCGCCATCAAGACCGTGCTGTTCGGACTGGCCGTGGCGGTGATCCCGGCCGCGGCGATTCTCGAAATCCAGCGCTTCGGCAACGACTCGACGTCCACCATGCAACCGGGCGCGGTGCGCCTGCTGTTCGTGCTGCTGGTGATCGAGGCGGCCTCGCTGGCCGTCAAATACTTTTGAAGGAATACAAGCAATGACCGTACCCGAGCCCGCATCGCCGCCCCAAGTCGAGGTCAAGGCCGTCATCCTGCTGGTGCTGATGGTCGCCCTGGTCACCGGCTTCCTGCTGTACGTGATGTACGCGCGCGGCGTATTCGAGGTCACGCAGCGCCTGGTGCTGATGTCGGACGACTCGGAGGGCGTGCGACCCGGCATGGACATGACGTTCGCCGGCTTTCCGATTGGCCGCGTCAACCAGGTCGAACTCGCGCCGGACGGCAAGGTGCGCATCCTGGTCGACGTGCCGCAGAAGGACGCCAAGTGGCTGCGCATCTCGAGTGTGTTCACGCTCGAACGCGGCCTGGTCGGCGAAACCAGGATCAAGGCCTACAGCGGCATCCTGACCGATCCGCCGCTGCCGGACGGCGCCGCCCGCACCGTGCTGCGCGGCGATACCGCGGCCGAAATCCCGCGACTGGTTGCCAGCGCGCGCACGCTGCTCGAGAACCTGGAAGCGATGACGCGCAGCGATTCGAGCATCAACACCAGCCTGGCCAACGTGCAGGCCGCGACCGCGCGCTTCGCCGGCAAGTACGGCCTGCTCGGCGGCGCGCTGGGCAGCGACGACGAGGCGAAAAAGCTGATGCTGACGCTCGACCGCGTCAATGCCTTGCTGGCCAACGCCGACAAGCGCGTGTTCGGCAAGAACGGCGTGATGGACGAAACCCAGGCCGCCGTGATCCAGCTGAACGTCGTGCTGAAGGACGCCAGCGCCACCCTCAAGAAAGTCGACGCGGTGCTGGTCGAAGCACAGGCCATCGGCAAGAACGCGCGCGTGGCGACCGACGACCTCGGTGCGCTGCGCGCCGAAGTCGACAGCAGCCTGCGCAAGGTCACGCGGCTGGTCGACGAAATCAACCGCAAGTGGCCCTTTGCCAAGAAGACGGAGCTGAAACTGCCATGAACAAGAACCTTGCCGCCTGCCTGATCGCGCTGCTGCTGGCCGGTTGCGCCAGCAAGCCTGCCGAGCCGGCGTGGCGCACGAATGCTGCCGGCGCGCTCGACAATTTTCGCGCCGCCTACCTGAAGGGCGACAGCATCGCCGCCAGCGACTTCGCGCGGGCGCGCTCGGAGATGGCCAGCACCGGCCGCGCCGACCTGGTCGCGCACGCCGAGCTGGTGCGCTGCGCCGTCTACACGGCAAGCCTGGTGGTGGGCGAGTGCGCCGGCTTTGCTGCGCTCGCGCCGGACGCCACGCCGGCCGAGCGCGCGTATGCCGCCTACCTTGCCGGCCAGTGGCAGGGACTCGACGTTGCGCTGCTGCCCGAGCAGCATCAGCCGATCGCACGCGGCGCCGCCGGCCTGGCGAGCGTGGCCGATCCGCTGTCGCGGCTGGTCGCGGCCGGCGCCATGCTGCAGGCCGGGCGCATCGCGCCGCCCGACATCGTCATCGCGGTCGACACTGCCTCCAGCCAGGGGTGGCGCCGGCCTCTGCTGGCGTGGCTTGGCGTGTCCGAACAACGCGCGCGCGCGGCCGGCGACGCGGCCGAGGTGGAGCGCATCCAGCGCCGCATCGCACTGGCGTCGTCGCGCTGAACGCCGTATGAAGATTTCCAGGATACTGCACGCCGGCTACGTGTTTGAGTGCGGCGGCACGACCATCGCCTTCGACCCGATCGTCGAAAATCCCTTCAGCAGGAATTGCCACGCTTTCCCGGATGTGAGATTCGATCACGACCAGATCCGCGCGCTGAAGCTCGACGCCGTCTTCATCTCGCACTTCCACGACGATCACTGTTCGTTCGAAAGCCTGGACCTGCTGGACCGCAATACGCCGCTATATATCTACTGCCTGTTCGACGAACTGTTCGCGATGGTCGCGGAGCTGGGCTTCGTCGAGGTTCACCAATTGAAGACGAATGTGGCGGTCGGCGTCGGCGCGTTTGAAGTGATTCCGCGCGAGGCTTTGGATTCGGACGTCGATTCGATGTTTCAGATTAAGGCGGAAGGGCTGAATGTGCTCAATGTCGTCGATTCGTGGATCGATCCCGATGCGCTCGTGCTGCTGGCGCAGGACGCCCCCTGGGACATGGTGCTGTGGCCATTCCAGACCATGCGCGAGATCGACGTGCTGTCGCCGTCGAGGGCGTCGCCGGCGCCGGCCGAATTGCCGGCCGAATGGTTCGAGCAGCTAAAGATGTTGAATCCGCGCTATGTGGTGCCGAGTTCGTGCCAGTTCCAGCAGGAGCCGTGGTCCTGGTACAACCGGGCGTTCTTCCCGATCACTTATCGCCAGTTCCAACAAGAGGTGGAAGCGGCGCTGCCGGGTGTGCGGGTGGTGCGGATGAATCCATCGGTGTCGATGGAATTGGACGACAAATCGCTGCTGGCCTCAATGGCGTTGAGCTGGGTGATCCCGATCGGCGAGCAAAACGTCGATTACCAGTATGAACCCGGTGGCCGGCCACCTTCGACAGCCGACATCGCAGGCCATTTTCCGGCGCTGACGCAGGCGCAGACCGGCATGGTGATCGATTACTGCCGCTCCGGGCTGCTGAAAAAATACAAGTCCATGGAACTTCCCGAATACAGCTTTTTCGACAAGGCGCGCATCTGGCGGCTGTCGGTATTCGACCATGCAGGCGTTGTATCGGAATTTCATTATCGGTTGGAGGGGGAGGGCATCGAGCTGCTTGCCGGCGCTGCGGTGCCATTGGCCTGGACCACCGAGGTGCCGATGTCGAAGCTGTACGCGGCTCTCGAACTGGGCGAGTCGCTGACCTCGATGTACATGCGGATTAATGACGAAGTGTTCGATGCCGACATCGAAGCCGATCTCGAGTCCGCCGATATCGTTGACGATCCCTTGATACGATGCCTGTTCAACGACGTCTTCGGCGCTTACCAGGCCGCGCAGTTGCGGCGGCTGAAAGAGCGCAGCGGCGGCCGTTAGAGCGGCTTGCAGGGGATGGCGAAGTCGACGTGGTAATGCTCGTCATGACGCACCCACGGCTTCCCCTTCATGAATGTCATGCGTTGTCATGGATCGCGCAGCGGCACGGCCAGCACCGGCGGCGGCAAGGCGGCATTTCGCTTCGGCGGGCGGCGCCCTCGGCTGGCGGCGACAACGCCCGCCCCCAGCAAAGCGAGACTGAGCATCGTGCGAACCGACGGCGTCGCCAGCCAGCGCAACGGCTGCCCGGGAACTTCGGCCGGTTCCTCGCGCTGTGGATCGGATTGGGCCGCACGCACGGTATTGATAAATTCCGGGCCGCTCGCAAAAAAGGACAGCATCTCCGGAATGAGGGCCGCCAGGTCCTGCGGTCCTCTGCCCGACAGCCAGTTGGCGTCGCGCACGACATCTTCGTTGAGCCAGGTGGCGCCGGCATTGACCATGTCATCGCGCACGCCGGGCCACGACGTCAAGGTGCGGTCCTTGGCGAGCCCTGCGGAGACGAGCACCAACGGCGCTTGCGACATCACAACGATCGGTTTGCCAAGCGCGTCCAAGTCACGGATGAAACCTCGCGCCTGGGCAGATTGGCGAAGCAGATCCGGACTGATATACCCGCCGGGCATGACCAGGCCGTCGTAATCTTCGGCGCGGATCTTGCTGACGGTATTGTCCACCGTCACCAGTTCGGCAGGCTGGTGCACACTCATGCCGCGTATCCTGCCGGGGTGCAAGGCGATGATGACCACCTCCGCGCCCGCATCCTTCAACGCTGCCACCGGCGCTGCCAGTTCCTCTTTTTCGAAACCGTCCGCCGCCAGCACGGCAATCCGCTTTCCCGCCAACTTATTGAGCGCGCTCATATCGTCCTCCCGTCAATGCTTCTCTGTTTACAGAGTTGCCCGGTCAATCTTTAGTTCCTTGGCGCCGCGAGGGAGTGTCAGCGTGATAATGTATGCCTCCCGAGAAAAACTGGTGTCAGGTCTGACATTCGGACATTCGCCGGCCAAATGTCCGAATGTCAGACCTGACACCAGTTTTTAAACCAGTGCAATTAATCGAAGGAATGCTGAAATGTTGAAACGCGCCTTATTCGCCGTTTGCGGTGTGATGTTCCTGGCGATGCAGCCGGCAGCGGCGCAAAGCGCGCCGGCCGCGGTCTTGCCGACCTACGATGCCGAACTGGCCAAGCCGCTCGGCGGCGACGACAACGGCATGCGCGCCTATGTGCTGGTCATCCTCAAGACCGGCCCGAACAAGGTTGCCGATCCCGCCGAGCGGAAGAAGATGTTTCAGGGGCACTTTGCCAACATGGAGCGACTCGCCGCTGAAAAGAAGCTGGCCTTCGCCGGCCCGCTGGACGGCGTGGAAGGGCGCCGCGGCATCTTTATCCTGGCCACCCCGGATATCGAGCTGGCGAAGACCTACGTCGCCACCGACCCGGTCATCGTCAACGGCGAAATGGTGGCGGAGTACCACAAGCTGTACGGCTCGGCTGCGCTGATGATGGTCAACGACGTGCACAACAAGATCCGCAAGAAGTAATTCGATGCCGGCGTCAGGAACGGACGTTGACGATCGTGGCCTGCATGACGGCCACCACTTTCCATTCGCTCCCCGTCAGCGCCCGCACTTCGCCGGAGCAAACGGTGAGCAGCTTGCCGGCGCTGAGCACGCGGCCGACCGCCAGGAATCGCTCGCCGATGGCAGGACGCATGAAGTTGACCTTGAATTCGGCGGTGACCACCTCGCACCCGGGCGGCGACCTGGTCAGCGCTGCGTAGCCGCACGCATTGTCGACGACCGTGGTAATCGCGCCGGCATGGACGTAGCCGTGTTGCTGGGCGATGTGGCCGGAAAATGGCAGCTCGATGTGCACCTCGCCGTCCGCCACCGACACCAGCTGCGCGCCGAGGGTGGCCATCAGGCCTTGCGAGTTGAAACTGAGCGCGATGCGTTCCTGGATGTTCATATGAAATTGCGCGGCTGCGCGGAAGTTGACTTGGGCTAATCAGTATAGCAACGTCAAGTCATGCCTTCGGGCGCAAGCTCCACGGCAGCGTGTTGTGGATGCGCGTGGCGGCCACCGCGGCCTGGCCGGTGGCGACGCTGATCTGGTTCAGGCCGCGCACGACGTCGCCGATCGCGTACAGGCCCGGCACGCTGGTGGCCTGGAAATCGTCGACCACCAGCTCGCCGCAATCGGCCGTTTCCGCGCCGAGCTCGGCCGCCAGTTCCGAGCGCGCCGTCTCGCCCAGCATCGGGTACATGACGTCGAATTCGTAGGCCTTGCCGTTGCTCGTGTTGAGGACCGGCTTCATGTCAGCGGTCATGGTGACGGCGCACACGGCCGAGCTGACGTAGCGCACGCCGGCCGCATCGAGCTGCCGGTGTTCCTCGGGGCTGAGAATCGAGCCGGGGGTGCGGTCGAACAAGGTGACGTCGGCGCTGAAGGTGCGCATGAACATGGCGTGCCCGATCGGATTGACTTCGGAGGACACCACGGCAATGCGCTTGTCGATGACGTCGTAGCCGTCGCACACGGGGCACAGGCGAACGGCGCCGCAGGCGACGGCGGCGCGCCAGCTTTCGATCGGCAGGCCGGTGTCCTTGATGCCCGTGGCCAGCAGCACGGTCAGGGCGCGCACTTCGCCGCCGTCGTACTCGCCGATAAACGTGCCGTCCTCGAGGCGCAGGCGCAGGATTTCGGCGTCCTTTACGTCGCAGTCGTAAGGGCCCAGCTGGCAGCGCAGGTTGGCGAGCAGTTCGGTGCCGCCGACCCCGTCCGGGAAACCCGGATAGTTGTGCGATACCGGAATCAGGCTGAGGCGGCTGTTGCCCTTGTCGAACAGCGCGACTTTGCGGGTGAAGCGGCACAGGTAGATGGCGGCGGTCAGGCCGCCGGGGCCGCCGCCGATGATCAGCGTGTCGTAGACGAGGGGAGGGATGTCATGATTAGGCATTGTCCAATTATTGCAACTGCAGCCCAGCGGGACAATCGGGATTCGTGCCGACCTGAGGTAAGACAGGACTTACATGGCGTGCGCGCAGGCATCGGGCGGCTCGGGCTGCAGCGTGACGTGATCGATGCCGTGCTTGGCCAGCAGCATGTCCTGCACCGCCAGCAGCACTTGCGGCCAGCGCTCGAGGTCGGCGATCTCGAGGTGGCCGATCAACGCCGGCTCGCCGGGCGACATTTCCCAGATGTGCAGGTCGTGCACCGATTTGACGCCATCGAGCGCGGCCAGGTCGGCGCCGACCTGAACGTAGTCGATCTGGTCGGGCACGCCTTTCATCAGAAAATGATAGGACTCGCGCAGCACGCCGATGGTGGACTTGAGGATCAGCAGCGACACGAACACTGACAGCAGCGGGTCGATCCGCACCCAGCCGGTGAAATGGATGACGGCGCCGGCAACGACCGCGGCGATCGAGCCGAGCAGGTCGCCCATCACGTTGACCATCGCCGCGCGCGTGTTCATGTTCTGGTGGTCGCGCGACAGCATCCAGGCGACCAGCAGGTTGATGGCGATGCCGACTGCGGCCACGCCGAGCACGATGGCCCCTTGCACCGGCTGCGGACTGGCGAAGCGGCGCACCGCCTCGTACACGATCCAGCACACCAGGGCCAGCATCGCCAGGCTGTTGACGAAGGCGGCCAGCGCCTCGGCGCGGCCGAAGCCGAACGAGTGACGCGCCGACGGCGGCCGCTTGGCGATCAGTTGCGCCAGCAGCGCCAGGCCGAGGGCGGCGGCGTCGGTGACCATGTGGCCGGCATCCGAGATCAGCGCCAGCGAGTTGGAGATGAAGCCGGTGACGACTTCGACGACGGCGAACAGCAGCGTCAGCACGAGGGCGCCAGCGAGCGCCTTCTGGCTGCGTGCTTCGACGAAGTGGGCGTGCTTGGCGTCGCCGGCGCGGTGGGCGTGGAGGTGGGCGGAAGATTCTGCGTTCATGCGGCAAAGTATATTAGAAATCTGGCATCTCGATCGCCACTGCAAATACCCCTTGTCATTCCCGAATCGGCTCTCTATAATGCTGGTCTTCGGGCGGTTAGTTCAGCTGGTTAGAATACTTGGTCGACATCCAAGGGGTCGGGGATTCGAATTCCTCACCGCCCACCAGAACATGCAGTAAAAGAGTAAGAGCGAGAAAGGCACCATGGTTATGACACCGCGAACTACGACGGAGTTGTTCCAGCGACGCTAGTCGAGGTGGATTCTTTCGCTCAACGAAAAGAACAAACGCGGCTAGCCCGCGTTTTTTTTCGTCCGCATTTTTGTTTCACTTATTATTCGTAATTATTCGGCGCGTCGCGCCAGATGGAGAACAGCATGGTTTCAGTCCGCCTTCCCGATGGTTCAGCCCGCGAATTCGACGGCCCCGTCACCGTAGCCCAGGTTGCCGCCAGCATCGGCGCCGGCCTGGCCAAGGCGGCGCTTGCCGGCAAGGTCGACGGCAAGGTGGTCGACACCTCGCACCTGATCTCGCAGGACGCCGACCTGGCCATCATCACCGACAAGGATCCGGAAGGCCTGGACGTGATCCGTCACTCCACCGCCCACCTGCTGGCGCACGCCGTCAAGGAGCTGTTCCCCGACGCCCAGGTCACAATCGGCCCGGTCATCGAAAACGGCTTCTACTACGACTTCGCCTACAAGCGCCCGTTTACGCCGGAAGACCTGGCCGCCATCGAAAAGAAGATGACGGAAATTTCCAAGAAGGACGAGAAAGTCGCCCGCTCGGTGATGCCGCGCGACGAGGCTGTCGCTTATTTCAAATCCATCGGCGAAGCCTACAAGGCCGAGATCATCGCGTCGATTCCGGCCGGCGAAGATGTGTCGCTGTACGGCCAGGGCGGCTTCACCGACCTGTGCCGCGGCCCGCACGTGCCGTCGACCGGCAAGCTGAAAGTGTTCAAGCTGATGAAGCTGGCCGGCGCCTACTGGCGCGGCGACTCCAAGAACGAGATGCTGCAGCGCGTCTACGGCACCGCCTGGGCGAAAAAAGAAGACCAGGAACTGTACCTGCACAACCTGGAAGAAGCGGAAAAGCGCGACCACCGCAAGCTCGGCAAGCAGCTCGACCTGTTCCACTTCCAGGACGAGGCGCCGGGCCTGGTGTTCTGGCATCCGAAAGGCTGGACCATCTGGCAGCAGGTGGAGCAGTACATGCGCCACAAGTACCAGGTCAACGGCTACCAGGAAGTGAAGGCGCCGCAGATCCTCGACCGCACGCTGTGGGAGAAGACCGGCCACTGGGAAAACTATCGCGAGAACATGTTCTCCACCGAGTCGGAAAACCGCTCGTATGCGCTCAAGCCAATGAATTGCCCGGGCCACGTGCAGATTTACAACGCCGGCATGAAGAGCTACCGCGACCTGCCGCTGCGCTTCGGCGAGTTCGGCCAGTGCCACCGCAACGAGCCGTCCGGCGCGCTGCACGGCATCATGCGGGTGCGCGGCTTCACCCAGGACGACGGCCACATCTTCTGCACCGAAGAGCAGATCAAGCCGGAAGTGATCGCCTTCCACGCGCAGGCGATGGAGGTCTATCGCGACTTCGGCTTCGGCAACATCGACGTCAAGATCGCGCTGCGTCCGGATAACCGAATCGGCTCGGATGAGGTGTGGGACGAGGCGGAAGCCGCGCTGCGCGCCGCGCTGTCGGCGTGCGACGTCAAGTGGACCGAGCTGCCGGGCGAGGGCGCCTTCTACGGCCCGAAGATCGAATACCACCTGAAGGACAGCCTCGGCCGCCCATGGCAGGTCGGCACGATGCAGGTCGACTTCTCGATGCCGGGCCGCCTCGGCGCCGAATATGTCGCGGTCGACAACTCGCGCAAGGTGCCGGTCATGCTGCACCGCGCGATCGTCGGCTCGATGGAGCGCTTCATCGGCATCCTGATCGAAAACTTCGCCGGCGCGCTGCCGCTGTGGCTGGCGCCGGTGCAAATTGCTGTTCTGAACATCTCGGACGCGCAGGCCGAATTTACGCAGAATGTCACCGACCAGTTGCGCAAAGCCGGGTTCCGCGTTCACGCTGATTTGCGAAACGAGAAAATAACCTATAAAATACGCGAACATTCCGTGCAAAAATTGCCATACATCCTAGTGATCGGCGATAAAGAGCGGGATGCCAACACTGTGGCCGTGCGAGCACGTGGCAATGTCGATCTGGGCGTAATGTCCGTCGACGCCCTCGTGGAGCGTCTCAAGCAAGAGATCGCATCCAAAGCTTGAAGCAGCATGGCCGAATACCAGACTTTATAAGGAAACACCATAGCTACTGACAAGTCGCATCGCATCAATGGCGAAATCACTGCCCCCGAAATGCGTTTATCCGGGGTAGAAAACGAGCCGCTCGGCATTGTGAGCCTGGCCGAAGCATTTCGTCTGGCCGAAGAGGCCAACGTCGACCTGGTAGAGATTGCGCCGACCGCGCAGCCGCCGGTATGCCGCCTGATGGACTACGGCAAGTTCAAGTATTCGGAGCAGAAGAAGGCTCACGAAGCGAAGCTGAAGCAGAAGATCATCCTCGTGAAGGAAGTCAAATTCCGTCCGGGTACCGATGATGGCGACTACA
>JAZKFW010000049.1:0-65644 GCA_040386255.1 Pseudomonadota bacterium
TGCCCGGCATCTGCACCGCCTCGATGGTCAGCAGATCGCCGCCCACTTCGGTCCACGCCAGTCCGACCACCTGGCCGACCTGGTTCTCTTTTTCGGCGACGCCGAAATCGTAGCGCCGCACACCGAGGAACTTGTCGAGGTTCTTGCCGTTGACGATGACCTTCTTATCGGAGGCCTTCAACAGCAGCATCTTGACGACCTTGCGGCAGATCTTCGAGATTTCGCGCTCGAGCGAACGCACGCCGGCTTCGCGGGTGTAGTAACGGATGATGTCGCGCAGGGCCGATTCGTCGACCTTGATCTCGTCTTCCTTCAGGCCGTTCGCCTTGATCTGCTTCGGCAGCAGGTAGCGCTGCGCGATGCTGGTCTTTTCGTCCTCGGTGTAGCCCGACAGGCGGATCACTTCCATCCGGTCCAGCAGCGCCGGCGGGATGTTGTACGAGTTCGAGGTCGCCACGAACATCACGTCCGACAGGTCGAAATCGACTTCGATGTAGTGGTCCGAGAACGTGTGGTTCTGTTCCGGATCGAGCACCTCGAGCAGGGCCGACGACGGATCGCCACGGAAGTCCGCGCCCATCTTGTCGATCTCGTCGAGCAGGAACAGCGGATTGCGCACGCCGACTTTCGCCAGCGATTGCAGCACCTTGCCCGGCATCGAACCGATGTAGGTGCGACGATGGCCGCGAATCTCGGCTTCGTCGCGCACGCCGCCGAGCGCCATGCGGACGAACTTGCGGTTCGTGGCGCGGGCGATCGACTGGCCGAGCGAGGTCTTGCCGACACCCGGAGGGCCGACGAAGCACAGGATCGGGGCTTTCAGCTTGTCGACGCGTTGCTGGACCGCGAGGTATTCCAGGATGCGTTCCTTGACCTTGTCGAGGCCGTAGTGATCGCCTTCCAGCACCTTCTCGGCGTTGGCGAGGTCGTTGTTGACCTTGGACTTCTTCTTCCACGGCAGGTTCACCAGCGTGTCGATGTAGTTGCGCACGACGGTCGCTTCAGCCGACATCGGCGACATCAGCTTCAGCTTCTTGAGTTCGTTGGTGGCCTTGTCGAGCGCCTCTTTCGGCATCTTGGCGGCGATCACCTTCTTCTCGAGCTCGTCGATGTCGGCGCCGTCTTCGCCCTCGCCCAGTTCTTTTTGGATGGCCTTGACCTGCTCGTTCAGGTAGTACTCGCGCTGCGACTTTTCCATCTGGCGCTTGACGCGGCCGCGGATGCGCTTTTCGACCTGCAGGATGTCGAGTTCGCCTTCAAGCTGGCCGAGCAGGTGCTCGAGGCGCTTGGCGACGTTGAAGATTTCGAGGATCACTTGCTTCTGCTCGAGCTTGAGCGGCAGGTGGGCGGCAACGGTGTCGGCCAGGCGGCCGGCGTCGTCGATGCCGGCCAGCGAGGCGAGAATCTCCGGTGGAATCTTCTTGTTCAGTTTGACGTACTGGTCGAACTGCTGGACGATCGCGCGGCGCATCGCCTCGACTTCGGAATCGTCGCCGATTTCCGAATTGAGCGGGGTCAGGTCGGCGATGAAATGGGTCGGCGAATCGCTGATGTGGTTGATGCGGGCGCGCTGGGCGCCTTCGACCAGCACCTTGACGGTGCCGTCTGGCAGCTTGAGCATCTGCAGGATGTTGGCGACGCAGCCGATCTCGTAGATGTCGGTCGGCGACGGTTCGTCCTTGGCGGCTGCCTTCTGGGCGGCCAGCATGATGCTCTTGCCCTGCTCCATCGCCGCTTCGAGCGCCTTGATGGACTTCGGACGGCCAACAAACAATGGTATTACCATATGCGGAAAGACGACCACGTCGCGCAACGGCAGTAACGGCAGCGTCGTTTGCTCGGTTAAATGGGAAGTTGTCATGGCATACCTTATAGAAAGCGTGAATCAGATGTTGGCACTCGCTGCCTAAAAACAAGGCCGGTTTGCGAAAATATTTCGATTGGTAACTGTTTAATTCAAATGTTACGTTATCACCGGCTTGGTCCAAAAGATTTATGACTGACAAAATAAAAAAGCCACCGCGCGGCAGGCGCCGCGAGTGGCTTTTCGATTGAAGCCTGCTTCTTTTATTGAGATAAATTGTACCGCCAAGAATTAGGGGATGCAGCCCTTTTTGTTGTGTGCGTGCGGGTAATTTTCAATTTTCTCCGGATGCTTTGGCCGTTTCGCTGTAAATCAGTAATGGTTTGGCACCGTTCGTGATCGTATTTTCATCGATGACGACTTTGATGACATTCTGCTGATTTGGCAATTCGTACATTACATCGAGTAAAGCGTGTTCGAGAATCGAGCGCAATCCACGTGCACCGGTTTTGCGCGCCAGTGCTTTCTTTGCAATTGCATGCATCGCCGCTGGGCGAATTTCCAATTCGGCGCCTTCCATTTCAAGCAGTTTCGAATACTGCTTGATCAGCGCATTCTTCGGCTCGACGAGGATCTGGATCAGCGCGTCTTCGGTCAGTTCGCTCAAAGTAGCTACGACAGGCAGACGACCAACAAGTTCCGGAATCAGGCCGAACTTGATCAGGTCTTCCGGCTCGGCATCGAGCATGATTTCGCTGTTGGCGCGCTGCGCCGAGCTCTTGACGCTGGCCGAGAAACCGATGCCGCCCTTTTCCGAGCGGTTCTGGATGATCTTGACCAGGCCGTCGAAGGCGCCGCCGCAGATGAACATGATGTTGGTCGTGTCGATCTGCACGAAGTCCTGGTTCGGATGCTTGCGCCCGCCCTGCGGCGGCACCGACGCCATGGTGCCCTCGATCAGTTTCAGCAGCGCCTGCTGCACGCCTTCGCCCGACACGTCGCGGGTGATCGACGGGTTGTCCGACTTGCGCGAAATCTTGTCGATCTCGTCGATGTAGACGATGCCGCGCTGCGCCTTCTCGACTTCATAGTTACAGCTTTGCAGCAGCTTCTGGATGATGTTCTCGACGTCCTCGCCAACATAGCCGGCTTCGGTCAGCGTGGTGGCGTCGGCGATGACGAACGGCACGTTCAGCATGCGTGCCAGCGTCTGCGCCAGCAAGGTCTTGCCGGAGCCGGTCGGGCCCACCAGCAGAATGTTGCTCTTGGCCAGTTCGACGTCGTCCTTCTTGCCGAGGTGCTTGAGGCGCTTGTAATGGTTGTAGACCGCCACCGACAGGATGCGCTTGGCAGTCTGCTGGCCGATCACGTACTGGTCGAGCAGCTCGGAGATCTCGTGCGGCGTCGGCAGGTCCGACTTGGCGCCGGCCACGGTCTCGACGTTCGAGGTCTCGTCACGGATGATGTCGTTGCACAGGTCGATGCATTCGTCGCAGATGAACACCGATGGTCCGGCGATGAGTTTCTTCACCTCGTGCTGGCTCTTGCCGCAGAACGAGCAGTACAGGAGTTTTTCGCCGCTGGAGGATTTTTTGTCTGACATGGGGCAGGTTTCTAGTGGATTGCTATAAATATAACGCTAATACAGGTGCGCAACAAGGTGCTCGTAAACTGCCATGCTACCCGAAATAAAAACGAAACGCCCGAACGTTGTGGCGCCCGGGCGTTTTTCAGCAACACCGTCGCGGCTGCATCAGCCTCGGCTGGTCAACACTTTGTCGATCAGGCCGTAGTCTGCAGCTTCGTCGCCGGACATGAAACGGTCGCGGTCAGTATCCTTGTGGATCTGTTCCATCGTCTTGCCGGTGCGGTCAGCCAGGATCTTGTTGAGACGCTCGCGCAGGTACAGGATTTCCTTGGCCTGGATTTCGATGTCGGATGCCTGCCCTTGCGAGCCGCCCGACGGCTGGTGAATCATGATGCGCGAGTTCGGCAACGAGAAGCGCTTGCCGTTGGCGCCGGCTGCCAGCAGGAAAGCGCCCATCGAGGCGGCCATCCCGGTGCACAGCGTCGACACGTCGGGCTTGATGAAGTTCATGGTATCGAAGATCGCCAGGCCGGCCGAAACCGAGCCGCCAGGCGAGTTGATGTAGAGCGAAATGTCCTTGTCGGGATTTTCGCTCTCCAGGAACAGCAGCTGGGCGACGATCAGGTTGGCCATCTGGTCATTGACCGGGCCGACCAGGAAAATCACGCGCTCCTTCAGCAGGCGCGAGTAGATGTCGTAGGCGCGCTCGCCGCGGCCGCTCTGCTCGACCACCATCGGCACCAGGCCGAGTGCTTGTGTGTCCAATGCCGGATTGTGGTTCATGGATTCTCCTTGCGTTGTCTGACAATAGCTTAAAACCTTCTTAAGCTTGTGCGTTGCTTCCCATCAATTCGTCGAAGGCAACTGCTTTCGCGGTTACTTTCGCCTTACCGAGCACATAGTTGACGACGTTTTCTTCCAATACAAGGGCTTCGACTTCAGCCAGGCGCCGGCGATCGCTGTAGTAGTACTTCAGCACTTCCTTCGGATCTTCGTAGCTCTGCGCGAAATCTTCGATCTGCGCCTTGACCTGCTCTTGCGTTGCCTGCAGCTTGTTGTCGCCAACCAGTTGCGACAGGATCAGCCCGAGGCGCACGCGGCGCTCGGCCTTGGTGGCGAACAGCTCTTGCGGGAATGGCATGTTCTTGACATCCATGCCGCGCTGGGCCATGTCCTGGCGGGTCATCTCGGCCAGGCGCTCGGAATCCTGCTCGATCATCACTTTCGGCACTTCCATGTCGGTGACCTTGACCAGGGCATCCATCACGGCTTCCTTGTTGCGCGCCTTGACGCGGCCGGCAACTTCACGCTCGAGGTTGACCTTGATGTCGGCGCGCATTTTTTCAGCGTCGCCGTCTTCGATGCCCAGCGACTTGGCGAATTCCGCGTCGACCGCCGGCAGGTGCGCCCACTCGAGCGCTTTCAGGGTGATGGTGAACTGGGCGGTTTTGCCGGCCACGTCCTTGCCATGGTAGTCCTCAGGGAAGGCCAGGTCGAAAGTCTTCGACTCGCCGACCTTCAGGCCGATGGTGGCAGCTTCGAATTCCGGCAGCATGCGGCCTTCGCCGAGCACGAATGCATAGTCTTCAGCTTTGCCGCCTGGGAATTCAACGCCGTCGATGACGCCGGTGAAGTCGACCGTCGCGCGGTCGCCGTTGGCTGCGACCGGCTCGCCGCCGTCGCCGTGCTCGCCTGCTTCGCCCTTGGTGTGGAAGTGGACGCGCTGCTTGCGCAGGATTTCGATGGTCTTGTCGATTTCGGCATCCGAGACGTCGGCCTTGACGGTCTCGATTTCCACCGCGGCGAGGTCGCCGACGGACACTTCCGGATAGACTTCGAAGGTGGCGTCGAACGAAAGCACGCCTTCAGGGCTGTCGTCCTTGGCTTCGATCTTCGGGAAGCCGGCAACGCGCAGCTCGTTTTCGTTGGCGGCGTCGTTGAACGCGCGGCCGACCTTGTCGTTGAGGACGTCGGACTCGATCTGGTAGCCGTATTGGGCTGCGACCATCTTCAGAGGAACCTTGCCTGGGCGGAAGCCAGGCGCCTTGGCCGTTTTGGCCTGCTGTTTCAAGCGCTTTTCAACTTCCGTCCGGACTTCAGCCAGCGGAAAAGAGATCGTCATGCGACGCTCGAGTTTACCCAGGGTTTCGACTGCAGTTGCCATTGTAAAAATCGTCCAAAAAAATATGAATTAAACTCGTGGTGCGAGGAGGGGGACTCGAACCCCCACACCATTGCTGGCGTCAGGACCTAAACCTGGTGCGTCTACCAATTTCGCCATCCTCGCGGGATCGCAGCCGGGGTTACCGGATGCACCTGGTCGGCCGGCCTGCACCGGCCGCCGGAAACAACAAAGGGCGCCCGACGATGAAACCGGCCGCCCTGCACTGCCTTTGCCCCTGGTCAGGGGCTACAACTTCAACCCGCTATTTTACTGGATTTTCTGACACGACAGGGCTTTTTTCATCTGGGCGCCGGATGGCCCTGCTCTGACGGTAACGACGTGCGCTCTTTTCCTTTAAGATGCGCTCTGCAATTGATGTCGTGACATTTTTGTGCAGTCTCTCCAATATTTCCATGCCTGTCGACCACTACGAAAATTTCCCTGTCGCGTCTTTCCTGTTGCCCAAACGGCTGGTGCCGGCGGTCGAGGCGATTTATGCCTTCGCCCGCAGCGCCGACGACATCGCCGACGAAGGCGACGCCACGCCGGCGCAGCGGCTGGCGGCGCTCGCGCAGTATGAGGACGAACTGGCGGCAATCGGCCGCGGCGAGCGGCGCGAGGCGCCGATGTTCGCCAGGCTGGCGGCGGTGGTCGCGCAATACCGGCTGCCGCTGCAGCCCTTCTACGATTTGCTCGACGCGTTCAAGCAGGACGTGGTCGTCAAGCGCTACGCCGACTTCGCCGGCCTGCTCGACTATTGCCGGCGCTCCGCCAACCCGGTCGGCCTGCTGATGCTGTCGCTGTACGGCGCCGCGGATGCGGTCAACGTGCGCGACTCCGACGCCATCTGCTCCGCCCTGCAGATCATCAATTTCCTGCAGGACGTCGCCATCGACCGCGCGAAAGACCGCATCTACCTGCCGGGCGACGACCTGGCGCGCTGCGGGCTCGACCCGACCCAGCTCGGCCAGTGGAAGGCCGACGATCGCTGGCGCGCGCTGATGGCGTTCGAGGTCGACCGGGCGCGCGCGCTGATGTTGTCGGGCGCGCCGCTGGCGTTGCGCCTGCCCGGGCGCATCGGCTGGGAACTGCGGCTGGTGGTGCAAGGCGGCCTGCGCATTCTCGAGGCGATCGAGCGGGCCGACTACGACGTCTTTACGCGCCGGCCCAAGCTGGGACCGTTCGACTGGCTGTTGCTGGGATGGCGAGCGATATGGATGCGCTGAAACATGCATGCCTATAGAATAGCGGCTTCGATTCGCCATCCATTGCACTTCTGACCATGTCCCCCGACGAATACTGCCAACAAAAAACCGTCCAGAGCGGCTCCAGTTTCTACTACAGCTTCCTGTTCCTGCCGCCCGAACGCCGCCGCGCGATCACGGCGCTGTACGCGTTTTGCCGCGAGGTGGACGACACGGTCGACGAATGCACGGACGAATCGATCGCGCGCATCAAGCTGGCCTGGTGGCGCACGGAAGTGTCGGCGATGTACAAGGGCGGCGGCACCCACCCCGTGATGCAGGCGCTGCAGCCGCACCTGGCCGTCTACGACCTGCAGGAGCAGCACATGCAGGCCATTATCGACGGCATGGAAATGGACCTGAACCAGTCGCGCTACCTCGACTATCCTGCGCTGAAGACGTATTGCTGGCACGTCGCCAGCGTCGTCGGCATCCTGTCGGCCAGCATTTTCGGCGTGACCGACAAGCGCACGCTCGACTATGCCGAGCGGCTCGGCCTCGCCTTCCAGCTCACCAACATCATCCGCGACGTCGGCGAAGATGCGCGCAAGGGCCGCATCTACCTGCCGATCAGCGAGTTGCAGCAGTTCGGCGTCACCGCCGCCGATTTGCTGAACGCGCGCCACAGCGACAAGTTCGAGCAGCTGATGAAGTTCCAGACCGAGCGCGCGCAGCAAGCCTACGACGAGGCGTTCGCGCTGCTGCCGCAGCAGGACCGGCGCGCGCAGCGTCCCGGGCTGATGATGGCGGCCATCTACCGCGCCGTGCTCGACGAGATCGAGCGCGACCAGTTCAAGGTGCTGACCCAGCGCATCTCGCTGACGCCGCTGCGCAAGCTGTGGCTGGCGTGGAAAACCTACATCCGTGGGTAATAAGGACGTTGCGGTCATCGGCGGCGGCTGGGCCGGCTGCGCCGCGGCAGTGGACTTGGCCAAGGCCGGCTGCACCGTCACGATGTTCGAGGCGGCCCGCACCTTGGGCGGCCGCGCGCGCGGCGTCGAGGTTAACGGCCAAATGCTCGACAACGGCCAGCACATCTTGCTCGGCGCCTACACCGACACCCTGCGCCTGCTGCGCCAGGTCGGCGTCGACCCGAAACAGGCGCTGCTGAACCTGCCGCTGCAGATGCGTTACCCGCCAGGCAGCGGCGGCATGGATTTCGTTGCGCCCCGCCTTCCGGCGCCCTTCCATCTGGCAGTGGCACTGCTGCGCGCCACCGGCCTGGCCAGGGCCGACAAGCTGTCGCTGGCGCGCTTTTCGACCACCGCGCGCTGGATGGGCTGGCAGTTGCACACCGATTGCAGCGTCAGCGAACTGCTCGAGCGCTTCGACCAGACCGAGCGCCTCGTCCAGCTGATGTGGCGCCCGCTGTGCCTGGCCGCGCTGAACACGCCGCCCGAGCGCGCCTCCGCCCAGGTGTTCCTGGCCGTGCTGCGCGACAGCCTCGGCGCCGGCCGCAGCGCCTCCGACATGCTGCTGCCGCGCCTGCATCTGGGCGCGCTGTTGCCCGAGGCGGCCGCGGCCTACATTGCGGCGCGCGCGGGAACCGTCCATTGCGGCGCCAAGGTCGCCGCGCTCAGCCAGGAAAACGGCGGCTGGCGCGTCGACGCCTCCGGCCACGCGGTCGGCGGCAACAGCAGCGCCCGGTTCGACGCCGTCGTGCTGGCGGTGCCGCCGCCGGCCGCGGCGACCTTGCTCGCAGCGCTGCCGATCGACAGCGCCATCGGCGAACAGCTGGCCGCCTTCGACTACGAGCCGATCACCACCTGCTACCTGCAATATGCGGCCGATGTGCGCCTCGACCTGCCGTTCTACGCGCTGATGGACGACCCGGCCGCCGGCCACTGGGGCCAGTTCGTGTTCGACCGCGGCCAGCTCGACGCCGGCCAGGCCGGCCTGTGCGCGGTCGTCGTCAGCGCCTCCGCCGATGCCGCCGCGCTCGGCCAGACGGCGCTGGCGCAGGCAATCGCCGCCCAGCTGGCCGGCGCCCTCGGCCGGCCCGCGATGGCGTCGCCGCAATGGTCCCGGGTAATCACCGAAAAGCGCGCCACCTTCGCCTGCACGCCCGGCCTCGCTCGCCTCGCCACATCGACCGGGCTGGACGGCCTGGTGCTGGCCGGCGACTACATCGCCAGTGACTATCCGGCAACACTCGAGTCCGCCGTGCGCAGCGGCGCGGCCGCGGCGAAGGCAATTTTCGCGCCAGCGGCGCCATGACGCCCGCGCGGCTATCCCCGCATACGCCCGCCTGCCCCGCCAATCGTGCAGTTCGTCGCACGTGGATGGCGATGGCCAGGCCCGCTCGGTACAGTGCCACCATCGACATCGCCACCCCGCAACCGGACTGAACAAAATGAACGCTCGACTTCGATTTCGCACCCTCGCCCTCGTGGCCGCTCTGCTGGCATTCGTCGCCGCGAGCACGGTGGTGATCGTCAAGCCGGAACTGATCGCCGGCGACAATTCGCCGCAATCGCCCACTCTCAACACTGTGCTGGTCGTCGGCCACCCTTAGGCCGCGCCGCAAACGGAACTCGATCATGGGCAAACTGGAATTTCTCGACGCGCTCAAGCGTGCACTGACCGGCCTGGCGCCGGAGCTGCAGGCCAAGACGCTCGCCTACTACGAACAGCGCTTCGTCGACGGCCTCGCCGCCGGCCTTGGCGAAACCGAGATCGCCAAGGATCTCGACGACCCAAGGAAGATCGCCATGACCCTGCGCGCCAGCTCGCACCTGTCCGCCTTCGAGCAAAAGCGCAACCCCGCCAACCTGCTGCGCCTGGTCGTATCGGCGCTCGGCCTGGCCATCTTCAACCTGTTCATGGTGGTGCCGGCCGCGGTCTACGCCTCGCTGCTGGCCGCCATGTACGCCTGCGCCCTCGGTTTCTACATTGCCGGCATCGCGATCACCGCCAGCGGCCTGGCCGGCGCCAACGAGCTGGTGCTCGACGGCCCGCTGCGCCACTTCGTCATGAACGCCGACGAGGCCACCCCCGACTCGCAGACCCGCATCACCATCGGCGACCAGGGCGTGCGGGTATTCCAGGAAAAGCTGCCGGCCGCGACGGGCACGGCTGCCGCCAGCGACCGCGCCGAGCCGGTGATCAAGCGCGCCGAAGAAGTGGCCGGCCACGTCATCCACATCTCCACCGACATGGACGCCGGCTCGCGTGCCACCCAGACCTTCTTCGGCCTGTCGATGGTGGTCGGCTCGATCTGCCTGTTCCTGCTCAGTCTCGTGGTCACCAAATACACCTTCATCGGCATCCGCCGCTACGTCGAAATGAACTACTCGCTGCTGAAGGGCCACTGAACCATGCGCGCCTTGCTCAAAGTTGGATTCGCCCTGCTGGTGCTGGCTTTTCTGCTGATCGGCCTGTCCTACAGCATGCTGCGCGCGCAGGGCGTGCGCGGCACCTCGAACCCCGCCGGCCGCGTGGTCGAAAGCGATACCCGCTCCCTCGGCAAGAACATCCGCGCGATCGACCTCGATGGCCCGATCGACATGACGCTGCGCCACGGCGCGGTGCCTTCGCTGGTGGTGCGCGGCGAGCAGCGCCTGCTCGCCAACGTCGAGACCACCACCGGCAGCGACGGCACCCTGCACATCCGCCCCGCCGGCATGCTGCTGTTCCACCGCCAGCCGATCGAGGTCACGCTGGTGCTGCCCTCGATCGAGGACGTGGCGGTGCGCGGCAGCGGCGAAAGCACCATCAACGGCTTTAGCGGCGAACGCATCGACGTCGAACTGACCGGCTCGGGCAACCTCAAGTTCAACGGCCGCTTCCGCCACGTGCGCGCCAGCATCAACGGTAGCGGCGAACTCGAAATGAACGGCGGCAGCAGCGACAAGGTGGAAGTCGTGCTGGTCGGCAGCGGCAACATGACGGTGGTCGGCTCGAGCAAACAGTTCAAGGCCGAGCAAAGCGGCACGGGCGACATCTATGCCCGCCACCTCAGCGCCGACCAGGTCGACCTCAAGTTGGCCGGCACCGGCGACGCTTCGATTACCGCGCAAAAGTCCGCCCACATCGTCCTGCGCGGCGCCGGCGACGTCGTCGTCTACGGCGGCCCGGCCGATCGCACGGTCGACCGCCACGGTTCCGGCGAAGTCGTCTTCAAGCCTTGATCGAAGCCAGCCAGGCCAGTGCGCCGCGCCCCGCCGCGCGGCCGCTGGCGAAGCACGCGGTGAGCAGGTAGCCGCCGGTCGGCGCCTCCCAGTCGACCATCTCGCCGGCCGCGAACACGCCCGGCAAGGCGCGCAGCATCTGCGTCTGCGCATCGATCGCATCGAAACGCACCCCGCCGGCGCTGCTGATCGCCTCGTCGATCGGTCGCGCGCGCTTGAGCACCAGCGGCAGGCGCTTGATGCCGGCCGCCAGCCGGTCCGGATCGGCATACTGCTCCTTCGTCAGGCACTCGTGCAGCAGGCCGGACTTGACGCCCTTGATGCCCAGGCGGCTCTGCAGATGGCTGGCCATCGAGCGCGCGCCGCGTGGATGCGACACTTCGGCTGCCACCTTTTCCGCGCTGAAGTCTGGCGCCAGGTCGAGGTAAATGGTGGCGCTGCCGGCAGTCGCGATCTGGTCGCGCACCGGCGCCGACAGCGCGTAGATCAGGCTTCCCTCCACTCCGCCGGCAGTGATCACGAACTGCCCCTGGCGGCGCACCGGCTGGCCATCGGCCCCGATCCATTCGACGGCGACGGTGGTCAGTGGCGCGCCCGCGTGCTTGCTGCCGAAGTGGGAACTCCAGTCGACGTCGAAGCCGCAGTTCGATGGCTTCAGCGGCGCGATGTCGACGCCGCCCAGCAGGCCGATCCAGGTGCCGTCCGATCCGAGCCGCGCCCAGCTGCCGCCGCCCAACGCCAGGATCACCGCGTCGGCCTCGGCCAGCCGCTCGCCGTCCGCGCTCGCGAACAGCAGCCGCCCGTCGCGCCAGCCGATCCAGCGATGGCGCATGTGGAACTGCACGCCCGCTTCGCGCAGACGGTGCAGCCAGGCGCGCAGCAGCGGCGCCGCCTTCATATCGGTCGGGAACACGCGGCCGGAGCTGCCGACGAAAGTATCGATGCCGAGTCCGTGAATCCATGCGCGCACGGCCGCCGGATCGAACTGCTCGAGCCAGCGCGCCACCTGCGGCGCGCGCGCGCCATAGCGCTGCGTGAAAGCGGCGAACGGCTCGGAATGCGTGATGTTCATGCCACCCTTCCCCGCCAGCAGGAATTTGCGTCCCACCGACGGCATCGCGTCGTACAGGTCGACCCGCACGCCGGCCTGGCTCAGCACCTCGGCCGCCATCAGGCCGGCGGGGCCGCCGCCGATCACGGCGACGCGGGAAGTGCTGGAAGTGCTGGAAGTGCTGGGCGCCATGGCGGTGTCAAGTCGTGGTTCAGGGAGCCGAATTGTAGTCGAGATCGAGCACCCGAAATAGATGTAAAGGGTACTTGACATAGCCCTGATGCATGTCTACCATGTAAAGCATACTTTACAACTCGAGGTGACTTCATGGGACATGAAAAGAAGGTGGCGCGTGCATATCTGCGCGAGATGGGATTGGCGATGCTGGTGTATGTCGTGCTGCTGGTTGGCGCAATCAAGCTGGGACGGCCGATGCCTGATGGCGCCCTGCGCACCGCAATCCTGTGCGCGCCGATGATTGGCTTCTTGCTCGCCATCTGGGCGATCGGTCGCCACCTCGGCCGCATCGACGAATACCAGCGCCGCGTCATGCTCGATACCGTCGCCATCGGCGCCGCCGTCACCGCCGCCGTCACCTTCACCTACGGTTTTCTCGAAACGGCCGGCTTTCCGCGTTTGTCGATGTTCGCCGTCTGGCCAATCATGGGCGCCTCCTGGCTGCTGGTCTGCCTTGGCCGCTGGCTGCTGAAGCGATGAACAACATCATCCGCGAACTGCGCGCCGCGCAAGGCTGGAGCCAGGCCCACCTGGCCGACCTGCTCGAGGTGTCGCGCCAGACCGTCAATGCGCTCGAGACCGGCCGCTACGATCCCAGCCTGCCGCTCGCCTTCGCCATCTCGAAGCTGTTTGCGCGGCCCATCGAATCGATCTTCACACCTGACCAGGAGTCCAAATGAAAGCAGCACTGTTGTTCGCCTTAGCCCTCGGCGCCAGCGTACCGGCCTTTGCCGCCGACGCTGCGCAGCCCCCCAACCGCTTCGCCGCCTCGATCGTACCGGCCGAGCGCTTCGAAGTCGGCACCTTGCTGGTCGAGCGCCACGGCCAGCGCGGCACCCCGCTGATCCTGGTGCCGGGCCTGGTCAGCGGCGCCTGGGTGTGGCAGGACACGGTGCGCCAGTTCAGCGGCGAGCATGTGATCTACGTGGTCACGCTGGCTGGCTTCGACGGCCGCGCGCCGGTTGCCGGCAAGATGCTCGACGGCGCCCAGCAGTCGTTGCGCCAGCTGATCGCCTCGCGCAAGCTCGATAGGCCAGTGGTGATCGGCCATAGCCTCGGCGCGGTCGTCGCCATGTCGCTCGCCGCGCAAAATTCAAGCCTGGTTCGCGGCGTGGTCGCCATCGACGGCCTGCCGGTTTTCCCCGGCACCGAAAACACGCCGGCCGACCAACGCCCGGCCATGGCGGCCGGCTTCAAGGCGCGCATGCCGGTATCCGACCACCAGGCTTTCGCTTTCCAGCAGCAGCAATACATGCGCGGCATGGGCGTCACCGACATGGCGCGCGCCGACGAACTGGCCAAACTCTCCGCCCGCAGCGAGCCGGCAGCGATGCTCGCCGCGATGGGCGAAGTGCTGGAACTCGACCTGCGCCCCTCCCTGCCCGACCTGAAAGTGCCGGTGCTGCTCATCGCGCCCTACTTCGAACCGGATTCCACGCAGATGGGCATGACGCGCGAAGCCAAGACCGCGTACTACGCGTCGCTGATGGCCGGCACCCCGCAACTGCAGGTCGTGTCGATTGCGCCGGCGCGCCACTTCGTCATGATCGACCAGCCGCAAATGCTGGCCGATGCGCTGCGCGCCTTTTTCAAAGCGCTGTAAGGAGAACCTAGAATGAAGAGTACTCGCTTCTGGGTCGGCCGCTTCTTCCTGGTAGTGGCCATCACCTTCGTGATCCTGCTGGCGGCCAGCCTGCTGCGCGGGCGCGCGGTCGACAAGGCGCTGACCGAATCGCTCACCTGGGCGATGATTGCGTCCGCCATCTTCACCGGCTCGCGCTACACCCGCGCCAAAAAAGGTATCGCCTGCGCTCTGTGCAAGGACACCGTCGAAGATTAAGGCGCCAGGGCGGCGAATGTGTCGCGCTCTGCGGCGACCACCGCACGGCATCGGAAACGGCTGGTTTGATCGCCCTGCTGGCACTTGTGCGGATTGCTGTGGTCTAAATAAATAGTATGGCGCCCGAAAGACGCGCAGTTTTCTTGGCATGTGATGAGCTGCCTGCACATCAGCCAACGCTGGCGGTGTCGGCGTGGTCTGGTCTGGCATCGTCATGACGGTCGTGATCGAAATGAGCTTGATCCATCCGCCGGTGGGGCTTAACATCTTCGTCATAAACAACATCGCGCCCGACATACCGCTCACGGATGTCATCCGGGGCGTCACCACATGATGATGGGAGTGAATTGATGACTGCGCCGCCGAAAGCCTGGAACACCTTGCAGGCCAATCGCGCCGCCAGACTGGCGCGCGCCCGCGCCACGGTCGGCGCCGCGCTGGACGGCAAATCGGTGCCGGCGGCGCGCATCGGCGACCTGCTGCACAGCGTGATCGAGTGCGGCGACCGCGTCTGCCTCGAGGGCAACAACCAGAAGCAGGCCGACTTCCTGGCCCGCGCGCTGGCCGCGCTCGATCCGGCGCGCGTCAACGAACTGCACATGCTGCAGTCGGTGCTGGCCCTGCCCGAACACCTCGACGTGTTCGAGCGCGGCATCGCCTCGCGCCTCGACTTTTCGTTTTCCGGCCCGCAGGCCGGGCGCGTCGCCAGGCTGGTCGCGTCCGGCCAGCTCAACATCGGCGCCATCCACACCTACCTCGAACTGTTCAGCCGCTACTTCATCGACCTGGCGCCGCGCGTGTGCCTGGTCGCCGCCGAGGCGGCCGACCGCCACGGCAACCTCTACACCGGCCCCAACACCGAAGACACGCCGGCGATCGTCGAAGCGACCGCCTTCAAGAACGGCATCGTCATCGTCCAGGTCAACCGCATCATGGACGTGCTGCCGCGCGTCGACATTCCCGGCGACTGGGTCGACTTCGTCGTCCGCACGCCGGCCCCTTACTACATCGAGCCGCTGTTTACGCGCGACCCCGCCCAGATCTCCGAAATCCAGGTGCTGATGGCGATGATGGCCATCCAGGGCATCTACGCCGAATACGGCGTCCAGCGCCTCAACCACGGCATCGGCTTCGACACCGCCGCCATCGAACTGCTGCTGCCCACCTACGCCGAGTCGCTCGGCCTGAAGGGCAAGATCTGCCGCCACTGGGCCCTCAATCCCCATCCGGCGCTGATCCCCGCCATCGAAGCCGGCTTCGTCGAAACGGTGCACTCGTTCGGCTCCGAACTCGGCATGGAAGAGTACATCCGCGCCCGCCCCGACGTCTTCGCGGTCGGCCCCGACGGCAGCATGCGCAGCAACCGCGCCATGTCGCAGGCCGCCGGCCACTATGCCTGCGACATGTTCATCGGCTCGACCCTGCAGATCGACTTGGAGGGCAACTCCTCGACCGCCACCGCCGGCCGCATCGCCGGCTTCGGCGGCGCCCCCAACATGGGCGCCGACGCCCGCGGCCGCCGCCACGCCAGCCCGGCATGGCTGAAGGCCGGCCGCCAGGGCTGCGAAGGGCGCAATACCATCCCGCGCGGCCGGAAGCTGGTGGTGCAGATCGTCGAGACCTTCCGCGAACACATGCAGCCCGCTTTCGTCGACCGCCTCGACGCTTGGGCGCTGGCCGAGCAGGCCGGCTTCGAGATCCCGCCGGTGATGATCTACGGCGACGACGTCACCCACATCCTGACCGAGGAAGGCATCGCCAACCTGCTGCTGTGCCGCACCGACGAGGAACGCGAACAGGCCATCCGCGGCGTCGCCGGCTACACGCCGGTCGGCATGGCGCGCGACAAGCGCATGGTCGAAAACCTGCGCGACCGCGGCATCGTCCAGCGCGCCGAGGATATCGGCGTCGACAAGCGGCTCGCCACGCGCGACCTGCTGGCGGCAAAGAACATGAAAGACCTCGTGCGCGCATCGGGCGGCTTGTACGCGCCGCCGCGCCGCTTCCGCAACTGGTAAGGAAAAAATATGGAAACTCTGGAATATCGGTTCGAGAACGGCACCCGGCCGCTGCCGGCGCAGCCGCAGGTGGTTGGCGTGGTCGGCTCCGGCAACCTCGAAGTGCTGATCGAATCGGCGCCGCTCGGCGGCGCCTGCACCATCGAGATCAAGACCGCGGCGATCGGCTTCGGCGCGACCTGGCAGGCTGTGATGCAGGACTTCCACCAGCGCTGGCAGCTGGCCGACGCGCGCATCGCCATCAACGACATGGGCGCCACGCCCGCCGTGGTCAGCCTGCGCCTCGACCAGGCGGTCGAAACGATGCTGGGAGAGGCGCCATGAGCAGCTACCTCGAATCGACCGCGCGCGAACGCATTGCCCGCCTCTTCGACGCCGGCAGCTTCGTCGAATTCCTGCCGCCGTCGGCGCGCATCATCAGCCCTCACCTCGCCCAGCTCGACGCGCCGGTGTCGTTCGACGACGGCGTCGCCGTCGGCCAGGCGCTGCTGAACGGCGAGACGGTCTTTGCCGCCGCCCAGGAAGGCGGCTTCATGGGCGGCGCCGTCGGCGAAGTCCACGGCGCCAAGCTGGTCGGCCTGCTGCGCCGCGCGATTGCCGAGCATGTCGGCGCCGTCGTGCTGCTGATGGAAACCGGCGGCGTGCGCCTGCACGAGGCGAATGCCGGCCTGATCGCCGTGTCCGAGGTGATGCGCGCGGTGCTCGACGCCCGCGCCGCCGGCATTGCAGTGATCACCCTCGCCGGCGGCTCCAACGGCGTGTTCGGCGGCATGGGCATCGTCGCCCGTTGCACCAACGCGGTGGTCATGTCCGAAGAAGGACGGCTCGCCATGTCCGGCCCAGAAGTCATCGAGACCGCCAGCGGCGTCGAAGAATTCGATTCGCGCGACCGCGCCCTGGTGTGGCGCACCACCGGCGGCAAGCACCGCTACCTGCTCGGCGACTGCCAGGCTCTCGTCGCCGATTCCGTCGTCGCGTTCCGCGAGGCGGCGATCGAGGCCATCGCCGCCTGCCGCCGGCAGTCGACCGCCCTCAGCCTGCAGGAACTCGAAGAAGAACAGGCCATGCTCGGCGAACGCATCGACCGCTTCGGCGCCATGACCGACCCGCTCGAAGTCTGGGCCGCGCTCGGCGTCGCGCAGCCCGACGCCATCGCCATGCTCGAGGCGCCCGAATTTGTCGCCGTCGCCAAATTGCACCGAATGGGAGGCCGCTGATGGACTGGCAAACACTGGCCGCGCAGCTGTTCCCGCGCGGGCATGCACTGACCGAAACCGACAACTTCCTGTCCGGTAGCGCGCAGGCCGGCGAGCGGACGGTTGCCGTCGTCGGCACCACCGGCCACGCGCCGATCGGCATCGAAATCGCACTGGCGCAGGCGCGCTTCGTGCTGGCCACGGTGCGCGAGCATCCCGGCCGGCCCATCGTGATGCTGGTCGACACCCAGGGTCAGCGCCTGCGCCACCGCGACGAAATGTTGGGCATCAACAGCTTCATGGCCCACCTCGGCAAATGCGTCGAACTGGCGCGCCGCCAGGGCCACAAGGTCGTCGCCCTCGTCTACGACCAGGCGCTCTCGGGCGGCTTCATCACCAGCGGCCTGATGGCGGACGCCTGCTACGCCCTGCCCGACGCCAGCATCCGCGTAATGGGACTGCCGGCGATGGCGCGCATTACCAAAGTGCCGGAAGAACGGCTGATCGAGCTCTCTGCCGACAATCCGGTATTTGCTCCCGGCCCCGTCAACTACCTGCGCATGGGCGGGCTGCAGGAGATCTGGAGCGCCGACCTCGCCGCGCAGCTCGAACAGGCGCTCGACGCTGCCAGCGGCGGCGACTTGCGCAGCCTGCTCGGCCAGGCGCGCGGCGGCCGCAAGCTGGCCCAGCGTGTCATCGACGCGATCCTGACCGGCAGCGATGTTCTGCCGCCATGACCTCGTGTGGCTGACCGGGCGCGGATGGGACGCCGCGCACGCGGCCGCCCCGTCCGTCCAGCACGCCGCCATTGAGCAATGGCGGCGCGAGAATTGGCCGTCGGTCGTGCGGCGCGCCGACGCCGGCCTGGCCGCTGGCCACGTCAGCCTCGGCATCCCGCTGCCGCCGGCCAGTAACGGCGTCAAGGGCCGGGTCGCGCTCACCGTCTCGGCCGCCGACATCGCCCGCAGCAGTCCCGCCCTGGCGCTGGCCGATGCCGCCGCCGCGGCCCCGGATCGCTGGCGGCAGCCGCTCGACGTACTGGCCGGCAGCATGGCGCTGCGCGCATACGGATCGCTCGCCATGCAAGCCATCACCGGACAAGCCTACCTGACCGCCGCATCCGATATCGACCTGCTGTTCTTCCCTGCCGATCGCGCCGCGCTGAGTGCCGGCCTGGCGCTGCTGGAACGCCATGCCGCCGTGCTGCCGCTCGACGGCGAGATCGTTTTCCCATCGGGCGCGGCGGTGTCGTGGAAAGAGTGGCTCGGCGCCGGCCCGGCCAAGGCCAGGGCGAGGGTGTTGGTCAAGGACGCGGGCGCAGTGCGGCTTGCCCCCATCGAAGCGCTGCTGGCGACGCTGGAGTCGGCATGATCCCGCACTTCCAGCGCGCGGCGGCGCAGCGAGTCCAGCCCGACCGGCAGGCGTCGCCGCGCCGCTTCTTCGCCGAGACCGCGCGCGTCGCCGTCGGTTGCCTGCACGCCGAACTGGTTCTCCATCCGAAACCGGGGCTGGTATCCCTGGTCGATAACGGCAGCCACACCGACATGACTGCCGTGACCTTCATGCGCAGCATGTTCGCCTTGCGCCACTACTTCGCGCGTATCTGCCGGGCCGGCTTCGACGATGCGCCCTTCACCGTACTCAAACAGCTCGGCATCGACGCCGAGGCGCGCATGCTGCGCTCGACCGGCGGTATCAACACGCACCGCGGCGCGATCTTCAGCCTGGGCATGCTGTGCGCGGCAATCGGTCGCGCGCGCGCCAAGGGTATCGCGCCCGCCGGCGACTCGCTGCGCGCGGTCATGCTGAATCGCTGGGGCGAAGAGCTGGCCGCCCACACCCGACCCGCCGGCGCAAGGTCGCACGGACTCCAGGTAGCTGACCGCCATGCCGCCAGCGGCGCGCGCGAAGAAGGCGCACTCGGCCTGCCGTCCGTCTTCGAGGTCGGCCTGCCGGCCTTGCGGCGCACCCTGACGGCAGGACGCGGCATGCACCACGCGCGCATCGATGCGCTGTTCGCGCTGATGGCCCATGTAAGCGACACCAACGTGTTCCACCGCGGCGGCGCGCAGGGTGCATCGACGGTGAGGCGCCAGGCCGCGGGCTTCCTCGCGATGGGCGGCACAGCTCATCCCGATTGGCGTATCTACGCGCTGGAATGCCACCGCATCCTGGTCGCCGCAAAACTCTCGCCCGGCGGCGCGGCCGACCTGCTGGCCGCTACCTGCCTCGTTCACGCGGTCGCCTCGTCGTGAGCACCCGCCTTCTCCTGCTCTGTCCTGGCCAGGGCGGCCAGCACGATGCCATGTACGACCTCGCGCGCAGCGACGCCGCCGCCGCGGCTTTGCTCGACGAGTGCGGCTTGTCCGTGGCCGATCCGGCGACGATGTTCGACAACCGAGTGGCGCAACCGGCCATTGTCGGCGCCACGCTGGCAATGTGGGAAGCGCTGCGCCACCGCGTTCCGGCGCCCAGCCTGGTGGCCGGCTACAGCGTCGGCGAATTGTCCGCCTACGGCGTGGCGGGCGCCCTCGCTCCCGCCGACGCTGTCGCGCTGGCGGCGGTTCGCGCAAGCCTGATGACTGGCGCCGTTACCGACCCGCAGGCGCTCGTTGCCATCAGCGGCGTTTCGCTCGAGATAGCGCGCGCACTCGCCGCGGCCGCCGGATTCGCCATCGCCATCGCCACCGGAATGGACACCTGTATCGCAGGCGGCCGGCAGGCCGACCTGGCGCCGCTCGAGCTGGCAGTCTGCGCCGCCGGCGGCAGGTTGCAGCGGCTGCCGGTCGGGATCGCGTCGCACACGCCTTTGATGGCATCGGCCGTGGGCCCGTTTGCCGCAGCGCTGCTGGCCGCGCCGTTTCATCGGCCGGCATGCCCGGTGCTGTCGGGGATCGGCGCCGAGGCTGTCACCGACAAGGCACGCGCGATCGACACGCTGTCGCGCCAACTGAGCGAGACGATCGTCTGGAGCGACTGCATGGACGCCGCCGCCGAAGCCGGCATGACGGTCGCGCTGGAACTGGGCCCGGGTGCGGCGCTCGCGCGCATGCTGCAGGCGCGCCACCCGCACATCGCCTGCCGCTCGGTGGCCGATTTTCGCAGCCTGGACGGCATCGTCGCCTGGCTCGATCGCCAGGGCGATTAATGCCGGTAGCGTGAGCCGTCGCCGTCGGTTATGATCGGATCATAACTACTCGGGAGACACCATGCATAGCGTTCGATATTGGATTTTGCAGTACGTGCTGGCCTCGGCCTCGATGTTCGCACTGCTGGTCGTCGTCGACCTGATCGGCGGCAAACAGCTCGGCGACGGCGTGTGGGTGTCGCTCGCGTTCGCGCTGGCGGCATCGGCGATCTTCATCGGCGCCAGATACCTGCGCTCGCGCGGGAACTAGCCGCCCGTCACCGGCGGGAAGAACGCCACCTCGCAGCCGTCCGCGATCTCGGTCTCGGCGCTGCACATCACCTGGTTGTAAGCCATGCGCAGGGAACGCTCGGGCGCCAGCGCCTCGGTCCACGCGCCGCCCCGGCCATACAGGAATTCACGCACGCCGCCAACGGTTGTCACGCCGTCCGGGAGGCTCACAGCTTCTTGCGATACGCCGAGTGCTTCGCGCACGCTGGCAAAAAAACGCAGGTTGATATTCATTGATCGCCTAATGCAGTAATTCGCTAAATGGGATAAAACGCACGATGTCGCCGCGCGCAATCGGATTGCCAGGCGGGTTGTCGATCAGCCCATCGCCCCAGACCGTCGACGTCAGCACGCCCGAGCCCTGGTTCGGGAACAGGTCGAGCCCGCCGTCGTCGTTGATGCGCGCGCGCAGGAATTCGTTGCGGCGGTCGGCCTTGGGCCAGTCGAAATCGGCGCGCATGGCAAAGGCGCGCGGTTCCACGGAGGACGTCACGCCCTGCAAGCGCAGGATGAAGGGCCGCACGAACAGCAGGAAGGTGATGAAGCTCGACACCGGATTGCCTGGCAGCCCGAGGAAGAACGCCTCGCCGCCGTCGCGCCGCACCTCGCCGAACGCCAGCGGCTTGCCAGGCTTGACGGCGATCTGCCACATGTTCAGCCGCCCTTCCGCCTCCACCGCCGGCTTGATGTGGTCTTCTTCGCCGACCGACACGCCGCCCGAGGTGATGATCAGGTCGTTCTCGCGCGCGGCATTGCGCAGCGTTTCGCGCGTAGCCTCCAGCGTGTCGGGGACGATGCCGAAATCGGCGATTGTGCAGCCGAGGTTTTCCAGCAGCGCGCGCAAGGTGAAGCGGTTCGAATTGTAGATCGCGCCGGGCGCGAGCTGCCCGCCCGGCGCTTCGCCCGGCATCGTCAATTCGTCGCCGGTGAAAAACACCGCCACCCGCAGCTTGCGCAGCACCGGCAGCATCGCCAGGCCGACCGATGCCGCCAGTCCGAGTTCCTGGCTGCGCAGGCGCGTACCGGCCGGAAGGATCACCGCGCCGCTGGTGATGTCCTCGCCGGCACGGCGAATCCATTCGCCGGCCTGCGGCGCATGGTGGATGGTGACGGTGCCGTCGTCGTTCAGGCTGCACTGCTCCTGCATGACGACAGCGTCGGCGCCTTCCGGGATCATCGCGCCGGTGAAGATGCGGGCGGCACAACCAGCCTCCAGGTACTTGCCGACCTGGCCGGCGGGAATGCGGTCGCTGACGGTGAGCGCGGCGCCGCCGGCGGCGCAATCCGGCGCGCGCACCGCGTAGCCGTCCATCTGCGTGTTGTCGGCGGAGGGCACGTCGATCGTCGACGCCTGCGCCTGCGCCAGCACACGGCCATTGGCGCACAGCGTCGCCACGATCTCCGACTCGGCGACCGGACGTGCTGCGTCGAGCAGGAAGTCCAGCGCTTCGCGCACGGCCACCATCGGCGGCCTGACGACGGGCGTGCTCATGTCACAGCCCCGTGTTCGCGGCGATGTACGCCTTCATGGCCGCGACATCGGCCGTCATGACGACGAACTTCTGCGGCAGCGATTCGATGTCCTCGAATCCGGCCGGACGCTCGGCGTCCAGGCCCAACGCCTCGAGAATGGTCTCGTTGAACTTGGCGGCCAGCGCGGTTTCGAGCACGATCATCGGCACTCCGGGCGCCATGTTCTCGCGCGCGACCTTGACGCCGTCGGCTGTGTGAGTATCGATCGTGATGCCGTAGTCGTCCTGCACGTCGCGGATGGTGGCGACGCGGTCCTTGTGGGTCGAGCGGCCCGACAAGAAGCCGTAGTTGGCCACCTGCGCCCACTCGTCGCCGTCGCTGCCAGGCTTGCCGGACAGGTCGAAGCCGCCCTCGGTCTCGACCTTGTGGAACAGCTTCGCCACGCGCGCCGGGTCGCGCCCGACCAGGTCATACACGAAGCGCTCGAAATTGGACGCCTTCGAGATGTCCATCGACGGGCTGCTGGTATGGTACGTCTCGGCCGACTTGCGCACGCGGTAGACGCCAGTGCGGAAGAATTCGTCGAGGACGTCGTTTTCGTTGGTGGCGGCCACCAGTGTGTCGATCGGCAGTCCCATCATGCGCGCGATGTGGCCGGCGCAGATATTGCCGAAGTTCCCCGACGGGACCGTGAACGACACCTTCTGCGCGTTGTCGGTCGTCGCCGCGAGGTAGCCGCGGAAGTAGTAGACCACCTGGGCGACGACGCGCGCCCAGTTGATCGAATTGACGGTGCCGATCTTCTGCATGGCCTTGAAGCGCAGGTCGTTCGACACCGCCTTGACCATGTCCTGGCAGTCGTCGAACACGCCCTCGACGGCGATGTTGAAGATGTTCGGGTCCTGCAGGCTGAACATCTGCGCGCTCTGGAAGGCGCTCATCTTCTTGTGCGGCGACAGCATGAAGACGCGGATGCCTTTCTTTCCGCGCATCGCGTATTCGGCGGCGCTGCCGGTGTCGCCCGAGGTGGCGCCGAAGATATTGAGTTCGGCGCCATCCTTGGCCAGCGTGTATTCGAACAGGTTACCGAGCAGCTGCATCGCCATGTCCTTGAACGCCAGCGTCGGCCCGTTCGACAGCGCCTGCAGGATCAGCGTCTTGTCGCCGTCCTGTTCGAGCACGCGCAGCGGCGTGATGTCGGCTGCCGCTTCGCCTGTGCGCGCGTTGCGGTAGACGTCAGGCGTGTACGTTTTGGCGGTCAGCGCCTTCAGGTCGGCGTCCGGAATGTCGGTCGCGAACTTCTTCAAGATCTCGTAGGCCAGGTCGGCGTAGGACAGCTTGCGCCAGGCATCGAGTTCGGCGCCGGTCACTTGCGGGTACTCGGCAGGCAGGTACAGGCCGCCGTCGGGCGCGAGGCCGCCGAGCAGGATGCTGGAAAATTGCTGGGGCTGGGACGCCGGCGTGGCGCGGGTGGAGACGTATTGCATACAGTGAGAAAAGTCCGGTTTACGCTGCGATCGAGCGTTTATTATAGTTCGACCGGGATTTTCTTGGGCAGAGGCATGGCACTACGGCGCCAATGCGCTTTTTAAGCGAACTAACACCCCTCCGATGTGGTCTGACCTAGGTCAGACCCCGAATCAGCTAGCAGGCAGCGTGGTTGACGGTGATGACGTGAATCGCCAGCCCTCCCAGCGACGTTTCCTTGTACTTGTCCTGCATGTCGGCGCCAGTCTGGCGCATCGTCTCGATCACCTCGTCGAGGCTGACAAAATGGGTGCCGTCGCCCTTCAACGCCAGCGAAGCTGCGGTAATCGCCTTGATTGCACCCATGCCGTTACGCTCGATGCACGGAATCTGCACCAGGCCGCCGATCGGGTCGCACGTCATGCCGAGGTGGTGCTCGATGCCGATTTCGGCCGCATTCTCGATCTGCTCGTTGCTGCCGCCGAGGGCCGCCACCAGGCCGGCCGCCGCCATCGCGCAGGCGACGCCCACTTCGCCCTGGCAGCCGATTTCGGCGCCCGAGATCGAGGCGTTCTTCTTGCACAGCATGCCGATGGCAGCCGCCGTCAGCATGAACTCGCGCACGCCCTTGACCGGATCGCTCGGACGGCAATCCTCGGCGTAGTAGCGCATCACGGCCGGGATGATGCCGGCGGCGCCGTTGGTGGGCGCCGTCACCACGCGGCCGCCGGCGGCGTTTTCCTCGTTGACCGCCATCGCATACAGGCTGACCTGGTGCAGCGCGTCGTGCGGCAGGTCGTTGGCGCGGTTGTCGCCGTTCTTGGCGTCGAGCGCCTGGCGCCACAGCTTGGCGGCGCGGCGCTTCACGTTCAGCCCGCCCGGCAGCTGGCCGTCGGTAACCAGGCCGTGGGCGATACAGTCGCGCATCACCTGCCAGATGTTGTCGATGCCGGCATCGAGATCGTCTTCGCTCATGTGCGCGCATTCATTGGCGCGCAACATCTGCGGGATCGACAGGCCGCTCGCCTTGCCGTGCGCGAGCAGCTGGTCCATCGTGTCGAACGGATAGGGGATCGGCGCGCTGCCGCCACCGGCGCCCTGGCGCGCGTGCGACTCGCCGGCGGCGTGGATGAAGCCACCGCCGACCGAGTAGAACACGCGCTCGATGACGCTGCCGTCATCCTTGGTGAGTCTGAAGCGCATGCCGTTCGGGTGCTCCGGCAGCGACGACGAGCGGTTCCAAACCAGGCCGGTCCTGGCGCTGAACGGCACTTCTTTCTCGCCCAGCAGGCGGATGACGCCATCGAGTTCGACTTCGGCCAGCTTGTCCTCGACCTGTTCGGGATCGACGCCCTGCGGCGTTTCGCCCATCAGGCCGAGGATCACCGCCTTGTCGGTGGCGTGGCCGATGCCGGTCAGCGCCAGCGAGCCATACAGGCCGACTTCGACGCCGATGGCGTCGTCGAGCGGCCCGCATTCGACCAGGAAGCGGCGCGCGGCGACCATCGGCCCGACCGTGTGCGAGCTCGATGGGCCGATGCCAATCTTGAACAGGTCGAATACGCTCATGTCCATCTTTGTCTCCGTTATAGTTTTTATTTGGGACGAATCAGGCAGCCTGGCCGAGGCCGACGTCGATATGCTCCAGCATGTCGGCCACCATCGCCGCGGTGCCCACTTGCGCCTTCCAGCCCCAGTCGGCGGTGGCGGCGCTGTCGTCGAGGCTTTGCGGCCAGGTCGCGGCAATCGCCTGGCGGCTGTCCGGCTTGTAGGTGATCTCGAAGGCCGGCAGCGCGCGCTTGATCTCGGCGGCCAGCTCGCGCGGGTTGAACGACACGCCGGCGACGTTGTAGGAAGAGCGGATCGCCACTTTTTCGGCCGGCGCGTCCATCAGTTCGATGGTGGCGCGGATGGCGTCGGGCATGTAGATCATCGGCAGCGTCGTCTCGGCTTCGAGGAAGCACTCGTACGCTTCGCCCTTCAGCGCGGCGTGGAAGATCGCGATCGCGTAGTCGGTGGTGCCGCCGCCCGGAGGCGACTTGAAGCTGATGATGCCCGGGTAGCGGATGCTGCGCACGTCGACGCCGTACTTGGTGAAGTAATACTCGCACAGGCGCTCGCCGGCCAGCTTGCTGATGCCGTAGATCGAGGTCGGGTCCATCACCGTGTACTGCGGCGTATTTACCGGCGGCGTATTCGGGCCGAAGGCGGCGATCGACGACGGCCAGAACACGCGCAATGGTTTGCCGGCTGCGCCGCGTTCGCGCGCCACTTCGAGGATGTTGAGCAGGCCGTCCATGTTGAGCGTCCAGGCCTTCAGCGGCATCTGTTCGCCGGTAGCCGACAGCAGCGCGGCCAGCTGGTAGACCTGGGTGATGTTTTCGTCGGCGACGAGCGCTTCCAGGCGCGGCTTGTCGAGCACGTCGAGCTGGACGTAGCGCGCGGCGTGGTAGACGTTGTTGGCGCCGATGTCGGCGGCGATGACGTTCGCCGCGCCGTGCTGCGCTGCCAGGGCGCCGACCAGTTCACTGCCGATCTGGCCGTTGGCGCCGATGATGAGGATGCGTTCCATGAGATACCTTGGTCTTGTTGCGGTTGATCTTGTTACGATTGATGCTTGATGATGCCGAGCTCGCGGCCGGCCTGCTCGAAGGCCTTGAGGACGATGTCGAGCTGCTCGCGGGTGTGCGCGGCAGACAGCTGGACGCGCACGCGCGCCTGGCCCATCGGCACCACCGGGTAGAAGAAGCCCGACAGCAGCACGCCAAGTTCGTACATGCGGGCGGCGAATTTCTGCGCCACCGGCGCCTCGAACAGCATCACCGGCACCACCGGATGGGTGCCCGGCTTGATGGTGAAGCCGATGCGCTCGATCTCCTTGCGGAAGTAGGCGGTGTTCTCGTGCAGGCGGTCGCGCAGTTCGGTCGAGGCGGTGATGCGCTCGAGGACCGACAGCGAGGCGCCGGCGATCATCGGCGCCAGCGTGTTGGAAAACAGGTAAGGACGCGACTTCTGGCGCAGCGTGTCGATCACTTCCTTGCGCGCGGCGGTGAAGCCGCCCATGGCGCCGCCGAGGGCCTTGCCGAGGGTGCCGGTGATGATGTCGATGCGGCCCATGACGTCGTGGTGCTCGTGGGTGCCGCGGCCGGTCGGTCCCATGAAGCCGGAGGCGTGAGACTCGTCGATCATGACGAGCGCGCCGTACTTGTCGGCCAGGTCGCAGATTTCGTTCAGCCTGGCGATGGTGCCGTCCATCGAGAACACGCCGTCGGTGCAGATCACCTTGTGCCGCTTGCCGGCCGCTTCGGCCGCCTGCAGCTGCGCTTCGAGGTCGGCCATGTCGTTGTTCTGGTAGCGGTAGCGCGCCGCCTTGCACAGGCGGATGCCGTCGATGATCGAGGCGTGGTTCAGGGCGTCGGAGATGATGGCGTCGTTTTCGTCGAACAGCGGCTCGAACAGGCCGCCGTTGGCGTCGAAGGCGGCGGCATACAGGATCGTGTCTTCCATGCCGAGGAAGCTGGAGATGGCCTGCTCGAGCTCCTTGTGGACGGTCTGGGTGCCGCAGATGAAGCGCACCGACGACAGGCCGTAGCCGTACTTTTCGGTGGCGGCGATGGCCGCTTCTTGCGTCTTCAGGTCGCCCGACAAGCCGAGGTAGTTATTGGCGCACATGTTGATCAGGTGGCGGCCGTCGGCGCCTTCGACTTCGGCGCCCTGGCGCGAGGCGAGCACGCGTTCCGGCTTGTAGAGGCCCTGCTCGCGCAGCGTGTCCAGGTTGGTTTGCAGCGCGCTGAAAAACGTCGCCTTCGCTTGGTCGCTCATCTTTATCCTCGTGGTGGTGAATGCCGGCTTGACCGACTGTCGCAGTATGCTGTACCGTCTGTTGCGTATCTTGCACGATTCGACCAAGTTGGGAAAAATCCGTTATGTCGAACTCAAATTCAATATAATGGATATTAACCAAGCCTGCTGAACTTGGCAAGCTTGCGCTGCGGATTATCCGAATATAATTGCCGTCACACAATACCGCCGAGCATCGATGAAAACACCTGTTGCCACCAATTCCCCGCCCGAAGTGGGCGCGACGCTGCAGCGACTGCGGCTGGCGCGCGGCCTGACGCTGGAAGACCTGTCGCGGATAGCGGGCGTGTCGAAGTCCATGTTATCGCAAATCGAACGCGAAAAGGCCAACCCGACGATTGCGATCACCTGGCGCCTGGCCAACGCGCTGGGAGTGGCGATCGGCGAACTGCTGACGGCCGAAACGCGCGAATCGGAACCGATCCGGGTGCTGGAGGCGCACGAGACCCCTACCCTGCCTGGCGCCCATGCCGGCTACGTGCTGCGCATCCTCGGCCCGATGGACCTGGCGGGAAAATACGAGTGGTATGAGTTGACGCTGGCGCCAGGGGGCGAACTGTCGTCGCAGGCGCACGATCCCGGCACCGGCGAACACCTGACAGTGACGCATGGCGCGCTGGAGGTGGAAGTGGGCGTCATCAAGAAGAAGGTCAAGATCGGCGCTACCGCGCGCTACTCGGCCGACCAGGGCCATGTGATCCGGAATATCGGCAAAACCGAGGCGAAGGCGTTGCTGGTGGTGGTGCACCGCTAAGACCGCGCGGCGTCAAGGCCGGTCTTGCCGGCTCGCGCCGCGATCCGCAGGCGGTCGACAGCCTGCGCTTGGGCCGTCGTTTATCGCGGATGGCCAGATTCACTGGTCAGGCAAGCTGCTCGCTCGTCCGCCCGCATGCTGATTCAGGTGCACGCGGATGCGCCCCTCACCACGCTTGAACTGGCGATGCTGAATCGGTACAGCAGCCATGCGGCCGTCAGGTACCACGCTGTATGAGCGGTGAAGATAAGCATCAAGCTATGCCGCGTCAGCTGCAAATCGGTGAAAAGGATAAGTACCGCCGGCAGCAACGCCGCCGCCGCGCCTATCGCGGCGCACCAGCGCGAGCCTGGCAGTGCTTGCGGCCCTGTTGCGGCTGCCGCTGACCAGGCGAGCATCGCCACGCAATGCGCGACGAATCCGGCGTTACTGAAAACTTGGATGACGGCACCGATCACGCGCATGATCAGCATGCCCACTTCGGGATCGGACGATTGTGCAGACACGAACTGCGCTGCCAGGCGCGGCATGACGAAGCCGTCAAGCAACATCGCCACACTGAGCAACCCGCACCCGAGGCAATACGCAACCAGCGCCCACGATGCAGCGGGTCGGCGCTCGCCAATCACTTTGCCGAATGCTGCCAATGCGCTTGCGAGCACCACCAGCAGTGCGATCAAAGCGCCGTGCACCAGGTTATTTGCCGAGCGTAATTGCACAATCTGCAGGTGCGCATCGCGCGCATCTGCGGCATGGCTGATGACAGGATGGTGAAACAAGGCGACCATGACAAGCAGCGCCGTGCTTGCAATCGCGAAGGCGGCGAGGCGGGCGCTGCGGGCGGAAACGGCGAACGGCGAATTCATGTTGCTCCTTTACTTATTGGTTGGAGTGCCATTAATATCAGTTACACCGTGGCTGTTGGCAGAGCATTGCGGCATTCGTTCCGCTAGCGGACAAAAGGAAGTCGATGTCCATTCAAGGGCCGGCATGACAGAAGTGGTCGACAGACGGCAGCAAAAGACGCGCGCGGCACTGCAGACAGCATTTCGCGAACTATTGCTCGCGCAGGGCTATCAAGCCCTCACGGTTGGCGCGGTGACGGCGCTTGCCAACGTCGGCCGATCCACGTTCTACGAGCACTACCGCACCAAAGACGATCTGCTGCGCGCCAGTATCCAGGCGCCATTCAACATGCTTGCGGACATAATCGATCGCCCGGCGTGCCGCGCTGCACTACGGGACTTGTTGCAGCATTTTCGTGCTAACCAACAGGTTGCGCGCATGCTACTCGGGTCGCCTACCAGGCCGGTATTAGCATCCGCGCTGGCCGAGCTAATTGCAAGCCGCCTGTGCGCGATCACGCAATCGCGGCCGTTGATTCCGGTGGAAGTGATCGCACGACAGATTGCAGATATGCAGCTAGCGCTGCTCGAAAGCTGGATTTCGGGACGACCTGTGTTCGGACTCGATGCTGCCGTCGACGCCATGACTAGCGCGACAGGCGCCCTGGTCGAAGGACTGTGCCGCGTTGCCCGCTCCCGCTCTCATCCTGACTAACGACAAAAAAAGGGCGCTGCGCGAGATCACGCGCAGCGCCCTGATTTCGTGCCGATTTTTTACTTGGCCGCGACCTTGGCCGGTGCATCCATCTGCAGCGCGCGGCTCAGGAAGCCCCAGCGGTCGGCCACTTCCTCGATCTGCTTGGCGGTCGGCTTGCCGGCGCCATGGCCTGCCTTGACGTCGATGCGGATCAGGATCGGCGCCGGGCCGGCCTGCGCTGCCTGGGCGGCGGCGGCGAACTTGAAGCTGTGCGCCGGCACCACGCGGTCGTCATGGTCGGCGGTGGTGATCATCGTGGCCGGATAGCAGCCGCCCGCTTTCAGGTTGTGCAGCGGCGAATACTTCACCAGCGCCTTGAACTGCTCCGGATTGTCGGACGAACCGTAGTCCGAGGCCCAGGCCCAGCCGATGGTGAACTTGTGGAAGCGCAGCATATCCATCACGCCGACCTGCGGAATGGCCGCGCCGAACAGTTCCGGACGCTGCGTCATGGCCGCGCCGACCAGCAGGCCGCCGTTGCTGCCGCCGCCGATCGCCAGCTTGGCGGGCGACGTCACCTTGTTGGCGATCAGCCATTCGGCCGCGCCGATGAAGTCGTCGAACACGTTCTGCTTCTGCAGCTTGGTGCCGGCTTCGTGCCAGGCCTTGCCGTACTCGCCGCCGCCACGCAGGTTGGCCATCACGTAGACGCCGCCCATCTCCATCCACGCCAGGTTGGCCGGCGAGAAGCCAGGCGTCATCGAGATGTTGAAGCCGCCGTAGCCGTACAGATAGGTCGGGTTGGATCCGTCGAGCTTCAGGCCTTTCCTGGAGACGATGAACATCGGTACCTTGGTGCCATCGCGGCTGGTGAAGAACTGCTGGCGCGTCTCGTATTGCGACGGATCGAAGTCGACCTTCGGCTGGCGCAGCACGGTGCTCTGGCCGCTCTTCAGGTCAAGCCGGTAGATCGTGGTCGGGTTGGTGAAGCCGGTGAACGAGTAGAACGTCTCGCTGTCGCCGCGCTTGCCGCCGAAGCCAGCTACCGCGCCGATGCCCGGCAGCGCCACTTCGCGCACCATGCGGCCGTTGCGGTCGTAGACCTTGACCATGCTGCGCGCGTCGGCCAGGTAGCTGGCGACGAACTGGTTGTTGACCATGTTGGCCGAGACCAGGGTCTGCGGGCTTTCCGGCACCACGACCTTCCAGTTCGCTTCCTGAGGTTTACGGGTGTCGATGGCGACGATGCGCTGGCGCGGCGCCTTGTTATCGGTGGCGAAGTAGAACACCGGGCCGTCGTTGTCGATGAAGCTGTAGCCCGATTCGAGCACGTCGATCAGCGGCTGCACCTTTGCGTCCGGCTTGGAAAGGTCCTTGAAGAACACGCGGTTCTTGCGCGCGGTGCCCTGGCTGGCGGAGATGACGAGGTAGCGGCCGTCGTCGCTGACCTGGCCGCGGAAGCCCCATTCCTTCTGGTCGGGACGGTCGTAGACGAGGATGTCGGCGCTTTGCGGCGTGCCGACCTTGTGGAAGTACAGCTTCTGGAAGTAGTTGACGTCGGCCAGCTTGGTCGCCTCTTTCGGCTCGTCGTAGCGGCTGTAGAAGAAGCCCTTGCCGTCGCGGGTCCACGAGGTGGCCGAGAACTTGACCCACTTGAGGTGATCGTCCAGGTCCTTGCCGGTGGCGATGTCGCGCACTTTCCACTCGTTCCAGTCGGAGCCGGAAGCGGCGGTGCCGTAGGCGAGCAGCTTGCCGTCAGGGCTGACGGCAAGGCCGGCCAGCGCGACGGTGCCGTCGGCGGCCAGCGTGTTCGGGTCGAGCAGCATGCGCGGCGCGTCGCCCAGCTTGTCCATCGTGTAGAGCACGGACTGGTTCTGCAGGCCGTCGTTACGGCTGTAGAAATAGCGTCCGCCTTCCTTGTACGGCACGCTGTAACGCTCGTAGTTCCACAGCTTGGTAAGACGCTGCTTGATCGCCTCGCGCGCGGGGATCTGGCCGAGGTAGGCCTGCGTCACGCTGTTCTGGGCGTCGACCCACACCTTGGTCTCGGCGCTGTTGGCGTCTTCGAGCCAGCGGTAAGGGTCGGCGACGGTGGTGCCGTGGTAGACGTCCTGCTGGTCGACTTTCTTGGAGGCCGGGTAGGCCATCGCGGCGGGGCCGCCAGGGCAGGTCTGGGCGAGCGCGTTGGCGCCGAAGGTGGCGAGCAGGCTGACGACCAGCGATGCATGTCTCATTTGCATAGATTGTGATCTTTCGGTGAAGATTTGAGGAAGGGGCGGATACGCCTGCTGGAATGATAGCGCTTTTTGATCAGCTGATGGTGTCGGTCGTATCCGCATACGGCAGCGCCGAGCGCACCGGCGGCACCCAGCTGCGGATCCAGTCGACCAGCTTGTCGCCGGGGATCGGACGGCTCATGAAGTAGCCCTGCCCTTCGTCGCAGCCGAGGGCGGCGAGCAGGCGCCACACCGCTTCGCTCTCGATGCCTTCCGCCACCACGCGCAGGCCCATGTTGTGGCCAAGGTCGATGGTCGAGCGGACGATCTTGGTGTCGCCGATGTCGTTTTCCATATTCAGCACGAACGACTTGTCGATCTTCAGTTCGTCGACCGGCAGGCGCTTGAGGTAGGCCAGCGACGAATAGCCGGTGCCGAAGTCGTCGATCGACAGGTCGACCCCCATCGCGTGCAGGCGTTCGAGCGTCTGCTGGGCGCGCACCGGATCGTCCATGATGGCGCTCTCGGTGATCTCGAGGCAGAACGAGGCCGGCACGACGCCGTGGCGCGCCAGGATGTCGCCGAATTTGTTGGGCAGGTCCTGGTCGAGCAGGTCGCGGGTGGACAGGTTGACCGACACCTTGAGGTGGATGCCTTTGGCGGACAACTCGCGGCACAGCGCGGCCGACTGCTCGAGCACCCAGTGCGTCAATACGCGGATGAACCCGGTCTGCTCGGCGAACGGGATGAATTCGTCGGGGAAGACGTTGCCGCGCACCGGATGCTGCCAGCGCACCAGCGACTCGACGCCGACCACCTCGCCGGTGGCCAGCTTCATCTTCGGCTGCACGTGCAGGCGGAATTCGTTGCGTTCGATGGCATTGCGCAGTTCTGTCAGCAGCGAGAGGCTGGTGTCGCTGGCCTTGTCGATCAGGGGGTCGTAGACCACGGCGCCGTCGTTGCGCTGCTTGGCGTTGTACATCGCCACTTCCGCCATCGACAGCAGCGCCTCGGCGTCGCCGCCGTGCATCGGGTAGCCGGAGATGCCGAGGCCCGCGCCGATGTCGACCGTCTGGTCGTCGAGCGAGAGCGGCTGTTCGAGCGCGCTCCTGATATTGGCGGCGATGGCCTGAGCGGCGGCCAGGTCGGAGCCCGGCAGCAGCACCGCGAATTCGTCGCCGCCGAGGCGCGCCACGTGGGCGTTGGCATGGGCGCCGGCCAGCTGCAGCTGGAGGCGGCCGGCCACCTGGCGCAGCAAGGCGTCGCCGAAGCTGTGGCCCATGACGTCGTTGACGTGCTTGAAGCGGTCGAGGTCCATCATCAGCACGCACACCGGCTCTTCGCGCTTCTTCGCTTCGTCGAGCGATTCGTTCAGCAGCCGCACGAACTGGGCGCGGTTCGGCAGGCTGGTGAGCGGGTCCCAATATGCAAGGCGGCTGATTTCGTGCTCGCGCTTGGCGATACCTTCGCGCATGCTGTCGAAGGCCTTGGCGAGCGCGCCTATTTCGTCGTGGCGCTGCTTGAAGCCGGTCTGGCCGCGGTAGTCGCCGCGCTCGAGACGGGCGGCGATGCCGGCCAGCTGGCGCAGCGGCTGGGCAATGCGCTTGGCCGTCAGCACGCTGGCCACGGCGGCGATGATGATGCCGACGACGGTGAGGAACATCAGGCGCCGTTCGAGGCGCGCGTATTCGGCGGTGGCCTCTTCGATCGAACGGGCCAGCATCACGCCGGCGCCGCGTTTGCCGGCGCGGCCGATGTCGACCAGCCGTGCGCTGTACTGGCTGCCGTCGATGTCGACGTCGAAGGCGCGCTTGCGCTCGGCGGCGCCGACCGGTAAAGCGGCGGCCATGGCGCCGGCGACGGCCGGGGCGACGGTGGCGTCGACCGGCAGCCAGCGGCCATCGGCGCCGCGCGCCAGGATGGTCACTTCGAGCGCTGACAACTCCTTCATGTCGATCGCGAGCTGGCGGTCGATGGCGAAGCCCATGACGACCCAGGCGATGGTGATCGGCGCCTTGACCGGCATGACGACGATCTGGAACGGCTTGTTGCCGACCAGGGCGATGCCGACGGCGCCATCGCTTTGCTCGGACTCGTCGAGCAGGCCGAGCACCAGCTGTTCGAGCGCCGCATCATGGCCGATGCCGGTCGAGACCATCACCTTGCGTTGGCCGTCGACCAGCATGGTGAGGTCGGCGCGCGCGCGCCGCGCGCTGTTTTCGAGCGCCGACTTGATGGTTTCGCGGTCGCCGCCGACGTCATTGCCGACCGCCTGCACGAAGCCGGTGTCGCGCGCCAGCAGCTGGGCGCCGGAGCGGCGCTTCTGCGCATTCTGCTCCATCAGCTTGCGGAACACCTTCTCGCCGTTGACAAGTTCGGTGGCGATCGAGGCGCGCGCGTTGTTGTCGATGCCGTTCTGGATCACCACCAGTCCGAGCACCTGCAGCGCGATGATCAGCACCAGGAACAGGGTGGCGATGCGCCCTTCCAGGCTGCGGAAGCCGAACCTCATCGTCAGTGCGCGTGCGGGTCCGCGCCGGCGGCCTGCGGCTTCATGGCGAGCCGGAAGGTGGCGGCGGCCGACGCTTCGCCGGCCTTGACGGCCAGCGCCTGCTCCGCCGTGGCGCCGGCCATGTTGAAGTGCCAGGCCTTGAGGACGTACTTGCCGGCAGCCGGCAAATCGATGCGGGCGACGCCGTCGGCGCCGGACTTGGCGAAAAACGGCGTGTCGAGCACCTTGACGTAGGCGATCATGCGGTCGTGGATGTTGCAGCCGAGGACCACGGTGCCGGCCTTGTCGAATACCTGCGGCGCCGCGGCGACGCCGGAATAGAGCTTCTGGTCGAACTTCTTGGCCGGCGAGAACGAGTAGATGTGATGGCGCACCTTGTCGTTGTTGGGGAAGGAAACCTGGCTGCCGGCCTGGATCACGCTGACCAGCGGCAGGAACTGCAGGCCGCGCTGTTCGATCTGCGCCGGTTTCGCATTGTTCGGTGTCGGCGCCGCGGATTCGGGCTCGGCGTAGACCACCACATCGGCGAGCGGTTTGCCGGCGGCGTCGTTGACCTGGACGACGACGGCCGACGCTGACGCCGGCAAGGAAAGCACGAAGAGACAGGCCGACACGGCGCCGCGGAGGGCATTATTCATGAATGCGATTAATGATGTACTGGAGTAATCCTTATGTTACGGCATCGCGCGCGGCAAATGTAGTGTCTGACGCGAAAATTCCTATTGGAACTTTATGTTTCCTCAGAAAAACAACGCAATGTCGCTCCGCGGGAACGCGGCGGCGCGGTGGGGCATCGGTCAGGAGGGCCGAGGCTGGTCGGGCGGCGAGCCGGCATGCGCCACCTGCCACTGGCGCGTCAGGTCGAGCGCGCAGCCAATTTCGGACGGCGACAGGCGGCGCGCGACGATGCTCTTGTTGGCGCCGGCCGTCTCGTCGCCGCCTTCGGCGGCCAGCAGCATCCACATGTAGGAGCGCACGGTGTCGCGCGCGACACCGCGGCCGCCGTCGTACATGGTGCCGAGATTGTACTGGGCCAGCGCGTGGCACTGCTCGGCCGCCTGGCTGTACCAGTAGACCGCCATCGCATCGTCGCGCGGCACGCCCTGCCCGCTGGCGTACATGACGCCGAGGTTGTTCTGCGCGCTGGCGTCGCCCTGTTCGGCGGCCTGCTGGTACCAGTGGGCGGCCTTGACGTCATCCTTGGGTACGCCGTGGCCGTTGGCGAAGATGACGCCGAGGTTGAACTGGGCGTTGGCGGCGCCCTGGTCGGCGGCGCGCCGATACCATTCGAGCGCGCGCTGCTCGTCGCGGGCGACGCCGCGGCCGTTGGCGTACATGCTGCCGAGGTTGTACTGGGCGACGACGTGACCCTGCTCGGCGGCGCGCAGGTACCAGCCGAGCGCGCGCGCCTCGTCCTGCTCGACGCCCTGCCCGCCCGACAGGATGACGCCGAGATGGAACTGGGCTTCCTTGTCGCCCTGGTCGCCGGCGCGCTGCAGCCAGGCTACCGCGCGCAACGGATCGGCGCGCACGCCGAGTCCTTCGGCGTAGGCGATGCCGAGCTGGCGCTGGGCCACCGGCTCGCCCTGCGCGGCGGCCTGGCGGAACCAGCACAGGGCCTGGGCGTCGCTCGCCTCGACGCCCTGGCCGCGCTTGTACATCAGGCCCAGGTTCAGCTGCGCCTGCGGTTCGCCCTGCACCGCGGCCTTGCGGAACCAGGCCATCGCCAGCGGGTAATTGACGCTGGCGCCGTGGCCATTCAGGTAGCATTCGGCCAGCAGGTTCTGCGCGCTGGCGACGCTCTGCTCGGCGGCGCGGTAGAACCAGGCCAGCGCCATTTCGTAGTTCTGCTCGACGCCGCGGCCCTTGCGGTACATCTGGCCGAGGTTCTGCTGGGCGGAGGCGTCGCCCTGCTCGGCGGCGTGGCGGAACCAGTAGGCGGCCTCGGGGTCGCTTTTTTCGACGCCGCGGCCGTTGTAGTAGAGCGCGCCAAGGTGGTTCTGGGCGAAGGCGAGCCCCTGCAGCGCGGCCTGGCGCAGCCACTTGAAGGCGTTGGCGTAGTCGCGCTCGATGCACTCGCCCTTCTTGTACATGAGGCCCAGGTTAAACTGGGCATAGGCATCGCCGCGCTCAGCAGCCTGGCGGAACCACACATAGGTTTGGTAGTTCTCGCGTGTAATATTCTGGCGGTTCATGGTGATCCTCCGGCACGCTGGCCGTGACAACGCAGAAATAACGGCTGCAACATAACGCAAGCGACCTGATAAGTATTGTTAAAATTTTAATAGGCATGGCGTGCCTCGGTTTGACTGCGCACAAGCGTGCTAGCAGGTTGTCGCCATGCGCAGGCGTGAAAAAACCCCGCGGCGGCAATGCGCGGCGGGGTTCAATTTCAGCGGGCAATATTCAGCCGGCCGAGGCCGCCACAGCCGGCGGTTTCGGTCCGGCGGCGTAGACTGCCATCGCCAGCAAGGCCAGGCACCAGACGATCAGCGCGCCGGACGGCAGGTCGAGCAGGATCGACAGCACCAGTCCGCTGGCGTAGCCGCCGACGCCGACCAGGTAGGCGAATGCGAGGCGGCGCCGGCCCGGATAGTGGCGTACCGCCAGGCTCGGCACGATCAGGCTGGCGAACACGAGGTAGACGCCGACCAGTTGCACCGATGCGGTGACGGCGAGCGCGAACACCAGGTAGAAGCCGAGCCGCGGCAGGCGGTCGCCGAACACGGCGAGCACGCCGACGATGACGGCGGCGCCCAGCGCCGGCATCAGCAGCTGGTCGTAGTTGACCCACAGGATCTGTCCGGCCAGCAGGTCCTGCAAGTGTTCGCCGCCATGCGGATTGTGCGCCACCAGCAGCAGGCTGGCGCTGGCGGCGAGGATGAACATGACGCCGATCTGCGCTTCCTGGACGTCCGGCCAGCGCTTCTCGGTCCAGGTCAGCAGCAAGGCGCCCAGCAGCGCGGCGACGCCGGCGGCCACCTGCACCGCCCAGCCTTGCGGGTCGAGGCTGCCGGAGCCGGCGATGATGACGCCGAGCGCGGCGATCTGGGCGATCGCCAGGTCGATGAAGACGATGCCGCGCCTGAGCACCTGGGCGCCGAGCGGGATGTGGGTGGCCAGCACCAGCAGGCCGGCCAGGAAGGCCGGCAGCACGATCATCAGGTCGAACGATCCGACCATCATTTATTGGCGTCCAGCAAACGCTGAACGGTGACGTCGAACAGGCTGAACAGATCGGTGACCTTGTCGTCGCCGCCGACCGTAAACGGCAGCAACACCGCCGGAATCTTCGCGCGCTCGGACAGCCACTGCGAGGCGCGCGCGTCCTGGTAACCGGCACGCAACACCATCTTGGCCGGCTGGCGCTGCAGTTGCGCCAGCAACTGGCCGAGGTGGGCCGCGCTCGGTTCGACGCCGGGCTTGGCTTCGAGGGTGCCGACCTGGCGCATGCCGAGCCAGTTCATCAGGTACTCCATATTCTTGTGATGTTCGACGACGGCAACGCCGCGCAGCGGCGCCGCCTGTTTTTCCCACTTCAGCATGGCGGCATTCCAGCGCGCGCTGAAATCGGCCTGGCGCGACTGGTACCAGGCGGCATTGGCCGGATCGAGCTCGGCCAGCCGCTTCGACAGCGCGACGGCGACGAGCGCGATGTTGCGCGGATTTTGCTGGATGTGCGGATTGCCGGCGGCATGGACGTCGCCCTCGGCGCGATCGAGCTTGCCAGGCACGTCGAGCCGCGGCACGAAGGCGCCGGCCTCGAAGTAGCCGGGCCGGCCGGCGCCGATCCTGGCGTTGCCCGATTGCTGCACCAGCACCGGCAGCCAGCCGGCCTCGAGGTCGAGCCCGGTGCAGACCAGCAAATCGGCGTTGCGGGTGCGCGCGATCAGGCCGGGACGCGCCTCGATCCGGTGCGGATCCTGCAGGGCGTTGGTGGCGCTCGAGACTTTGACCTTGTCGCCGCCGATTTCCTTGGTCAGCGCCTCCCATTCCGGTTCGCATGCCAGCACGTTGAGGGCGGCGTGCGCCGACGCCGACAGCAGCGCGCACGCGCCCAGCAGCAGGGATGCGGCGAATTTGCGGTTGAAGTTCATGGCGACTCCTTAAAAGGCGTGGGCGGAATGGGCGCCCAGGCTCATGATGTACTGAAGGAAAACCTGGTTGTCGGTAACCCCAGGGCGCGAACGGTCGCGCGCCAGTTGCAGGCGCAGGCGCGAGAACTCCGACGGGCTGTAGTCGAGCATGGCGCTGGCGCGCGACGGCGAAAAGGCGTCCAGCAGCGGAAACGCGCCGGCCAGGCCGACCGCCGGCGTGCCCGAGGTCAGGCGGTCATAGCGCAGGCCGGCGCGCCAGTTCGGCACAAACTGGTAGACGCCCTGCAGGTACCAGCCGGACTGGGTGCTGTCGAAATTGCCGGACTCGGCGCCATCGGACAGCTCGCCCGTTTCGTGGCGGCGGAAATATTCGCCCTGCAGCTTGAAGTTCTGACGGGTGGCATTGCCGTTCGGCGCCCATTTGTAAATGGCGTCGGCGACCAGCATGCGCGAGTTGCCGGAAAATGCGCCGAGGTCGTCGAACTGGCGCCCGGCCGAGCCGGTGCGCAGCAGCGAGACGCCGGCGCGCCAGCTGCCGGAGGCGCCGATGTCGTCGCCGGCGTGCGCATACAGCGCGGCGGCGCCGATGCCGTTCTTGTTGCGCTCGTTACCGGGGAAACTGCTGCCGCTGCCCAGCTCGACGCCGACTTCAACCAGCGTGTCGGTCGGCGCCAGCCAGGTTGCCTGCACGCCGTCCGGCTTGTACTGGCCGCCGAGGAAGGCCTGGTAGGCCAGCGGCGCATCGACGAAGTCCCAGGTGTGCGCGTGCTTGTTGTTCAGGTAGCCGATCGACGACAGGAAGCGCCCCGCCTTGACCTTCAGGCCGTTCGCCAGCCCGCGCGTCTGCACGAAGGCCTCCTCGACGCCGACCGAGTCCTCGCCCGACAGCGCGAACGTCAGCTGGCCGGAAAACAAGGGGTCGATGCTGGCGGCCATGGTCAGTTCGGACTCGCCGAGGTTGAAGCCGCGGCGGCCCGGGCCGACTTCGCCGGCCGGCGGCAGGAACCCCTGCAGCCGATACTGGTCGGGGTCCTGCGACAGGTTGGCGTAGGTTCCGCCCAGCACCAGCGAGATGCTGGGATTGAACGCGTTGGCGCCGGCGGGCGCCGCCGCCGTCACTGGAGCAGGCGCAGCCGCAACCGGCGCCTGGCGACTGGCCAGCGCAGCGTTCTGGGCCTGGGCGGTGGCGGCCTGGGCGTCCTGCAGACGCTGTTCGAGGGCCTGCAGGCGCGCCTCGTACGATTCCTTCATCTCGCGGATCTGGGCGCGGATGGCAGCGAGTTCCTTGTCGTCGGCGGCCGCGGCGGCCAGGGGATTGAACAACGCGGCAGCGATGGCCGCGCTCAAAACGGTGGTTTTTAACATGATGGACTAACTTCCTTGCGAATAGAAAATGGCAGGCTGGCGCGCAATAGTGCGCGGCGACCCGATGACACAGCCGTTTCTAGACGATGGAAGGTGGCCCGCGCGGCTGGGCGGCGCAGCGGGGGCGCGCACAGTCCGGTTCGGCGGGGCCGGGACCGGCGGCGCACGAGGCGGCGGCGTCGGCGAAGAAGCAGCGCGCCGGACTGCCGACGGCGCCGGCAAGGTGGGCGAAGGCGAGGCATTTTTCGCACGCCTTGTCCTGCGCGAAGGCCGATGCAACGCCGCCGTCGTCAAGCTGGGCGGACGCCTGGTGCAGCTGGGCGGCGCCGCCTGGCGCGCCGGCCCAATGGGTCATCGCGTGCGCGATCGCCATCTGCTGCGTCAACAGCAGCAATAGCGATAACAGTACCCGGATGATGGATTGGCGGTTCATGGTGCCAATATTGTAATGCGATCAGCCCGGTTCGGCTGATTTTTTTGCGCTGGCGTATTTTTCGAGGTAGGCCGGCACCTTCGCCGCGCTCAGTTTGTTGACCGACACCAGCAGTTGCGATTCGACCTGCTGCACGCCGAACGATTGCCCGAGGTGGCGGCCGATGTGATTGAGCAGCTCGGCGCCGACCTCGGCATCGGACTCGGCCCGGTGGGCGGCGCTGCGGAACTGGATGCCGAGCTGGCCGGACAGCACCCCGAGCTTGTAGCTCGGCATGCCCGGAAAGAGGCGGCGCGACAGCTTGAGCGAACAGACCAGCGCCTGGTGGGCGCACTCCATGCCGAGCCGCTCGGCTTCGGCCTTGAGGAATTTTTCGTCGAAGCTGGCGTTGTGGGCCGACAGCGTGTCCTTGCCGATGAACTCCAGCAACTGCGGCAGCACCTGGCGCACCGGTGGCGCCGCGTCGACCATCTGCTGGGTGATGCCGGTCAGCGCGGTGATGAAGGACGGAATGCGGGCGTTGCAATTGATCAGCGAGACATAGCGCTCGGTGACGCGGCCACCGACGATGCGCAGCGCCGCCACCTCGGTGATGCGGTCGCCCATCGCCGGCGACAGGCCGGTGGTCTCGAAGTCGAGCATGACGATCGGCTGGTCGAATACGCTCATGGCGCCGCCGGCCCGAATTTGCGCACGGCATCGAGCGCCAGACCGGAGCCGATGCTGCCGAACAGGTCGCCTTCGACCTTGCGCGCGGCCGGCAACAAGGCGCCGATCCGTTCGCGCAGGGCGATCACGCCGCTCGAGCCGCCGGTGAAGAAGACGGTGTCGACCGCGTCGGCGGCGACGCCGGCGTCGGCCAGCAGCTTGAGCACGGTCTGGTCGACGCTGTCGATCAGGTGGCCGATGGCGGCGTCGAATTCATGGCGCTGCAAGGTCAAGGCGTGCGGCGGCGACAGCCGGTCGAGTTCGACACTGGCGCTGGCCGTGTCCGACAGCGCGATCTTGCCCTCCTCCACCTTCATCGCCAGCCAGTGGCCGGCACGCTCGTCGATCAGGCGCTGCAGGCGACCCAGCTTGTCGGGCTCGCGGGCGTCGCGCGCGACGTCGGCCAGCTGGGTCCAGGTCTTCTTGGTATAGGCCAGGTTGATCGTGTGCCAGGTCGCCAGGTTGAAATAGTAGCTCGACGGAATCTCGCTGTTGTTGTGCATGCGGCTGCCGTAGCCGAGCAGCGGCATCACCGACGACAGGCTCAGGTACTTGTCGAAATCGGTGCCGCCGATGTGCACGCCGCCGGTGGCGAGGATGTCGTCGCGGCGGTCGGCCTTGGCGGCGCGCCGCGGTCCCAGGCGCACCAGCGAAAAGTCGGAGGTGCCGCCGCCGATGTCGGCGATCAGCACCAGTTCCTCGCGCGCGATGCGCGACTCGTAGTCGAAGGCGGCGGCGATCGGCTCGTACTGGAAAGCGATGTGCTTGAAGCCGACGGCGCGCGCCACTTCGGCCAGGGTGTCCTCGGCCAGCTGGTCGGCGCTGCTGCTGTCGTCGATGAAAAAGACCGGGCGGCCGAACACTGCCGCGTCGAAGCCGTGGCCGGCGGCGCGTTCGCCGCGCCGCTTGACCTCGCCGATGAAGTGGGAGAGCAGCATGCGGAACGGCAGCGCGCGTCCGCCCACTTCGGTCTGGCCGTCGATCAGGCTGGTGCCGAGCAGGCTCTTGAGCGAGCGCATCAGGCGCCCTTCGTAGCCGGCCAGGTAGTCGGCCAGCGCCGCGCGGCCATAGCTGACTTCTTCGTCGTCGGCGTTGAAGAACACCACCGACGGCAGGGTCGGTTTACCGTCCTCGAGCGCGAGCAGGGCCGAGTGGCCCGGCCGCACGAACCCGACGGTGGAATTAGACGTGCCGAAATCGACGCCGCAAGCGTTGGCCATGTGACCCTTCATAGATTAAGGGGCGGTATCTTACCAGATTCAGCCGGGCGCGGCGAATGCGTGTTGCCCGCAGGGCCGTTGCATGAGGCGATGTCACCGGCAAGTCGGGGTCGGCATGCCGGCGTCACCGGGCGCGCGCGCACTTCCCCGACTTCGCGGTGACATAGCCCATGGAAAAACAACAACGCCATGGTGTTTCTTCACAGACATTTATTGCCATGTGGCAAGTTGGTAAGATACACTTCCCGCATGACCACCCCGCTATCGCACCCGAGCCAAGCCGTCGCCGCCATCAAGGCACTGGTGCATCGCGAATCGCGGCGCGTGACGTCCTACGACGTGGCGACCGTTGCCGGGGTGTCGCAGTCGGCCGTGTCGCGCTGTTTCAAGGCGGGCGCCAGTGTGTCGAAGGCAACATACGCGCGGGTGATGCAGGCCGCGGTCGACCTCGACTACACGCCGAACCCGGCCGCGCGCAGCCTCAGCAGCCGCCGCTCGAACCTGGTGGCGCTGGTGGTGTCGCACACGGTCACCCTGCACTACCCGGAACTGCTGGCCGAACTGAGCCGGCAGTTTGCGCTGCGCGGCATGCGCATCCTGCTGTTTTCGCAGCCGCGCGGATCCGATCTCGGCGACACGCTGGCCGATGTCTGGCAGCACCAGGTGGACGGCGCGGTGGTGGCGGCGCGCCTGACCGCTCAGCAGGCCGGCGAGTTCGAACGGCGCCACGTGCCGGTCGTGCTGTTCAACCGCAACCCCGGCGACCAGGGTATCAGCACGATCGTCTGCGACCAGGCGGGCGCCGCCCGCGCGTTGGCGAGTCGGCTCGCCGCTGCCGGCCACAAGCGATTCGCCATCATCGACGGACCGCCGCGCTCGGCCATGGCGCAGGAGCGCACGCGCGGCGTCGCCGAGCGGCTGGCGGAACTGGGGCTGGCGGCGCCGTTCAGGGTCAATGGCGAGCATGACTATGCCAGCGGCGCGCGCGGATTGCGCGAAATCATCGGCCGCCTCGGCCAGGTGCCCGATGCCATCATCTGCAGCAACGATGCCATGGCGATCGGCTGCCTCGACACCGCCCGCCATGAATTCCAGATCGACGTGCCCGGGCAACTGTCGGTGACCGGCTTCGACGGCAGCGGGCCCGCCGGCTGGCTGAGCTACAACCTGACGACGTTGCGCCAGCCGCTCACGCAAATGGCGCAGGCGACGGCTGAAATGCTGGTCAGCCTGATCGGCGCCGGCGACACCGCGCCGCAATGCCGGGTGTTCGCCGCCAACGTGGTCGAAGGGGCCACGGCGCGCCTGGGGCCGGCCGGCTGAGGACGCCAATCCGGCAGGGGAACCCGAGCGGCCGCCAAGCCGCCCCGTGACATGCGTCGCCTGGCCTAGTGGATCGCCAGCGTCTTGGCCGTGCCGCCGGATTTCTTCGGCAGCGTCAGCTCGAGGATGCCGTCGTGGTACTCGGCCTTGGCCTGGGTGTCGTCGACCGCCACCGGCAAGGTAAAGCTGCGGTAATACTGGCCCATCGAGCGCTCCGTGACGAGCATGTTTTCCTGCTTCTGTTCGGTCTGCTGCACCGACTGGGCGCTGATCGATATCTGGTTGCCGTCGACATTGACCTTGATGTCCTCTTTCTTGACGCCCGGAATTTCAGCCTTGACGAGATAGGACTGGTCGGTTTCGGACACGTCCATCCGCGGCGTCATGCCGGCCGAGCGCAGCCGCGGTCCCAGCAGCGATTGATTGAAGATTTCATCCAGGCCCCGGAACGGGTCCATGCGGGCAAGTTCGGTGAGCGGATCGAAACGGGTGAGACTGTTTGCCATGGTAAGAACTCCTTGAATGGAACACCCTGGACAGGCCAGGCATCGTCCCATCATAAAATTGCGACCCGCGGCGAATCTGATGTGTATCAACGGACGCGGGCGAATTAATTGATTTTCCCGCTGTCGCCGGATGGCGCGCTGTGCCAGCGCTTCAGGGATGGAAAGCGCCGCCCGGGACGGCGGCGAAGTGCCGCGCGAACCATGCCACCGCCAGCGCCGCGGCGCTTTCCAGCGTGCCGCTTTCTTCGAACAGGTGGCTGGCGCCGGGAATGATGTCGATGCGCGCTTCGCAGCGCAGTTCCGCCAGGGCGGCTTCGTTGAGCGAGATCACCTGGTGGTCGTTGCCACCGACGATCAGCAGGGTCGGCGCGCGCACCAGCTCGAGCGCCGGCACCCCGGCCAGGTCGGGCCGGCCGCCGCGCGACACCACCGCCGAGATTTCATCGGGCATGGCGGCGGCCACGCGCAGGGCGACGGCGGCGCCGGTGCTGGCGCCGAACAGGCCGAGCGGCAGGCCGGCGTAGGCCTGCTGCGCGCGCACCCAGGCGCAGGCGGCGGTCAGGCGCGGCTGCAGCAGCCCGATATCGAAACGCATGCGAAATTCCTGGTCTTCCTCGACCGTGAGCAGGTCGATCAGCAGCGTCGCGATGGCAGAGCGATGCAACTGCCGTGCCACGTAATGGTTGCGCGGACTCTTGCGGCCGCTGCCGCTGCCATGGGCGAACACGACGACGCCGATCGGGTCCGGCACCTCGCCAAGGATCGCTTCAAGCGCTACCGCGTCGGCGGCGATGCTCACCTCGCGCTCGGTGGCGGCCGTTGCCGGTCGGGTCGTCGTCATTTTGCTTGCCTCCAGCCTGCTTGCGCGCCACCGCATCGGCGCAAAAGACCAGTCTAAGGGGCGAAGCTCACGCCGACATTTGATCCATCTCAAACGCGCCCGGCTTCGGGCGGATGCTGCGCAGACGGGCGCCGCCGCCGGTCCGCGCGCGCGGTGCGCTTTATGCTGAGCAGCAGCGACTAGGCGCCGGAATAGACCACGCGGTCGGCTTCCTCTTCGCGCGCCAACGCGATTTCGCGGATGACGGCGCCGACGTCGGCCGGCGTGTCGGGCGCGGCGACGCGGCCGGTGAGCGGCGTGTCGGCCGTCAGCAGGCCGGCCTGGTACAGGTTCCAGATTTCTTCGCCATACTGGCTGCCGAGCAGCTCGGGCACAACCGCGCCGAAGAAGTTGGCGAGGTTGGTGACGTCGCGCTCGAGCATGGCGCCGGCCACCGAGCTGCCGGCGGCGTCGATCGCCTGCGGCAGGTCGATGATGACCGGGCCGTCGGCGTCGACCAGGATGTTGTACTCGGACAGATCGCCGTGGATCACGCCGGCGCACAGCATCAGCACCACTTCACGCAGCAGCGCCGTGTGGTACCGGCGCGCCAGTTCGGGTGTCAGCGGGACGTCGTTCAGGCGCGGCGCGGCGTTGCCGTCGGCGCCGGTGACCAGTTCCATCAGCAGCACGCCTTCGAAGCAGACGTAAGGCGTGGGCACCCGCACGCCGGCCGCGGCAAGCCGGTACAGGGCGTCGACTTCGGCGTTCTGCCACACTTCCTCGGCCATCTTGCGGCCGTAGCGCGTGCCCTTCTCCATCGCGCGCGCCTGGCGGCTGTTCTTGACACGCCGCCCTTCCTGATAGGCGACGGCCTGGTGGAAGCTGCGCTCGTTCGCTTCCTTGTAGACCTTGGCGCAGCGCACATCGTCGCCGCTGCGCACCACGTACACGATGGCTTCCTTGCCGCTCATGAGCTGGCGCGACACTTCGTCGATCAGGCCTTCGTCGACCAGGGGCTGCAGTCTTTTTGGGGTTTTCATGGGTGGTGCTTGCAATGGCGCGATTTCTCCATTGCCGATTCGCTTCAGGAGGTGGAGTGGACAGGCCGGATGGCCGCAGGGCGTGAGCACGCATTCTAACCCAGATGACTTGTGCGCTTGGCCTGCAGCGTGGCCACCGCTTTTTCAGCAGGCATTCCCGCCTGGGCGGGCTTGATCGGGCAATGAACGCACACTGCCGCTGCGTGACAGCAGGGTTGTCCAGGACGTGCTCAAGGAATGGACTCGTGCTCGCCCGATGGTGCTGCACGCCACAGCTTTCACCGTCGCGCCGCAGCGCGACTTTCGTTGCGCACGGTTGATGAAATTTTACTGAAAGCATCGATGCCCAAGTACAATCCCCGGCATGCATGTCCCGGGCATCGCCGCAACCAAACCAATAGCAGGCTCGGGCTGTGAAAAACCTTCACCATACATGAAGCCAAAAGTATCCTGCCTGCCTCGCGTTTCGCCCGGCTGAGCAGCTCCAACGGGGAACCTAATGAGCATTAATGACAGCAGCAACCGTATCAGCACGTTGATCGAGCAGCAGCAGGCCGCAATTCAGGCCGACTGGATTGCCAATCTCAAAAAAGTGATGGTGCGCAGCGACGCCGGCTCCGAAGAGCAGCTCAAGCGCCATTGCAGCCAGTTCCTGGCGTTGCTGGCGAAGGCCACCCGCAACGGCGGCACCGACGACATCGACAGCCGCTCGTGGGACGAAGTGCGCGACCTGCTGACCGAAATTTCGGCGGCGCGTGCCAAGCAGGGATCGACCCCGAGCGAAACGGCGACGTTCATCTTCTCGCTCAAGCAATCGTTGTTTACCACCATGCGCACGGAACTGGGCAACGATCCTGAAGCGCTCGCCGCCGCGCTGTGGAGCATCAGCACGCTGCTCGACATGCTGGGCCTGTTTACCATCGAGGTGTTTCAGAAGAGCCGCGACCAGATCATCGTGCGCCAGCAGCAGGAGCTGCTCGAGCTGTCGACCCCGGTCGTCAAGCTGTGGCAGGACATCCTGGCGCTGCCGCTGATCGGCACGCTCGACAGCGCGCGCACCCAGATCGTCATGGAAAGCCTGCTGCAGAAGATCGTCGACACCGGCGCCGCGATTGCCATCATCGACATCACCGGCGTGCCTACCGTCGATACGCTGGTCGCCCAGCACCTGATGAAGACCATCGCCGCGGCTCGCCTGATGGGCGCCGACTGCATCATCAGCGGCATTCGCCCGCAGATCGCCCAGACCATTGTGCACCTCGGCGTCAACCTGGAAAACGTCGTCACCAAGGCGACGCTGGCCGACGCCTTCGTGGTGGCGCTGGCGCGCGTCGGCGCATCGATCTCGCGCGCTTAAGGCCGGCATCATGGAACGCATTCCAATTCTGCGCATCGGCGACCTGCTGCTGGTGACAATCCAGGTCGACATGCACGACCGCCTGGCGATGGCGCTGCAGGACGACCTGACCGACCGCATCGTGCGCGACGAGGCCAAGGGCGTGCTGATCGATATCTCGGCGCTCGACCTGGTCGACTCCTTCATCGGCCGCATGATCAGCAACACGGCGTCGATGGCGCGCGTGCTCGACGCCCAGACGGTACTGGTCGGCATGCAGCCGGCGGTGGCGATCACGCTGGTCGAGCTGGGACTGACGCTGCCAGGCGTGAAGACCGCGCTCAACGTCGAACGCGGGATGGCGCTGCTCGGGAAGAACTATCTGAAATGAGCGACCGTTCCGCGCCGCCGACGACCGTGCGCTACGCCTCGCCCCTGCTGGCCACCAACGCCAGCGCGGCGTCGCACAGCGTGCTGCCGCTCGTCACCGACGAACACGTCGTCGCCTTGCGCCGGATGGTCCGCGAGCGCGCCATCGAACTCAAGCTCTCCCTGATCGACCAGACCAAGCTGGTGACGGCGGCCAGCGAGCTTGCGCGCAACACCATCAAATACGGTGGTGGTGGCGAAGTCCACGTCATCTGCCTGTCCGACGGCGCGCGCTCTGGCGTGCGGCTGGCGTTCGCCGACGACGGCCCCGGGATCGCCGACCTGCCGCTGGCGCTGACCGACGGCTATACCACCGGCGTCGGGCTCGGGCTCGGCCTGTCCGGCTCCAAACGACTGGTCGACGAATTCGACATCGACACCAAACACGGGGAAGGCACAGTAGTTGTGATCGTAAAATGGAAACGCTAATCAGTTCGCTTCAATCGCATCATGCGTTCACCATTGCCCACACCAGCGATATCGCCGCCGCGCGGCGCGCCGGCCAACGCATGGCCGACGAAATCGGTCTCGACGAAACCCGCGCCGGCCGCCTGGCGCTGCTCATCAGCGAGGCCGCCACCAACATCCTCAAGCACGCCACCGAGGGCCGGCTGTTCCTGTCGCAGGCCGGCTGCGGCGCGCTGCGCGGCATCGACGTCGTCGCGCTCGACCGCGGACCCGGCATCGCCAACCTCGGCAATGCGCTGCAGGACGGCGTCTCCAGCGTCGGCACCGCCGGCACCGGCCTCGGCGCGATGCGCCGCCTGGCCGATGAATTCGACGCCTACGCGCCGCGCGACAGGGGCGCGGTGTTTTTCATGCGGCTGTGGAAGAGCGACGCGCCGGTCGACAAGCTGTCGGTCGGCGCGCTGTGCGTCCCGATCGCCAGCGAGGACGAGTGCGGCGACGCCTGGGCGATTGCCGACCACCGCGGCGGGGTCAGCCTGATGGCGGTCGATGGCCTCGGCCATGGCCCAGACGCCGCCGTCGCCGCGCGCACCGCGCTGGCGGCGCTGGCGGCGCGCCCGGCGCTGTCCCCGGCTGCCCAGATCGACCACTGCCACGTTGCCATGCGCGCCACCCGCGGCGCGGCGATGGCGGTGGCGCAGCTCGACTTCGCCACCGATGAACTGCGCTTCGCCGGCATCGGCAATATCGCCGCCTGCATCATCGACGGCGACACGCGCAAGCAGATGGTGTCGCACAACGGCATCGTCGGCGATAATGTGCGCAAGGTGCAGGAGTTCGTCCACCCCTGCCCGCCCGGCTCGCTGATCGTCATGGCGTCCGACGGCATCAGCACCCAGTGGGACCTGAGCAGCTACCCTGGCCTGGCGTCCTGCAATCCGGCGTTGATCGCGGCGGTGCTGCTGCGCGACTTCGGCCGCGCGCGCGACGACGCCAGCGTGCTGGTGGTGCGCTACCTGGGCCACCGCTGACATGGAAAGCACGCGCATCCTCAACCTCGGCATCGAAGGCCCGCAGGACGTGGTGACGGTGCGTCAGCGCGCGCGCCAGCTGTCCGGCATGCTCGGCTTCGGCCAGCAGGAGCAGGTGCGCATCGCCACCGCGGTGTCGGAAGTGGCGCGCTGCGTCTGCCGCCACGTCTACGGCGGGCGCGCGCTGTTCACGCTCGAACAGAGCGGCCGCCGGCGCGAGCTGGTGGTGACGATCCGCGACAACGGCGGCGCCGAGCGGGTGGTGTTGCGCAGCGGCGCCGAACCGGACGAAGCGGGCAAGCAGTTCGACACCGCCATCATCACCGCGCGGCGCCTGATGGATGCCTGCGAAGTGAGTTACCAGGCCGACCATGCGCTGACCGTGTCGATGCATAAAGCGCTGCAGCCGGGCCAGCGCGTCGACCCGGTCAACCTGGCCGCGCTGGGCGCCCAGCTGGCCGCCAGCCCCGAAGCGACCAGCTTCTCCGAGGTGCAGCAGCAGAACCAGGAACTGGCCGGCGCGTTGGCCGAACTGCGTGAGCGCCAGGACGACCTGCTGGCGCTGACGCGCGAACTGGAAGACACCAACCGCGGCGTGGTGGCGCTGTACGCCGAGATCGAAGAAAAGGCGGAACGCATCCGCAAGGCCGACGAGATGAAGTCGCGCTTCCTGTCGAACACCAGCCACGAACTGCGCACGCCGCTGTCGTCGATCCGCGCGCTGGCGCAGCTGCTGCTGGACCGGATGGACGGCGAGCTGAGCGTCGAACAGGAACGCCAGATCATGTTCATCGCCAGCGCCGCCAACGACCTGTCGACGCTGGTCAACGACCTGCTCGACCTGGCCAAGATCGAGGCCGGCAAGGTGGAGATCTCGATCGCGCCGATCGACGTCGGCAATTTGTTCAGCGCCCTCAAGGGCATGCTGCGCCCGCTGGCGCAGAACCCGCGGGTGGAGCTGCATTTCATCGAACCGGAGGCGCCGGTGAGCCTGATGTCCGACGAAGGCAAGCTGGCGCAAATCCTGCGCAACTTCGTCTCCAACGCGCTCAAGTTCACCGAAGCCGGCCAGGTAGTGGTGCAGCTGGAGCCGCACGCCGACGCCGACATGATCTGCTTCGCCGTGACCGATACCGGCATCGGCATCAGTGCCGATAACCTGCACCTGATATTCGAAGAATTCAGCCAGATCGAGCACCCGCTGCAGCGCGGCGCCAAGGGCACCGGGCTCGGTCTGCCGCTGTGCCGCCAGCTCGCCGCCCTGCTCGGCGGCCAGGTCGACGTGCGCAGCACTGCCGGCGCCGGCTCGACGTTCACCCTGACACTGCCCCGTCGCTCCGACCTCCAGCCAGAACGGACCGCCTGACATGAACCACGATATCCTGATCCTCAACGTCGACGACAACGACGGCGCGCGCTACGTCAAGACGCGCATCCTGCAGAACGCCGGTTTCCGCGTCGAGGAAGCGGCCAACGGCACCGACGCGCTGGCGATGGTGGCGCGGGTGGCGCCGGCGCTGGTGCTGCTGGACGTCAAACTGCCCGACATCAACGGCATCGAGGTATGCCGCCGCATCAAGGCCGATCCCGCCACCGCCGACGTGCTGGTGCTGCAGACGTCGGCCGCGCTGACCGGCCGCGACGACAAGATTCGCGGCCTCGAAGGCGGCGCCGACAACTACCTGGCGGCGCCGATCGAGGCCGACGAGCTGGTGGCCAACGTGCGCGCCCTGCTGCGCCTGCAGCAGACCCGCGCCGACCTGAAAAACAGCGAAGAGCGCTTCCGCCAGCTGGCCGAGAACATCGACGACGTGTTCTGGATGTTCTCGCTGCAGGACGGCGCGCTGCTGTATGTCAGCGCCGCCTACGACGCCATGTGGGGCCGCGACAGCGCCCGCCTGGCCGAAGCGCCCGGCGACTGGACCGCCAGCGTGCACGCCGACGACCGCGCCGCTCTGCTGCGGCGCTGGGATGGCCTGCGCGAGCACGGCGGCTACGACGAAGAATACCGGGTGGCGCAGCCCGACGGCGCCATGCGCTGGGTGCGCGACCGCGCGTTCGTCGTCAAGGACGCGATGGATCAGCCGTACCGCATCGCCCGCATCACCAGCGACATTTCCGGCCGCAAGGCGATGGAGAGCCGGCTGCGCGCCGCCGACGAGAACAAGAACGACTTCCTGGCGACGCTGGCGCACGAGTTGCGCAATCCGCTCAGCCCGATCCGCACCGCGGTCGACCTGCTGGGGCGCAGCGGGCCGGATGCCGTCGCCGTGCACGGCAAGGCGCGCGCGGTGATCACGCGCCAGGTCGACCACCTGACCCGGCTGGTCGACGACCTGCTGGACGTGGCGCGCATCTCGGAGGGCAAATTGACGTTGCGCCAGCAGGCGGTCGAACTCGACGGCGTGCTGAAGGCGGCGCTGGAGACAGCGACGCCGGTGCTGGAAGCGCGCCACCACCGCATCGACGTGACGGCGCCGGCGCGGCCGCTGTGGGTATGGGGCGACGCCGTCCGGCTGGCGCAATCGATCGGCAACCTGCTGCACAACGCCGCCAAGTTCACGTCGCCGAACGGCGCGGTGCGGCTGGTGGTGGAAGTGGCGGCCGACGGCATGGTCCACATCACGGTGCACGACAACGGCATCGGCATCAGCGCGGAAAACCTGCCGCGCATCTTCGACATGTTCGCGCAAGGCGCGTTCGCGCCGGACCGCGCGCACGACGGCCTGGGGATCGGGCTGTCGCTGGTGTCGACGCTGGTGACGATGCACGGCGGCCGCCTGACCGCGACCAGTCCCGGGATCGGGCTCGGCAGCGCATTCACGATCGCGCTGCCGCTGATGGCGTCGCCGGTGGCAGCGCTGCCCGCGGCGCCGGCCACCGTCGCGCCGCGCGCCGGCGCCGCCCTGTCGATCCTGCTGGTCGACGACAACGTCGACTCTGCCGAGATGATGCGCGACCTGCTGGCCGCGCTCGGCCACACCGTCGAACTGGCGCACGACGGCGCCAGCGCGCTGGAGCTGGCCGTCCTGCGCGCGCCGGACGTGATGATCCTCGACATCGGCCTGCCCGACATGGACGGCGCCGAGCTGGCGCGCCGGCTGCGCGCCCTGCCCGCGCTGGCGGCGACGCGGCTGGTGGCCCATACCGGCTACGGCGCGCCGCACGACCGCGAAAAGACACGCGACGCCGGCTTCGATTTCCACCTGGTCAAACCGGTCAGCATGGCCGACCTGCAGGCGGCGCTGCGCGCGCCCTGATTGTTCCGCCGGTCAGACCTTGATCTCGGTGCCGAGCAGGCGCAGGAATTGCGCCAGCCACTGCGCATGCGCGGGCCAGGCCGGCGCGGTGACGAACTTGCCATCGGTGACAGCCTGGTCCACCTCGATGTCGGCATAGTCGGCGCCGGCCAGCCGCACTTCGGGCGCGCAGGCGGGATAGGCGGAGATGCGCTTGCCGCGGATGACGTCGGCCGCCGCCAGCACTTGGGCGCCGTGGCAGACCGCGGCAATCGGCTTGTCGGCCGCGGCGAACTGCTTGACCAGGTCGATGACGGCGCTGTTAAGGCGCAGGTACTCGGGGGCGCGGCCGCCGGCGATCATCAGGGCATCGTAGTCGGCGGCCCTGGCATCATCAAAAGCGGCGTTGAGCGCAAACAGGTGACCCGGCTTTTCGGTATAGGTCTGGTCGCCCTCGAAGTCGTGGATCGCGGTCTTGATCTTGTCGCCGGCCTTCTTGCCTGGGCAGACAGCGTGGACGGTGTGGCCGACCATCTGCAGTGCCTGAAACGGCACCATCGTCTCGTAGTCTTCGGCGAAATCGCCGGTCAGGAATAATATCTTCTTCGCTGCCATGATTGCTCTCCTCTAAATGCAACTTCAGTGGATGCCCGGCTCTCGATCATACGCCCGAAATACGTGTATAGAAACCGTACAAAGGATGGGGCCGTGTACGATTGCCGGCACTGACCCCGTAGTTGACCCCGTAGTTACTCGTCGTGGTCGAAGATGATCTGGGCCAGCCAGGATTGCGCCACGCATTTGCCGGACAGGGCGTCGCTCTCGATGCCGCTGATGGTGACGGTGCCGTCGCCCATCCAGCGCACCACCGCGTCGCGCAGCGGCGGCAGCACGTCCTTGCCGTCGTCGGTGCGGCGCAGGTAGGCGGTGCAGACGCTGCGCCGGAACTGGCCGTCGTGCTGGTCGCACATGCTGAGCTTGCCAACGTGGACCGGCATCTGTGTGACGGCGCGGTTGCGTGCCAGCGGCCGACCGCCATCCTCGAACATCTGTGCCACCTTCACCAACATGCTGCCGCCCCTAATACTGTATATAAACACAGTATAAACCAATCCGCGTCCCCCCGGTCAATCCCGGCCGCCAATAATGTACGAAAACCTGGCCGTCACCCATTCAGGCATCGATGAAGTGCGCGCTTCGCTACCCACTGTGGATAGCGGGCTGCGCGATTCGCGCGGCGCGAGACATCTGGCCGACTATTGCGTATATTAGCCAGACGGTACGGGCTCATCCGTTCCGCGAACGGTAGACGAAACCGCGATGGCTGCCCCGAGAAACGGCCGATGATGACCAAGCGCCGAACATCTTCTTCTTCGCACCCACCCCCGCAGTCCGGCTGGGGCGCGCTATCGCTCGAAATGCTGCTGTCGAACCTGCCCGGGGCGGTCTACCGTTGCCGCAACGACGCCCACTGGACCATGGAATTCGCCAGCGCCGGCATCGAGACGCTGACCGGCTATCCGCCGTCGGCGTTCCGGCCGCCCTCGAAGCTCACTTACGCCAGCATCATCGAACCGCACGACCGGCGCGCCGTCGCCGCCCAGATCGAGGCGGCCGTCGCGCAGGGCAAGCCGTTCCAGGTGACGTACCGGATCATCACCTCCAAGGGCGTGACAAAATGGATCTGGGAGCAAGGCGCCGCGGTGGTCGACGACAGCGGCGCGGTGGTCGCGCTGGAAGGCTTCATGGCCGATTACACCAGCGTGAAGAACGCCGACGCCACCATCCGCGAGCACGCCTCGATGCTGGACAAGGCGAGCGACGCGATCTTCGTGATGAACCTGGGCGGCTCGATCATTTTCTGGAACAAGGGCGCCGAAGGCCTGTTCGGCTGGCCGGCCACGCACGCGATCGGCCGCCGCTACGCCGAATTGTTCACGCTGTCCAATTCGAGCTACCGTGCGGCCCACCACGCGGTGATGGTCGAAGGCGAATGGATGGGAGAACTGAGTTTGGCGGGACCGGGCGACACCCGGGTGAGCGCCGAGATGCGCTGGACGCTGGTGCCGGCCGACGCCGACGCCGGCACGTCGGCGAAGATCCTGGTGATCAGCACCGACATCAGCGAACGCAAGGATGCCGAAGCGCGGGTGCACCGGATGGCCTTCTTCGATCCGCTGACCGACCTGGCGAACCGCGCCCGCTTTCTCGACACGCTGCACCACGCACTGCTCGGCAGCGCGCGCAACAACCGCATCGGCGCGCTGATGTTCTGCGACCTCGATAACTTCAAGTCGATCAACGACACGCGCGGCCACGCCGCCGGCGACTGCCTGCTGCAGGCGGTGGCGCGCCGGCTGGAGCGCAGCGTGCGCGCCACCGACATGGTGGCGCGCCTGGGCGGCGACGAATTCGTCGTCCTGCTGCCGGCCGAAGACACCACCTTCCTCGCCGGCGCGCGGCGCGCCGAGAAAGTGGCCAGCACCATCCTGGAACTGATGGCAAGCCCGGTCCGACTCGCCAACGAAACCGAATCGGTGTCGGCCAGCATCGGCATCACCTTGTTTTCAGGGTCGAACGAGACGGTCGAATCGGTACTGATGAAAGCCGACGCGGCGATGTACCAGGCAAAATCGGCCGGCCGCAAGACCTTCCGCTTTTTCGACCCGGTGATGCAGGAATCGATGGCGGCGCAGCTGAACCTGCAGCTATCGCTGCGCAACGCGCTGGCCGACAACGAGTTCGTGCTGTACTACCAGCCGCAGGTGGGCGCGGACGGCGCCGTGCTGGGCGCCGAGGCGCTGATCCGCTGGCAATGCAAGGACGGCCGCATGATCCTGCCGGGTGAATTCATCCAGGCGGCCGAAGCGAGCGGGCAGATCGTCGAGATTGGCCACTGGGTGCTGGCCACCGCCTGCAAGCAGCTGGCGCACTGGTCGAGCTGCCCGGCCACCAGGCACCTGACGCTGTCGATCAACATCAGCGCCCTGCAGTTCCTCGAAGCCGATTTCGTCACCAACACCGAGGCGATCTTCGCCGCCACCGGCGCCGATCCGCACCGCGTCAAGCTGGAGCTGACCGAAAGCCTGCTGGTGACCGACGTCGTCAGCACCGCCGAAAAGATGGAGCACCTGAAGGCGCTCGGCGTGATGTTCGCGCTGGACGACTTCGGCACCGGCTACTCGTCGCTGTCGTACCTGCGCAAGCTGCCGCTCGACCAGCTCAAGATCGACACCACGTTCATGCGCGACGTGCTGACCAGCCGCAGCGACGCCTCGATCGTGCGCTCGATCATCGCGCTGGGCGAGAGCCTGGGGCTGGAGGTGCTGGCGGAAGGCGTCGAGAGCATCGGCCAGCGCGATTTCCTGCACGACGCCGGTTGCGACGCCTACCAGGGCTTCCTGTACCGCCCCGGCCTGCCGGCGGAAGGCTTCATGCAGTATGCGTCGGCCCACCGGGCACTGCCCCAGCGCCGGCACCCGGGATGATCATTCCGATGACGTTTTCATCAGGATCAGTCCGGCGACGATCAGCATCGCTGCGAAGACGCGGGTGAAGTTGAGCTGCTCACCCAGAAAGGCAATGCCGACGACGAAGGCGCCGACGGCGCCGATCCCGGTCCAGATCGTGTAAGCAGTACCGAGGGGGAGCGTTCGCATCGACAGCGCCAGCAAGGCAAAGCTGACCAGCATGCCGACGATCGTGATGACAGAGGGAAGCAGGCGCGTAAAGCCTGCCGATTGCTTCATCGAGAATGCCCAGACCACTTCGAAGATTCCCGCAACTACCAGCATCATCCAGGCCATGACGGCTCCTTTTAAAGAGCCGGGCCGTCCCGGACATTCGCGCCCACAGCGGGGGAAGTCGTTCTTCCAACTACCCGCGAATTATAGCTCAGGCAGCGCCGCGCGGCTTCGCCCGTTGAAAGGGTATGATTCGACATCGCATGTTCAAGGAGTTTTGATGACTGAGCAGTCAAAGTATGTGCCGCCCAAAGTCTGGGCGCCCGCCGAATCGGGCGGCAAGTTCGCCAACATCAACCGGCCGACCGCCGGCGCCACGCATGAGCAGGCGCTGCCGGTTGGCAAGCATCCGCTGCAGCTGTATTCGCTGGCGACGCCGAACGGCGTGAAGGTGACGATCATGCTCGAAGAGCTGCTCGCGCTCGGCCACGCCGGCGCCGAGTACGATGCCTGGCTGGTGAAGATCAACGACGGCGCCCAGTTTTCCAGCGGCTTTGTCGAGATCAATCCGAACTCGAAAATTCCCGCATTGGCCGATCACAGCGGCGGGCAGCCGCTGCGCGTGTTCGAGTCCGGCTCGATCCTGCTCTACCTGGCTGAAAAGTTCGGCGAGTTCCTGCCGAAAGAAGTCGCGGCGCGCGCCGAGACGATGAACTGGCTGTTCTGGCAGATGGGTTCGGCGCCTTTCGTCGGCGGCGGCTTCGGCCACTTCTACGCTTATGCGCCGGAAAAGTTTGAATATCCGATCAACCGCTATGCGATGGAAACCAAGCGCCAGCTCGACGTGCTCGAGCGCCAACTTGCCGAGCGCCGATTCATTGCCAGCGACGACTACACGATTGCCGACATGGCGATCTGGCCGTGGTACGGCGTGCTGGTGCGTGGCGATCTGTACGAGGCGGCCGAGTTCCTGTCGGTGCATGAGTACAAGCACGTCAGGCGCTGGGCCGACGAGATCGCCGCGCGGCCAGCGGTCATTCGCGGACGCAAGGTGAACCGCGTGTTCGGCAAGCCGGAAGATCAGCTGCCGGAACGGCACGACGCAGCCGACCTGGGCTGATCTTAGCGTTGCGGGACCTGGACTGGGACGGTAATACTGATCGGTGCCGGCGGGAACGCCTGCGCTTTTGGCGTTGCGTTGTTGAGCACAAACGTCATGACGGTAATAGCGCCAATTCCCAGTCCGGAAACTGTTCCAACAATCCACTTCACCATCGTGGACCCGAGATCGGCAACATCTGACTTGGTGGCAGTTGCATCCAGCCGAGTCTCGATCCTCGTCAGGCGCACGTCGATCGCGCGCAACTCTACGCGCACCTCCTCAGCGAATTTTTCAAGCTCGGCGACCCGGGATTCCATGCTCCCATGGTCCTGGGGTTCGCAGTCGATGTCAACCGGATCCCCTTATGCAGCGTCAAGCACCCGCATCCACGGTGCAGCGGCGACATGCCGCGCCTCGAACTGCTCGATCGCCGCGCGATGCTTCAGCGTCATGCCGATCATGTCGAGGCCTTCGACGATCATGCGGCGGTTGCGCTCGCCCATGCTGAAGCCGAAGGTACGGCCTGCCGGCGAGCGGATCTGCATGCTCTCGAGGTCGATGTCCAGCTGATGCGACGGATCGGCGGCAACGTCGGTCGACAAGGCATCGATGAAAGCCTGGTCGAGCGTGATCAGCAGCAGGCGGTTGTTGAACGCGTTGCCGAAAAAGATCTCGCCGTAACTGGGCGCGATCACCGCTTTCACACCGAGCTGCTGCAGACCCCACACGGCATGTTCCCTGCTTGAGCCGCAGCCGAAATTCGACCCCGCCAGCAGGACTGCGGGCGTCTCGTAGCCTGCGTGATTCAACACGAAACCGGGGCGCGGTTCGCCGTCGCCATCGAAGCGCAAGTCGTACAGTGCGCCCTTCGCCAGCCCATCCTTGCCGATGATTCGCAGGAACTGCTTCGGCATGATCTGATCGGTGTCGAGATTGTCGATTGGAATCGCGGCGGCTACGCCCGTAATCCGCGCCGGGTTGTCGTTGGCGATGTCAGGCATGTCGGTCTCCAAATGTTCGTACGTCGCAGATGGCGCCGACAATGGCAGCCGCGGCGGCCATTTGCGGGCTCATCAAGTGAGTGCGGCCTTCTCGCCCCTGGCGGCCCTCGAAATTGCGGTTGGTCGTCGAGGCGCAACGTTCGCCGGGTTCGAGCAAGTCGTTGTTCATGGCCAGGCACATCGAGCAGCCAGGCTGGCGCCATTCGAAACCGGCATCGATGAACACCTTTGCCAGGCCCTCCTCTTCCGCTTGCCTGCGTACCGCGCCGGAACCGGGCACCACCATCGCGCGCACGCCGGCGGCGACCTTGTTGCCGCCGATGATAGCAGCCGCCGCGCGCAAGTCCTCGATGCGGCTGTTGGTGCAGGAGCCGATGAACACCCTGTCGATCGGGGTGCCGCAGAGCGAGTCGCCGCCCTTCAGGCCCATGTAGTTGAGCGCGCGGCTGACCGAATCGCCGCCGTCCGCTGACGGGATCAGGCCGCTGACCGGGATGCCCTGATCGGGACTCGTTCCCCACGTGACGAAGGGAGCGACGTCGCTGGCGAACAAGCTGTGTTCGATATCGAAAACAGCGCCATCGTCGGACCGCAAATCGTTCCATGCGGCTTCCGGCACGCCGCCGGCAACATGCGCTGCAATGTAGTCGCGCGTCGTCTCGTCGGGCGCGATCAGTGCCGCCCTGGCCCCGGCTTCCACCGCCATGTTGCAAAGTGTCATGCGTGCCTCGACCGACAGCGCATCGATGGTGCTGCCGCAAAATTCCACCGCAAAACCGCGCGCGCCCTGGGCGCCGATGGTGGCGATCACGTACAAGGTCAGGTCCTTCACCGACACGCCCTGCGGCAGCGCCCCTTCGATGCGGATGCGCATCGAGCCGGCAATGCGATACACCAGCGTCTGCGTGGCCAGCACGTGCTCGACTTCGGACGTGCCGATGCCGAAACCGAGGGCGCCCAGCGCGCCATAGGTCGTCGTGTGGCTGTCGCCGCACATGATGACCATGCCCGGGCGCACGTAGCCCCGTTCGGGCGCGATGATGTGCTCGATTCCCTGGTCCGGGTCGTTGGTGTCGAACAGGCGGATGCCGAACTGCTCGCAGTTGCGCCGCAGGTTAATTGCCAGCAGCGACGACGACGGGTCGTTGATGACCCGTTCGCCGACGCGGTCCGGGTCGGACGGAATGATGTGCGACACCACCGCCATGTGCTGGCTGGGGCGCAGCACCGGACGCCCCTTTTCCTTCAGTCCCGTGAATGCCTGCGGGCTGGTGTACTCGTTCATGATGTGAAAATCGGCGTACAGCAGGATGTGCTGGTCGTCGATGGCGGCAACCGTGTGCGAGTCCACCAGCTTGCGGTATAGCGTGCGTTGCATTGTTCGTCCCCGTGATGTCGTCGATTACTCGCCGGTGATGCCGCGCTCTTTGATCAGCTTGTTCCACGTCACCATTTCCTTGGCGACGCGCGCCTGGGCATCGGCGGGCGTCGACGGCGTCGGATCGAATCCGTCGTTGATCAGCTTGGCTTTCAGCTCGGGCGAATTGAGCGCCTTGTTGAGGGCGGCGTTGAGCTTGTCGATCATCGGCTTCGGCGTGTTGGCGGGAGCGAAAGCGATGAACCAGGTGTCGAACGCATAGCCAGGCACGCCCGATTCGGCCAGCGTCGGCACGTTCGGCAGCAGCGGCGAACGCTTGCTGCCGGTGACGCCGATCGCGCGCAGCTTTTCGCCCTTGACGTGCGGGACGGCGGCGGACAATACCGGGAAGCTCATGTCGACCATGCCGGCCATCGTGTCCAGCAATGCCGGCCCACCACCTTTGTACGGTACGTGCAGAATGTCGACCTTGGCCACCGCCTTGAACAGCTCGGCCGACATATGGAAGGTGCTGCCGGCGCCCGCCGAGCCGTAGCTGTGCTTGGCCGGATTCGCCTTCAGCATGGCGAGGAGTTCTTGCGTATTCTTGGCCGGGACCTTCGGATTCACCACGAGGACATGCTGCGACGATGCAATCATGCCGATCGGTGCGAGGTCTTTCAGCGTGTCGTAGGGCATCTTGGCAAACAGCGATGGATTGATGGCCAGCGACACGGTCTGCAGGCCGATCGTGTATCCATCGGGCGCCGCCTTGGCCACGGCGTCGACGCCGATGTTACCGCCGGCGCCACCCTTGTTCTCGATGAACAGGCTGCCGCCGATTTCCTTCGCCCATTCTTCGGAAATACGGCGCGCCACGATGTCGGCGCTGCCGCCGGCCGCATACGGCACCACCAGGCGGATCGGGCGGGACGGATACGCGTCCGCGGCGCTGGCGCTAGCGGACAGAGAGATAGCAGCGGCAAGTACGGCCAGTTTCAATTTCATTGTCTTCTCCAATTATCGATTTTTGTAGTGAGGGCTTCAGCCCTTTTTTTGACTGCATGGGTCTGATCATATTCGAAAATCGACGCGCTATAATGCAGTTATTAGCATTTCATTCGGTCGGAAAAGTAACTAATGGACATACTGTCTGATCTGGCGTTCTTCGCACTCGTGGTGAGACGGGGCAGCCTGGCCGCGGCGGCACAGGAGATCGGCATCACGCCGCCGGCTGTCAGCAAACGCCTCGCCGGGCTCGAGGAGCGCTTGCGGGTGCGGCTGTTGAACCGCACCACGCGCCGCATGAGCCTGACCCCGGAAGGCGAAATGTACCTGGCCGAAGGCGAGCGCATCACCGCCGACCTCGATGCGCTGGAGCGCAAGCTCGCCGGCGGCAGCGTCGTGCCGCAAGGCCTGCTGCGAATCAATGCGACGCTGGGGTTTGGCCGGCGCCATATCACGCCTCAGTTGTCGCGCTTCGCGCTGCAATATCCCGAGGTGGAGGTGCAGTTGCACCTGAGCGAACGCCCGGCCAACCTCGTGGAGCAGGCGTTCGACATCGGCATCCGCTTCGGCGAGCAACCCGATGCCAGGATCACGGCGCGCAAACTGGCGGACAACCGCCGCTTCCTGTGCGCCTCTCCGACCTACATCAAGCAGCGCGGGGTTCCCGCCACGCCGCGCGATCTGCATGAGCACAGCTGCATCGTGCTGCGCGAAAGCGATGAAACTTACGGAAGCTGGCACTTCCGCTCCGGCGCGCGGCAGGAAACAGTCAAGGTGCGCGGCCCATTGAGTACCAACGACGGCGACGGCGCGGTGGCGTGGGCGCTCGACGGCCATGGCATCGTGCTGCGCTCCGAGTGGGATGTGGCGCCTTACCTGCGCTCAGGCCGGCTGTGCCGCATCCTGACGGATTGGACGGCGCCGCCGGCCGATATCTACCTGCTGTTCGCCACCAGGTCGCACTTGCAGGCGCGCACGCGCGCGATGGTGAACTTCATGCTGGAGGCATTTGCGGAACATCGGCATGACGCGCGGACGGAGCGGCCAGCCGAAGCGCTTCTTTGGTAGCCGTCCGGTCAATTCCCTCCCGGGCACTGCACCTCAATTGAACAGTCCGCGGTATCCCACGGCCATCGTTGCGACGTCGCGGCGGGCGTACGTGATCGTCGGCAGCGCGCCGGATGACGCGCCCGGCAAGCGGGTGGCGCCAAGCTGCAAGTAGGCCACGCGATTGTCGTCGAGCTGATAATCCATGCCGATACGAAGCTGCACTACCGCGCCTGTCTCGCTGGCGCTCGTGATGCATTTGCATTTGGCGACGGTCAGCCCGATGGTCGGCAGATTCACGCGGCCGACGCCGACGCCGGCCCCGGCGAACAGCAGCAGCGATTCGGACAATCGCAGCTGGCGCGATGCATTGACGGTCAGCGTGTCGTACTTGAGACGGGAGTCGACGTTCTCGGACAAGGCGGCGATCCGCACGGCGGTGATGTCCAGCTGTCCGTGCTGGTACTCGAGGTCGTAGCGGGCCTTGCCGATCTGCCGGCCTAGCACGAGCCCAACGGTCGCACCGCTGGCGAGCGTCAGAGAGGCGTCCGAGCGCGGGCCGCCGAAATTGACCTCGCCGGGCCACGACGACAGGTGGTTGGGACCGCCCTGCACCGCCCAATAATTGGCACGCAGTGCGTCATCGCGATCGGCGGCCTGCACCGTCACGGGCACAGCGCACGAAAATGCCAGCGCTGTGTACAGCGAGGCTAAGGGAAACGTCTTGTTCATTTGTGTCTCATCAATCAAAAGTATTAGAGGAAGGTGGTGCCGAACACCGCGTTCAAGTCGCCAACGGAGGCTGCGGTTCCGTGCGGCACGCCGATCAATGTCACCTGGGTCAGGTAATGCGTCTCGACGGCCTCGATGAATCCGGCATCGGAACTATGCTGGTACTGGCTTGCCAGGGAACGCACGAAAGTCTGAACGTCGGCGCTATCCCTGTTGGCGATGAGGTAGCCTTCGGCGTCGAACGAATATGCCGAGCTGGTGGTGGTATTGAATTGCGCGCCCATGCTGGTGTACCCTTTGGCCGCCAGGCCCAGCGTGTTTGCCTCGCCTGGGGTAAGCAGCTGCGTCATCCCGTCCGCGTTCGTGAACAGGTGGAAGTCGACGCCAATTCCGGCGCCGGCGCCAGCGGCGCGGAAACCTGCGCCGCCGGTCGCCTCGTAGCACAGGTAGGGATCGGCAGTTGGCGACGCGCCGAAAAACCAGTCCTCGGTGAAAGGCTGCCAGCGCGCTTCCATCTGGCGCGCGGCGGGCGTGTCGCTCAACGAGTCGAAGCGCACGCCCTCGTAGACATTGGCCACCCCTTTGGCGTACTGCAACGCTTCGGCCGCACTGGTGGTGTAGAAGCGGTCACCGTTGGCCAGCAGGATGCTGTGCACCGGGGTCGCCGCCACCTGGGCCAGCATGCCGGGATCGACGATCATGCCGTTGACCTGGCCGTCGGCGTCGCCGCGCCCGCCATCGGTCAGCGTCACCACCACGCGATCGATCTTGCCGTCGCTATTGGCGTCGATCAGGGTTGCACCATCGTCCAGGGTGTCGAGGCGCTGGTCGTCGACGAAATTGAACCAGCGCATCGCCACGGGATCCCACTTCAGAAACGTGTTGGCAGTGACGCCGGCCGGCAGGTCGATGATGACCCGCGTTTGCAGGCCCGCACGGCCCGGGTCGAGGTCGGTCAACGCTTGCTGGTTAGCTCCAGTGACGGAAAACTGCATCATTGGCGTGGCTGCGGTGGTATTCGAAGGCAACGAGGCCGGCGTGGCCACCAGCGCGACGCCCAGCAACTGCGCGTTTGCAGTCAGTGCGACCGCGCCGCCCGGCGTGGCCAGGTTGCCGGCCATGATGGCGCCGAACGACTGCGCCGGCGCATTCTCGTTCATGGCGAATGCTTCGAGCGACGTCAGCGGCAACTGCGCCACGTTGTTCTGCTGCCAGTCGAACACACCATCGTGGTTGAAGTCGCCCCCGTTGGCAGCCAGTTCGGTCAGCGGCATGACGCCGTCGCGGTCGGTAATGATCGTCACGCTGACCGGCTGCGAAACGCGCACCTGGCCGTCGGGGGCGATGATCTGGGCCAGGAACGTGTAGACGCCATCGTTCAGCGGACGGGTCGGCACGTCCACCGAACCGGCGCCAAGGTTGCCCTGCGTGACCAGGCTGTGGCCGATCACCGTACCGTTGGGATCGAGCAGGCGCGCCGTATCGCCGGCCTGCATGATGCCCTGGGCATGCAGCACGAAATTGGGCGTGGTATTGCCGGTGATGTGGTCGAGGTTGCTCTCGCCGTCGTCCGACGAGGGGTCGAGATCGGCCGAGAACAGCTGCACGATGACGCTGACGGTTTCGCCCGCGAGTGCGCCGATGCTTGCCGTGACGTGATGGTCGCCGCGTGGCAGCGGCGTTGCCGAGTAGTCGAACGTCCAGCGGTTGTCGACGGCGACCGCCGTACCGACGGCCACGCCGTCGACCGTGATGGTCACCAGTTCGCCACTTTCGGCCGTGCCGCCCAGCACCAGCGTGTTGTCGGTGGTGATGAAATCGCCGACGATGCCGGTGTCGGTGCTGATATCGGTGAAGGTAAAGTCGACGCCGCTGCCGCGCCTGGCGCTGTCGGCGCCGGCGCCACCTTGCAGCCCGCCTGGCGGCGCCACACTGGCCGTGACGGTGATCGCGGCGTTCACGCCTGGCGCCGCGAAGCTGGTGTTGACGATACCGCCGGCCAGGTCCTCGGCGCCGACGACCAGGCGCCGCGTGGCGCTGCCGTCGCTAACGGTGAGGACATCGCCGGCGCGCGTGCCGGCCGGCAGATAGATGGCGACGTCTGCGTCGCCTTGCAGTTCGGCGCGGCTGAAAAATCCGTCGTTATCCAGGTCGTCCAGCAGCACCACCGTCGGCGCCGGCGCTGGCTCCACGGTATTGATGACGACGCTGACGCGATTGTCGGCATCGGCGCCGTCCCCATTGAAGTTGCCGGCAGCATCACGTAAGCGGCCACTGGCCACGTGCAGCGAAGCGGTGCCGACGAACGCCGGGGCGGGTGTAAAGGTTGCGGTATAGACCGCCCCGCCGCCGCTCAGCGCCGACAGCGTACCGCCGGCGGCCGTGACGTCGGCGTTGCTGAAGTCGGCCGACGCCTCCGACAGGGTGAACGTGACGAGCGCGCTTTCGCCCGCGCCGATTGTGTTCCTGTCGATGCTGACCGAGACGGTGGGCGGCCGCGTATCGACCGCCATCGCCACCCTGTTATCGGCATCGGCGCCATCGGCGTTGGCATTGCCGAAGCTGTCGACGAAGGTGCCTCCGGCGACGCTGATCACGGCATTCGCATTGCTGTCGGCAAACGGCGTGAAGGTGGCGCTGTAGTGCATGCCGCTGCCGGCAAATCCGGACAGGATGCCGCCGCTGGCGACGATGTCGGCGCCGCTGAAATCGCTGGACGCCTGCGACAGCGTGAAACTGACACTGGCGCTGTCGCCAAGGGCCAGTGCGGTCTTGTCGGACGCAATCGCGATAGTCGGGCGCAAGGTACGAATCGCCAGCATGACGCTGTTGTCGGCGTCGGCGCCATCGGCGTTCAGGTTGCCCGACGCATCGGCAAAACGGGCGTCGCCCACGCTGAGGCTGGCCGTTGCCACGGCGCCGGCCGTCGGCGTGAACACTGCGCTGTAGCTGGCGCCGCTGCCGGAAAATTCGCTCAGGGCGCCGCCGCTGACGTCGATGTCGGCCAGGTCGAAGCTGGTGGAAGGTTCCGACAGCGCGAAAGCGATCAAGGCAGTCTGGCCGGCGATCAGGACGGACGCGTTGCTGGTGATGGCGATGCGCGGCGCGGTGGTATCCGTCACCACTGTGTTCACCGTCATCGTGACCGTGTTGTTGCTGTCGGCGCCGTCCGCGTTGGCGTTGCCGGCCGCATCGGCAAACCTGCCGCTGGCGACGCTGACGACGCCATTGGCCGTGCTGC
>JAZKFW010000050.1:0-6498 GCA_040386255.1 Pseudomonadota bacterium
AGTGTGCCCTTGCAAGGGCACACCGTTACGCAGGCGCGGGGCATGCCCCGCGAAACCCCTGCTTCACCAGGCGATGAGCGGAGACTGAATCATCTTCAATGATCACGCGTGGCAGGGATTCCCGCCTGCGCCGGAACGACGGTTTTAAAGCCAACAAACTAAAAACCGTCGTTCCCGCGCAGGCGGGAATCCATGCTGAATATGCGCAACGCCATAGGCGCCAAGGCCCTCGCCCACACGACAACGCGCGTTGCGGTATCATCAACACATGCGCATCGTACTTATCACTGGTATTTCCGGCTCGGGTAAATCCGTGGCCCTCAACGTTCTCGAAGACGGCGGCTACTACTGCGTCGACAACCTGCCGCCCGCCCTGCTGCCCGACCTCGTGCGCACCCTCGGCGACGAAGGCGCCGAAAGCCTCGCCGTCGCGGTCGACGCGCGCAGCGCGGAGTCGCTGGTCGACCTGCCCGCCAACATCGCCGACCTGAAAAATGCCGGCCACGACGTCAAGGTGATGTTCCTGACGGCGAATACGCATTCGCTGGTGGCGCGTTTTTCGGAGACGCGCCGCAGCCATCCGCTTTCGCACCAGCTGCGTCCGGACGAGAACCCGGCGTCGCGGCGCACGCTGATCGAATGCATCCTCGAGGAGCGCGAACGGCTGTCGGCGATCGAGCAGCTCGGGCACGTCATCGACACCTCCGAGCTGTCGGCCAACAAGCTGCGCGCGTGGATCAAGGAACTGGTGGCGATCGAACGCGCGCCGCTGACGCTGTTCTTCGAGTCGTTCGCCTTCAAGCTCGGCGTGCCGCTCGACGCCGACTTCGTGTTCGACGTGCGCGCGCTGCCCAATCCCTACTACGACCTGACGCTGCGCCCGCTGACCGGCAAGGACGCGCCGGTGATCGCCTTCCTCGACGCGCAACCAAGCGCCGCCGAACTGCTGAACGACATCCGCGCCTTCATCGAGAAGTGGCTGCCGTCGTTCAAGACCGACAACCGGAGCTACCTGACGGTGGCCCTTGGCTGCACCGGCGGCCAGCACCGCTCGGTCTACATGGCCGAACGGCTGGCCGCTTACTTCAGCCCTACCGAGCGCGTTGTGCTGCGCCACCGCGAGCAATCCTGATCGCCTAGCCCTTACAGGTCGCGCAGCGGATGCGCGCGATCCGGCCATGGCGACGCAAAGAACTGCGCCACCATGTCGTTGGTCACTTCGCTCAAGGTCGGCGGATTCCACTTCGGCGCGTTGTCCTTGTCGATCACCAGCGCACGCACGCCTTCGAGTACTTCGCCATGTTCGAAATTGCGCCGCACCAGGATGCGCTCCAGGCGCAGGCAGCCGGCCAGGTCCATCGTGGCGCCACGCCGCAGCAGTTCGAACGTCACGCGCATCAGCAGCGGCGAACGCTTGTTCATCGCGGCCAGCGCCTTCTGCGCGAATTCGCCAGGGTCGGATGCCAGCGAATCCATGATCGCCTGCACGCCCGGCGCGCCGAAGTGGCGGTCGATGCTTGCCCGCTCGTTTTCCAGCATGGCAGTGCCGGCGGCGAACGGCGCGGCAAACTGCACGAGCGCCTCGCGCAGCCGCGCGCCCGGCGTCGCTTCGATCAACTGCGTCAGCGCCGCCATCTGCGCCTGCGGCACGAAGGTGTCGGCAAGGCCGGCGTACATTGCATCGGCGGCGCGGATGGTCAGCCCGGTCAGCCCGAGATAGTTGCCCAGCTTGCCCGGCGCGCGCGCCAGGAAATAGCTGCCGCCGACGTCCGGGAACAGGCCGATGTTCACTTCGGGCATCGCCATCTTGGTGCCGTCGGTGACCACGCGCAGGCCGCTCGGACCCGCCTCCGCGATGCCGAGGCCGCCGCCCATGACGACGCCGTCCATCAGCGCCACGTACAGCTTCGGATAGTGATAAATCAGGTGGTTGAGGCGGTATTCTTCGGTGAAGAAATCCTCCAGCAAGGCGCTGCCGCCGGTGGTCGGCGCGGTGCCGACGTCGTAGAAGAAACGGATATCGCCGCCGGCGCACAGGGCTTTTTCGGAGGTGCTGCGCAGCACCACGGCGTCCACCGCGGGATCGTCGCGCCAGGCCAGCAGGGCATCGGTCAGCGCGCGGACCATGTCCAGCGACAGGGAATTGAGCGAACGCGGGCGGTCGAGCGTGATCACGCCGGTACCGTTGGCAACATGGGTTTTGACGAAGTCGGTCATGGGTGGATTCGCGGTTGAGAAAGCTGCATTCTAGCGCAGCGGTGGGTCGAAACCCAATTGAAAAGGGCGCCGTAAGGCGCCCTCGCTTGTTGGATCAGCCCGGCTTACGCGGCGGCGATGATCTCTTCCTCAGGCAGGTGCTTGATGGCCTGGTGGCCATGCTCCTGCAGTTGGGATTTGTATTTCATGACCTGTCGGTCGAGTTTGTCGATCAGGGAATCGATCGCGGCGTACAGGTCGTGCGACATGCTGGCGACATTGACGGTCTTGCCCGGCAACCGCAAATTAATTTCGGCTTTTTGCCGCTTTTCTTTTTCAGTAAGATTGTCGACGGTGAGGATCACGGCGATGTCGATGACTTGATCGAAATGGCGTTTCACTCGCTCCAGTTTGGTTTGTACGTAATCGCGGATGGCTGGTGTCACTTCAAGATGATGTCCACTGATTGTGAGATTCATACACACTCCTTTGATGATGTCGCTTCCTGTTCATGCGTTCATAAGCGCAGAGGAACATCGTAAAAACTTTACAGACTTTTGCGAAGGGTGACGGGTGGGATCTTGAGCGCCTCGCGGTACTTGGCGACCGTTCGCCGCGCAATGACCATCCCCTGTTCCCCCAGCATGTCTGCAATCTTACTGTCTGATAGTGGGTTTTTAGGGTCTTCTGCTCCTGTCAGTTGCACGATGAGTGCCCGTATCGCCGTGGAGGATGCTTCTCCCCCTGCTTCGGTGGCGACATGGCTACCAAAAAAATATTTCAACTCAAACATACCATGCGGCGTGAGCATGTATTTCTGAGTTGTGACCCGAGAAATAGTACTCTCGTGTAAACCCAGTGTATCAGCAATTTCACGCAACACAAGGGGACGCATGGCAACTGCGCCGTGCGAAAAGAAATTGCGTTGGCGCTCAACAATAGCTTGCGCCACGCGCAGGATCGTATCGAAACGCTGCCGCATATTCTTGATCAGCCATTTGGCTTCCTGCAACTGCGCGCCCATCTGCCCTTCGCCCTTGCCCTGCTTGAGCAGGTTGGCGTACATGCTGTTTACGCGCAGCCGCGGCATCACCTCATGGTTCAGCGTGACGGTCCAGCCATTCTTGGCCTTGCGCACGATGACGTCCGGCACGACATAGTCTGACGCACCTTCGCCAAACGCGGCGCCCGGGTGAGGATTGCACTGGCGAATCACGCACTGCGCCTCGCGCAGGTCCTCGTCGTCGCAATCGAGCGCCTTCTTGAGCTTGTTGAAATCGCGTTGCGCGAACCACGCCAGGTGTTTCGTCACGATCGTCAGCGCCATGCGCCGCGTGACCATCGGCACGCCCGGCATGCTGCGGATCTGCAGCGCCAGGCACTCCGATGCATTGCGCGCGCCGACGCCGACCGGGTCGAAACTTTGCAGCAGCGACAGCGCGGTCTTCAGCTCGTCGAGGTCGAGTTCCAGTTCGGGCGGCATGCGTTCGAGGATTTCCTCGAGCGACTCGGTCAGGTAGCCGTTGTCGTCGAGCGCGTCGATCATCAGTTCGACCAGCGCGCGGTCGCGCACGCCGAGCACGGCCAGGCGCATCTGCTCCATCAGGTGGTCGCGCAACGTGATGGCGCTGCCTTCGATCTGCGGACGCGAATCTTCGTCGTCGGGCGCCTTGTTGCGGGCGGCCTCGCCCCAGTCGTCGCTGTCACCGCCGCTGTCGGCGGCCGCGCCGTCGCCATCGCCGCCCTCGCCGTCGGCGGCCGGCGCCTCGGCCGGCGGTGCATCCTGCACGCCGGGCTCCGGCGCCGCTTCGCCGGGCGCGGCGCTCGAGCCGATGGCGCCGTCTGCGAGCAGCCGCACCGAATTGTCGAGCGGGTCGTCGAGGCGTTCGAGCAGCGGATTATCCGACAGCAGATGCTCGAGCTCCTGGTGCAGTTCGAGCGTCGACAGCTGCAGCAGGCGGATCGATTGCTGGAGCTGCGGCGTGAGCGCCAGGTGCTGGGAGGTCCGTAGTTGGAGTGACTGTTTCATGGCTACATCCGGAAATGTTCGCCGAGATAGACGCGCCGCACCGATTCGTTCGCGATGATGTCGTCGGGGCGGCCGGACGCGAGCACCGCGCCCTGGTTGATGATGTAGGCGCGGTCGCAGATGCCGAGCGTCTCGCGCACGTTGTGGTCGGTGATCAGCACGCCGATGCCGCGCTCCTTCAGGAAGCGCACGATGCGCTGGATCTCGATCACCGCGATCGGGTCGACGCCGGCGAACGGCTCGTCGAGCAGCACGAAGCGCGGATTGGTCGCCAGCGCGCGCGCGATCTCGACGCGGCGCCGCTCGCCGCCGGACAGCGACATGGCCTGGTTCTCGCGCAGCTTCTCGATCTGCAGGTCGGCCAGCAGCGTGTCGAGGCGCTCGTTGATCTGGTCCTTGGACAGCGCCTTGCCGTCGACCCGCTGCAGTTCCAGCACCGCGCGGATATTGTCTTCCACCGTCAGCTTGCGGAACACCGACGCTTCCTGCGGCAGGTAGGACAGGCCGAGCGTGGCGCGGCGGTGGATCGGCAGGCTCGAGATGTCGACACCGCTGATGTCGATCGAGCCGGCGTCGGACGGCACCAGGCCGACGATCATGTAGAACGACGTGGTCTTGCCGGCGCCGTTCGGGCCGAGCAGGCCGACCACTTCGCCGCATTCGACCTGCAGCGAGACGTCGCGCACCACCAGGCGCTTGCCGTAGCTCTTTTGCAGGCCGCGCACGATCAGCGTATTGCCGCAGCTCTTAGCTTCCATCATTGCTTTCCTGCGGGTGCAGCCGGCGGGCGCGTCGGCTTCTGGTCGAAGATCATCTCGACGCGGCCGCCGCCCGGCTTGCCCTGGCCAGCGGGGTTGTTGAGCGCCGCGAATTCCTCCTTGCGGCTGTCGTAGGAAATGAAGGGGCCCTCGGCGCTGTTGGTGGTGCGCGTGCCTTCGAGGCTGCGCACCTTGGCGCGGCCGGACAGTTTCAGGATGTCGCTCTTGGAGTTGTAGTCGATCCGTTCGGCCTCGCCTTCGACCCACAGGTCGCCGCCGTCGCGCTTCTGGCGAAACGTCGCCAGCGCGCCGGGCGCGGCCAGCAAGGTGGCGTACTTGTAGCCTTCCGGGTCCTCGGTCAGGTTCAGCTTCCCGGACTTCATCACCAGCGTGCCGCGGGTGACTTCGACGTTGCCTTCGGCGGTGCCGCCTTGGGTGGTCATGTTGGCCACGCCCGAATCGGCCAGAACGCGCACCGGCTTGAGCGCGTCGGCGCGCTCGGCGAAGCTCGGCGCGCACGCCAGCGCGCAAACCGCGACACCCAATAATACTTTTTTCATTTTTTAGCTCCCATATTGGTCTGGACCGGCTCTACCTCAACGCGCGCGCGCAGGGAACGTCAATTGCATCTTGCTGTGCACGTCGAGCCGGCCGGTGGCGTTGTTCGCCTTCATGCCGACGCCGGTCACCGTGCTGGCGCCCACGTCCATCTGGAACGGCTGCTTGGTCTCCATCCGCTCTTCGTCGGGGAAGACGGTCAGTGCGGGCGTCTTCAGCGACAGCGCCTGCATCGCGCCCTGCTGCGGGCGGCGGATATCGACGTCGCCGACCAGGTCGATGACGTTGTTGGTCTGGTCGATGTGCGCCTCCTTGGCGTTCATCGTCATCGGCGGCTGCTTCGATCCCATGTTGCGCACCACCGGCTGCGTCACGTGCAGCGAGTCGTCGCTCGGGCGGTGCGTCAGCTTCTCGCCGGAGATGATGTAGGCCGGCTTGCCGGCCTGCGACATGCGCACGAAGCTGAATTTTTCGACGATGTAGTCAGGCTCGGTCTTCAGACCCAGGCCAGGGGCCGCCATGTCGTCGCGGCTGACCACCTGCACCAGCCAGAAGCTGCCCAGCGCCAGCACCGCGCTGCCCATCATCAGGGAGCCCAGTTGCCAGCGGTGTGCGGTTCGCTTGTGCATTGATGTCATCGTTTCAGGCGAAGTACGGCGCCAGCGCCGCGTCGTAGTTACCCTGCGCGCGCATCACCATGTCGCACACTTCGCGCACGGCGCCGCGGCCGCCGCCGGCGCGCGTGACGTAATGCGCACGGTGCTGCACCTCCGGGTGCCCGGTCGGCACCGTCACCGCGAAGCCGACCTTGCGCAACAGCGGCAGGTCGATGACGTCGTCGCCGATGTAGCCGCATTCTTCCGCGCTGGCGCCGGTGGCCGCCAGCAGGTCGGCAAAAGCGATGCGCTTGTCGTGCGTGCCCTGGTAGACGTGCATGATCTTCAGGTCGGCCGCGCG
>JAZKFW010000051.1:0-121691 GCA_040386255.1 Pseudomonadota bacterium
AGACATTAAAAACAAGGGCTTAACTTAACGCCATTAGGGTCAGACCCAGGTTTTGAAACTAAACTCCGGTTTTGCAACAGAAACGCACGATGCGTGATAAAAGGCGGTACGGATGCCGCCGGGTTCGCGGTACTTGCAAAACCTGGGTCTGACCCCGGTTCTGCAACAGGTTCGCGGTACTTGCAGAACCTGGGTCTGACCCCGGTTTTGGAATAAAAAAGGCCGTTGATGATGCGAGGATCATCAACGGCCTTTTCATTGGCTTTCGCCGTTTGCTTACTCTTCCTGGAACGCCTCTTCACGCTTCTTGCGCAGCGAAGGCAGCAGCACGACCACCAGTGCCGCCACGGCCAGGCCGAGCATCACGGCGCTGATCGGACGCTCGACGAACACCATCGGGTCGCTGCGCGAGAGCAACAGCGCGCGGCGCAGGTATTCTTCCATCATCGGTCCGATGATGAAACCGAGCAGCATCGGCGCCGGCTCCGCACCGAGCTTGGCGCAGATGTAGCCGAACAGCCCGAACAGAGCCATCAGCCAGACGTCGAATTCGCTGTTGTTCAGGCTGAACACGCCAATCGCGCAGAACATCAGGATCGCCGGATACAGACGATGGTAAGGCACGGTGATCATCTTGACCCACAGGCCGATCATCGGCAGGTTCAGCACGATCAGGAAGAAGTTACCGATCCACATCGACGCGATCAGGCCCCAGAACAAGGCCGGCTGCTCCGTCATGACGGCAGGACCAGGCTGGATGCCCTGGATGATCATCGCGCCGATCATCAGCGCCATCACCGGGTTCGACGGAATGCCGAGCGTGAGCATCGGGATGAACGATGTCTGTGCGCCGGCATTGTTGGCCGCTTCCGGCGCCGCCACGCCTTCAATGGCGCCCTTGCCGAACTGCGCCGAGTTCTTCGAAATTTTCTTTTCGATCGAATAGGACGCGAACGACGCCAGCATGGCGCCGCCGCCTGGCAGGATGCCCAGCGCCGAACCGATGAAGGTGCCGCGCAGCACTGGCGCGATGATGCGCTTGAAGTCGTCCTTGGTGAGCATCAGGCCGGAGACTTTCTTCATCACCAGGTTGCGCGTCTCGTCGTGCTCGAGGTTGCGGACAATCTCGCCGATGCCGAACATGCCCATCGCGACGATGACGAAGTTGATGCCGTCCGCCAGTTGCGGCGTGTCGAAGGTGTAGCGCGCGGCGCCAGAATTGACGTCGGTGCCGACCAGGCCGAGCAAGAGGCCGAGGATGACCATGCCGATCGCGTTGAGCAGCGAGCCGCTGGCCAGTACGACCGAGGCAACCAGGCCGAGGATCATCAGCGAGAAGTACTCTGCCGGACCGAACTTGAGCGCCAGCTCCGCCAGCGGCGGTGCGAACAGGGCCAGCAGGACGGTGGCGACGGTGCCGGCGAAGAACGAGCCGATCGCGGCGGTGGCCAGCGCCTTGCCGGCCTGGCCGTTACGGGCCATCTGGTAGCCGTCGATGGCGGTCACCACCGAGGATGATTCTCCCGGCAGGTTGACCAGGATCGCGGTGGTGGAGCCGCCGTACTGGGCGCCGTAGTAGATGCCTGACAACATGATCAGCGCGGAGATCGGCGGCAGGCCGAAGGTGGCCGGCAGCAGCATCGCGATGGTGGCAACCGGGCCGAGGCCTGGCAGCACGCCGACGGCGGTGCCGACGAACACGCCGATCAGGCAATACATCAGGTTGGTGAGGGTGAGGGCTGTCTCGAAGCCCAGCAGCAAATTATTTAAGATATCCATATTTTTCTACTTAGAAGCCAAACCAGGGACCGAATGCGGCCATCGGCAAGCCGAGCAGCTTCACGAACACGACGACGGCGAAAATGGCCAGCCCCGCGGCAAGCATCGCCGTTTCCTTGATATTGAATTTAGGACCAGCAAAAGCGGCCAGGAAAATCAGCACGATGATCGCAGGCACCAGGCCGGCGCCGCGCATCAGGAACCCGAACAGCAGGATGCCGATGAGGATGAGCACCAGCTCTTTCATGTAGAAACGGCCGATCGGCTCGCCCACCAACAGCAAGGAACGCACGATACCGATCAGGCCGATGATGGCCAGCAAGCTGCCTAGCACCGTTGGAAAATAGGCGGGCCCCATCCTGCCGGCCGAACCCATCGCGTAGTCCTGCCCGATGAGCACGGCGCCCGCGCCGAAGAATAGAAAAATGATGCCTGTCCAAAAATCCTTTGGATGACGTATGAATGTTCGCACTGCTTGTCCCCTCGTTGCTTTTGTTCACATTCCAGCCGCGCCTCTCAGGCGGCGTGACCGGATGCGGTGTTGTTGTATGACTGGTGTGGCTGGGCCGGCGAGGGGTGAACCTCGCCAGCCCGGTGAAGCCAAGACGGAACGATCAGTCGGCGTAGGCGCCGGCCTTGGTGATGATCGGACCCCAGCGGTCGATTTCGGCCTTCAGGTGCGCGCGCAGCGCTTCAGGACGGGCGCGGCTGTCGGCGACCGGCTCCGTGCCGAGGTCGGCAAAACGCTGCTTGACCGTCGGGTCCTTCAGCGCCACCTGCAAGGCGTCGGCCAGCATGTCGACGACCGGTTTTGGCGTGCCTTTCGGCGCGTACAGACCGTGCCAGACGGCCACTTCGAAGTTCGGCAAGCCGGCTTCCTGCAGGGTAGGCAGGTCGGGCATCGAGGCCAGGCGCGACTTGGTCGTCACGCCGTAGGCCTTGATCTTGCCGCCTTTGATCTGGCTGGTGGTGTTGGTGGTCTGGTCGCACATGAAGTCGACCTGGCCGCCCAGCAAATCGTTCATCGCCGGCCCGGTGCCTTTGTAAGGAACCGTGGTCAGGTCGGTGCCGATGGCGGTCATGAACAGCATGCCGCACAGGTGCGAGGCGGAACCGATGCCGGCGTTGGCGTACGTCACCTTGGTCTTGTTCGCCTTCACGTAGGACAGGAATTCCTTCATGTCCTTGGCCGGGAAGTCCTTGCGCGCGACGATCGTCATCGGCACGTCGGTGACCAGGCCGATCGGCTCGAAGCTGTCGATCGCGTTGTACGGCAGCTTGCGGTACAGGCCCGGCGCGGTCGAGTGGCCGATGTGGTGCAGGAACACCGTGTAGCCGTCCGGAGCGGACTTGGCCACGCGCGCCGCGCCGATCGTGCCGCCGGCGCCGCCGACGTTCTCGACGATGACCGTCTGTTTGAGCTTGGTGCCCATCGACTGGGCCACCAGGCGCGCCACCGTGTCGGTCGGTCCGCCGGCGGCGAACGGCACCACCATCGTGATCGTCTTGTTAGGGTAGTTCTGCGCCTGGGCCTGGGTCATTGCGCCGCCCATTAATGCCATGCACGCAACGGTGCTCAAAAGTGTCAATTTCATCGGGTGTCTTCCTCTCAAACCTCTGGTGTCAATAATGAGCGAATCTATGCAACGCGCCGAAGCGGATGCCGTTCCTCTGTCTATACAACTGCCAAGCTTTTTGCTCGTAAGTATGCACAGAAGGTTGTATCAGCAAATGGTCTGATATGCAACTAGGTAGAAACCCTTATTGACCGCGATTTAACGTTCGCCGCGGCCCCTCCTGCGCCCTGTAAAAGCGGATTTGCTACACTGCGCGCTTTGAATCTTACTGGAATATTCGATGGCGCAACCGCCTGAACTCCGTGCCCACGCGCTGCAATGCCTGCTTGAAACCGACCCGCTGGCGAAGACCGCGGCGATCGCCGCGATGGCCGCGGCCTATGCCGGCGGCGGCTGGCAGCTCGATGCCGGCGCATCCATGCAAGCCGTCGGCGCGATCCCCGGACGGCCGCCGCGCCCGGAGCTGGTGGCGCCGCGCCTGGTCGGCCGCCGCTCGATGGTGACCGTCGAGGGCAGGGCGATGCTGATCCATGCGCTTGCCCATATCGAGTTCAACGCCACCAACCTGGCGCTCGACGCACTGTGGCGTTTCCCCGACATGCCGGCGCGCTACTACACCGACTGGCTGCGCGTGTCGAAGGAGGAAGCGGTGCATTTTTCGATGCTCAGCGCGCATTTGCTGGCGCTGGGCTACCGGTACGGCGATTTCCCGGCCCACGACAGTCTGTGGGAAATGGTCGACAAGACCCGCGGCGACGTCGTCGCGCGCATGGCGCTGGTGCCGCGCACGCTCGAGGCGCGCGGCCTCGACGCCATTCCGCCGCTGCGCGCCAAGCTGGCGCAGGCGGGCGACCTCGCCGCGGCCGCAATTCTCGACGTCATTCTGCGCGAGGAAGTCGGCCACGTCGAGATCGGCAACCGCTGGTACGGCTACCTGTGCCAGCAGCGCGCTCTGGAACCGCGCGCCACCTACGCCGCGCTGGCGGCGCGCTACGAAGCGCCGGTGCTCAAGGGGCCATTCAACATCGAAGCGCGCCGGCGGGCGGGTTTTTCCGACGAGGAATTGGACGCCATGCTCAGTCACGGGCAATAGCGAGGGGCAGGGTTCACCAGGCGGCGCCGCTGTCATTGCTCTTCGGGCCAGTACAGGCGCATTGGATTGTCCACCAGCAGTTTGCGCTGCAATTCGGGCGTCGGCGCGATGTGAGGGATGAAGTCCACCAGCAATCCATCGTCGGGCATGTGGTCTTTCAGGTTAGGGTGCGGCCAGTCCGTTCCCCACAACACCCGGTCGGGGAATTCTTCCACGATCCGGCGGGCAAATGGCACCACGTCGGCGTAGGCATCGGTCTCGCCGTCCAGCGCTGTTGGTCCCGCGATGGACAGGCGCTCCGGGCAGGTGACCTTGCACCACACATTCGGGTGTTCTCGCATGAATTCAAGAAACAGCGCGAACTGCGGCCCCGTCACCGGCTGGCTGACGTCGGGTCGCCCCATGTGGTCGACGACGACGATGGTGGGCAACGCGGTAAAGAAATCCCACAGCTCCGGCAGGTCCTGCGCCTCGAAGTAGATCACGGCATGCCAGCCGAAAGCGGCGATGCGGCCGGCGATTTCCAGCAACTCTTCCTTTGGCGTGAAATCGACCAGGCGCCTGACGAAGTTGAAGCGCACGCCGCGCACGCCGCTGGCGTGCAGCTGCCGCAACTGATCGTCGCTGATGTCGCGCCGCACCGTGGCGACGCCGCGCGCCTTGCCGTCGGACGCGCGGCAAGCGTCGACCATGGCCGAGTTGTCGGCGCCATGGCAGGTGGCCTGCACGATGACGTTGCGCTCGAAGCCGAGACGATCGCGCAGGGCGAACAGCTGCTGCTTGCCGGCATCGCACGGCGTGTACTTGCGCTCTGGCGCAAAAGGAAATTCGGCGGCCGGGCCGAAGACGTGACAGTGCGCGTCGACTGCGCCGGCGGGGAGCTGGAAGCGTGGCCTGGCCGGGCTTGGATGCCAGTCGAGCCAGCCTTCGGTCTTGGTGGAATTCATGCTGTCGCTTAATCGAAGTAGATGAGTGCTGCTTTTTTGCATGGGTGTCATTCTGCGGCGCTGGAGCCGTTTATGAAAGGTCACGTCGAATCTACCAGCTATAGCAGCTTGCTATATCATGGGTGACGTATGCCGGGAGTAGCGAATGGACCTTAAACAACTGACCTATTTTGTGCGCGTCGCCGAACTGGGCAGCTTCACCCGCGCGTCCATCGTGTTGGATATTGCGCAGCCGGCCCTGAGCCGCCAGGTGCGCTTGCTGGAAGTGGAACTGCACCAGAATCTGCTGGTGCGGAACGGGCGCGGCATCACGCTGACCGAAGCCGGCAGCGTGCTGCTCGAGCACAGCCGCGGCGTGCTGCACCAGATGGAGCGCCTGCGCGAAGAGCTGTCGCGGTTGCGCGGCTCGCTGGCCGGCCGCGTTGCGATCGGGCTTCCTCCGACGCTGGGCCGAATCCTGGCGGTGCCGGTGACCCGCGAATTCAAGCGCCTGATGCCGGAGGCGACGCTGTCGATCCTGGAGGCACTGTCGAAGACGATGCAGGAATCGCTGCTGACCGGGCAACTCGATATCGCGCTGCTGTACAACGCATTTCCATCGCCCGGCATCGAACTGCGGCCCGTCATGCAAGACGAGCTCCTGCTGGTGCAGGGCGGCGGGGGCATGTCCGGCGAGCCGGTGGAACTCAAGGAGATTCCCCAGTATCCGCTGATTATCCCGCGCCGGCCGAACGCGATTCGCATGCACGTGGAGACCGGCCTGCTGAACATTGGCGTGCAGCCGCGCATTGCGATGGAAGTCGACAGCGTCGCCACCATCCTGGACCTGGTGGCCGACGGCGTCGGCAGCGCCATCCTGTCGCGCCATGCGGTCGTGACGGCAGCGCAGCCCGAACGGTTCACGACGCGGCGGATCACCAACCCCGGCCTGTATCCCTTGCTGTCGGTTGCCATCGGCGCCGACCGGCCGACGACGAGCACCCAGCAGGCGACGCTGGAAATCCTCGAGCGGATCACGCGGGAAGCGCTGCGCGAGGCGTGAGTTCGCTGCCGGGGCAACCGCGAGATATAACATTCTGCGATAGCTGTTAGGCGTCATATAGGGTTGTTGGATGGGATGTGCTCCTCGATAATTGCTTCACGTCGAGTACGCCGCAGCCTGCACGGGCTGGCGTAATTCCCTTATCGCAGGCGCCGCCCGAAGCGCTGACAACTCACAGAGACAAGCTATGATTCCGCAAACGAAGAAGCTCATGCAGTACGGTCTGGCCGCGCTCACGCTGGCCATGTCGGTATCCGCCGGCGCGCAGAACTACCCCAGCAAGCTGATCAAGATCGTCGTGCCGTTCGGCGCCGGCGGCGTCGCCGACCTCACGGTGCGCCTCGTAGCGCAGGAAATGGCGCAATCGATGAAGCAGCCCATCATCATCGAAAACCGGCCGGGCGCCGGTGGCATCGTGGCCGCCAGCACAGTCGCCGCCGCTGCTGCCGACGGCTATACGCTTCTCTTGATCAGCAACGGCACGGCGGTCAGCGCCAACCTGTTCAAGAAACTGCCCTACGATACCGTGGCCGACTTCACGCCCATTTCCACGCTGGGATACTTCGACCTCGCCATCCTCGTCAACAAGAGCTTGCCGGTGAAATCGGTGGCCGAACTCATCGCCTACGCCAAGGCCAGTCCAGGCAAGCTGAGTATCGGCACCATCAACCGCGGCAGCACGCAGAACCTGGCGGCGGAGCTGTTCGTCTCGATGGCCGGCATCGAAGCGCTGATCGTGCCGTACAAGGGTTCGCCGGAAGTGCTGACGGCGACCACCACCGGCGAGCTGAACGCGTCCGTGGAAATCCTCAGCCCGGCGCTGCCCCAACTAAAAGTGGGAAATTTCAATGCGCTCGCGGTGACGTCGGCCAAACGCTTCGTCGGCTTGCCGAATGTGCCCACCGTGGCGGAGAGCGGCCTGCCGAACTACCAGGCCACCAGCTGGAACGCGCTGGCGGCGCCGGCCGGCACCCCGCGGCCTGTGATCGACCGCATTAACAAGGAAATCAACCTTGCCCTGGCCAATCCGGAGGTGAAGGCGCGCCTGCTTGCACTGGGAATCGTGGCGCAGGGCGGCACCCCTGAATCGACCAAGCACCTGCTCGCCTCCGACATTGCAAAGTGGGGCGCGGTGATCACAAAAGCCAACATTCAGAAGCAATAAGCGGCGCCTGCCGGCTTTCACCTCCACTCCAGGGATAAATATGAAATATGTGACATTCTTGCGCTACGGCGCCGGGTTGATGACTGCCGCCGCTTCGTGCGGGGCCTTTGCGCAAGCGACTACCCAAGTCCAGCTTTACGGCCTGGTCGGCGCCTATGCCGGCAAGATGGAGCGCAGCGGCGGTCCCGCCGCGGTCACTGTGCTGGGGCACGGTGGCTTGACCACGTCGTTCTGGGGCATCCGCGGATCGGAAGACCTCGGTGCCGGCACCAAGGTCATCTTCGCGCTCGAAAGCTTCTTTCAGACCGATACCGGCGCGCAGGGACGCAGCGCGGCCGACCCGCTGTTCTCCCGCAACGCCTATGTGGGCGTGGAAGGCGGGTTCGGCAAGCTGACGGTCGGGCGCCAGACCAATCCCACCTACGTCAACATGGGCATGCTCAGCCCGTTCGGCAGTTCGGTCGTGTTCTCGCCGCTGGTCTTGCAAGCCTTCGTCGGCACCTACAACGGCGCCTTGATCGGCGACACCGTCTGGAACAATGCGGTGCAGTACGCAACGCCGCGCTCCGGCGGCTTCGCGGGAAATGTGATCTACGGATTGGGCGAGGTGGCCGGCAGCAGCGGCACCGCCAACGCCGGTCTGCACGCGAACTACATCAAGGGCAATTTCAGCGCCGCCTTTTCGGCCCAGCGCGTGCGCGTTCCGGTCACTGCGCCGCTGACCCAGCAGGAAGGCTATCTGCTCGGCGCCGCCTATGACTTCAAGGCTGTCAAGGTGTACGGCTCCGTCGTTACATCGGAGGCCAGCGGCGTCGTCAACGACACCAGGGGCTGGGATGTCGGCCTGAAGGTGCCCGTCACACCACAAGGCGCTTTGCTCGCCGAGTTCGGCCAGACCAGGCGCACGCGCGCCGCCGTGCCGGAAAACCTGCGCAAGACCGCGGCGATCGGTTATGACCATTTCCTGTCGAAGCGCACCGACATCTACGCGGTCTATGTGCGCGACCAGCAGAGCGGGTTCGACGAGGCGGACAGCGTAGCGCTCGGTATCCGCCATACGTTCTGAGTTTCTCGCGCTGGGACAGGTAATCGGGCCGAGATGATCGGCCCGATCCGTCATGTGCCCTTCAGCGCCTTGAGCTTGCCGAAATTGACGTGCGCCAGCAGTTCGGCGTGGCCGACCGAGCCGACGCCGGCGTATTGCTCGGGCTGGTAGTCGATCAGTGCCAGCACCGCATTTTGCGGCGTCAGCAAGGCGTCGCTGTGTGGATCGCGGATCGGCGTTACATCGGACATGGCTGGCTCCCAGGAGGTGGTGGCGACCTACTTTTTACCCCAATACGCAAATTCAGTCTCGTAGCAGTTCGTTTCCACCTCGGCGATCTTTTCCTGCATCGCCGCTTGCGCGTCCTGCACCGCCTGGTTGTAGACCGACGGCCCGATCTCGCGCAGGCAGAAGTCGAGCAGCAGGCGCGCCTTCAGGCCGCCGATCTCCTCGTCGAAATTTTGCGCGCAGTAACGCTGGAGCGACGTTAGCAGCCGCTCCTCGGTGTCTTTGTTGAGTTTGATTGCCATTGTTCAGTTGTAGTGTTTGTAGACCGATGTGCTACCGTTCGCCTTCACCAGCAGCACGTCGTAGGCATCCTTGCGCGCACCTTCCATGCCGGGCGAACCAAGCGGCATGCCGGGCACCGCCAGGCCTTTCGCTTTCGGCTTTTCCTTCAGCAGGCGCTTGATGTCGCTGGCCGGCACGTGGCCTTCGAGCGCATAGCCGCGGACGATGCCGGTATGGCAGGAGCCGAGTTGTTCAGGAATGCCGGCCTTCATGCGGTGCACCGAGGTATCTTCGACATTGTGGGCCTTTACCTTCAGGCCGGCGGAACGCAAGTGCTTGATCCATTCCTCGCAGCAACCGCACGTGGCGCTCTTGTAGACGTCGATAACGGGAGCTGCCGCGCTGGCGAGTGCGGGAATGCCCAGCGCGCCAGCCAGCAAAACTTTTGAGAAAATGTTTCGAATCATAGTACCTCCTGTGGTTTAGACTCAAGCCTACCAGAATTCATGAGATCAAACGGGAGTGGCTGTGGACGGCGGCGTTGTGCCTGGGAGCACGTTGGTACAAGGCGAGCCGGCGAGGAAGCAGCCCAGGTTGTCGAAGGTGGTGGCGGCGATTTCGCGCATCGCCTCGATGGTGAAGAATCCCTGGTGGCCGGTGACGAGGACGTTCGGCAACGTCATCAGGCGCTGGAACACGTCGTCGCCGATGATGTCGCCCGAGCGGTCCTGGAAAAAAAGCTCGCTCTCCTGCTCGTAGACGTCGATCGCCAGGCTGCCCAGCCGGCGCGTTTTCAGGGCCTTGATGACGGCGCTGGTATCGATCAGCGCGCCGCGCGAGGTGTTGACGAGCATGGCGCCCGGCTTCATGCGCGCCAGCGCGGCGGCGTCGATCATATGGCGCGTCGCCCCGATCAGCGGGCAGTGCAGCGAAACGATGTCCGCCTCGGCGAGCAGTTCCGGCAGGGCGACGATGGCGCCGAGCGACGAGAAGTCCGCCAGCGGCGCCGGATCGGCGCCCAGCACGCGGCAGCCGAAGCCGTTGAAGATGCGCGCCGCGGCCAGGCCGATCTTGCCGATGCCGACCAGTCCGACGGTCTTGCCGTGCAGGGTGCTGCCGAGCAGGCCGTCGAGCGCGAAATTGCCTTCGCGTACGCGCGCATAGGCCCGGTGCGTGTGGCGGTTCAGCGTCAGGATCAATGCCAGCGTATGCTCGGCAACCGACTCCGGCGAGTACAAGGGGATGCGCGCGACGAACAGGCCGAGCCGCCGCGCGGCCGCGACGTCGACGTGGTTGAAGCCGGCGCAGCGCAGCAGGATGGCGCGCACGCCCAGTCCGGCAAGCGCGTCGAGCACCGGTGCGTCCAGCACATCGTTGACGAAGGCGCAGACGGCGCCGCAGCCTTGCGCCAGCGCGACCGACAGCAGCGACAGCGATTCGGTGTGGTACAGGAGTTCGATCCCGGCGCCGGCGGGATGCTGCGTGCGCGCCTCGTCAAGAAATCGGACGTCGTACGGCTGGGCGCTGAATACTGCAATCTTCATTGGCTGCTTTCACTGTGGGAGTGGTCAGCCAAAGATATACGAAATCGTGAAGGTGAGGGCGCGCTTCCTCAGCGCCGGTTGCGCGATCGTCACCATGAAGCACTCCTCGCGGGTGACGGTCGCCTCATCGCTGCGCGCGATGGCGGTCCACTCGGTCAGGGTCACGGACGAAGCATTACCGCTGACGACCAGCGCGCCCGATACCGGTGCGCCTTCCGCCAAGAAACATCTAAATTGTTGTCGACAGCGGCTTCGCGACGTCCAGCCCAAGCGCTTCGGCAAACTTGGCGCTCTGCACCGGGTCGGCTCCCGCCGGCAGTTCGCTCAAGGCGGTGAACGCGATCCACTTCGCATCGACTTCGAAGAAATCGCGCAGGTTGGCGCGCGTGTCGCTGCGGCCAAAGCCGTCCGTGCCGAGCGTGGCGAACGGCGCCAGCACATAGGCGCGGATGCTCTCGGCAAGCGCGCGCACGTAATCGCTGGCCGCGATCACCGGCGCCGCGCCGCGCCCGAGTTGCTGCGCGACGTAAGGCTGCTGCGGCGGACCGGCCAGCCGCGCGCTGCGCTGGGCCGCAATGCCGTCGCGCGACAGTTCGGTGTAGCTGGTCACGCTCCACACTTCGGCGCTGACGCCGAACTTTTCTTTCAAGAGAATCGCCGCGCCGATCGCCTCCTTCAGTATCGGCCCCGCTGCCAGCAGGCGCACGTCGGCGTTCTCCTGTGGCTGCAGGCAGTACATGCCGCGCCTGATGCCGTCTTCCGCGCCCGCCGGCATGCTGGGCTGCGCGTCGTTCTCGTTGGTGACGGTGACATAGTAGAAGACGTCCTCGTTGTTGCCCAGCATGCGGCGCATGCCATCCTGCACCACCACCGCCAGCTCGTAGGCGTAGGCGGGGTCGTACGAAACGCAGTTCGGTACCGTCGCCGCAATCAGGTGGCTGCTGCCGTCCTGGTGCTGCAGGCCTTCGCCGGCCAGCGTGGTGCGCCCGGAAGTGGCGCCGACCAGGAAGCCGCGCGCGCGCTGGTCCGCCGCCGCCCATATCAGGTCGCCGATGCGCTGGAAGCCGAACATCGAGTAGTAGATGTAGAAAGGCAGCATCGGCAAGCCGTGCACCGAATAGCTGGTGGCGGCCGCCGTCCACGACGAGATGGCGCCGGCTTCGGTAATGCCTTCCTCGAGGATCTGGCCGTCCTTCGCCTCGCGGTACGACAGGATCGAACCGATGTCCTCCGGCTCGTACAACTGCCCCTGCGCCGAGTAGATGCCCACCTGGCGAAACAGGTTGGCCATGCCGAAGGTGCGCGCTTCGTCGGCGACGATCGGCACGATGTGGCGGCCGATGCCGCCGTCCTTGAGCAGCGATCCGAGCATCCGCACCAGCGCCATCGTGCTCGACATCTCCTTGCCGCCGGCTTCCAGCGCGAACTTCGCGTACGAGCCGATCGCGGGCACCGGCAACTGCGTCTGCGACACGCCGCGGCGCGGCATGAAGCCGCCCAGCGACGAGCGGCGCTGCAACAGGTGCCGCATTTCGGCGCTGTGATCGGCCGGCTTGTAGAAGGCCAGCGCTTCGCAGTCGGCGTCTGAAATTGGCAGCTGGAAGCGGTCGCGAAATTCGAGCAGCGTGCCGGCATCGAGCTTCTTCTGCTGGTGGGTTGTCATCTTGCCCTGGCCGGCGGCGCCCATGCCGAAGCCTTTCTTGGTCTGCGCCAGGATCACGGTCGGCTGGCCGCGGTGGTTCGCCGCCGCCTGGTAGGCCGCGTGGATCTTCTTCATGTCGTGGCCGCCGCGGCGCAGGCGGTCGATCTCGTCGTCGGTCAGCGTCGCGCCGATCGTCCGCAGCGCCGGCGACTGGCCGAAGAAGTGTTCGCGGTTGAAGGCGCCGTCGTTGGCGGCGAAGGTCTGCAGCTGCCCGTCGACCGTCTGGTTCAACGCGTTCACCAGTTCGCCGGACTCGTCGCGCGCAAACAGCGGATCCCAGTCGCCGCCCCACAGCAGCTTGATGACGTTCCAGCCGGCGCCGGCGAACAAGGTTTCGAGCTCGTCGACGATGTGGCCGTTGCCGCGCACCGGACCGTCGAGCCGCTGCAGGTTGCAGTTGACGACAAAGATCAGGTTGTCGAGCTGTTCGCGCGCCGCCAGGCTGAGCGCGGCGAGCGATTCCGGCTCATCCATTTCGCCGTCGCCGAAGATGCCCCATACCTTCCTGTCCTGCGGCGCCAGCAGGTCGCGGTGTTCCATGTAACGCATGAAGCGCGCGTGATAGATCGCGCTGATCGGGCCGAGGCCCATCGACCCGGTCGGGAACTGCCAGAAATGCTCCATCAGCCAGGGATGCGGATATGACGACAAGCCGCGCGCGCCATGCTTCTTCGCCGTGATTTCCTGCCGATAGAACGACAATTCCTTCTCGCCCAGCGTGCCTTCAAGGAACGCGCGCGCGTAGATCCCGGGCGCCGAATGCGCCTGGAACCAGACCAGGTCGCCGCCAAACGTGTCGGTGCGGGCGCGGAAAAAATGGTTGAAGCCGACTTCGAACAAATCGGCCGCCGAGGCGTAGCTGGCGATATGGCCGCCCAGTTCGCCGGAGGCGCGGTTGGCGCGCACCACCATCGCCAGCGCGTTCCAGCGGATCACGCTGGCTAGCTGCTGCTCGGTTGCCAGCGCGTCGGCGCCGCCGGGGAAGGGCGGTTCGTCCTCGGCGCGGATGGTGTTGATGTACGGCGTATTGCGCGAGTCGCGCCACTGCACGCCGGCCTGCCGCGCCGCCGCGCTCAGGCGCGACAACAAGAAACGCGCCCGCTCCGGGCCGGCCGCCCGGATCACCGCCTGCAGCGCGTCGACCCACTCGCCGGTTTCCTGCGCATCGCTATCGAATTGGCCGTCCATGGCATTCCTTTTGCCGATCAGGTGGCGCTAGTCTACCGGCGGCGTGGGCTTGAGCAGTAACAGTTGTTCATCCAGTACCCGAAATTGCAGCGGTGTGGTCATATAAGTCACTTCGCCGTCGGTGGCAACCTTGATGCGGCGCTTGCGCGAGAGCGAGCGCGGCGTCACCGTCATGGTGCGGAAGCTGAACGCCAGCAGGTCGTCGGCCTGGCCGAGCCGCCCGAGCGCGCCGCGCGCCAGCAGCCACAGCATGCCTAGCTTGCCGACCGACTTCGGCGCCAGCGCGGCCAGCTTGCCGTCCTCCAGCGCCTCGCTCAGCGGGACGATGCCGACCTGGTCCATTTGCAGCCGATTGTTGCCCACAAAGAAAGTCGCGGTGCGCAGCCGGTGGGCGTTGCCGTCGACGTCAAGCGTCAGGCGCAGGCGCCGGTGCGGGCTGAGGATGGTCTTCAGCGCGGACAGGAAGGCGACCAGGCGGCTGCGGCCGAACTGTTTCTTGTCGGCTTCGCGCTCCTCCAGCAGTTTCGGGTACAGCCCGATACTGGCATTGACCAGGAACACCCGCTCGTTGACGAGGCCGACCTGCACCGGGTGCAGGCTCGAGCTCAGCAGCGCGCGCACGGCATCGCCCAGGTCTTCCGGGATACCGTGGGTGCGGCCGAAATAGTTGAACGTTCCTTGCGGCAAGACGCCGAAGGGGCAGCCGCCGGCCACCGCGTGGCGCGCAACGGTGTTGATGGTGCCGTCGCCGCCGGCGGCCACCAGGATGCCGCCGCTGGCCTTGGCCTGGTCGACCAGGCGCTCGCAGATTTCGCCCAGCTTTTCGGGCTCGTCCACCACCTCCAGGTGGAACTCCCGGCCGGCCCGGCGCAGTTCGTCCTCGATGGTCGCGCGCTGGCCGTCCGTCTCGGCATGGCCCGATCCGGCATTGAGGATGATGAATAACGGTGCATTCGATTGGAGATGGATGTGGGGCATTGCGGTGCAAGCTTTCGTGATCGCCGATTCGGCGCTGACCCCAATTGTAACGTTGTCATCAATATCATGGATGCCGGCGTCTGCTGAAGCGTGCGCCGTGACGGTTCACGCGTTCGCGGTTTAAAAGTGGCGGCCAACCAGGTGCGCGTGCAGCAGTTCGCGTTCGGCGCCGGGGTCGACCAGGTAGTCGATCTTGCCGGCGATGATGGTCGCCACCGGCAGGCCGTCACGGAACAGGATGCGGTTGGCGGCCAGTGCCGGCACCTTGTCGCCCGGCAGCAGCGTGCCGCACACGTTCAGCGGGTCGGCGCCGGAAATGCATACCAGGCCGCCGTCGGGGCCGCGGCGCCGCACTTCGCGCAGCAGCGGGATCGCTTCCGGCAGCGCGAACTGCTCGCCAGAGAAACCGGCCACGAAGCGCCCGCCGCGGATCTCGCCGCGCGCCTCCAGGCGGTGGAACGCCGGCAGCAGCTCGCGCCACGACGGCAGCCACGCCGCCTCGCGTTCCAGCAGGCGCCAGAAAAACACGCCGTAGCGGCGCAGCAGCGTCAGCGCGATGTGCTCCAGCGTGTCGGGATCGATGCGCTTTCTGCGCGCGGGCTTCCCGGCGACGGCCGGCTCGACCGCCTCGGCGCCGCCGCGGCGCACCAGCGCCCAGCGTCCGGCTTCCTCCATCGTCGGGCCGGCGCCGCGGCGTCGCTTCTTGTCGTTGCTGGCGCGCTTGGTGGCCGGCAGCAGCATGGCGCGCATGCCGGCGAAGCTGTCGGCGTTGACCAGGCCCGTCGACACCAGCTCGCCGAGCGCGTTTTCCAGCTCTACCGGCAGCATGCGCGCGTCCATCTGCAGCTCGTCGAAGAACATGGCGCCGTCGCGCTTGAGCGCTTCGAGCACGTGGTTGGCGCGCGGCGAGATGTCGGCCGGGCCGGCGTCGGCCGGCAGCGAATGCCACAGCGCGCTCTGGCGCCGCGGCAGCAGCACGATCGGCGTGCTGCGCACCGGGCCGCCGGCGGCCGAACGCGGCGCGCCCACGCGCGTCCATACCAGCTTGCCGGCGCGGCACAGGTCGTCCAGCCACAGGATCGAGTAGTCGCGCAGCCGCAGCGCCAGCAGGTCGCTTTCCCAGCCGCCGGCCGCCGCCTCGTAGCCTTCCAGCTGCTCCAGCACCTTCGGCAGCGCGTCCTGTCCCTGCAACTGCCTGTCGGCCGACAGGTGCTGCCAGTCGAACAGGAAGCGCATGAAGTCCTGCCGCTCCACCGGCTCGATCTCGCGCCGCAGCCGCTTGATGGTGTAGCGGTGGATGCGCGCCAGCAGGTGGCGCTCGCACCATTCTTCGTCGGCGACGCCGGGCGTGAAATGGCCGCGCATGACGTAGCCTTCGGACTCCAGCTGCGTGAGCGCGATGGCGGCGTCGCTGTCCGGCAGCGCCATCTCCGCGGTGATGACCGACAGCGGCTGCGGCCCGAAGCCGGACAGGCGCGCCCGCATGATCTCGACCAGCGCCGTATCGCGCGTCCACGCGTCCTCGCCGCTGTTGTTACCCGTTCGGCGGTGGCTGTCCGGCACCGCCAGCGCCGGCGTGCCCTGCGCCCCCGGATAGGCGGCCTGCATGCAATCGAGGCGCTCGAGCGCCACCCAGAAGTCGACGCCCCGGCCGTCGCGCAGGCGCGTGGCGCGCCCCGCCTCGGCGAGCGCTTCCAGCCAGGCCGGCCAGCCGCTATTGCGGATCGCCTCGGCGCGCGTGATGAACGCCAGCGACACCAGCGCCTCCTGCACTTCGTCGGCGTTGCGCGCGCTCGGCCAGGCTTCTTCGGCTACGCCGGCGATTGCATCGAGGTCGAGCGCGCCCAAGTCGTCGGTGGAAGCCGGGTCGGTCCAGCGCCGGCTCATGACGGCCTGCGTGCGGCGCTCCTCGATCGGCGCGTCGTCGAGAAAGGCATACGGGCGCGCGTTGAGGATCTCCATTGCCAATGGCGACGGCGCCGGCAGGTCGCGCGCCAGCAAGCGCACTTCGCCAGCCTCGATGCGGCGCAGCAGGGCCAGCCAGCCTTCGCTGTCCATCGCCTCGTGCAGGCAGTCGTCGAGCGTCTGGTCCACCAGCGGATGGCTCGGCAGTTCGCGGTCGCCGGCGATGTTCTCCAGGCACGCGGCCTGGTCGGGGAAGACGGCGGCCAGCAGGTCGTCGCTCTTCATGCGCTGCAGCTGCGGCGCGACCTTGCGCCCGCCGGTGAAGCGCGGCAGGGCGAGGGCGGTGGTCGCGTTCCAGCGCCAGCGCACGTTGAACAGCGGCGCGTCGAGCAGCGCCTGCACCAGGATCTGCTCGGCGCTGGCCGATTTCAGGTAGCGCCACACCTCGTCGAGCTGAAAACTGTGGGCGGTCGACAGCGACAGGATGATGGCGTCCTCGGTGGCGGCGGCCTGCAGCTCGAAATTGAAGGTGCGGCAAAAGCGCTTGCGCAGCGCCAGGCCCCACGCGCGGTTGATGCGGCTGCCGAACGGCGCGTGCAGCACCAGCTGGGTGCCGCCCGATTCGTCGAAGAAGCGCTCCATCACCAGCGTGTCCTGCGTTGGCAGGGCGCCCAGCGCCGCGCGCGAGCGGGCCAGGTAATCGACGATCTGGCGCGCGGCGTCCTCGTTCAGCCCGAGGTGCTCGTCGAGCCAGTCCACCGCGCGCTCCAGCGCCGCCTGCGGGCTGCTTGCCGCTTCGCCGAGCAGATGGTCGATCTCGGCGCGCAGCCGCGCCACGCCGGCCGACAGCTCGTCGCTGCGGCCAGGCGCTTCGCCCAGCCAGAACGGGATGTTGGGCGCGGCGCCGTGCGCGTCTTCAACCCGCACCTTGCCGGCTTCGACGCGCAGGATACGGTACGACGTATTCCCGAGCTGGAAAACGTCGCCGGCCAGGCTCTCGACGGCGAAGTCTTCGTTGACGGTGCCGACCGACTGGCCTTGCGGCTCCAGCATTACCGAGTAATCGGCGTTGTCGGGGATGGTGCCGCCGGAGGTGACGGCCGTCAGCTTGCCGCCGCGCCGCCCGCGCAGCGATTGTGTGGCGGCGTCGCGGTGCAGGTAGGCGCCGCGCACGCCGTGGCGCGTGGCGTAGCCCTCGGAGAGCATGCGCAGGATGGCGTCGTAGCTGGAACGTTCCAGCTGGGCGTAAGGCTGGGCGCCGCGTACCATCTCGAACAGCTCGTCCTCGCCCCATTCGCGGCAGTTCACTTCGGCGACGATCTGCTGCGCCAGCACGTCGAGCGGCGCGCGCGGAATGCGCAGGGCGTCGAGTTCACCGCGGCGCACGCAGTCGAGCAGGGCGGCACATTCGATCAGATCGTCGCGCGATTGCGGGAACAGCCGGCCCTTCGGCATGCCGCCGACCTGGTGGCCCGAGCGGCCGACCCGCTGCAGCAGCGAGGCGATGTTACGCGGCGAGCCGACCTGGCACACCAGGTCGACGTCGCCGATGTCGATGCCCAGCTCGAGCGACGCGGTGGCGACCAGCACCTGCAGGTCGCCGGCCTTGAGGCGCTTTTCGGCAAGCAGCCGGTATTCCTTGGCCAGGCTGCCGTGGTGGGCGGCGACGTGTTCGGCGCCGAGGCGCTCGCCGAGGTGGCGCGCCACCCGCTCGGCCATGCGGCGCGTGTTGACGAAGATGAGCGTGGTGCGGTGCTGCACCACCAGTTCGGCCATGCGGTCGTAGACCCGTTCCCACACCTCGTTGGGCATGATCGCCTCGAGCGGCACCGGCGGCAGTTCCAGCGCCAGGTCGCGCGCGCGCACGTGGCCGACGTCGACCAGCGCGCACTCGGCGCCGCCGCGCCCGACCAGGAAGTCGGCCACCAGCGACAGCGGCTTCTGGGTGGCGGACAGGCCGATGCGCACCGGGCGCCGGCCGCACAGCCGGTCGAGCCGCTCGAGGCTGAGCGACAGGTGGCTGCCGCGCTTGCTGCCGGCCACCGCATGGATCTCGTCGACGATCACGGTGCGCACCGTCGACAGCATCGCGCGGCCGCTGTCGGAGCCGAGCAGCACGTACAGCGACTCCGGCGTGGTAACGAGGATGTGCGGAGCGCGCCGGCGCATGGCGTTGCGCTCGGGCGTGGTGGTGTCGCCGGTGCGCACGGCGGTGCGGATGCCGTGCGCCGGCAGTCCCATGAGCTCGAGCTGGCGGCCGATGCCTTCCAGCGGGCTTTGCAGGTTGACGCGGATGTCGTTCGACAGCGCCTTCAGCGGCGACACGTACAGCACTTGCGTTTCGTCGGGCAGCGGGCCTTCGCTGCTTTCCACCACCAGCGCGTCGATCGCGGCGAGGAAGGCCGTCAGCGTCTTGCCGGAGCCGGTGGGCGCGGCCACCAGCGTCGCGCGGCCTGACTGGATCAGCGGCCAGGCGCGCAATTGCGCCTCGGTCGCGGCAGGGAAGGTCGCACCGAACCAGGCTGCGACGGCAGGGTGAAAATCCTGCCGGACGCTGTCGACTTGCGCGCGCTTGTTCATCCCATCGCAGATGGGGGCGGCCAGGCGGAACGCAAGCCCGTTTTAACGGATGGCGACTGACCGCATAGCGGTCCTGGATCATTTTTCACATGGTATTGCCCCGGCGGTACTGAGCTGCAGCTCCTTGTTGTAGTCCGGTCTTTCTTCCGGCGGCTTGGCGCCGCAGCAGGCAAACGCGCGCTGCGACAGGATCACGTGGCACGCCTTCATGGTTCCCGCGGCGACGGAGCTGGCGTCGCTTTTCTCATGGTCCCTGGTCCAGCCGTCGATGGTGTACTGGCCGCTGCTCGGCTGGTGCAGGATGCTGAAGCCGTCCGGGCTGGTCCGGATGCCGGCCTCGCAGTGGTCAAGTTTATCGTAGAGCGCGACCATCCGTGCGGGATAGCCTTTCGCGGTGGCGGCGGCCTTCTTCTTGGCCAGCGCGGCGCGGTATTCCGGCGTGTCGACGCAATAGGTCGGACCGCAGCTGCAGGCGGCTGCGGCCCCCTGGCTGGCGCAGATCGCCACGGCGGCGCACAAGGTGATCAAGGGTTTCATGTCGGCTCCTTCATGCTGGTTTGGGGTCTAGGGGACTGAAATCTTCCGGCGTCAGGAACTCGGCCGCGTCGAGCGGCCAGTAGCCCTGGCCATTGCGGTCGCTCTTGTGCACGGCCAGCGAGTGCGTGCCCAGCATGGTGGCCGGACAGGTCAGGTACCAGACGAAGTCCGCGTGGCGCCGCATCAGGCCGATGCGAAAACCGCGCGCCGGATCCATCAGGTCGACGCGGCGCGGCAGCGGCGACTGCGCATGCAGCGGCACGCCGATGCGCCAGTTGCCGGCGCGGTCGACGCTGCGCTGCATCGCCAGGTAGAGCGCCGGCGGCGGCTCGACCACGGCTTCGTCGGTCAACGTGAGCGCCAGCGAACAGTTCGGCGCTTGTTCAAGCATGATGTTGACATCGTCGAAATCCGACCGCTTGGTGTTCCACAGTCGCACCGGTAACGTAGCGGCCTTGCCGCTGTCGGCTTGCGATGGGTCCGGACGCTTGCCGCGCAGGGCCGCGCTGACCTGCAATACATCGCCGGCATGCAGTTCGACCGGTTTGCCGTCGGCTTCCACCACCCGCGACAGCGGCATCTCGTACACCGTGCCGAGCGCAATCCACAGCTCGGCGGCGCCCGGCTTTGCCTTGATCTCGGTGTGGCTGCCGAACTGCACTTCGCGCGCCTGGCCGCTTTTCGGGATCAGTATCAGCGTCAGGCGCGCCACTTCGCCGAGCGTATCGTCGGCCGGCAGGTCGCCCGACGGCGCGGCGCCACCGGCTTCGGCAGCCAATTGCGCCAGTTCGTCCATGCGGCGTTCGTACGACAGGTCGAGCATCAGCGTGACCGCGCCGCCCCTGTTGATGCGGCCGCGGTCGGCCGACAGCACCAGGCGCAGGGCGCCGCGCTCATCGCCGCCGCTGGCAGTCAGGTTCTTGATGGAGCTGGCGGGCGGGTTGGCAAGATCGCGGTCGTATGCCGGATCGCTGAAGATCAGCGTCGATGGCGTCAGCGGCAGCGAGCCGCGCGATTGCAGCACCGGGTACAGCGGCATGCGCAAGGTCATCGGCGCGCGCTCGCTGCCGCCCTTGACGAGCTGGCGCACCTCACTGCCGGGCAGGCGCAGGACGATCGCCGCGCCCTTGTCGGGCAGCGATTGTTGCTGGCGCGCCGAGCCTGGGATGAAGCTCCATTGCACCTCGACCGCAGGCAGCGCAACCGATCCCGCCAGAGCGCGCGCGATGTCGGCCAGCGGCGTGGGCGTCTGCGACGCCACGGATGCCTCGCGCGGGTCGAGTATCAGCACGATCGATGCCGAACAGGTCTTCCAGCCTTGACCATTTTCGCAGGGGGCGTCCACTGCCAAGTGCGCCCACGCCACCTTTTCGCTGTCCGCCGCCGGCGACAGCCAGCGGTAATCGAGCAGATAAGCGCCAATTTTCAGGCGAGCCGACGACGCGCCCTTCGCCAGCCCCAAAGCGGTGACCAGGAAATCGGCCGGCGTGACGGGCATCGGTTCAGGCGTCTTGGCCGCCGCGTTCAGGCGCACTTCGATGCGGCACACCAGGCGCACCGAGCCATCCCAGCGCTCCGACACCACGCTGGCGCTTTCCGGGCTCGCGATTACCTCGACTGCCCAGGCTTCGAACCTGACATCGGTTTTTTCATCGAACTTCGCGCCCTTGGAGAACACTCCGGGGCCGCCCTGGACGATGTCGGCCGAGCCGATGACGGCGCTGCCCGGCGCCAGCGGCCGCACCATCGAGGCCTGGATCCGGCGGTCGCGCGTGGGGTCGCCGCAATTGGCCGGCAGCGGTCCGGGGCGGGGCGTGCGCAGCTTGCGGGCAAACGACGACCCGGCCTGCGCCGGCGCGCCGAAGCGGTTGTTGACGGCGTCGTAGGCGCCGATGCCGGCGGCCGCGGGAGCGTCGAGCCGCGCCAGCATGTGGATTCGGCGCAAGGTCATGATGCCGGCCCGTTCGCCTACCGATGCGCTGCCGACCTGGCCCGGCATGAAGGGCTGGACCACGGGCGCGGCGGCGGGCGCCGTGGTGCCGGCGTCATCGCGCTGCGCGCTGTCGCGGATGGCCTCGGCGACGTCGGCGTCGACCGGCAGGCGCACCAATGCGGGCGCGGACTGCAGCCATCCGATCGGTTCGCCGCGCATGGCGACAATTTGCAGCGGCAGGTACACCGGGACCTGGGTCTGCGACAGCCACACCATGTCCGGCGCCGGCCAGAGCGAGGCGACGCCGGCGCCGGCCGGCAGCGACACCGTGCGCGTCAGGCCGGCCAGGCCGGACCGCTTGTCGTCGCGGATCGGCGTGCCTGGCCCCTCGACCGGCGGCGCCAGCCAGCGCAGCATGTCGTCCTTTACCGGCGCCGCCGGCAAGCCCCGGCGGCCATCGCAAAAGCTGCTGTCGCCGCTGGAGGACAGGCCGCGGTCGAGCGCGAGCGAGGCAATCGCGCCGTGCAGGTAGACCGGCTGCTCCTTGCCGTTGTCGATCGCCAGCAGGAAGCCGACCGGGTCGGGATCGAAGGTTGCCGCCAGCGCCCGCAGGTACGGCCGCAGCGAACTGTCGAGCGAAGTGGATCGCTGGCCGGCCCAGTCGTTCTGGCGCACGCTGCGCCCGAGCACATGCAGCGTGGCGCGCGCCGGCGCCGCCGAGATCGACGGCGTGGCGTCGCGCATCGCCACCGCGGCGGCCAGCGCCACCTGGCCAATGGCGCCGCGCCGCGTCAGGCTGCCCGCCACCAGCGACAGCGAATCAACGCTGGTGGCGGTGCCGTCCTTGGCGCGCACGGGCGCGGCGTCGAGCACGGCGTCGACCGACACCGCCGCCGCCAGGAAGAACGGCGTGCGTTCGAGGCTCGGCACGACGCCGGCCGGCGGATTGGCGAAGCTTTGTTCGACCAGCAGCGTGCCGGCCAGGTGCGCCGCGTCGCCGGCACCGGCCGTCGGCGCCAGCGAGCCGGCCAGCATGGCGGCGGCCAGCGCATCGTACGAGGCGTTGGCGGGCGAAGGCGCCGTCGGGCGCGTCAGCGCCACCGCGCGCGCCGCCGGGCCGTCGCTCCACGCCAGCTCGATGCCCTTGTCGCCCAGATGGTCCTGGCACAGCGCGCGGCCCAGCCCCGCCAGCACGGGCAGGCGCAGCAGCGTTGCGGCGGCGGCCCCGCCATCGAGTCTGAGCATGCCCAAAAAACCGCCGGCGATGATGACGTTATCGGCCGGCGCGGGTAATGCCTGCCAGAACAGCTTGCGGAAGTCGGCGCCCAGTGCGCCCTGCAGCACCGTCGCCGCGGCGCCGGCGCCGGCGCGCAGCATGCCCGGTTCGGGGCCCTTGTACGTGCCATCGACGATCCGGTCGCGGTAGCGGGCGGCGAAGGTGATGGCGTCATTCTCCAGCTTGGGCGGCACTACCGGCACCAGCCCGGCGGGACGGCCGATCGCGATCGACTCGACCCCGGTCCAGCTCAGTTTTCTGTCGCCGCGCTCGAGCGTGTGGCGCGCGACGGCAGGCGTGACCCAGACGGCGGTCGCCCGCGGTCGCAGGATCGCGGCGGCGACGGTGAGCGGCAGCCGGTGGCCCGACAGCGTCCAGCTGACGAGGTGGTGCGCCGCCGGCTCTTGGCCGGCGCTGACCAGCACCCGCCCCGTCAGCGGCCGCGGCTTGGTTTTCGGCAGCGGCACCAGGTATGCCGCCGGCAGGGCGTCCAGCGATGGCCATTCAATGTCGTTGTGGGCGTCGATGGCGGCGTCGATGGCCGCTTCGCCGAGCCATTCGCCGCTGTCGTTGCCGGTCACGCTGAAGCGCAGGCGCGCGCCGCGGATGGTGATGCCGGCGCCACACAGCCCCGTCGCGCTGCCCGCGTAGGCCTGTTTGCCTTGTTCCACCACGCCTTCGCAGTGGCCTGCCGCAAGGTCGACGGTGCCGTCGTGGCGCGTCGGCGCCGCCAGCCGAACGACGATAGCGGCCGTGACGCGCGCGCTGGCGCCGCCCACCGCCGCGAAGCTCGCTTCCAGCCTGTCCGACAGCGCGCCGTTGGCCTCCTCGGGCTGTACGACCGACCCGCCGGTGGCTATCCCGAACAGCTTGAGTGGCTGAGCGGCGACCAGCGGCCAGTCCACCGCGGCGATGGCAGGGTCGGCATGTTCGCCTTGCGGGAACAATTCGATCGAGCGGTCCCACTTCAGCGTGGCGGGAAGCTCGGGCTGCTTGCTGTCGAGCGGCGTCTGGACACTGACATCGGCTGACCTGATGCGCAGCCGCGACCGGCCGGCGTCCGCCTGCGCCGGCTTGGCGCCGATCACTACCATCCAGGGCGCGATGGCGCCGATCGGGACCACCGACGGCGCCTTCAGCTCGGACATGGTGAACGCGGGCGGTCCGAGGTCGATCATGACGTCGGCCACGTCGATTTCGAAGCTGAGGCCCTTCAGTTCGAACTGCTTGTTCTTCGATGCCAACTGCTTGGACCCCACCAGGCTGGCGCTGGCGACGACGCGCCGGGTACGGTCGCCATCGGTCGCGCGCAGCACGAAGCGCAAGGGCTGTTTCGGGTTCGCCAGCTCGAACGACGGCAACAGGCCGGCGCCCGACAAGGTCAGCTTGACCAGGTTGCCGGTGTCGCTGCGCGGGCGCAGCGTCAGGCGGCACAATAGCGTGACCGACGCCACGTCGTCATTGGCGAGCGACAGCGCGAGCAGCCGCAGCGGCTCGAGGCGGAAGCCGAAGAACGCGATTTCGCTGCGGCCGAGCTGCAGCGTGGCGGCCGCCGCGATTGGTTCGGCTGCCGCGAAGCGCCATTCGAAGCCGCTTTCGGCAAGCAGGGCGTCGTCGTCGAGCGCATCGAAGGCGATCGGCGCCAGCGCGTCCGCGTCCAGCTTGGCGATGTCGCCGTCGAACAGTACGTCCTTGAACCAGAACTGGAACGCGCTGGCGTTGATGGTGGCGGTGGCCGGTGCCAGCAGCGACACCAGCCGCTGCCCGGGCGCGCCGCCGTTCACCGTGATGGGACGCGACAGCAGCTTGGCGCTGGACACCGGCTTGCCGGCGCCGCTCATCGCGTTGTCGAGGTCCACATCGCCGTCGCGGAACGTCGCCGGGCTGAAACCGAGCACGTGGATGGCGCCGGCCGCGCCGGCGGCGCCCGGCGCCAGCAGCGCGCCGGGCTTGCGCGTGAGCCAGGTCTCGTAGCCGGCCAATGCCAGGTTGCCGTTGACCGCGGCGCCGCCGCCCAGCTGCAGCGAACCGTAGGGCAGCTCGGGCGGCTTGTCCGCACCAGCGAAGGCGTCGATGCGCATCCTGGTCGACCAGGTCAGCCCGCGGACCAGGGTGGTGACGTCGACCTTTTGCTCCGCATCGGTGGTGACGAAACCGCTCAGGTAGCTGTCCACCACGCGGCTGTTCTGCTGCTTGCGCTCTTGTTCGCGCCAGAACGCCGCCAGCAGCGGCCAGTCGAGCGCCGTCGGCACGCTGTCGGCAACCGCCTCCTGCGCGGCGCGCGCCGGCGCGTCCAGCGGCGGCGGCAGGGCGGCGGTGGCGAAGGCTTCGTCGAGCAGCGGCAGGTCGAAGCGGCAGGCTGCCTGGTACCGGCGCTCGCCCTTGGCGGCCGGCGCCAGCATGCGCAGTTCCGCGCCGGGTACGGCGACGAAGGAGTACGCGATGCCGCGGTCCGGCGCCGCCCCGGCTCCCGGCCAGCAAGTGACGGGCGCCAGGTCGAACTTGAGGACGTCGGCGGCGCGCAGCTCGAGCAGCGGCGGATGGGGCGACCTGGCCAGCACCGCCAGCGGCAGCAGCGCGGGCTTGCCTTGCGCGAGCACCGCGTACGGGTGCAGGTCGCGGCTTTCGAGCGGCCGCTGCGAACCGCCGGCGGCGCGCGTCATCGGCATGCCGGCGGCCAGCGGGATGACGGGGTGGCGCAGCCAAGCCACCGCGGACCACGGCGCCTGCTTGTCGATTACCAGCGACGGCAGCGCCGCATGTCCCTCCTGCAGGGCGAGCTGCGCCTTTTTGGCAGCCGCCAGCGCGGTGGCGGCGCTGCCGCGGGCAATGTCGAGTTGCGCGCTGGCCTTGACCGCAGACGGCTTTAACAGCGGCACCTCGAGCAGGTCGGTGATCGGCAAGCGTGCCGCATCCTGGTCGGTGATGGCGCCGGCGAACTGCGTGCGCATGGCGTCGACACGCCGGTCGGCGAGGCCGAGCAGCTTGCCGCGGCTGTCAATGCGCCTGGATGGGACGGCGAAGCCGGCATCGATGCACAGGCCGGACTGCCCCAGGGAGCGCCGTGCCTCGTCGCTTTTCAGCAGCTCGCCGACCCAGCGCTTGCTGTCGGTCCTGAAGAATACCGACATCGTGTCCCAGGCCAGGGTGGCGCGGGCGACGCCGTCCTTGCGCGAGGCACTCAGCGCGAGCTTGGAGAACACGGCGCTGAGCGCGGGGCGGGCGGCGTCGGCGGCGTCCGGCGTCTGCATGGCGACATCGATGAACGCGCCGGGCCCGGCGCCGAGGCGCGGCAGGGCTTCCTCCGCATCGGGGCGGTCGGCCGACAGCCACAGCATGCCGCGCGTCGACAGCACCGGATCGTACAGCGTCACCTTGGCGCCCTGCAGCGTGGCGCCGGCGGCGGCGGGCAGCAGATCGATGGTGCCGCTGACACCCCGAGCCTGCTCGATGGTCACGCTCCAGGGCGACTCGGCGTCGCGCGCGCGCTGCGCGCCTGGATCGAAACCGGATTGCACCGCCTCGCCGACGCCGGTGCGGCGCAGCCGCAGGAAGCCGCTGAGGACATTGCGCGCGGCCGCCGGCGGTGGCGTGCCTGCCAACACCTGGTCGCTGGAGGTGTCGAGCGGGCCGAGGTTGGGCACCGGCAGCTGCAGCCAGCCGTTTTCGAGCGCGACGAAGGCGGGAATCAGCGGCCGGCCGAACTGCTTGCCGAACGGGAGACCGTCTGCGCGCACGGACGACACCGGCGGCGGCGCTGCGACGCCATACGCGTCGCGCAGTTCACGCGACAGGCGCACCAGGTCGAAATCGAGGCCCAGTTTGGTGGCTGCATCGGTTTCGAGTATAAAGCCGTCCGGCGTACAGGCGCAGGCGAGGGCGAAATCGCGCTGCGCGCCGGCGCCGTCGCTGAAAATGAACTGCACGACCTTGGCGCCGTCTTTTGGGGGCGCTTCGCGGACCGTGACGGACGCCGGCCGCAAGAAGGCCACGCTGTCGATGGCCCCCAGCACCGGCGGGCTGACCAGCGCGATCTCGCAATCGGCGCCGGCGACGTAGACCTGGCCGGGCGGCAAGCCCGATGGCTCGTCGGTCGCATTGTCGCGCATCACCGGCCAGGAGAATTCCGGCAAGCGGCTGCCGCGACGGCCGACAAATTTCAGTCCCAGCAAGCGCTCGCCGTCGTTGCCGGTTGTCGGCACGACGGCGCTCCACGCAGCGGCCCAGCGCGTCGGATCGGCGGGGGTGATCAGTTTCAGCCGCAGTTCGAAGGCCTCGCCGAGCGGCACCGCGTGCAGCAGCACCCGCCCGACCAGCGGCGCGCCGGTGTTAGCCGGGAACGGCAGCGCCGCATCGAACTCGATGCCATCGGGGACCAGCCAGATTTTTGGCCAGGCGTGCCAGTCGCCGCCGGCGGCGCCGACGATGCCGAGTTTCGACAGCCATTTCAGCTCTTTGACAGTGAGATTGACATGCATGCCGACGCGGCCGGCGACCAGGCGCAACGGCGGCAGCGGAATTCCGTTCTTGCCTTTGGCGCCATCGAACCACTCGGCCGCACCGGCCGGCTGCGCATCGGCTTTCGGCAGGCCATCGGCCAGCACTTCGGCCACCACGTGCACGAACGGCGCCTCGCCGTCGGACTCGTCGCGCCCTTCGGTGGCAGAACGCAGCGCCTTGCCGCGCTTGGCCTCGACAGCCTTGCCTTTGCGCTTCCAGCCGAGCAGCAGGCCATCGCTGTCGATGTGCTCCGGGTCGTCGTCAGGGGCGGCGGTGCTGTCGCGCTGGCGGTAGTGGGCGTTCTGGGCGCCGACCACCAGGTGCAGGTCGACCAGGCGCGGCCGCATCCAATGGTTGTCGTCGCCCGCCGCCAGCGCGTCGGCGGCCAGCACGCGGACCGGATGCACGGCGTCGGCGATGGTGGCGATCGGCGTGTTGGGCTTGCCCAGCGCGTGCTGCCTGCCGAAGGAGGGCGCGCCGGCCTGCAAGATCCACATCGGCCAGCTGTGCTGCTTCGTCACGAGCAGGGGTCCGGCCAGCGTCACGTTGCGCAGCATCTCGGGGTGGTTCGCCAGTTCTTCGATGATTTCGTCCATGCTAACGCTCCTTCATTACCATTTGGTCCAGGCGGGCAGGCCGACCTGGGTTTCCATTTCGCCTGGCGTTATCCAGGCCTGCTCGCCGGGTGGCCCTTGCTTGTCGATCGCGTTGCGGGTGTCGACCACGCGGATTGCCATCTCGTCGCCGGCGCCGAGCAGGCGTTCGCGGCATGCCTGCCACAGCACGCCGCTGCCCGCGCTTGCAGCCGGATGCGCGGACTGCGCGGCCTCCTTCGCTTCGGCCTCGGTCGGCACGTCGTACACGGTGAGCACCTGGGCGCCGGTAGGCACCGGTTTCAGCGGGAAAGGTGCGCCGGCCCCCAGCGCATCGAGCGGCACCGGTTCTAGTTCGACCTCGATTACGCGCAGTCGTTGCAGCGGCGGGTCAAAAGGAGCTGGCGCGTTCAGCTTGTCCGCCTCGGCCTCCATCGCCTTGGCCATATCGCGCAGCGCCTTGCCCGCCGGGAGCAGCGCCGCATCCTGGTTGGCCGCCAGGTCGTCGGCGCGCGCCACCAGTTCCGCGGCGCGTTCCTTCAGCCAGGCCTTCGCCGCGGCGGCATCGGCGGGCGGCTCGGCATGCGGCCCCACCTCGATGCGCACGACATTGCGGATGGCCGCGAAGTTGACCGCGGCGGCATTGAACGCGCCCGTGACGTCATCGGCCGACGCCTGCGCCAGCCGGATCTTGCGCACTTCCGGCGCTTCTCCGTTCGGCGCCAGCTTCAAGCCGAACGTGAGCGAGAAATTGCGGCGCCCGCCCTCCGCCTTGTACGACACTTCGGGTCCCGATCCATCCGGCGGCGCGAAGCGGGTGCCGCGGCAGCGCAGCACGATCGGGCGCTGCTCCTTGCCGCTCGCCGGCGCCAGTTCGCGCGCGACCAGGCTGACTTCGGCGTCTTCGTCCTCGAAGCTGCGCCCGGCGCCCAGCTTGCCGCGCCGCAGCAGCGTGTAGCGCACGTTGGGGTCGGGGATCCAGGCCACATCGGCGTCGCCGCCGGTGAACCAGCCGTGCGAGCCGACTTCGCTCAGGTCCGCATGAGACACCATGCGCAAGCCGGCAAGGGAGATCGCCGAGCTGTGTTTGGCCACGCGTTCGATCGCCAGTTGCGGCTTGCCGGCGAGTGCAGCCGCTTCCGCCTCCCGATCGGCTTGCGGCACGCGCAAGGCCAGGTCGAGCGGACGGCGCGGCGTCGCGTCCTGTACCGACGCGACCACTCGCGACACCACCAGGCCGGCGCGCGCGACCGCCATCACGGTGACGCGGTAATGGGCCGGCAATTCGCTGACGCGCCACACATCGGCGCCTTTCCACAGCGACGGATACAGGTAGGAGAGCGTACCGAGGTCATCGCCATCGATGGCAGCCGAGCCGTCCGCCGCCATCGGTAACGCGGCTGCGCGTTCCGGATAAACGTTGAAACCGGCGCCGCCGTTGCCGATCGCAGCGGAGAATTTCTCCGGCCAGCCGGCGTCGCGGTATTCGCGCACGAAGGTGAGCGCGGTGCCTTGCGTGCCGAGGCGCGCGTACAGCGGACGGTTGGAGAAGGCGAGCGCCTCCTCGCCGTGGCGCGCCAGCACCAGTTCCCACTGGCTGGCCGACACCGGCGCGCCGCTCCTGCCGGCGTAATCGCGCCGCACCAGCCGCGAACCGAGGATGACCGGCGGCTCGATCCGCTCGGTGCGCGGCGAGACGGCCAGCGCATAGCCGATCGGGCGCACGAATGCTTCGACATCGGCGCCGGGCTTGACCAGCAGGCCGGCGGTGACCAGCTGTTCGCTGTCGCTTTGCGTCTCGTAGTAGCCGGCGCCGAGCGCCTGGTTCTGGTAGCGCGGCGTCGGCCTAACCGCATAGACGCGTGCGTGCGCCCAACGGTCGGCGTGCAGGAACGACAGCGTCAGCTGGCCGGCGGAATTGGCCGCCAGGTTCAGCGGATTGGCCTTCAGCGGGGCGGCCAGCGCAAACTGAACGCCATCGCAGTAATCGGGGCCGGCGGCGTGGTCGAGGAAGCGCTGCACCCATGGCAGGTAAGCCGCGGTGATTTCCTTGAGCGCGGTGCGCGCGGGCTTCGCGACCCACACCGGGCCGGGCCAGGCCAGCGCTGGCGCGGCGAAGCGCAGGTTGTCGCGCAGCGTACGGAACGCCGCGGTCGGCTTGCCGAGTGTGTCCAGCGCCTCGGCCCAGTCGTCCGGCGACAGCGCGCGGAAACGCTCGTACGGCGACGCCGACAGCGCCGCGGGCGAGAGCACCTCGACAAACTTGGCCGGCCCGCCCGCTGCCGATACCAGGCCATCGATCGGAAATTTAGTCTTCTCCGGATCGCTCATGTCGGCGATTTCCTTCAACTGCGCCAGCGTCATCGATGTTTCGCTGGTGCTGCTGCCGCCTACGCGCTTCTCCGCAGGCGGCATGGGACGGATTTCTTCGACCGTGGTCGTCACCGTGATGCGCACGCGCGCCTTCAAATCGATCTTTGGCTGCGTCAGCGTGTCGGGGTCGCGGCTGCGCAAGAAGAACTGCAGTGCGAGGTCGGGATCGCTCGAACTTACCCGGCCTTTCGGGTACGACTGCAGCGGCATTAGTTGCGGCGCGTTCGGGCGCAGCTCGGCGGTGCGGCCGTCCTGCATGCCGGTCAGGTCGTCGGCGTCGCCGCCCTGCGCGGTCAGCTGGAGTTCATAGCCGGCCAGCGTGCGGGTGGTGGTGACCGTGACATGCCAGGCAGGCTTGCCGTCGGCGGCGTTTTCGATTCGCTGCTGCTCCGGAACGTCGAGCAGGGCATGCGGCCAGGTCGCGATCTGCCAGCGCATGTCGAGAAAGAAGAAGCGGCGCGCCCGCACGGGCGTGGGCCGCAGCGAAAGCTGGGCGATCGACAGGGCGTCGTCGTCGAGCCAGAGGTCGCCGCGTTCGAGTTCCACGCCCGCCGACGACAGCACGGCGTCGAACGGGCCCGGGGTGCGGTCGCGGCCGGGACGCAGCAGCACGTCGACGAACGGCTGGCCGAACGGAAGTTCGCCGGCGGTGGCTGCCTGGTAGCGCGACACGGTTGCGGAGAACACGCGCCGCACCCGTTGCAGCAGCGCCTCGGCGCCGACGAAGCAGTCAAGGTCGCGGTCGTACAGCTTGATCGTCGCGGCCAGTCCCAGCTGCTGCAGCGCGGCCCAGCCGTAGGGATCGGTCTCGGTGGTGCTGTCGGCAAGGAAGGCCGCCATCGTGGTCGCCTCGACCGGCTGCACCGGCTGCACCGACACGACGTAGCGCCGGTACAGGCCATCGTTGCCGGCGCTGTATTCGAGTTCGCCGACGACCTCCTCGAGGATCGGGTGCATGCCGCCGGCCAGCGCGACGGGCAATTCGGCCAGGCCGCAGCGGCGCTCGACCGACTTGCCCAGCGCGTTGAGCAGCGTGCAGCGGCTTTCCAGCTTCAGGGTGCAGGCCAGCTTGCTGCCCTCGGCCAGCGCGTTCATCAGTGCTTCCATCACCTCCGGCGACACGGCCAGGGTCAGGGTCAGGCCCATCAGCGCTGCGCGCATGCGCGCCGGGCTGAGCGTCGCGCCGGCAGGCGAGCTGACGATCTTGCGGCGGCCATCCTCGTCGATGGGTGCGCCCAGACCGAGATAAGCCGGGACGGCTGTCTCGCCGAATGCGAGCGCATGGAAGGCGACCGCCGCACCCGTATTGAGAGCAGCGGCCAGTCCGGCCAGCTCGGACGGCGCGTCGGCGGCGACGCTGAAGGCGCAGCTGACGAGCACGCGGTCGGGCAGGCCGTCGGCCATCAGGGCCGACACGGCCGATTCGGATGCGGTCGGGAACAAGCGCAGGCGCGGCACGCGGGCGGCAAACTTGACGGTCGACTCGGCCGCCGAAAACCACGCCGCGCGGCGCGGCACCGACTGCCCGAGCGCGCGCCGCTCCGCCCGTTCGGCCAGGCGCCACGTTTCGCTCGGATAGTGCGCCTGCCAGCCCGGCCAGTCCTTGTTCGAGTCGGGCAGCAGGCGCGCCATGTCGGCCGATACCCGTTCGATGCGGGCGACCCGGCGCGCGCGGCGCCAGGTGGTGGCGTTCGACGCGAACACCGGCGCGGCGACGGTATCGAGCGGCGCCAGGTCGTCGAGATCGAGTTCGTGCAGGTCGAAACCGGCCACGCTGCTGGCGTGCACGGTATCGACGGCGGCGCCGCTGTCGCCGGCAAAACCGGGCATGGCGTCGAAACTGACCTCGGTCAGGATGCGGCGCTCCGGATCGCGCACCAGTGCGCAGGCGCCGCTGCCGCCGCTGCCGATCAGGTCATCGAGCCTGCCCTCCTGCGGCGGCACGCGGAAGCAGGCGAAACCGGTGCTGGCGCGGACCTGGCCTGGCGCGTGCGGCGGCAGGTCGAGGTGGACTGGCCATTCGAACGCGTCCGGGCGCAGCAGTCCGATTTCCTGCAGCACCGGATCGAGCGGTTCGATGCGCACTTCGATATTGACCGGCACCCGCTTCGACACGGTGACGATCGTGTAAGACCTGCCGTCGACGGTCGTTCCGGTTTGTTCCTGGATGGTCTCGAGCGCGAAGCGGGTGGCGATGCGCTCGCCATCTTTCTCGCCGCCGCGCCGCCACAGGCTGGCGAGGAAACCGACGGCGTCGCGCGGCTCGTGCGCGATCGGCAGGTGCGGTCCTTTCAGTTCGGAGTCGACGCGCCCGATGCCGGTGGTGCCGGCCAGCAGGCTCCAGAACGGGTAGGTGGCGACGGTGTCGCGGTCCGGTTCAAGCGCGTCGATGAAGGAGCCGTCCGCCATCTCGCGCAGGTCGACGAAGTCCGTCGCTTTCAGCGACCACTTACGCTCGTCTCCGCTCTTCTTGAACGTCGCCGCCAGGCCGGGCCGGCGTTCGGTGAGGCCGTCGGTGCCGTAATGGCCTGACGGGCTGATGTTTTCGGGATCGGCGATCAGCCGGTAGCCGCGCGTGATGACGTCGGCGGCCTGCGGTTTGGCCGGTTTCTGCGGCGACGGGTCGCGCAGCGCCATCACGACCGCCAGCACGTCGCCGGGCATGGCGCCAGCGTGGTGCGGCGTGTTGCCGACCAGGCCGGGACCCATGCGCTTGACGATGAAGCGCAGTTCAGCGTCGGCCGGGCGCAGCGGCGGGGCAGGACGCGGGATGTCGACCAGGAACGACTTCGGCATGCCGCGCGAACCGGCGATGTCGACCGGCGTGACGGTGTAGCTGAGCGAGAGCGAGCGGCGCTCGCCGAAGCGCGTGGCCCAGGCAACGGCGCCGGCCATGGCGGCATTTTCGTCATTACTCGGCAGTAGGGCGCGGCGCACTTCGGGGTCGAGGTCCGACAGGGCGTCCGAGTGCTGCCAGTCCGGCGCCATCAAGGTAACGACACCGCTCTTCGCGTCGCGCTCGCCCAGCGTTGCGGCAGGCTTGACGCTGACCGGGTGGTCCTTGAATTCCTCTGCCTCGACCGTCCGCACGATCTCATAGTGATGCAGGAACTGCTCCGGGTTGGCCTGCGTCGCCAGCATGGCGTTGACACCGTCCGCTTCGGCGACTGCGCTCGAAAACGACGTCGTCAATTGCCAGCCCAGCTTCACCGCGTCGGTGGCGCGCAGGCTGTCGTCGGCGTCCAGCTTCGGATCCTGCTGCGCGAACCAGTGATCCCACGGGTTGAATACCGCGATCGCTCCGGGAGCGGTCGGCATGGTGCGCATCACGTCGGCCGGCTCGTCCTTGCGAACCGCCAGCAGCGCCAGTTTCTCGAGTGCGCGCACGGGACCGAAGAACACCAGCCCGAGATCCGTCACGTGGGCGTATGCGTGGGTGTGAGCGCCGGTCTCGGACAGCGTGACGAATTGGTCGGCGAACATCGACAGCACGGAGGAGCGGGCCTGGTACATGCCGTCGACGACCGGGTTGGCGTCCGCATCGGCGGCGTGGGCGCGCTGCGCCAGGTCGCGCGCCGAGTTACGTTCCTGTTCGGTGCCGGCCGGCGGCGGCGTCGGATTGGCGTGGATGCGCGGCGTTATCGGCTCGCGCCAGGCCTTGGTCCGGCGATACGGCTTGCCGGCGCCGAGCGCCGGATCGTACCAATCGGTGTCGGACAGGAAGCACTCGTCGAACAGCAGCGCGAGCGTCAGTATTTTCGGGCCGCCCTCGGTGTCCACCAGCTTGTTCCAGTTGGCGAGCACCGGGAGTTCGTCGTTGACGAAGGCCAGCGGCACGAATTTGCCGGCGCCGACGTCGTAGCGGAGCACTTCCGCCAGCAGGGCGGCGTCTTCAGGCTTCAGATTCGTGGGCAGCAGCAGGGTGTGGGCGACCCGCTGGGCGTCGCGTTCGCCCTCAGCGGCGAACGCAGCGGCCGGCGCGTAGAAAGCGCTGACGAACGGGTTGTATTCCTTGTCGAGGCCCTTCGGAATGCGCGGACGCTTGACCGATTCGCGCGGGGTCAGCATGGCGTAGCCATAGTTCTGCTCCGGCGCCAGCGCGTTGCCGGAAACCGGATCGACCGACGCCTGGTGCAGCACGCACCAGAAATCGGTTTCGCGCGCCGGTACGCCGAACTGGCTGCGATGTTGCGATGCCGGCACGGCCTTGCCCTCGGCGTTCGGCTTCTTGACGTCCGCGGGCGTCGGCGCCAGGGCCGGCGCCTGCGCATGCGCGGCGTCGCTCTCGAGGCGCTGGTCGCCGCTGCGCGCCAGACCGGCCGGCGCGGCGTCCGGTTCCTCCGCCGTGATGGACATCGCCAGGAAGCGCTGCACGCGCGCGCGCGCCTCGTCGAGCTGGCCCTGGCCGATCACGAAGCCGACGCTGACCGACAGCGTGCAGCCGAACACCGAAATCGCCACGCGGGCATGCACGCGGGCGCCGACGCCTTCGGTGGAAATGGCCAGTTCGACGGCCGCCGAAAACTGCAGCGTCCTGGAAAAGCCGATGCGGATGGTGAAGCTGGTGAAGCCGAGGTCGACCTCGAGCCAGGCGCGGAACGACACCGCCAGCTGGGCGTCGAGCGCCACCAGGCCGTAGATCAGCGAGCCGGTGACGCGCCAGGTCAGATAGCACAGCACGCGCGCCACCAGGTTGGCGGTCAGCGTCGCTTCGGCGCAGACGCCGACCGGGCCGATTTGCAGCGCACCGCCGAAGCGGAAATACGCATCGGCCTCGATGTTGTAGCCCCACAGCAGGCCGTCCTCGGCGGCGCGGAAGATCATCCCGCCGCGCACCGTCACGCGCATGTTCTCCTGGTCGAACAGGCGCACCGCCAGCTGGTTCGGCCAGCCCAACTCGTAGTGGAACAGCCCAGGCTTGATGAACAGCGTGGCTGACCAGTCGACCGACTGCAGCGCCGCGCGCATCGGCGAGCCTTTCGCCAGCGCCGGGATGCGCTCGCCGATGTAGCCCTTGCTGTCGCCGATCATGCGCGCCAACAGCCGCTGCTGCGGCGCCGAGATGTACAGGTAGCCGCGCAGGCCGGGGTTCGAACGCAGGCCGTCCTTGTCGTTGAGGTAGTCGATGTAGTTGGTGCCGACCCAGCCGCGCAAGCCCATGAACAGCGTGAAGTCGGAGCGGATCGCCGCCACCAGGTCGAACAGGAAGGGGTTCTGCGCCGCCTTTTCGGCTTCCTCGTCCCAGGTCTTGCTGGCCGGGTAGACCTGGATCGCGCCCTTCAGCGCAAGGGTGACGCGGTCGCCCTCGAACTCCGGCTTCCACGCCGAGAACTTGTGCAGGTCGCCCTGCGTCTTCGACACCTCGTCGAGGGCGCTGATCAGCTTCGGAATGGAAGTGGCGCGGTCGGCCGCGCTGATGGCGTCGAGCGTGTAGCGGAAGCCCAGCCCGAAGCCGGCTTCGCGCAGGTAGAAGTTCCACACCACGGTGGGAATCTCGATCGCCAGCTTCTTCTTGTCGGCGTAGAAGAAGAACGATTTGCGTCGTTCGCCGGGGCGCTCCTTGTGTTCCAGTTCGAGGAAGCCGAGGCTGGCCCCCATCGAGCCCCAGCCGGGGATGTCGAATTCGCCGCGGCCGAGGAAGCCGTAGGCGTTGTAGCCTTCCGGCGCCAGCTCGCTGCCTTCGACGGTGCGGGTATCTGCATCGACCGCGATGACGGCGCCGCGCACGCGGATTGCGCCTTTCAGGTTCAGGTCGATGCCGAGGCCGTCCGCCTTGATACGCGGCAGCGACTCGCCTTCCTTTGGCGGCGCGATCCACAGGCCGTGGAAGTCGATCGACGGCGCCATCACGTCGCCGATTTCGACGAACTTGATCTGGCCGGAGATGTTCACCGCGGGGTCGCCGCCGAATTTGGGCGAGGCCGGATGGTAGCCGAAGCCGCGCAGCTCGAACGTGAACAGGTTGAACAGGTTGAAGCTCTTCTTAGGATTGAGCGTTTTCTGGAACGAGATGTGCTTGAGCAGGACGCGCGGATCGGCCGACAGCGGCGTGCGCTCGAGATTCATCTCGACGCCGTCGAGGTACTGCAGCAGGCCGTTTTCGAACTCGCCCGGTTTCGGCGTGAAGCGCAGCGAACCGGTAACGAGGAAGTAGAAGTGATAGCCGCCGTCCTTGACGAAGGCGACGTCGAGATCGGTGATGGTGAGCGTGAAGCGTGACGTGTGGCAGATCACCGGGTCGCCCTTCTTGTCGAGTTCCACCTTCCCCGACTGCAGCACGATGCCTTCGCCCTCGACTTCGCCGAAGGTCAGCGCGACGGTGCAATCGGCCTCGCCGATGAGGTCCGGCGGCAGCGAACCGCGGCCGGCGATCATCGCGCTGACCAGCCGGCCGCCCTTGATCTCGAGCGCGCCGTCGGTGAAATGGAAGGGCACGTCGATGCCGTTCAGGCGCACCGGCTTGTCGCTGACCTTCGCCACCAGGTCCAGCCCGCCCGGGCCGATCTTGAAGGTGGAGACCTCGAACAGCACGCCCTGGCCATCCGACGACAGGCCGTTGAAGCGCAGCTGCATGCGCGCCGTGCCCTTCAGCTCACCGCCCGGTTTAGGCGAATTGAGTTCGAAGCCGCTCTGGCCGCCGGAAAAGCCGAGCGTGAACATATCGATCTTGGTGTTCGCCGCACGCTCCTCGGGGTCGGCCTGTTCGATCACCCACAACAAGCCCAGCGCATTTTCCTCGATGCGCTGCGACGTTATCGGGAACACGCTGTCCGCCTTCAGCGTGACTGCGAGCGAATCGAGCGAAATAGACGCCTTCAGCGTCAGGCTGGTCTCCACGCCGGCCGCCTTCAGCCCCAGCACCAGGTCGACCCCGGCCTCGCGCTGCGATAGCCTTGCGAACGGCTTGGTGTCCTTGACCCACACGACGTTGGACAGCGAGTCCTGCAGCTTCTGCAGGAAGTTCGGTTCGCCTTCCGCCGGTTCTTCCGCTTCCTCGCCCGACTCCCCCATGCCGAGCAGCGGCAGGATGCGGTCCTTTTCGAACTTCACGTCGAGGTCGAACATGTCGTCGAGCGGCGTCAGGCGGAATGGGCCGTCGGCGGTGCGCACCTTGACGCCCGGCTTGCCCGGCACGTCGACCAGCTTGGTGCCGCCGTCGAGGCGCTGAAAGAAGATGGTCTGGCCGCGCGTCAGGCCCGCCAGCACCAGCATCACGCTGGAGGCGCCGGCGACATTCTTGAACTTCAGATCGAGTTCGATCAGCGGCTTGACCGTCTTGTCGCGCGGTTTCGGCGCCGTCTCCGAGCCGTCGACATCGCGCAGCGCGCGGGTATCGGTCTTGAGGCCGTCCTTGTCGGAGCGCTCCAGCCACAGGTCGGTCGACAGCGTGGCCGCCGTCAGGTCGGCGGCGGGATCCTTCTCGCAGCTGAGCACCAGGTAGGCGCCGGGCTGGGTCACGAAGTCGAGCAGCAGGCCCGGTTGCCAGTGGTTCGGAATGTCGAGCCGGAAGCCGAGCAGTTCGAGCTTGCGCGCGGGGAGATCGGCGCCGCCGTCGCGCGACGTGATCAGTACCTGGCGCAATTCCAGCGGGCTGGTGCCGATGCGCAGTTCGATGGCGATCGCCGGCACCTTGCCGGGCGCGCTCGTCACCAGCTTGTTGAGCTGCTTGAGCAGCGCCCCCAGCATCTCGGCCACCGCGGCGAGGGCGCCGGCGACCAGGTCGCCCAGCGTGGCCAGCGTGCCCGCTACCTTGTCGCCGACGAACAGGGCGGCGCGGCCGGCCGCCAGCGCCATCCTCCCGAGCACGTCGAGCAGTTGCTGCAGCTGTTCGAGGACCATCTGGCCGGAGTCGATCAGCACGTTCATGACGGCGGCGGCGCCGCGCAACATGCTGTCCGCCGCTTTCGCCAGCAGCACCAGCGGGAACGGCGCCACCAGCGCCAGTTCCAGCAGGCGGGTGCCGGACGGGTCGATCTCGACCTTGCCGGTGAAGATCAGGAACGCGTCCGGATCGTCGGCCACGCGCAGGACCAGCCGTTCGAAGCTGACCACCGCGCGCAGGGTCGTTCCGGTGTCCGGCGGGGCAGCGCCGCCGAAGGCATTGCCCTGGTGCGAGGGCGTGACGGTCAGCGTCGACCAGCTGATTTCAAACGGTCCGAAGCGGCGCGTTTGCGACGGGATATCGATCGGCGCCATCGACGCCTTGACGGTGCCGCGGAAAATATCGCGGCCGGCGACGTCGCCAAGCTGGAGGTCGACGATCTCGACGACGACCGCGCCCGCCGCCTGGGTAGCAACCTTGAATTTGGCGATTTTGTCGGTGTCGCCCAGCTCATCGGTGGTGTGGTCGTAGTCGCCGGTGGCGACCAGCCAGTCGAGCCCCGTGGTGTTCTTGCGCGCCTGCAGCACGAGTTTTGGTGCCCCTGCGCCGTTGTTGGCGTGTTCGACGCTGACGCCCGTGTCGATCCCCAACTGCGCGATAGTCGACACGGCTTTGGTGAATTCTTTGTGAAGTTCGAGAGGCGGGAACTCTTTTGTTAGGTCGAATTTGGGTAGCGCGAATGGCGGGAAGCGCAGGCCCAGGTCGTCCGCATCGATGCGCAGCGCCGCGACGGCATCGGCGCCGACCATCACCACCAGGGAGGCGGCGCGTTCGACGCCGAATGCCGAAAACCTGGCGTGTGCGGCCAGCTCGATTTCCATTTTCGCCTTGACCGAGATCGGTTCGTCGGCGTTGTCCGGCGCCAGGCTCCATAGCGAGAACCGGGCCTGGGCGCCGGCAAAGCCGCCGGCGCTGCCGAACGGCGTGGTCAGGCCGAGGAAAGCCGACGCCTGCGCGGCCGCATCGACATCGATCGTCAGCATGCGGCGCATCGCTTCGCCGGTGGTGGCGATGAAACGGTCGGCCTTGGCGCGCGCGCCGGCCTTGAGCTGATCGCCGAGGACCTCGGCGGAGGTGAAGGCATTTCCGGTGATCAGCGCCCCGGGGATGCGCAGCGGCGCCGCGAAAATCAGGTTGCAGGGGCCGCTGGCATGCGCGTCCGGCGCCTGGTCGCAGGGACCGACGATGCGCACGATGTCGACGAAATCGGTGCTCAGTTCGCCGTCGGCGTCGAACACCTTGCCCAGCGTGTCCGATGCTTGCCCGACCAGGTAGAACCCGGCGGCTCCTGAAATCTCGATGGCGATGTGATTTGACACGTGCGTCTCCTGATGATCGGCGCGCCGGCACTGCGGCGCGCCCGGCTCCAACTGGCGTGGAATGATCGGCGGGCAACGGATGGCTTCCCGGAAGAGCGTGCCGAAGCTCGACGGGTCATGCGTGAGATCGCAATTTCTTGTCAAAACGTACTGACTTGATGTGAGGATACGCCCGGAAAACGGCTCAGCGGGCGGTGGTTGCATTTTTGCTACATCTAACAAAAACAAAATGGTTTGTTGGCGACTGAGGGCGTTCGAAGGCGTACGATGAAACACGGAAAAACCGTATTGCTCAGACCGCTTGCGGACCGGGGCACCGGCGATTTAACACAAAATCGGCTGTTCACATAGACGCGCGCGGATCATTTCGAGGCGGTGGACTGTGACTTTTCGGGGAGCGTTGGCATGGGTATCGTTTTCAGGATCACGTCGCGCCACAACGGCCTGGCGTTCGGCACGCTCAGGTGGGCGGAGAAGAATTTGTCCGCCGGGGCCGTCAGCGGACCGTATGGACGCAACGAACTGCCGCTCGGCTTGTACCATGCGCAGCGCAGCGAATTGCTCGACAAGAAGGGCGAGGAAGGTTACTGCGATTCGTTGCGGCAGTGCTGGATGCAAGTGATCCGGCCGCAGTTCTCGACCGCGCGCACCGACCTCGGAATTCATCCGGACGGCAATAAATCGGGCACCCTCGGCTGCATCGGGCTGGTCGATGCCGATACGGCCGCGTGGTACGCCGCGTTCAAGGCCATGTCCGCGGCAGAGGTTTTGACGGTCGAGGTCTTTTAAGCTGCGAGTGGCGCGGTGCCGGCGAGCGGGTCGAAGGAAGAAGCTTCATAATGAATATCTTCTTCTTTTCAGAAAGCGCCAACCATGCACGACCAAGCCGGCAGGCCCACCCACGAGTTGACGATGACGGTCCTGATGACCCCGGACATGGCCAATTTCTCCGGCAACGTCCATGGCGGCACGATCCTGAAATATCTCGACAGCGTCGCCTACGCCTGCGCCAGCCGCTATTCCGGCACCTACGTGGTGACGCTGTCGGTCGACCAGGTCATGTTCCTGCAGCCGATCCACGTCGGCGAACTGGTGACGTTCCTGGCGTCGGTGAACTACACCGGCACCAGCTCGATGGAGGTCGGCATCCGCGTGGTGACCGAGAACATCCAGCAGCGCACTGCGCGCCATGCCAACAGCTGCTACTTCACGATGGTGGCGGTGGACGCCGACCGCAAGCCGATTCCGGTGCCGCCGCTCGAGCTGCTGACGGACGAACAGCGCGAGCGCTTCGGCCAGGCGGAAGAGCGCAAGCGCTCGCGCCGCGCGTTGACCGGCAAGCGGGCGGCCGCGTGAGCGACGCCGGCCTGTCCGCGCCCGCGCTCAACCTGGTCAACTGCGGCATCGTCGGCCTCGACAAGAATCAGCGCATCGTCCTGTGGAACGGCTGGATGGTGCCGCGCTCGGGGCAGTCGGCCGCGCGCGTTGGCGGCTTGTCCCTGCTCGAGGTGTTCCCCGAGCTGCGCGGCTCGCGCGTCGAGTCGGCGGTGCAGGCGGCGCTGAGCGGCGGCGTCGCTACCAACGTGCCGCAATCGCAAAGCAGCGCGCCGTTTCCGCTGCGCGAGGCGGGCCGCTTCGACGGCGCCCGCATCGACCAGGCGATCACGGTCACGCCGTTCAGCGACGGCAAGGAGCGCTTCTGCATGATCGAGATCCGCGACATCAGCGGCGTGTTCGAGCGTGAGCGGCGCCTGCTCGAACATGCCGAGTCGCTGCGCGCGCGCTCCTACGTCGACGGCCTGACCGGCATCGCCAACCGGCGCTACTTCGATGTCGCCCTGGAGCGCGAACTGCGGCGCGCGCAGCGCCTCGGCGGCGAGCTGTCGCTGCTGTTGATGGACATCGATACCTTCAAGCTGTACAACGACCACTTTGGCCACCAGAAGGGCGACGTCTGCTTGACCACGGTGGCGCAGGCGCTGGCGGCGATGCTCAAGCGCCCGGCCGACATCGCCGCGCGCTACGGCGGCGAGGAGTTTGCCGCCATCCTGCCCGACACGTCCGCCGCGCAGGCGCACGCGCATGCCGACGCCATCCGCGAACACGTCGCTGCGCTGGTGCTGCCGCAGGCGCCAGGGGCTGCTCGCGGGCACGTCACCCTCAGCATCGGCGTGGCGGGCTTCGACAAGGAGCGGCGCAACGTCGCCTCCGCCCTGATCGAAGCGGCCGACCAGGCGCTGTACGCCGCCAAGCGCGCCGGCCGCGATCGCGTGATGCTTGCCACGGCCCCGCTCGCTAGCTAAAAGCTGGTGTCAGTCCCTCCCCTTGGGGGGACATTCGGACATGTCAAAGTCGAAATGTCCGAATGTCAGACCTGACACCGGTGTGTGCATGCAGATCAGTGTTGCAGGTTTAGAATCCGGTGACCGCGGTGCGCGTATGGATCACCTTCGGCGCCACCGCAAAGAATTCTCCCACCAGCGCGCGCCAGGCCTGGAAATCGGCGCTCTGGCGAAAATGAATTTCGTGGTCTTCCAGCGTTTCCCATTCCACCACCAAGAGGTAGGTATCGACATGCTCGATGCCCCGTTCGAGCCGCATCGAGCGGCAGCCGCGCGCGCGCTGGAACAGCGGCGCCGCCTTCGCCACCGCGGCCTCGAATTGCTGATCGGTACCAGCCTTGATCGTGATTTCTGCCATTTCTGTAATCATCCAGCGCTCCTTGTTGTCAGTATTGATTGCCCAATTGTACGACGCGACCGGCCGTACTGCCGCGTCTGCCGCAAGTCAAGGCTCCCGCCACGAACTGATATAACAATCAGGCAAGCAGGACACTGCCTGCATTCGACCTACCGGCGCATATGTTCGATACCCGCTACAAGGACTGGTTGCAAAAAGGGTACTACGACTACCGCGCCTACGTGCCGGCCCGCCTGCTGTATCACGCCGACTATTTCCGTATCAGAGCATTGCTCGACGCCAGCCCGGAGACCATCGCCGCCGAAGCGTCGCGCCGCTTGCGTCACGTTCTGAGCGTGGCGGTCAATTGGGTGCCGTTCTACAAGCGCACGGTCAGGCTGTCCGCCGCCGCCCTGGCCAACGAAGCGCCGCGGCAGGTGCTCGAACGCTTCCCCTACCTCGAAAAAGCCCAGGTCATGGATTGCCAGCGCGACTTCCTCGATCAGCGCCGCGACCCGCGCAAGCTCCATTATGCGACCAGCGAAGGCTCGACCGGGCAGGGCATCGGCGTATGGCGCACCAAGCGCCTGGCCGATATCGAAAAGGCGTTCTACACCCACGAGTGGGGCAAGTTCGGCTTTACTTTCGACAAGGCCCGCTACCTGCGCATGGGCTCGGACGCGCGCCGCTTGCCGCACCAACCCTGCGCCAGCATCAGCGGCAACCGCCTGCTGCTGTCGCCGTCCCACCTGCTCGGCCGCCACAGGGACGCGATCGTCGCCGCCCTCAACCGGTTCCGGCCGCAGTTCGTCCACGCCTACCCCAGCGCGGCGGCCGGCCTGGCCGAACTGATCAACGCCGACGAACTCGATTTCGACATGCGGGCCGTGCTGCTTGCATCCGAGCCCGCCACCGCGCAACAGCTCGGATCGATCCAGCGGCTGTTCCGCTGCCCGGTCTCGATCAGCTACGGCCTGACCGAGCGCACCAACCTGGCCTTCGCCACCAGTGTCGGCGGCGCCGCCGGCGCATTCCGCTTCCAGCCCTTGTACGGCGTGACCGAAAACCGCTGGCACCACGGCCGCGCCGAACTCGTCGGCACTTCCTGCTGGAACGACGTGATGCCGCTGATCCGCTATTGCACCGACGATTTCGGCGCCGTGGACGAGAACGGCGCCTGCCTTGCCATCGACGGCCGCGCCCACGAGTTCCTGTTCGACCGCAGCGGCAACCGCATCCCGGGACTGCTGCTGATCGTCGACGGCGGCGCCTGGGACCTGGTGCGCCTGTACCAGGTGCGCCAGCGCCGGCCCGGCGCGATCACCATCTTCGTCGTGCCGAGGTACGGCGCGCTGAACGCGGCGCAGAAAAAGCTGCTGCTCGATTATCAGCTGAAGCGGTGGGGCAGCTTTTTCGATATCGCCCTCGACGAGGTCGCCGATATTCCGCTGTCGGCCAGCGGCAAGCGCCAGCTGGTCGTCAACGAACTGCGCGGCGTCCCTTAGCCGGGGCCGAGCGCGGCGCCGATCGCGCCGCGCGCCTGCGCCAGCTGGTCGGCATCCTGCAGCAGCAATGTCAGCCGCCGCTGCAACGGCGCCCACCCCGGCCAGTTCGCGGCCTGGGCCGACGTGTCGGCCGCCGCCGCGGCGCCGTCCCGCGGCGCCGGCCCCAGCCGCGCTCGCACCTGATGGCAAGCCTGGTCGATGGCGGCGTTGACCTCGGCGCGCGGCATGCCCTCCTTGTAACGCTGCAGCAACAGGCGCAGCGCCGCGATATGCGACACCAGCAGGTAGTTCTGCACCGTGAACCGGTTCAGCTCGGCGGGAGCGCGGTGTTTCGCGGCCGGCTCGTCGAGCATCCGTCCCAGCGCCGCGCTGAGCGTGGCCAGGCTGTCCATGAAGCCCTTGCGGCTGATGCGGTAACGGAAGTCGTCGCCGCTGCGTCCCTGCAGCAGGTCGCCGGCGGCGTCGACGTACTTGCGGTTGGCGTTGAGCACCGCGTCGACCAGCCGCGGCAGGTTCTGGTACTCCCAGTTCGGCAGCACATAGCTGAAAAAGGTGGCGATGATGGTGCCCGCCAGCGTGTCGAGCAGCCGCTCGCTGATCGCGCTGGCGTCCTGCGGCACCGTCAGGCCGATCAGCAGCAGGATCTGCATGCTGGCGGCCACTGCCGTGTAGCGGTATTTGATATACAGAAAAGCCGGCGCCGCCGCCGTCGCCACGAACAGGAATCCAATCAGCGCCGCCGGCGCGTGGACGAAATGCAGGATCACCGCGGTCAGGATGCAGCCGATCACCGTGCCGATGACGCGGTCGGCGCGGCGCTGCCGGGTCATGCTGAAACTCGGCTTGAGGATCACGGCGATGGTCAGCGCGATCCAGTAGCCGTGCGCCTTGTAGGGCAGGAAGTCGCCCGCCAGCAGGCCGACCGACACCGCCATCGCCACCCGCAGCGCGAAGCGGAACGCCGGCGAGCCCCAGCGCAGGTTTTCGCGCAGGATGCCGAAACCGTAGCGCTGCTGGGTCAGGAACGGCGTCAGGTCGGCGCCCGACACCAGCGGCAAATTTGCGCCGCCGGCCTGGCTGGCCGCGTGCAGCTGGCCGATCATCGCGATCATGTCGCCGATCTTGTGCGATGTCGCCAGCAGCACCGCCTCGGCTTCGCCTGGCGCCGCGCCGTTGCCGGCGCGCAGCGCCGCGTCGAGCATGCGCATTTCGGCCGTGTAGTCGAATTCCGCCTGCGACGGCCGGTTGCGGGTCATCGCGTACGCCGCCGATTCGATGTCGCGCGCCGCCTTGCCGATCAGGTCGCGCAACAACGGCAGCACCGGGCCGCCGCCGAAATGCTTGCGCAGCAGGACGTAATCGGTGTGCGTCGACAGCACCAGTTCGTACAGGTCGAACATCGCGTAGTGCACCTGCACCAGCGCCGCATCGGCCGCCGATGGCTTGCCGCGCAGAATCAGGTCGCGCGAGGCCTGTTGCCTTTCGGCCAGCACGATCTGCTGGCGCACCAGCTTTTCCATCTGCGCCGGCAGCGGATTGGCCATGTCATAGCAGCCGGCCTTGATTTCCGTGTAGCTCGCCAGTTCGTACAGCGCTTCGGCCAGCACCTGCTGCTTCAGGCGCGACTGCAGCGCCCACACGACCGCCATCGCGTACGCCATGTAGCCGGCCGCGCCGGCGAAGAACAAGGCGCCGTGCACCAGCGCCTGCCGGGGTGTGGAAGTCTCTTCGCTGGCCAGCATCATGGCGAACAGCGCGGCGAACTGCAGCGGCATCGCCTTGCGCCCGTACACGATCATCATGCTGGCCAGAAATGTCACCAGCACGATGACGCTGCGCAGCAGCCACGAGATGGGCGAGCACAGGCTTACCAGCAGCACCACGATCGAGCACAGCGCCACGCCGGCGAGCATCTCGTTGAACTTGTGGCGCAACGGGCTCGGCATGTCCATCAGGCTGGTGCACAGCGCACCCATCGCCACCGCCATCGCAGTGGGCAGGTCGCTGATGGCAAGCGTCAGGAAGGTAAGGCCGACGATGCCGGTGGCGATCCGCAAGCCGGTGTAGAAATAGTGACTGAAGAGAAAAGTGCGCGGCGCGAGGGCGTAATGCATGGGGTCAGTGTGCTCGCTGTCCCGACATGGCCAGCTCCGCCGTGAATGATGTGATGATTATAACGCCCGCGTCCGATTGCGACCGGTACGCCCGTCATCTGCCGGACCACCCACGGATCAGCGATCGCGGACCGACCGGATGCCGGTTGACGGTCAAAACCCTACCTCACCTTGACCACCTCGGTCCCGCGCAGCGCCATGATCTCCATCCACAGGTCGTCCCTGCCGCGCCGCGGCCGCCACCAGAACGGCACGTGCTCGCTCAAGTGGATCGGATCGAGCGGCTCCTGCCAGGTTTCGCTGTCGTCGTCGCTCGCCAAGTCGGCGTCGCTCGCCTCATCGGGCTCCGGTTCGCTCAATTTTCCGCGCCGGCGTTGCTGCACGTCCGCCATGTCTGACTCCTCGATTCAGTGCGCCATCAATACGGGCAGCGTCATCGACCTGAAGATCGCGCGGCTCACGCCGCCCAACAATACTTCGCGAAGGCGGGTGTGGCCGTAGCATCCCATCACCAGCAAGTCCGACCCGAGGTCGGTCGCCAGAGACAGCAGCGCGTTGCCGATATCGATGTCGCCGGCCGTCACCTGTCTTTTTACATTCGCCTTGATCCCGTGCCGGGCGAGAAACTCGATGATGTCCTCGTCCGGCACCGCGCGCTGCCCCGCCGGTAGCGTCTGCGGGTCGAACACGGCGACGTCGACCTGGCTGGCGCGCTGCAGCAGCGGCAGCGCGTAGTGAACGGCGCGCACAGCCTGCTTGCTGGCGTTCCACGACACCAGCGCGCGCCGGCCGGTGTTGGCTACGGCACTGGCGAACGGCACCATCAGCACCGGCACGCCGCCTTCCATGATGACGATCTTGGCAAAATCGGCGTTGGCCGATGCGTCGGCGTCCTCGGCATCGTATTGTCCCAGCACCACCAGGTCAGCATAACGCGCCTGCAGACTGACGCCGAGCGCCGATTCGTTTTCTTCCAGCCGCGTCTCGATCGATCCGGAGTGGAACTGGCGGGCGGTTTGCGTGAAGTTGTCGAGTGCATCGGCGGCGCGCTGGCGCGGCGCCTGCAGGAGCGGATCGAGCGTGAGCTCGACCGGATTGAACATCATCGGATCGTAAAAGACCTGCGGCAGGTCGGTCAGGGCGAGGCCGACCAGGTGGGCGTCGTGCAGCGCGGCCAGCCGCGCGGCAATTTCGATTCGCCCGTCGACGTGGCGGGATCCGTCCACGTGAACCAGGATTGTTTTGAAGAACATGGGAGCGCCTCCAACCGAAATCCACGATTCCAGCGTAGGCGCTTGCCCTGACTTAGTCCAGGTGTTTTCTGGCGGAGCTTAGCGGTAGAAAGCTTCGACCGTGCCCTTCAGTTTGATCAGCAGCGGCTTGCCCTTGCGGTCCACCGACTTGCCGGAAGCGACCTTGACCCAGCCCTCGCTGAGGCAATATTCTTCGACGTCGTTGCGTTCTTTGCCGTTCAGTTTGATGCCTACTTCGTGTTCGAACACGGCAGGGACGTGGAAAGGGCTGCTCGGGTCGACGGACAGCCGGTCAGGCAGAGGGGGGAGGGTAGTGGTATCGTTCATGGGCTAGATTATCCACTAGAACGGAAAAATGACAAACACCGAATTATCCTTCAGGGCCACGACCGAAGAGGCCTGCGCCTGGCTCGCACAGCAGACCGGCACCCCGTGGACCCTCGCCGGCATGCTCGACAACGGCCTGACTCCCTACGTCTGGCTCGACTACGACGCCGCCTTTGCCGACCTGTTCGGCGACGCCAACGGCGGTTACGCGGCGCCGATCTTTTTCGAGGGCGACACCGCGCGGCTGGCCGCCGGCAGCGCCGACGTGCTCATTACCATCACCAAGGACGTCTACAAGATCGTCACCCGCCTGCCGCCGCCCGGCTTTCGGCGCGAGCTGCACGAACTGCGCTTCCTGAAGAAGGAACTCGAGAAGCTGGTGGGCCGGCTCAAGCGCGAGGCCGAACCGGCGCCGGTCAAGCCCGCGGTGGCGAAAGAGTCGCAGGCCGGCATCGGCCGCGAGCAGGTGATGATCGCGTTCGCCAGCCTGGTGCGCATCGACCTGAACGGGGCGCTCCTCGACGGCGGCGGCATCTTCGGCGACGATGGCGCGCGCGTCAAGGGCAGCGCCAGGAAGTCGAAGAACAAGGCACTGTGGAATCCGGTGACGCTCGCGCTCGGCCTGAACGACGTCTACCGGGTGCCGATGTCCCAGCTCAAGCGCTCGTTCGGCGCGCACGAATTCCTGTACGACTGGAACGAGCAGTGGACCCAGACGCTGGCGTTGCTGGGCAAATAGCGATCAGCCGCGCGCCGGCTGCGTGACGTTGCCGCCTTCGCCTTCCCACTTGTTCACTTCGCTCTCGATCTGATAGCCGGGCGGGCGGTAGATGCCCGTCTTTTTCACCGCCACGTCCACTTCCTGTGGCGTCAGCAGCACGGTGGTCTTGCAGTCGGCCGCCCGCGTGGCGGTGACCCTGATCGCCAGCGCCGCCGCGGTGGCATTGTCCGGCAGCTCGCCGATGATGAAGACGTCCTTCTCGCCGAAGGAAAAATAGAACGCTTCCAGCTTGCCGCCCAGCGACATGAACAGTTCCTCGACGGCGGCGCGGCGCTTCGAGCCGCCTTCCTTCAGCAAGCCGTTCAATCCTTCGGGGAAATAGGTTGCTTCAACGAGATATCGGGGCATGTCGATCTCCTTGCACGTTTGGCACTGCGCCGACAGGTTTGACCCGCTTTGCCGACGGCGGTTCGCGCGGCAGCCGAGTTCCGGATGCGCGCGGCAGGTAACCGGTTTATGATGGAATGGATCGCCAGAACCAGGAGCTAGTGATGACTCGCAAGACACCCATCGAGCGCTACCGCAACATCGGCATCAGCGCGCACATCGACGCCGGCAAGACCACCACCACCGAGCGGATCCTGTTCTACACCGGCGTCAGCCACAAGATCGGCGAAGTGCACAACGGCGCCGCCATCATGGACTGGATGGAGCAGGAGCAGGAGCGCGGCATCACCATCACCTCCGCCGCCACCACCGCGTTCTGGAAAGGCATGGCCGGCAACTTCCCCGAGCACCGCATCAACATCATCGACACCCCCGGCCACGTCGACTTCACCATCGAGGTCGAACGCTCGATGCGCGTGCTCGACGGCGCCGTCATGGTCTATGACGCCGTCGGCGGCGTGCAGCCGCAGTCCGAGACGGTGTGGCGCCAGGCCAACAAGTACCGCGTGCCGCGCCTGGCCTTCATCAACAAGATGGACCGTGTCGGCGCCGACTTCTTCCGCGTCCGCGAGCAGATCCACAGCCGCCTGAAGGGCGTCGCCGTGCCGATCCAGATCCCGCTCGGCACCGAGGACGACTTCCACGGCGTCATCGACCTCGTCAAGATGCGCGCCATCCGCTGGGACGACGACACCCAGGGCGTCAAGTTCGCCTACGAGGATATCCCGCCCGACCTGCTGGCGCAGGCGCGCCAGTGGCGCGAGCGCATGGTCGAAGCGGCCGCCGAGGCGACCCCGGAGCTGACCGAAAAGTACCTCGAAGAAGAAGCGCTCAGCGAAGACGAGATCAAGCAGGGGCTGCGCCTGCGCACGATCCGCAACGAGATCGTGCCGATGCTGGCCGGCAGCGCCTTCAAGAACCGCGGCGTCCAGGCCATGCTCGACGCCGTCATCGACTACCTGCCTTCGCCTCTCGACATCCCGGCCATCGCCGGCCTCGACGAGCACGACAACCCGATCGAGCGCCACCCGTCCGACGACGAACCGTTTTCCGCGCTCGCCTTCAAGATCATGACCGATACCTTCGTCGGCCAGCTGACGTTCTTCCGCGTCTATTCCGGCGTCGTCAACTCGGGCGACACCGTCTACAACCCGACCAAGGGCCAGCGCGAGCGGCTCGGCCGCATCCTGCAGATGCACGCCAACGAGCGCAAGGAAATCAAGGAAGTCTACGCCGGCGACATTGCCGCCGCGGTCGGCCTCAAGGCCGTCACCACCGGCGACACCCTCAGTTCGCCCGAGCACATCATCGTGCTCGAAAAAATGGTGTTCCCCGAGCCGGTCATATCGCAGGCGGTGGAGCCGAAGACCAAGGCCGACCAGGAAAAGATGGGCGTGGCACTGAGCCGGCTGGCACAGGAAGACCCGTCGTTCCGCGTCCATACCGACGAGGAAACGGGCCAGACCATCATGTCGGGCATGGGCGAACTGCACCTGGAAATCCTGGTCGACCGCATGCGCCGCGAGTTCGGCGTCGAAGCGTCGGTCGGCAAGCCGCAGGTGGCCTACCGCGAGACGATCCACAAGGCCGCGTTTGACGTCGAGGGCAAGTTCATCAAGCAGTCGGGCGGCCGCGGGCAGTACGGCCACGTGGTGCTGACGCTGGAACCGGCCGCGCCCGGCCAGGGCTACCAGTTCGTCGACGCCATCAAGGGCGGCGTGGTGCCGCGCGAATTCATCCCGGCGGTCGACAAGGGCGTGCAGGAAAGCCTGCGCTCCGGCGTGCTGGCCGGCTATCCGGTGGTCGACGTCAAGGCCACGCTGACGTTCGGCTCCTACCACGACGTCGACTCCAACGAAAACGCCTTCCGCATGGCCGGCTCGATCGCCTTCAAGGACGCCATGCGGCGCGCCGAGCCGGTCCTGCTCGAACCGATGATGCAGGTCGAAGTGGAAACCCCGGAAGAATTCATGGGCAACGTCATGGGCGACCTCAGCGGGCGGCGCGGCATGGTGCAGGGGATGGACGAGATTCCCGGCGGCGGCGGCAAGCTGATCAGCGCGCTGGTGCCGCTGGCCGAGATGTTCGGCTACTCCACCACGCTGCGATCGCTGACCCAGGGCCGCGCCACCTACACGATGGAGTTCAAGCACTATGCCGCCGTGCCGCGCCACATCCTCGACCAGGTCGCCGCCACCGGCCGCGCATCGCGCTAGCTCCAGCTTGCGCCGCCCACGCGAAGCGAACGATTCGCGATGTTTTCGATCTAACTCCTGATAGCGCGCACAAATCAATCAGGAGACGAACGCCTGTGAGCGCCGCGGTCCACGCCAACCCGGAAGAAGCGCGCCAGCGCGAACTGATCGCCCGGTTCGGCAATTCACTGTTCGAGCGCGGCCTGACCGGCGGCAGCAGCGGCAACCTCAGCGTACGGCTCGACGACGGCTGGCTGCTGACGCCGACCAACGCCAGCCTCGGCCGGCTCGATCCGGCCCACCTCTCCAAGCTCGACTGGGAAGGCCGGCTGCTCAGCGGCGAGCGGCCCTCGAAGGAAGCCTTCCTGCACCGCGCGATGTATCACGGGCGCGACAGCGCCAGGGCCATCGTGCACCTGCACGCGACCTATTCGGCGGCGGTGTCGTGCATGTGCGGCCTGGCCCACGACGACTGCATCCCGCCGCTGACGCCGTATTTCGTCATGAAGATCGGCCGCCTGCCGCTGGTGCCGTATCACCGCCCGGGCGACGACCGGCTCGCCGGCGCCATCGGCGTGCTGGCGCGCAAGCATACAGCGGTGCTGCTGGCCAACCATGGCCCGGTGGTCGCCGGCACGTCGCTCGAGGCGGCAGTGTATGCTACTGAGGAACTTGAAGAAACCGCCAAACTATTCCTGTTGCTGCGCCAGGCGCCGCACCGCCCGCTGGACGCCGCGCAGGTCGAAGAACTCAAGTCGACCTTCGGGCTCGACATTTAGCTGGAGCCGTGCCGTGCCAAGATTTGCCGCCAACCTGACCATGATGTTCAACGAAGTCGCCTTCCCGCAACGCTTTGCCGCGGCGGCGGCGGCCGGCTTCAAGGCCGTCGAGTTCCTGTTCCCCTACGACTACGCGCCGCAGGAAGTGGCTGCCTGGCTAAAGGACAACCAGCTCGAAAACGTGCTGTTCAACCTGCCGCCGGGCGACTGGGCCGCGGGCGAGCGCGGCATTGCTGCGCTGCCCGGCCGCGAGCAGGAATTTCGCGCCGGCGTCGCCCGTGCCATCGAGTACGCACAGGCGCTCGGCGCGAAGCGGGTGCACATGATGGCCGGTTTGATTGCGGACGGCGCCGACCGCCGTCTCCATCGCGACACCTATCTGGGCAACCTGCGCCACGCCGCCAGCGAAGTCGGCAAGCACGGCATCGAACTGCTGATCGAGCCGATCAACGGGCGCGACATTCCCGGCTATTTCCTCCACACGCAGGCCGACGCACATGCGCTGCGCAAAGAATCCGGCCAGCCGAACGTCAAGGTGCAGATGGATTTCTATCATGCACAGATCGTCGAGGGCGACCTGGCCATGACGTTCAGGAACAACTTCGACGGTATCGGCCACGTGCAGATCGCCGGCGTGCCAGCCCGCAATGAGCCGGACGATGGCGAGGTGAATTATCCCTTCCTGTTCCGCCTGCTCGACGAGCTTGGCTACGATGGCTGGATCGGGTGCGAATACCGGCCGCGCGGCAAGACCGAGGATGGCCTCGGCTGGCTGGCCGCGGCAAGCAACCCAGGAGCCTGGCCATGAAAGTACTGATTACCGGCGGCGCCGGATTCCTCGGCCAGCGGCTGGCGCGGCGGCTGCTCGAGCGCGGCGAACTGAGCGACAGCGACGGCCAGGCGCGGCACGTCGAGCAGCTGGTGCTGCTCGACGTGGTGCCGGCCAACGATTTCGGCGATGCGCGCGTGCGCGTGGTCACCGGCGACATTGCCGACGGCGCGGTGCTGCGCCAGGCCATCGATACCGATACCGCGTCGATCTTTCATCTCGCCGCCATCGTCAGCGGCCAGGCCGAAGCCGATTTCGACCTCGGCATGCGCATCAACCTCGACGCCTCGCGCCTGCTGCTCGACATCGCCCGCGAACTCGGCCACAAGCCGAAGGTCGTGTTCACCAGCTCGGTCGCGGTGTATGGCGGCAAGTTGCCCGCCGTCGTGCGCGACGACACGGCGCTCAGTCCGCGCTCGTCGTACGGCGCGCAGAAAGCGATCGGCGAGCTGCTGGTCAACGACTACAGCCGCCGCGGCTTCATCGACGGCCGCGTTCTGCGCCTGCCCACCATCAGCGTGCGTCCCGGCAAACCGAACAAGGCGGCGTCGTCGTTCGCCAGCGGCATCGTCCGCGAACCGCTGAATGGCGAGGCGACGGTGTGCCCGGTCGCGCTCGAAGCAAAGTTGTGGCTGCTGTCGCCGCGCGGCGCGATCGAATCGCTGATCGCCGGCCACGAGCTGCATGCCGAAGCGCTCGGCGACAGCCGCACCGTCAACCTGCCCGGCGTGTCGGTCAGCGTCGGCGACATGGTCGCCGCGCTGGAAAAGGTGGCCGGCAAGGAGGCGGTGTCGCGCATCAGCTTCGTGCCCGATCCGGCCGTCGAGCGGATCGTCAACAGCTGGCCGGCGCAATGGGATGTGACGCGCGCAAAAGCGCTCGGCCTGTCGGCCGACGCCGACTTCGAGAGCATCGTTCGCGCCTACATCGACCAGGAAATCGCGCCGCGCAAAGCGCGCGAATAGCGGCCAAATTGACAGCGATTTTCCGAGACGACGGCGCTTGACGGGCCGCCCTTTCGGACGTCTTCGCTTGATCATCTCAAACTCCGGTCGAAAGTAACGACATTGCTCCGCTTGCGGCAAAATGCTGGTGTCAGGTCTGACATTCGAACACAGACTCGGCCGTATCGACGTTGCTACGCTTGGGGCCGTTTCCGAATGTCAGACCTGACACCAGCACCTGCGACGCCGGTATCTGGCTGATTTGCCGCTTCAAATTTCCGCCGATTTGCGCGGCACGCGCCCCGACCACGCCAGCCGAATGGCAAAATGCTGGTGTCAGGTCTGACATTCGAACACAGACTCGGCCGTATCGACGTTGCTACGCTTGGGGCCGTGTCCGAATGTCAGACCTGACACCAGCACCTGCGACGCCGGTATCTGGCTGATTTTCCACTTCAGATTTCCGCCGATTTGCGCGGCACGCGCCCCGACCACGCCAGCCGCAGCGCCACCAGCGCAACGAGCGGCGCGACCCAGAAATCCGGCGCCCGCATGGTCCAGAGCGTGGCGCCGCTGATCGCGCACCACAACAGCGGAATCGGCCACAGCAGCCAGCGCCCGGGCCGCGCCAGCACCAGCAGCCCGAGCGTGGCCAGCGCCGTCGGGTCCGGCGCCACGCCGAACAATTCCATCTGCAGCCACGGGCGGCCATCGATCAGAGCCAGCAGCGGGTAGCCCAGCATGGCAAACGCCACCACGCCCAGCGCCGGCCGGCGAATCGCATCGCGCAGCGGGCCGAAGGCAAGCCTGCCGCGCACGCTGCCAAACCACAGCAACAGCAGCGCTTCGAGCGCGAAGGCAACGGCAAACGCCACGCCGGCCGTGTTGATGGCGGCATATCTGTCCAGGTGGAAGGCCCATCCGACCCACAGCCAGCAAGCCGCCAGCAGGGCCGCCGCCGCGCGTCCGCGCATCGCACCGCCGCGCGCGGCGCCGCCGAGGATCGCCAGGCCGGCAAGCCCGGCAACGAGCTGCGCCGGCCAGATCGTCTGGTTGTACAGTTCGAACATCCGATAATAGGTCTTCGCCGAAAACATCAGCAGGTCGGACAAGGTATAGGACCACCATTCGCTCATGCCAGCGGCGCCACGTGGTCGGCCATCCGCCGCCGCATGGCCGCGTCCGGCATCCGGCCGCCGGCGGCGAGCATGTTTTCGCGCACATGCGCGACGCTCGAGGTGGCCGGGATCGCGCAGGTGATGGCCGGGTGCGACACGATGAATTTCAGCAGCACCTGCGCCCAGGTGGTGCAATCGATCTCCGCCGCCCAGGCCGGCAGCCGGTGCCGCCGCAGCGCCTCGGTCAGCGCGCCTTGCCGGAAGGGCCGGTTGGCGATGACGGCGATGCCGCGCTCGCTTGCCAGCGGCAGGATGCGTTGCTCCACTTCACGGTCGGCGATGTTGTACGTCACTTGCACGAAATCGATCGGCTGGCTGGCCATGATCTTGACGACGTCGGCATGGCGCCGGCCCTCCGAGGTGGTGATGCCGACGTAGCGCAGGCGCCCGGCCGCTTTCATGGCGAACAGCTGCGGCAGATGGGCTTCCCACGCCAGCAGGTTGTGAACCTGCAACAGGTCGAACTGGTCCGTCCCCCACAGGCGGCGCGAGGTCTCGACCTGCTCGGCGCCGCGCGCGCCGGCGCCGGTCCACACCTTGTCGGCGGCGAACAGCCGCGCCGGCTTGCCGAGCTGGCGCAGGCCGGCGCCGATGACATCCTGCGCCGAGCCGTACATCGGCGACGAGTCGATCAGGCGGCCGCCGGCGGCGAAGAATTGCCGCATCACATCGGCACAGGCGGCGCGGGCGGCGCGGTCGTTGCCGACGTTGAAGGTGATCCAGCTGCCCAGGCCGACGAGCGGCAGCGCTTCGCCGCTCGATGGGATCGGCCGGCTCAGCACGGCGGACGGCGCGCCTGCGGCCGCCGCGGCAGTGAACGGCAGCGCGGCGCCGCCGGCCGCCACCAGCGATTGCAGCAGCCGGCGCCGGCGACGGGAAAGCGGTTGGTCCATGCGAAGTCCCTCAACAATATGTGGCTGCCGCCGGCAAGATCCGGCCGCTCCTGGCGCCAGTATATGGCCGCCGCCGCGCTGGCGTCGCCGGAAACGTTGTCGGGGTTGCTACTGCGAAACACTGTCGCTTTTTGCAGTTCAGGCCTTTATACTAGCGCTTCTTTCGTACCGACAGGAGCATGCGTGAAAGGCGTCGTTTTTACTGAATTCATGGAGATGGTGGAGTCCAGCATGGGCCTCGACATGCTCGACCGCATCATCACCGAAGCCGACCTGCCCAACGACGGCGCCTACACTTCGGTCGGCACCTATGACCACGCCGAACTGGTGCGCCTGGTGGCGGCGCTGTCGAGCGCCACCGGCCTGTCGACTTCGCAGCTTGTGCACGTGTTTGGCGAACATCTGTTCGTGCGCTTCAGTGTCGGCTATCCGGCGCTGTTCGGCGACGCCCACACCGCCTTCGATTTCCTCAGCCGCATCGACGGCGTGATCCACGTCGAGGTGCGCAAGCTGTACCCGGACGCCGAACTGCCCAAGCTCGAATGCCAGCGCCCGTCCGAGCACCAACTCGCCGTGCTGTACAGCTCGCCGCGCGGCTTCGGCGACCTGGCCGCCGGGCTGATTGCCGGCTGCATCAAGCATTTCGGCGAGCCGATCGCCGTTACCCGCACCGACCTCGAGAAAGTCGACAACTGTCACCGGGTGCGTTTCGACCTGGTGCGCGGAGAAGCATGAACCTCGCGGTGCCAAGTACCGTTGCTTCGCGCAGCCTGGCGCGCGAACGCACCGCGCGCAAGGAAGCCGAAACGCTGCTCGAGCAAAAGAGCCGCGAGCTGTACGACATCAACCTCAACCTGCGCGAACTCAACGCCCACCTCGAAGAGAGCGAGGTCCGCTACCGCACCCTGGTCGACCTGATCCCGGACGCGATCTGGATCCACTGCGCCGGCAAGGTGGTGTTCGCCAATCCGGCCGCCTGCGCGCTGTTCGGCGCCGGCGCCCCCGAGCAGCTGCTCGGCGCCGACGCGCTCAGCCTGGTGCCGCCGGCGTTCCGCCACCGGATGGAAGAGGGGACCTACGGCGACATCACCGCGGCGCAGCGCCAGCCGCGTTGCGCGTTGCAGGTCGAACGCCTCGACGGCGCGGCGGTCGACGTCGAGTTTTTCGGCTGCGCCATCCGCTTCAACGACGCCGACTCGATCATGAACGTGGCGCACGACATCACCGAGCGGCGCGAGCACGAGCAGGCGATGCAGCACCAGGCCACCCACGACCTGCTGACGGGGCTGCCGAACCGCGCGCTGTTCCTCGACCGGCTGGCCCACGCGATCCGCCGCGCCGAGCGCCACGGCACGCGGCTGGCGGTGATGTTCGTCGACCTCGACAAGTTCAAGGCCGTCAACGACACCCTCGGCCACAGCGCCGGCGACCAGTTGCTGCGCATCGTCGCCTCCCAGCTGACGCTGTGCGTGCGCGAGTCGGACACCGTGGCGCGCCTTGGCGGCGACGAATTCGTGCTGCTGCTCGACGACCCGGTCGGCGACACCACGCCCGGCACCATCGCCGAGCGGATCGGCCTGCGCCTGGCGGTGCCGGTCATCCTCGGCGGCCACGAGCACATCGTCACCGGCAGCATCGGCATCAGCACCTATCCGGCCGACGGCGCCGACGCCGAAGTGCTGCTGCGCCAGGCCGACATCGCCATGTACCGCGCCAAGGAGAGCGGGCGCAACGGTTTTCAGTTCTTCACCGAAGCGATGCAGCGCAAGCTCGACGCCCGCGTGGCGCTCGAACAGGGCCTGCACCGCGCCTTGAAGAGCAGCGAATTCGTGCTGCACTACCAGCCGCAGGTCGATCTTGCCAGCGGCAAGGTGATCGGCATGGAAGCGCTGCTGCGCTGGCAGTCGCCCGAGCTGGGGCTGGTGCCGCCGATGGAATTCATCCCGGTCGCCGAGGCAAGCAACCTGATCGTGGCGATCGGCCAGTGGGTGCTCGACAACGCCTGCGCCACGCTGCGCCGCTGGCTCGACGCCGGCGTGCCGCTGGTGCCGATGGCGATCAATGTCGCCGCCTCGCAATTCGCCAACGAGGACCTCGACAAGCTGGTGCGCAACGCGCTGGAGAAATACGGCGTCGCGCCGCGCTTTTTGACGATCGAACTGACCGAGGGCCTGTCGATGGAAGATCCGGAGGCCTCGATCGAACTGATGAACCGGCTGCAGGCCATCGGCGTGACGATGTCGATCGACGACTTCGGCACCGGCTATTCGAACCTGAGCTACCTGAAGCGTTTCCCGGTCAACAAGCTGAAGATCGACCAGTCGTTTACGCGCGGCCTGTCGATCGTCCCCGAGGACGGCGCCATCGTCACGGCCGTGATCCAGCTGGCCCACAGCCTCGGGCTGCGCGCCGTCGCCGAGGGCGTCGAAACGGAAGAACAGCTGCGCCTGCTCGCGGCCGAAGGCTGCGACGAGATCCAGGGTTACTACTTCAGCCGGCCGTTGCCGGAAGCGCAGATGGTCGCCATGCTCGAGTCCGGTGTCGGGATCGACATGACAAAATTTCTCACTAAGGTCCGTCCATGAAACTTCTGATCCGCTTTTTCGCCGCGGCGCACGCCGTCATAGCGGTCCTGTTCGTTTTCGTGGCGGTGATGCTGGTGGTGATCGCCGTCAAGACCGCCTGGGCATCGCTCGGCGGCGACAATGCCTCCGGCGCCGAAGCCATCATCGAGACGATCGGCTTGCTCGCCGTCGCCGTGGTGTCGCTGCAGATCGCGCAGACGATCATGGAAGAAGAAGTGATCCGCGAAGCGCAGGTCAGCGCGCCGACGCGGGTGCGGCGCTACCTGTCGCGTTTTCTCGTGGTCGTCGTGGTGGCGCTGGCGGTGGAGGGCCTGGTGGCCACTTTCAAGGCGCTGCACGAGAGCCCGCAATTGCTGCCGCATGCGGCCACCATCCTCGTGTCGGTCGGCTTCCTGCTGGCCGGCTGGGGCGCCTTCATCTGGTTCAACAAGGTAGCCGAAGACCTCGAACCGGAGGCGATGGCGCAGGCCAAGGGCGAGGACCGCAAGCTGGAGTAAGCAGCCGTGCGGCAGGCAAGCCGTTCTGCGTTCAAAATGATGTGTTTTCGACCAACCGCGGAGAACCAATGCGCATCGCCACCTTCAACATCAACGGCATGAACGCCAGGCTGCCGGCCTTGCTGCAATGGCTGGAAGAAAAACAGCCGGACGTCGCCTGCCTGCAAGAACTGAAGACGCCCCACGAGAAATTCCCCGAGGAAGCGATCAACGCCGCCGGCTACCAGGCGATCTGGCACGGCCAGAAGAGCTGGAACGGCGTCGCCATCCTCGTGCGCGGCGACGAGCCGGTGGTGGAAGTAGGGCGCGGCCTCGCCGGCGACCCGGAAGACCTGCAGAGCCGCTACATCGAGGCGGCCGTCAACGGGGTGGTCGTGGCCTGCCTGTATCTGCCCAACGGCAACCCGGCGCCCGGCCCCAAGTTCGATTACAAGTTGCAGTGGATGGAGCGGCTGATCCTGCGCGGCGCCGAACTGATCGCCTCCGGCTCGCCGGTCGTGCTGGCCGGCGATTTCAACGTGATCCCGACCGGATTCGACGTCTACAAGCCCGAGCGCTGGGTCGACGACGCGCTGTTCCGCACCGAAACGCGCGAAGCGTTCGGCCGCCTGATGGCGCAGGGCTGGACCGATTCGCTGCGCACCATGCATCCGGACGAAAAGATTTTCACGTTCTGGGACTACTTCCGCAATGCGTACGGGCGCGACGCCGGGCTGCGCATCGACCACCTGCTGCTGAGCCCTTCGCTGGCGGGCGAGCTGAAGGCGGCCGGCGTCGACCGCGACGTGCGCGGGCGCGAGAAGCCGAGCGACCACGCGCCGACGTGGATCGAGCTGGACCGTTAATCGCATTGCGCTGTCAAGCCCCTCGGCGTGGCGAGAAAGCGGTTTCTTCAGAATGCTATTTGTGGCAAACTGGCAAGATTGCGCAGGCGCAATTTAAGCAGTCGCTCATTCATCGTTATCTATTCCACCAGGGTCTTGCAATGCGTCTCCGTTTTGGTTCCCGTTTCACGCAACAGTTGTACCTCGCTTCGTCGCTTTCCGTGCTCGCCGCCTGCGCCGTGTTGCCGCTGACGGTAGACAGCAAGGCGAGCGCGCCGGTGCTCGACGGCTTCGGCGAAACCACCCTGGTGCCGTCGCAGGCAAACGAGCCGGCGCGCCGCCTGTTCGCCCAGGGCATGGCCCAGATGTATGCCTTCAACGAAACCGAGGCCATCCGCGCCTTCAAGGCTGCGCTGGCGAAGGATCCCGACTGCGGCCTGTGCGCCTGGGGCGTGGCGCTGCAGATGGGCCCGATCATCAACAACCCGCGGCGCGGCGACCTGACCGTGGCCAAGCAGTATCTCGACTACGCGACCAGGCATCGCCAGGGCGCCTCGCCGCGCGACCTGGCGCTGATCGAGTCGCTCGCCATTCGCTACGGCCACAGCTCGGCGCGCGCGGTGGCGCCGCTGCCTGGCGCCATCTGCCGTTCGCCGGGGTCCACCAGCAGCGAGCCGGCCGATCCGCTCGACATCGCTTACGCCGATTACATGCGTTCGCTCACAGCGCGCTTTCCCGCCGATCCGGACGTGCTGACGATCTATGCCGAGGCCGAAATGGTCGCCACTACCGGCACTCCATGGGATCCGGTGACCGGCAAGCCTTCCGGCCGTACCGGTGAATTGGCGACTCAGCTGGAAGCTGGCCTGGTGCGCGCCCCCAACCACGTCGGCCTGAACCACTACATGATCCACGCCGTCGACGACGTCACCGTCGCGCCGCGCGCGCTGGCCTCCGCCGACCGGCTCGGCAAGCTGGCGCCAAAGTCGCCGCACCTGGTGCATATGCCGGCGCACACGTTTGCGCTGGTCGGCCGCTACGCCGACGCCACTCGCGCCAACCAGATGGCGATCGCCAACGACGATGCGATGGATGCCGAACTGAAGCGGCAGAATTTCTCGATCACCAAAGACTGGCGCGGCCACAACACGCACTTCCAGTGGTACGCAGCCCTGATGGAAGGCCGGGGCGAGCTGGCGCTGACGACCGCGCGCGCGGGGGCCAGGCGTTCGCGCGGCGACCACGAGTTCGCCGAATACAACCGCAGTCTTCCGATGCTGACGCTGGTGCATCTGCAGCGATGGGAAGCATTGCTGAAAGAGCCGATGCCGACCGGCGGCAAGGGCCTTGCCACGGTGCTCGGCGAAATGTCGCGCGGCATCGCGCTGGCGCGCAGCGGACAGGCGACCGATGCCAAGGCAGCGCTGGCGCGTCTCGAGCCGGCCGTCAAAGCGCTGCGCGCCAAGCATGCCGGCAAGGACTGGATGGGCAAGATGATGGGCAGCATCGCCACCACCGCGCTGGGGCAATTAAGCGCAGAGATCGCGCTGATGCAAGGAAACACCGATAACGCCGTCAAGATGCAGGCCCTGGCGGCGACCGCAGCCGCACACGCCGACAAGAGCGAGCCGCCGATGTTCGCCGGCGCTCCGCTGCAGCGGCTCGGCGACATGCAGCTGCGCGCGAAAAATTTTGCCGCCGCCGAGAAGAGTTTCCGCCAGGATCTGGCCAGCCATCCGGCAAACGGCTGGGCGCTGACCGGCTTGGAAAAAGCGCTGGCGGCGCAGGGTAAAACCGCCGACGCGCAGCGCACGCAGCGGGACTTGGCAATCAGCTGGGCAATGGCAGACAGCCAACTGCGCACGTCGCAGTAGGCCACGCGCCGTCGATTCGCGGCGAAAAGCCGGTGTCAGGTCTGACATTCGGACATTTCAAAGACGAAATGTCCGAATGTCAGACCTGACACCGGCTTTTTCTGACACCGGCTTTTTCAAAAACGAAATGTCCGAATGTCAGACCTGACACCAGCTAGTCGTGAGACCAGCTAGTCGTCGGCGCATCAGATATGCAACGCGTGTCCCAGTGCCCGCATGGCCGCCTCCTGCACGGCCTCGCCCAGCGTCGGATGCGCGTGAATCGTGCCGGCCACGTCTTCCAGCACGGCGCCGAGCTCGATCGAGTGCGAGAACGCGGTGCTCAGCTCGGACACCCCGCGCCCCACAGCCTGCCAGCCGACGATCAGGTGATTGTCCTTGCGCGCCACCACGCGCACGAAGCCGTCCGTGCTTTCGATGGTCATCGCGCGGCCATTCGCCGCAAACGGGAAGTTGGCGGTGATGAAGTCGATGCCGGCGCCTTCGGCTTCTTGCGGCGTCATGCCGACCACCACGATTTCGGGATCGGTAAAGCAGACCGCGGGAATTGCCGTCGGCGTGAAGTGGCGCCGCTTGCCGCCGATGATGTCGGCCACCATTTCGCCTTGCGCCATGGCGCGGTGCGCCAGCATCGGCTCGCCCGTGATATCGCCGATCGCCCACACGTGGCGCATCGAGGTCTGGCACTGATTGTCGATCTTGACCGCGCGGCCGTTCATGTCGAGCAGCAGGTTCTCGAGGCCCCAGCCAGTGGTGTTCGGCCGGCGCCCCACAGCCACCAGTACGCGATCGGCCTGCAGCCCCGTCTCGTTGGCCGCGGCGTCGCGCAGCCGCACGGCGTCGCCGGCCGCATTCAGGCCCTCGACGTGGCAGCCTAGGTGGACGTCGATGCCGAGCCGCGTCAACGCCGCGCCGACCGGCTTCGACAACTCCTCGTCGTACGCCGGCAGAATACGGTCCATCGCTTCGACCACAGACACCTGCACGCCCAGCTTGCGGTAGGCAATGCCGAGTTCGAGGCCGATATAGCCGGCGCCCACCACCACCAGCCGCCGCGGCAGCGTCGCCGGCGACAGCGCTTCGGTGGCCGAAATGACGGCGCCGCCGAACGGCATGAACGGCAGTTCCACCGCCTGCGAGCCAGTCGCCAGCAGCAGGTGTTCGCAATGGATGCGCATCGGCTCTTCAATGCCCGGCAGCCGCACCTCGACGGTCTTGCCGTCGACCACCTTCGCCCAGCCCTTGACCACCTGCACGCCATTTTTCTTCAGCAGCACGCCGACGCCGCCGGTCAGCCGCTTGACGATGCCGTCCTTCCACTGCACCGTCTTGCCGATGTCGATGCGCGCCGCATCGGCCATGATGCCGAGCGGCGAGTTATTGGCATAGTGGCGCACCTTGTCGAATTCTTCGGCGGCATGGATCAGCGCCTTGGACGGAATGCAGCCGATGTTCAGGCACGTTCCGCCCAGGTTCTCGCCTTCGACCAGGATCGTGGGGATGCCGAGCTGGCCGGCGCGGATCGCGGCGACGTAGCCGCCGGGCCCGCCGCCGATCACCAGCAAAGTGGTGCTTGCAGAATTCATGGCTTACTCCACGAACAGGGTGGCGGGGCTTTCCAGGTAGCCGCGGATCGCTTGCACGAACTGGGCCGCATACATGCCGTCGACGACGCGATGGTCGAACGAACACGACAGGTTCATCATCTTGCGCGCGACGATGGCGCCGTCGCGGATCACCGGCCGCTCGACCATGCGGTTGACGCCGACGATCGCCACTTCCGGGCTGTTGATCACCGGCGTGGTGACGATGCCGCCGAGCGCGCCCAGGCTGGTGATGGTGATGGTGGAACCGGACAATTCCTCGCGCAGCGCCTTGCCGCTGCGCGCCGCCTCGGCCAGGCGCGCCACTTCCATCGCGCTTGACCACGGGTCGCGCGCCTCGGCATGGCGTACCACCGGCACCATCAGGCCCGGATCGGTCTGGGTCGCGATGCCGATATGCACCGGTTCGTAGCGCGTGACCACGCCGGCGTCGTCGTCGAAACGCGCGTTCACCTGCGGAAAGCTGCGCACGGCCAGCACGATGGCGCGCATCAACAGCGGCAGCAGCGTCAGGCGTCCGCGTTCCGTGCCCCAGCGGGTATTGAGCTGCGTGCGCAGCGCCTCGATCTCGGTGACGTCGATTTCTTCCACATACGTAAAGTGCGGAATACGGCGCTTGGCATCCTGCATCTTCTCGGCGATCTTGCGGCGCAGGCCGATGATCGGCACCTCGTGCTGGCCATGCAGCTCGGCGTAGCGTTCCGTCACCGCGCCGGCCGCAGGCTTGCCGCCGCGCGCGACGTAGGCATCCAGGTCGGCGTGGGTGATGCGCCCGGCCGGGCCGCTGCCGAACACGAACTGCAGATCGATGCCGAGGTCCCAGGCGCGCTGGCGCACCGCGGGCGGGGCCAGCGGCTTTTCGCCGGCAGGGCGCGTGGCCTGCGTCGGCACCGCCGCCGGCGCCGCAGCTATCGGGGCGGCATGCACTGGCGCCTTGACCGGCGCCGGTTCGGCCTGTTGCTTGATCTGCGGCGGCGCCGCTTCGGCCATGACCGCCTCGCGCGGCGCGGCTGCGGCCTTGCCGGCGACGACGTTGCCGGCGCCTTCCACCTCGAGCCGGATCAGCTCGGCGCCGACCGCGAGCGCTTCACCGAGGGCGCCGCCGAGCGCGATCACGGTGCCGTGTACCGGCGACGGAATTTCGACGGTGGCCTTGTCGGTCATGACGTCGGCCAGCACCTGGTCTTCGATCACGCTGTCGCCGGGCTGCACGCGCCAGGCCACGACTTCGACTTCTGCGATGCCTTCGCCCAGGTCGGGCATCTTGATTACATGAATGCCCATGTCAGACTCCCATCGCACGTTTGAAGGCGGCGCCGACGCGGTCCGGGCCGGGGAAATAGGCCCATTCCTGCGCGTGCGGATACGGCGTGTCCCAGCCGGTCACGCGCTCGATCGGCGCTTCGAGGTGATAGAAGCAATGCTCCTGGACCAGCGCGCACAGCTCGGCGCCAAAGCCGCTGGTGCGCGTCGCTTCATGCACCACCACGCAGCGCCCGGTCTTCTTGACCGAGTTGACGATGGCGTCGAGGTCGAGCGGCCAGATGCTGCGCAGGTCGATGATCTCGCAATCGATGCCGGTCTCGCGCGCCGCAGCTTCGGCGACGAACACCATGGTGCCGTAGGTGATCACCGTCAGCGCCGCGCCTTCGCGGAAGATCGAGGCGGTGTCCAGCGGCACCGTGTAGTAGCCTTCCGGCACCTCGCCGAGCGGGTGCTTGGACCACGGCACCACCGGCTGGTCGTGGTGGCCGTCGAACGGTCCGTTGTACAGCCGCTTCGGTTCGAGGAAGATCACCGGGTCGTCGTTCTCGATGCACGAAATGAGCAGGCCCTTGGCGTCGTACGGGTTGGACGGCATCACCGTGCGCAGTCCGCACACGTGGGTGAACATCGCCTCCGGGCTCTGGCTGTGGGTCTGGCCGCCGTAGATGCCGCCGCCGCAGGGCATGCGGATCGTCATCGCCGCGGTGAATTCGCCGGCCGAGCGGTAGCGCAGGCGCGCCGCTTCCGACACGATCTGGTCCGACGCCGGGTAAAAATAATCGGCGAACTGGATTTCGACCACCGGCCGCAAGCCGTAGGCCGCCATGCCGACCGCGGTGCCGACGATGCCGCCTTCCGAAATCGGCGCGTCGAACACGCGGTTCTTGCCATACTTGGCCTGCAGGCCGTCGGTGCAGCGGAACACGCCGCCGAAATAGCCGACGTCCTGGCCGTAGACGACGACGTTGTTGTCGCGCTCGAGCATGACGTCCATCGCCGAACGCAAGGCCTGGATCATCGTCATCGGCACTGTTTTGATATCTGGATCTCTGCGCACGCTCACACTCCCAGTTGTTGACGCTGCCGGCGCAGGTGCTCGGGCATGTCCTTGTAGACGTCTTCGAACATCGACGCCGCGCTCGGGACGCGGCCGTTGGCCAGCGTGCCGAACTGCTCGGCCTCTTTCTGCGCGGCGACAATTTCCGCTTCCAGCTCCGTCTGCACGGCCTCGTGCTCGGCGTCCGACCACAATCCCTTGTTGGTCAGGTGCTTGCGCAGGCGCACGATCGGGTCGCCCAGCGGGAAGTGCGCCCAGTCGTCGGCCGGCCGGTACTTGGACGGATCGTCGGACGTCGAGTGCGGGCCGGCGCGGTAGGTGACCCATTCGATCAGCGTCGGCCCGAGATTGCTGCGGGCGCGCTCGGCGGCCCAGCGCGAGGCGGCGTACACCGCCAGGAAGTCGTTGCCGTCGACGCGCAGCGAGGCGATGCCGCTGCCGACGCCGCGCGCGGCGAACGTCACGCTCTCGCCGCCGGCCAGCGCCTGGAAGGTCGAGATCGCCCACTGGTTATTGACGACGTTCAGGATCACCGGCGCCTGGTAGACGTGGGCGAAGGTGAGGGCGGTGTTGAAGTCCGATTCGGCGGTGGCGCCGTCGCCGATCCAGCCGGAGGCGATCTTGGTGTCGCCCTTGATGGCCGAGGCCATCGCCCAGCCGACCGCCTGCACGAACTGGGTCGCCAGGTTGCCGGAAATGGTGAAGAAGCCGGAATTGCGCACCGAGTACATCACCGGCAGCTGGCGCCCCTTGAGCGGGTCGCGTTCGTTCGACAGCAGCTGGCAGATCATCTCGACGAGGGAGAAGTTGCGCGCCATCAGCAGGCTTTGCTGGCGGTAGGTGGGGAAGTTCATGTCGCCGTCCTGCAGCGCCAGCGCGTGCGCGGTGCCGATAGCTTCCTCGCCGAGCGAAGTCATGTAGAACGACATCTTTTTCTGGCGCTGGGCGATGACCATGCGGGCGTCGAAGATGCGCGTCTTCATCATCGTGCGCAGGCCGAAGCGCAGCATGTCGTTGTCAATGTCCGGCGCCCACGGACCGACGGCATTGCCGTCGTCGTCGAGCACGCGGATCAGCGTGGAGGCGAGGCCGGCGGTGTCGGCCGCCAGCACGTCGACGGGCGGGCGCTGCGCCCAGCCGGCGGCGCTCAGGTGTAGATACGAAAAGTCCGTCTTGCATCCCGGCCGGCCGGTAGGCTCCGGGACATGCAGTGTCAGAGGCTTACTCTGGCTCATGATGCTTCCCCTTGGTAAGGTGGTGTGCGCCAAGAGGATAACAAATTGTGCATCATACGGGAGGCCGGCGCGCGCAAATATTTATCGTGCAGTGCAATATATGCGCGCCAACTATTTGGCGCCGGCGCGGTCAAACTTTGCAATTGGACGAAGGAGGAATCATGGCCAATTCCGCATGGCCCGACTTGCCCTACGGCGCGTGGAGCGACACGCTGGCCACGCTGCACATGTGGTGCCAGATCGTCGGCAAGATTCGCCTGGTGCAGACGCCGTGGATCAACCATTCGTGGCACGTGACGTTCTATCCGACCACGCGCGGCATCACCACTTCGCCGATTCCGTACGGCTCGCGCACCTTCGCCATCGAGTTCGATTTCCGGGATCACATGGTGCGCATCGACACCAGCGACGGCGCCAGCCGCGCCATGACGCTGCGCCCGCATCCGGTGGCGGAGTTCTACAACGAACTGTTCATGCAGCTGTCGCACCTGGGCATCGACGTGCACATCCACGCGGTGCCGAACGAGGTGCCGGTGGCGGTGCCGTTCCAGCAGGATGTCGGGCATGCGTCGTACGATCCCGAGTACGCCAACCGGTTCTGGCAATTGCTGCTCGAGGCCGACAGGGTGATGACGCAATTTCGCGCCGGGTTCATCGGCAAGTGCAGCCCGGTGCAGCTGTTCTGGGGCGGCCTGGATCTGGCATGCACGCGCTTTTCCGGCCGGCCCGCGCCGCAGCATCCGGGCGGCATCCCGAACTGCCCCGACTGGGTCACGCGCGAGGCGTATTCGCATGAAGTGAGCAGTTGCGGCTTCTGGCCGGGCAACGACGCGATGCCCTTCCCGGTGTTCTATGCCTACGCGTATCCCGAGCCGCCCGGCTACAAGACGGCGGCGGTACGGCCGGCGCGGGCGTTCTATGACGGCGTGTTCGGCGAGTTCATCCTGCCGTACGACCAGGTGCGGCTGGCGCCGGCGCCGGACGCCGTGCTGCTCGAGTTCCTGCACAGCACCTACGCCGCCGCGGCCGACCTCGGCCAGTGGGACCGCCAGGCGCTCGAACGTTCCGACCCGCGCCCGCGCGCTGCTAAGGCGCCACGCGGGGCGTTGAAAAGCGGCAATTAGGTTTTGCCAGGTCGGCGGGCCGGCGGCGTGACTCCACCCATCCGGTACGCCAGGCCGAGATAGATCACCCGGCCGTCGTAGCGGCGCACATTGGTTTCCTTCAGCACGTCGGTGTCGGTGCTGAACGCGACCTTGTTCGAATTGAACGCGTCGGTGACGTTCAGCACGACGTTGAGCATCGGCGTGACCGCATGGCGCAGGCTGAAGTTGACGGTCGTGTTCGGCTCGCGGTAGCCCTGGCCGAACAGCGTCTTGCCTTGCGCGTTCAGGCTTACCTGCAACTGGTCCTGCTCCGACAACTGGTAATTCACGCGCGCGCGGCCAGTCAGCGAGGTCGCGCTGCGCATGCCGTACAGCCCGGTGGCGGCGCTGAAGATGCGCTGCTCGGTGTACGCCAGGTTGCCGCTGGTGTTGACCGTCAGCTTCGGCAGCGGCTTGCCGCTGACGGTGAACTCGAGCCCGCCCGCATGGTTGTCGCCGGCGTTGTCGCGCGTCGTCAGCAGCACCGTGTCGCTGATGAACACCTTGCGCTCGGAGATCAGGCCGGTGTCCTGGCGGAAGTAGGCGCGCAAGTTGGTGTCGAGCACGCCCGTCTTGGTTTCGATGCCGAGCTCGATCGAGTCGGTCTCGGTCGGCTTCAGCTCGGGGTTGCCCGACCAGACGTTGAACTCGTCGCGGTAGACGACGAATGGGTTGAGGTCGTTGGCGCCGGGACGGCGAATCCGGTGCGCGTAACTGAAGCGGATGTTGGTCTGGCCGGTCGCCTTGTAGGTGACGAAAAAGCTGGGGATGAGGTTCAGGTAGCGATTGTCCGCCACCACCGCGCTGGTCAGCTGGGACACCTCCATGCCGGTGTATTCGGCGCGCAGCCCGCCCAGCACGCCCCACGATTCGTTCAGCCGCATCTGGTACGAGCCGTACAAGGCCAGCGTGCTCTGGTCGAGCGCGAAACGGTTGCTGCGCAGCGCATTGATGCTCTCGGCCTGGGTCAGCGAATCGATGTTGATGTAGCGGACGTCGAACTCGTTGCGGTGCTTCGCCATCTTGTAACCGAGCTTGAGCACGCCCCGGTCGCCGGGGCGCTCGTAGTCGCCGCTGAAGTCGACGATGCGGGTGTCGGCCTGGTTGCCCTGGCGGCTTCGGCTGTCGCGCACGCCGGCCGGGCGCACCGAGTAGGCGTTCGCATAGGCGGTGTCGCTGCCGCTGGCCGCCGTCGACGCGCGCAGGTCCAGCTTGAGCAGTTCGCCCGGCAGCTCGCCCTTGTGCTCGTAGCGGGCGCCGGCGCTGCGGGTCTCGCCGCTGCCGCTGCGCAGCGTCGTGCGCAGGTAGTCGCTGTCGGCGACGGCGTCCTGGCCGAAATTGACGTAGCGGTCTTCGGCAAGGGCGTCGTTGGTGCGGCGCGTATAGGCGACGTTGGCGCCGAGCGTGTCGGTGGTGCCGAGGTTGTAGGTCGCCAGCGCGTTGAAGCCGGCGGAGTCGTTCAGGCCGGTCGAACGCGAGTCCTGGGTGCTGTGCGAGACGATGCCGGTGACCGCGGCGGTGCGCATGCGGTCGGCGGCGCCGACCGAATTGCGGCCGTCGTGGCGCACGTTGACGCCGCCCTGGATGCCGAAGCGGCCGGCGTGATAGCTGCCCGACAGCGCCGAGTTGTAGCGGCCGGCCGAGCCGGCGTTGGCGCTGAAGGCGCCGAAGCCGCCCGGCTTGCGCGTGCGCTTCATGATGATGTTGATGATCGGTCCGCCGCCGGCCTCGTTGCCGAACTGGGCGCCGGGATTGTTGATGACCTCGATCGACTCGATGTCCTCGGCCGGCAGCGACGCCAGCGTCGCCGCGCGGTTATCGCCTTGCATCATCGCCGATGGCTTGCCGTCGATCAGGATCGTGACGGCGGGGCTGCCGCGCAGGGTCAGCGTGCCGTCCGGGTCGACCGCCACCGACGGCACGCCGTTGAGCGCATCCGCGGCCGAGCCGTTGCTGGCGCCGACGTCGGACTTGACGTCGTAGACCTGGCGGTCGATGCGGTTGGTCGGCCGCTCGGCGCTGACGGTGACGGTGGCGGCGTCGCCGCCGGTTGGCGCCGGCGGCGGCTCTTCCTTCTTCACCGGCGGCTTGGTCTCTGCCGTCGGCGCGGCGACGGTTTGCGCGTTGGCAGCCGTGAGCACGCCGGAGAACACGAACAGCAAAAGATGCAGAGGCGAGGCGGTACGGCGCAGAGTCATGTCGGGCTAAGGTGAAGAACCAGGTGTGACAGGATAAAGAGTTCTGCGTGGCAAGTACAGCGTTAGCTGTCGCGCGGCGCCGGCGTCAATACGCCGGCATGGATGCCGCTACCTGCAAGCCGTCATCCTCGTGCGCGCGCGAATTCTTCGAAGGCGTCGACCGGCACCGGCCGGCTGAAGTAGTAGCCCTGGAACGCATGGCAACCGTGTTCCATCAGGAACTCATGCTGCCCGGCCGTCTCGACCCCCTCGGCGATGACGTTCAGCTTCAGGCAGCGGCCCAGGCCCAGGATGGTCTGCGCGATGGCGGCGTCGTGCGCGTTCGATTGCACCTCGCTGACGAACGACTGGTCGATCTTCAGCTGGTCGAGCGGCAAGCGCTTCAGGTAACTGAGCGAGGAATAGCCGGTGCCGAAATCGTCGAGCGAAAAGCCGACCCCGTGCGTCTTCAGCTCGTGCATGGTGCCGATCGAGGCGTCGCTGTCGTCGACCAGCATGCTCTCGGTGATTTCGAGCTTGAGCCGGCGCGGGTCGGCGCCGCTTCGCGCCAGCACCGCGCACACCTGGCCGGCGAACCCCGGCTGGCGCAGCTGGTGCGGGCTGACGTTGACCGAGACCGACAGGCTGGCCAGCGGCGGCTGCCGCGCCCAGCGCGCCAGCTGGCCGCAGGCCTGCTCGAGCACCCAGCGCCCGATCGGCACGATCAGCCCGGTTTCCTCGGCGACTGCGATGAAGTCGCCCGGCGCCACCAGGCCGCGGCGCGGGCTGTGCCAGCGGATCAGCGCTTCGGCGCCGATCACGGCGCCGTCGCGGTCGACCTGCGGCTGGTAATGCAGCACGAACTCGTCGTGCTGCAAGGCGTCGCGCAGGTCGGCCTCGAGCTCGGCGCGCGCATTGACCACCGTCTGCATCTCCGGATCGAAGAAGCGCACGCCATTGCGGCCGGCCGCTTTCACTTCGTACATCGCCAGGTCGGCCTGCTTGAGCAGCTCGTTGGCGCCGCACTGCTGGCTGTCGAACAGCGTCACGCCGATGCTGGCGGTGATGTAGCGCACGAAGCGCGCCATCAGCACCGGCTCGGCGAAGGCCTGGAGGATCTTTTCGCACACATGCCGCACCTGGGTCGCCGCCTCGAGGCGCTGCTTGCTGAGGTTCTCGATCAGCACGACGAATTCGTCGCCGCCGAAGCGCGCCACGGTGTCGATCTCGTACACGCAGTCGCGCAGCCGGCTGGCCACCTGCCGCAGCAACTCGTCGCCCTTGTCGTGGCCGAGCGTGTCGTTGATCGACTTGAAGTGGTCGAGGTCGATGAACAGCAGGGCGCCGGAAGCGCCGCTGCGCCCGCTGATGGTCAGCGCATGGGCGAGCCGGTCGAGCAGCAGTTGCCGGTTCGGCAGGCCGGTGACGCCGTCATAGAAGGCGAGCCGCTCGATTTCGCGCTCGGCCGCCTTGCGCTGGCTGATGTCGGTGCTGATCGACAGCAGCGAGTCGGGCTCGCCATGGTCGTTGTGGATCAGGCTCAGGCGCACTTCGACGGTCAGCGGCGTGCCGTCCTTGCGGTAGCGCACCGCTTCGCCATTCCAGTGACCGCTCTCGAGCGCGGCGGCCCTGGCGGCGCCGTAGCCGTCGGCATCGGGCGCGAACATGTCCCTGGTGGGGCGGCCGAGCACCTCTTCGCGGGTCCAGCCGTACATCCGCTCCGCGCTCTTGTTCCAGAACAGCACGTTGTCGTCGAGGCTGCGCACGATGATGGCGTCCTGCGCCTTGTCGAGCAGCGAGGCCTGGGTGCGCAGGCTGGCGTCGGCGTCCTCGCGTTGCAGTTCGGCGGCGGCGCGGGCGGCGAAAATGCGCAGCGCCGAGGTGATGAAACCGGAACTGGGCACCGGCCGCTGGAAGATGACGAAGGCGAAGCCGATCGGCGCGCGGGCCGAGTCGTGCAGGCGCCAGCCGCAGTAGGCCTGGGCGCCCAGCGCGGCCGCCGGCGACGCCGGAAACAGCTCCGTGAGCCCGACCGGCACCACGTAGTGGCCCTGTGCGAGCGTCAGTGCGCACGGCGAGTCGGCCACCACATAGGAAAAATCGGGAAGCCGCGCGCCATCGGCCATCGCGATCACCGTGCGCGCCATCGCCGGCGCGCCCGGCAGCAGGCGCGCGATGAAGGCGCCGTCGGCGCCGACCGCATCGGCCATCGAGGTGGCGAGCTGTTCGAAAAAGTGCTCGCCGGTGGCGGTCGACACGCTGGCCGCGACCTTGGTCACGGCGGCCTGGATCTTCTCCTGTTCCAGCCGCGCGCGCAGCGAGGCGATGCCGAACGCGAGGTTGTTGGCCAGCTCCTGCAGCAGCACGATTTCCTCGGCGTCGCCGTCGAGCGCCGCATGGGTGTACAGCGCCAGCAGGCCGAACGCGCGCGCGCTGTCGCGCAGCGGCAGGTAGATCGCGGCGCCGAAGCCGCACGCCGCCTCCGGCGCGCTCCAGCGGGCAAAGCGCTGGTCGTGGGCGAGGTCGTCGATCACCACCGGCTCGCCGTCGCGGACGGCCAGCGCGGCCGGCCCGCCGGCGCCGGCCGCCGGCGCCGGCCAGACTGGCGCGTGCGCGCGCAGGCAGTCCAGGTCGGCGTCGTTGCCGGCATGCGCGGCGACTGCGATGCTGTCGTGGTCGGCGTAGCCGGCCCAGGCCATCCGGTAGCCGCCCACGTCGACCGCGACGCGGCAGATCTCGCCGATCAGCGCCGCTTCGCCCCTGGCGTGCATGACCACGTGGTTGCAGCGGCTGAGCATCTGCAGCGCGCGGTGCGAGCGGCTCAGCGCGATGCGCGCCTGCTTGCGTTCGGTGATGTCGTGAAAATACACCGCCAGGCCGTCGTCGGTCGGGTAGGCGCGCACCTCGAACCAGCGCTGCAGCGGCGGATAGAACTCCTCGTACGATGCGATGCGCTGCTCGCGCAGCGCGCGGCCGTATTCCCGGTAAGAGGGACCGCCGACGGCCGCCGGGAATTCTTCCCACATCAATTTGCCGACCAGCTCGGCCGGCGCCCGCTGCAGCAGGCGCGCGGCGGCCGGGTTCATGTAGGTGAAGCGCATCGCCGTGTCGACGGTGAAGAACGCTTCGCTCATGGTGTCGAGCGTGTTGGCCAGCCGCGCCGCCAGCGTCGGCGCGGCGCCGGCGGCGGTTTCCCTGAACGCGATGTAGATCCGCATCACCGCGCCGTTCTCGGCGCATACCGCGCGACAGCTGACGCGCACGGCGATGCGGCGCGCGCCGGCGCCAAGCACCTCGATGTCGGCGTCGCCGGCTGCGCCGGCGCGCGCGCAGGCGTCGATGCGCGCGCGCATGGCGGCCCGGTATTGCGGCGCGCAGCAGGCAATCGCCTGGTCGATGCCGGGGGTGGCGTCGGCGGGCAGCGCGAACAGCGCCATCGCCTGGGGCGACCACCAGGCGCTGCCCGACGGCAGGTCGACTTCGAGGCCGGCGAAGTGGCTCGACGCCGACGTTTCGGACAGCACGGCGCCGGCGGCATGCGCCACCGCCGCGGCGCCGGTCTCGGAGGTACTGGTTGCTGTCATGGTGTGTCCATCGTCCGGTCTCACGATACAGGCTTTTGGCCAGGCGCCAAGTTCAGTATGCCCTTGCCGGTGTCGGCGACGCCGTCGACCTGGAAGCGGTTGCGCCCGCCCCGCTTGGCGTCGTACATCGCCTGGTCGGCGCGCTGCAGCAGCTCGCCGCATTCCATCGCCGGCTGAAAGAACGCCACGCCGATGCTGCTGCTGACGGCGACGGTGTGCTCGCCGAGCTCGAACGGCGCCTGCATCGCCAGCACCAGCTTGGCGGCCACGGATTCGGCCGCCGCGCGGCCCGGCAAATCGGCCAGCAGCAGCGCGAACTCGTCGCCGCCGAGGCGCGCGAACACATCCGTTTCGCGCAAGGCGGTGCCGGCGCGCTGGGCGAATGCCACCAGCAGCGCGTCGCCCACTGCGTGGCCCATGGAATCGTTGACCGCCTTGAAATGGTCGATGTCGAGATACATCAGCGTCAGCAGGCCGCCGTGGCGGCGACTGCGGCTGGCCGCCAGCTCGAGCTGGTGGTGGAAGAAGGCGCGGTTGGCCAGCCCGGTCAGGCCATCGTGGTGCGCCATTTCCAGCAGCTGGGTTTCGAGCCGCTTGCGTTCGGTGATGTCCTCGTACAGGCACAGCAGGGCGACGGTGTCGCCGCCCATGTCGGCCAGCGGGATCTTGCTGGTGCGTAGCCAGCTGACGCTGCCGTCCTGGCGGCGCTGCTGCTCTTCGTAGTTGATCTTTGCGACGCCGCCGGCGAGCGTCTCGATGTCGTCCTTGCGGTAGGCATCGGCGCTGGCGGCCCACGCCAGATTGTAATCGGTGCGCCCGACGATCTGGTCGCGATGGGCCAGGCCGGCATCGGCCGCAAACGCGTCGTTACAGCCGAGGAAGGCGAAGTTGGTGTCCTTCCAGAATACGCGCTGCGGGATGTGGTTGATCACCATCTGCAGCATGTTGCGCGACTCCTGCAACTTCCATTCGTTCAGCTTCTGCGCCGTGATGTTGCGGCCGATGCCGAGAATGCTGGTGACGGTGCTGCCCGACTTCATCGGGATCAGGATGATGCTGATCTCGACGCGCTCGCCGCCGCCGTCGATGACGGCCGACTCGTACGACACGGCGTTGCCGTGCCGCGTGGCCTTGAAGCGCGCCTGAGACAGCGCCTGTTTTTCGGCGACGACGAAGTCGCCCGAGGAGCGGCCGATCAGGTGTTCGCGGGCGACCTTGAACTCTTTCAGCGCCTGCGCGTTGGCGTTGACGAAGCGGCCCTCGAGGTCGAGCGAAAAGACCGCCGACGGATGCTGTTCGAAGGCGGCGTCGAACTGCAGTTCGTCGTTCTGCTGGCGCGAGCGCGCCAGCATTCTTCTGGTCCAGTTCGACATCAGCAAGGCCAGGGCGACGGCAACGGCGAAGCCGATCGCCAGGATCGACGGCCCGTTCCAGCTGTCGAAGCGGGTGCCGTAGCCCTGCTTCGGATAGAAGAACAGCTGCCACGTGCGGCCGGCGACGGCGACGCTGGCCTGGTGCGCGATCGCCATGCCCGGGTCGTGCAGCACGTGCGCCCGCTTGTCGCCGTCGTACAGGATGGTGTCGGCGCTCACCGCGCCGTCGAAGATCTCGAGGTCGAACAGGGCGTGGAACGGGCTGCCCATGACGCGCGTGATCATCTGCTCGATGTGGTAGATCGAGAACACGAAGCCGCGCAGCGCCACGCGCCGCTGCGCCACCGTGGCCGCCGCCAGCGCCGGGTCGTAGACCGGGGTGAACACCACGATCACCGGCACGCCGGGGGCGCCGGTAACGTAGTAGTGCCTGGCGGTGGCGGTCGACTCGCCGCTGTCGCGCGCCTGCTGCATCGCCGCCCAGCGTTCGGGGACGATCGAGAAATCGAGCCCTTTCGCCTGCCGCGAACGGGTGTCGAGCGGATAGGCATACAGGTAGGGATAGGCGTAGGCCGGATCGACGCCGGCACTGCGCAGAGTCAGTTCCGGGTCGTCCAGCGTGGCCGCCTGCTCGAAGCGGGTCTGGTCGGCGCGCTCGACGCGGTGCACGTAGCCGACGTAGCTCAGGCCTGGATTCTGGCGCAGCACGTCCGCGGTGCGCATGTACACCTCGAAGGCGCTGGCGCGCAGTTTGCCGGCGGCGGTGAAGTGCGCCGCCAGGCCGCGGTTGACGTCGATGTAGGAGTCGATGCCCTGCTGCAGCGTGCGCTGGAAGGCGGCGGCATCGGCCGAAGCGTGCAGCGATACCCGCTCGCGCATGTGGCGCTGTTCGGACAGGAAGGCAACGACGGTCAGCAGGCAGCACACCAGCAGCACCGCGATGGCGGGCGCGTTGTGGCGCAGGCGCCTGGAAAATGGAATCTTCATGGAGTGAGGTTCGACATGCGCGCCGGCTGCCTGGGGCAGCGATTTTCTGGGGCGGGAACATGCAAGGCAATTGAACGTTGCGGGCCAGGCTGCGTTTTTTGGACAGGGGTGGCGGCAGAGTGGCAGCCATTGTGGCATAAAAAGGAAAAAATTGCCCAATATCAATTTTCCGAGTGTGGCGGAAGTGACTGCCTTGTTGCATTCAGAACATCGGCGCGCCACCGGATCGGCTTGCGGGTTAGCATTGCACACACTTATAAGCGAGCAACCATGGATCAACCCCGCCGCCAGACGGCCACCAGCTCTGTCCCCGGCGATGGCGAAATGGTGCGCGCGGTGCATGCAAAGGACTGGAGCGCAACGCCGATCGGGCCGATGTCGGGCTGGGCGCCGGCGATCCGCACCGCGGTCAGCATCTGCCTCAATTCGCAGTTCCAGATCATGGTGCTGCCCGGGCCCGACCTGGTCTACATCTACAACGACGCCTCGATCCCCATCTTCGGCGCCAAGCATCCGGCCGCGCTGGGCGAGCGCGTGGCCGACGTCTGGCCGGAGGCATGGGACACCATCGAGCCGGTGCTGACGTCGGTGCTGGCCAGCGGCAAGGCGGTGCGCCAGGACGACTGGATGCTGGTGCTCGACCGCAGCGGCTTCGCCGAGGAGACCTATTTCACGCTGTCGTACAGTCCGATCGTGTGCGAGGCCGGCGAGGCGGTCGGCGTCTTTGTGGCGGTGATGGAGACTTCCTGGCGGGTGCTCGGCGAACGGCGCCAGCGCACGCTCGCCGACCTTGCCACCCAGGTGGCGCTGCGCCGCAGCGACGAGCAGACGCTCGAGCCGGTGCGCCGTGCGCTGGCCGGCAATCCCTACGACCTGCCGCTGACGGCGCTGTACGTGGCGACGCCGGGCGCCGGCTTCGCCGAGGAGGTGTTCTGCACCGGCCTGCACGACGGCTGCGCCGGCATCGCCAAGCGCGTCGCGTGGCCGGCGGACGGCGGCGAGGGCGGCCATCCGCTGTCGCGCCTGGCCCGGGCGTTCGAACCGGTGCTGTACGACGGCGCCGAGCTGCTGCACCCGACCGACAGCTACCGCGGCTGGCCGGAAGCGCCGCGCCTGGTGCTGGCGCTGCCGTTCACCGCGCCCGGCCACGCCGGCCCGAGCGCTTTCATGCTGGTGGCGGTCAATCCGCGCGCGCCGCTCGACGCCGAATACCGCCACTTCATCGAAACCATCGCCGGCCTGGTCGCCACCGCCGTCGCCGGGGTCGAGGCGCTTGCCGCGGAGCGCCGGCTGGAAAGCCAGATCGCCGTCGTGCGCAACGATCTGGCCAGCGTGCTCGAACGCACCAGCGACGCCTTCATCAGTCTCGATGGCGAGCTGCGGGTGCTGTCGCTGAACGAGGCGGCCGCCGTCGAAATGGGCGCGGCCAAGCAGGCGCTGACCGGCCGGCGGATGGTCGACATCGTCGCCGACCTGGCCGGCAGCACGCTCGAGAGCGCGATGCACGCCACGCTGGCCGGCGGCGGTCCCGTCACGGTCGAACAGCTGCACCAGACGTCGGGGCGCTGGTTCAACGTGCGCTGCTTCCCGGCGCCGCACGGGCTGATCGTGTTCGCCAACGAGATCACCGAGCGCAAGCGCGCCGAGCAGGTCCTGCTGACGGCCAAGCGCGACCTCGAGCGCCGCGTCGAACTGGGCAGCGAGGAACTGCGCCATGTCCACGCGCTGCTGGCGGCGGTGTTCGACCGCGCCCCCGGCGGCATCGCCATCACCGGCGCCGACGGCCGCTTCGTGCGCGCCAATCCGGCCTACCAGCAGCTGGTCGGTTTTGCCGAGGCGGCGCTGGCGCGGCGCGGCATCGCCGACCTGGCGCCGGCCGAGGACTATTTGCCGGCGGCGGCGCAGTTCGCCGCGCTGCGCGACGGCGCCATCGATTCGTTCCAGATGGAGCTGCGCTTCCGGCGCGCCGACGGCTCGCTGATCTGGGTCGACAATTTTGTCTCGATGATCCGCGACGAGCAGCACCGGCCGCGCTACTTCGTCCACATCGCCAACGACATCAGCGAGCGCAAGCGCGGCGAGGCCGCGCGCGGCGCCTCCCAGCTCGAACTGAAGGTGCTGTACGAGCGCCTGCAGACGGTGCGCGAAGCCGAGCGCACCGCGCTGGCGCGCGAAGTGCACGACCAGCTCGGCCAGATCCTGTCGGCCGCCAAGATCGACGTCAAGCTGCTCGAGGACGACATCCGCCTGCACGGCGCCGCGCTGGCGCCCGACAAGCTGATCGCCGAACTGGGGTCGGCCAGCGCCACGCTGGACCGCGCGATGCAGCTGGTGCGCGAGATCGCCACCGAACTGCGCGCCCCAGAACTCGACGGCCTGGGCCTGTACGCGGCGATCGAATGGCATGCGCGCGACTTCGAGCGGCGCACCCGCATCAAGGTCGACGTCGACCTGGTCGCCGGCCAGCCACAGCCAGGGCCGGCGGCGGCCGAAGCGCTGCTGCGCATCTTTCAGGAAGCGATGACGAACGTGCTGCGCCACGCCCATGCCGGCCAGGTCTGGGTCAGCCTCGAACGGCGCGACGGCGCGCTGCTGCTGCGGGTGCGCGACGATGGCGCCGGCATCGCGCGCCGGCGTGCCGGCGGCGCGCGTTCGCTTGGCATCACCGGCATGCGCGAACGGGCCGCGCTGGCGCACGGCCGGCTGCTGGTGGGGCCGCTGCGCCCGCGCGGCACGCTGCTGTCGGCGCTGATCCCGATGCAGCGCCCGGCGCCGCCAAAACCACAAGGAAAACCATGATACGCATCGTCATCGCCGACGACCATGAACTGATCCGCGAAGGCGTCAAGAAGATCTTCCGCTCGAGCCCCGACATGCGCATCGTCGGCGAAGCGGCAGACCTGGCGCGCACCATCGCCCTGGTAGCCCAGCACGAGCCGGACGTGCTCGTGCTCGACATCAGCCTGCCCGGCCACGACGGCCTCGAAGGGCTGGCCGAACTGCGCCGCCATTTCCCCGCCCAGCGCGTCGTCATGCTCAGCATGTACGGCGAGGAGCGCTACGCCGTCAGCGCGCTGCGCGCCGGCGCTTGCGGCTACATCACCAAGGCGATGGCGGCCGAAGAGCTGGTGAAGGCGATCCGCCAGGTGGTGGCCGGCGGCACCTACATCGGGCCGCAACTGGCCGAGTTGATGGCGCGCCAGGCGCTCGACCCGGAGCCGCTGCCGTCGCATCACAGCCTGACCGCACGCGAGGCGGAGATCGTCGCCCTGATCGGCGCCGGCATGCAGATCAAACAGGTGGCCGCCGAACTGGGCATCAGCGTCAGTTCCGTCAATACCTACCGCAACCGGATTTTCCGCAAGATGGGGCTGGCGTCGAACGCCGCGCTGATCCGCTACGCCCTCAAGAGCGGTCTGGTCACCTAGCGCGCCGCCGCTGTCGGCGCCGCGCCACAGCCGCGCCGTTTTGTTTGTCGCTAAATTGACGACAAGCCGGCAATGTTTGTGCGACAGGACATAACGGCCCGCTACAGTGTTTCTCCTAGGCAAATGCATTTGCATCGATGACTTGCGGCGGCGGACATGCGGCAAAATGCGCTGGCGGGCCTGCGCACGGCTGAGTTTATAAAGCACCCGATCCGCGCAGTTTCTGTAATATCGGATCAGTAGATTAGTTCCTGGAAGTATTAATTGCTGATGTTGCAACCTTAAGTTAGTTATCAAACCATGAAGCACTGTCCTCCATCCCGTCTGGCCGCGTGAGAGATATGGCCGACGCATGCAACGATGCGCTGCGCGAGATCTTCGCCGTCGAGGCGCGCGCGCACCTGGCGCAAGTCGGCGCCGGCCTGGCGCTGCTTGCCGACGGTGGCGCGGCGACCGCGCTGGCGCCGATGCTGCACGCGCTGCACACCCTTGGCGGCGCCGCCCGCGCGGTCGAGCTGCGCGAGCTCGAGTGGCTGTGCCACGCCCTCGAACGGGTGCTGCACGCGGCCCCCGGCGCCGCGCTCGCGCCGGACCACCTCGACCTGCTGGCCGACGCCGTCGCGCTGGCAGCAACGCTGCCGGGCGAGCCGGGCGGGCGCAGCGGCCAGCGGGCGCTGACGGTGGTAGCGCAGCTCGATGCGCTGGCGCGCCAGCTGGGCGCCGCCGCTGGCGGCGACCTGCAACCCGCCGCGCGGATCGCCACATCATGAACAGCAGCGTGCGCGAGCAGTCCATCGACATCCTGGTGGTGGAAGACAGTGCCACCCAGGCCCATTACCTGGCCGAGCTGCTGCAGGCCGGCGGCTACCGCGTGCGCGTCGCCGCCAACGGCCGCGATGGCCTGGCCGCCGCGCGCGCGGCGGCGCCGACGCTGATCGTCAGCGACATCGCGATGCCGGAAATGGATGGCTTCGCGCTGTGCCACGCCATCAAGCAGGATCCGGCGCTGCGCGACATTCCGGTGATCCTGCTGACCGCGCTGTCGAGCCTGCACGACGTCATCAAGGGCCTCGATAGCGGCGCCGACAATTTCATCCGCAAGCCGTTCGACGACCGCTACCTGCTGGGGCGTGTCGGCGCGGTGCTGGCCGGGCGCGCGCAGCGCAACCAGGTTGCGGTGACGGACATGGAGGTCGTGGTCGGCGGCCAGACCCACTTGATCACCGCCGAGCGGCGCCAGATCTTCGACCTGCTGCTGTCGACTTACGAGGAAGCGGTCTGCATGACCGGACAGCTGCGCGAGCAGCAGCAGCGCATCGCCCGCTCTTACGAGTCGCTGGAAGGCTTGTACAAGATCGCCGAGGCGCTCAACCCGGCGCTGACCGAAGATGCGGTGGCCGAACTGGCGCTCGAGCGCCTGCTCGATTTCCCCGGCGTGCTGGGTGTCAGCATCGAACTGTATGGGGCCGGCGGCGAAGTACGCCTGGCCGCCAGCCGCAACTTCGGGCCGGCCGGCGACGCCAGCGCGGGCTGCGCCGCCTGCCGCGGCGAGGATCAGGTGCGCCGCGGCTCGCAGCAGGTAGTGGCCGCGTGCGGCCGGGTGCCGCAGCCGCATGCCTGCATCGAACTGGCGACCGGCGCCGGCAGCCGCGGCGTCCTGTGCCTGCTGTCCGCCCCCGGCGCCCTGAACGGCGAACAGTGGCATGTGCTCGAGACCATCGGCAACCAGATCGCGGTGGCGGTGGAGCGGGCGCGCCTGTACGAGCACATGGAAGCGCAGGTCAGGGAGCGCACCGAGGCGTGGCAGTCGGAGCGCCAGCTGTTGTCGGCGGTGGTCAACACCACCGGCGCGCTGGTGTGCCTGATCGACGCCGCCGGCGTGATCCGGCTATTTAACCCGGCGTGCGAAAAGGTGCTCGGCTGGCCGGCGTCGGAAGCGCTCGGACGGCCGTGCTGGGACGTGTTCGGCCGCGCCAACGGCAGCGCGGCGCTGCGCGAATTTTTCGAACATGCGCCGCGCTTTACCGACAAGCCGTCGCACCTGCGCGGCGAGTGGCTGGCCAAGGACGGCGGCGTGCGCTCGATCCTGTGGTCGACCACGTGGCTGCGCCGCGCCGACGGCTCGGTCGAATATTTTGTCGCCACCGGCGTCGACACGACCGAGCTGCGCGGCGCCGAGGAACGCCTGAACTACGTCTCGAACTTCGACGTGCTGACCGGCCTGCCGAACCGGATCCTGATGCGCAGCCGCCTGCTGCAGCTGCGGGAGAAGGTCGGCGCCGGCACCCAGGTGCTCGGCTTCCTGATGCTCAAGGGCGACCGCCTGCGCGTCATCGGCGAGAGCCTGGGCATCGAAGCGGAGAAGGCGATCCTGACGCAAATGGCGGCGCGGCTCGGCCCGTGGGCGCAGGGCGCCGACAGTGTCGGCCGCATTGGCGAGCGCACCTTTGCCATCGCCGCGCTGCGCGACTCGATCGGCGGCCTGTCGTCGCTGGCGCGCCATGTGCTGATGGTGATGCGCGAGCCGTTCGAACTCGAGGGTCACGACCTGCATCTCGATCCGTGCATCGGCATCGCGCTGATGCCCAACGACGGCGACGACTACGACGGCGTCGCCCACGCGGCGGAAGCGGCGGTGCGGCGCGCGCGCGCCAGCGACGCCGAGCGTTACGAGTTCTACCGGCCCGAACTGAACCAGGGCGCGCACGAGCGCTTCCAGCTCGAGGGGGCGCTGCGGCGCGCGCTCGAACGCGAAGAATTTGTGCTGCATTACCAGCCGCAGGTGAGCCTGGCCAGCGGCGCCATCATCGGCATGGAGGCGCTGGTGCGCTGGCAGCATCCGGAGCTTGGCCTGGTCGGGCCCGGCACCTTCATCGGCCTGGCCGAGGAGACCGGTCTGATCCTGCCGCTCGGCGAATGGGTGTTGCGGCGCGCCTGCCAGCAGAGCTGCCAGTGGCAGCGCGACGGCCTGCCGGCGGTGCCGGTGTCGGTCAATCTGTCGGCGCGCCAGTTCACCGACAACATCGCCGCCACCGTCGCCCGCATCCTCGCCGAAACCGGGCTCGCACCGCGCCTGCTGGAACTGGAGCTGACCGAAAGCGCGTCGATGGAAGACCCGCAGCGCACCTTCGAGATCTTGCGCGAGCTGAAGGACATGGGCGTGCAGCTGGCGATCGACGACTTCGGCACCGGCTACTCGAACCTGAACTACCTGAAGCGCTTCCCGGTTGACAAGCTGAAGCTGGACCAGTCGTTCGTCAAGGACATCACCACCGATGCGGACGACCTGTCGATCGCGCGCGCGGTGATCGCGATGGCGCACGGCCTGCGCCTGACCGTCATCGCCGAAGGTGTCGAGACGGCCGGCCAGCTGGCGCTGCTGGCGGAAAACGGCTGCGACGAAATCCAGGGCTACTACTTCAGCCGGCCGATCGATGCCGACTCCTGCGCCCGCATGCTCGGCGAGCGCAAGGCGCTGCCGGTCGATGGCCTGCCGCGCCGGCCGGACTGCGGCGAGCGGCGCCTGCGCGGCGAACGGCGCCTGCGGCGGCGCGCCGACCGGCAAGCGGCCTGATCGGCCACCCACCCCAACCCCGCGGGGTCAGTGCCGACATTCAACCCCGCGGGGTCAGTGCCGACATTCGGACACAAGCCCGACCGTACGGACTGGTCTACCGCTGGGCCCGTGTCCGAATGTCGGCACTGACCCCGGGGTAGGTCGCGCACACATGCCCGACCTTACGGATTGGTCTACCGCTGGGCCCGTGTGCGATTGTCGGCACTGACCCCGGGGTAGGTGGGGCTTAGCGCAGCGTTTCGGTCAGCACGCGGCCTTCGGACGCTGCCGGCAGGCGCAAACGCAGCAGGTGCGCCAGCGTCGGCGCGATGTCCACCACTTCCGCATATTGGCCGTAGGCGCCGGACTTGAACCAGCGCTTGCCCATCAGGATCAGCGGCACGTTGCTGTCGTACGCGTACGGCGTGCCGTGCGACGAACCGCTGCTGCCGCTGCCGAAATACCAGTACGGCTTGGTGACCACCATCAGGTCGCCCGACAGCTGGTGGTGCCACGCTCGCTGCATCAGCATCGACAGCCGCGTGCCGGGCAGGGCGCCCGACGCCATCTGCGTGCGCGTGTAGACGTGGGCGACGCCGTTCAGCGCGGCCAGATAACCGGCGGCGGCATCCTCGACGTCGGCGCGCTTGATGCCGCGCTGGTCGATCTGCGCGTAGTCGAGCTGAATGTTAGGCAGCGAATAGGCCGCCACCAGCTTGTCGGCGCCGTATTTTGCCGCCAGGTGTGCATTGAGCGACGCCACCATCTTCTTGCCGTCGAGCCGGCGTGCGTCGAGCTTGCGCGCCGCCGAGAACTCCGGCACGTTGGTGAAGCCATGGTCGGCGGTCAACACCACCAGCACATTTTCCATGCCGACGCGCTTGTCGAGGTAGCCGAAAAAGCCTGCGAGCAGGCGGTCCAGCTGCTGCAGGTGGTCGTGCGACATCTTGCTCTCGGGGCCGAACGAGTGATTGACGTAGTCATGGGCCGACAGGCTGACGCCGAGGATGTCCGGCACGCCGGCCGGATTGCGGCCGAGGTTTTCGCCTTCGACGGCGGCGCGCGCGAAGTCGAGCGTCAGCTCGTCGAGCGCAGGGCCGGTCTTGAGGCGCTTGTAGTAATCGGCGTCCGGCTTGCCGCTGTCGCTCGCGTACTGCATCGGCAGGCGGTTGCGCACCCCCGGCTTGGCCGGGTAGAACTGGTCGCCGGCATCGCCCGCATAGGCGGCGTCGGCCAACTGCGGCGTCCACGACTTGCCGTAGTAGCGGTCCTGCGGGCGGCTGGCCTGGTAACGCTGCACCCATGCCGGGTGCGACGGCATGTAGTAGGTCGAGCTGGCGAAGTTGCCGCTGTTTTCCATGTAAATGTAGGCGGTGCCGGTTTTGCCCGCCAATAGGATCGCGCCGCGGTCCTTGCCGGCCACCGTGATCACCTTGGCGCGGTCGCCGCTGGCGTAGCGCAGCTGGTCGCCCAGCGTGTCGACGCGCAGGTTGGCCGGCGAGGTGCCGTCGCCGGCCTTGGTCTCTTCGCCGAGATAGGTGTGGGCGCTGTCTTCGGTGCAGTAGACCTGCTTCTTGGTCGCCGGATCGACCCAGCCGTTGCCGATGATGCCGTGCTGGTAAGGGTAGGCGCCGGTCAGCACGGCGGCGTGGCCGACCGCGGTGACGGTGATGCCGTGTGCCTGGTGGGCATTGTTGAACGAGGCGCCCTGCTCAAGCAGGCGGCGAAAGCCGCCCTGGCCGAACTGGTGGCGGTAGCGCAGCACCTGCTCGTTGGGCAGGCCGTCGACGACCAGTACGACCACCAGTTTCGGCTGGGGCGCTTCGGGCGCGGCGGCGCCGGCATGGCTGGCCGCCACGCAGGCGAGCAGGAGGGCGGCGTGCAAACGGTGATGGCTTGTCATAGTTTCTATATGGTCAGGGTTGGTCGCGCGATAGCGAATCATAAACGATGGCAATGTTGGCGCGCGGGTTCGCACGAAAAGCAAGCTGCCTCAAGTGCTAGGATGGTTCGTCGACGGGCCAGCGTACATTGCAGTTTCCGCCCCTGTCATTGGAGACTAGCAATGCATCCTGGCAAATTCATGCGGGCCATCGCGCTCGCCGCTGTCGCCGCCGGCGCCAGTCTCGGCACCCCGCCGGCGCTGGCCGACGAGACCTGCAACTCGCCCTACATCACCAAGCTGATCAAGGGCCAGGAAGATTTCCTTTATGTGTGGACGCTCGGCGTCGCAGGCATGGGCGACGGCTCCGACAAGCTTGTCACGCTCGACGTCAACCCGGCCTCGAAGAAATTCGGCCAGGTGGTGGCGCAGTTGTCGGTCGGCGCGCGCGGCGAAGCGCACCATGCCGGCTTCACCGATGACCGGCGCTTCCTGTGGGCCGGCGGCCTCGACGACAGCAAGATCCATGTGTTCGACATCCACAGCGATCCTGGCAGGCCGAAGCTGGTGAAGACCATCGCCGATTTCTCCGCGCGTTCCGGCCTGGTCGGCCCGCACACCTTTCACGCGCTGCCCGGCCGCATGCTGATCGGCGCGCTGTCGAACGCCAGCGACAAGGGCGGCGCCACCGGCATGGCGATGTACAGCAACAAGGGCGAGTTCATCAACAAGATCGACATGCCGACCAGCAAGGGCGGCGACGGCTACGGCTACGACATCGCCTTCAATCCGGCCCGCAACGCCATGCTGACGTCGAGTTTCACCGGCCACAAGAATTACATGATGGACCTCGGCGCGCTGATGAAGGACGCGGCCGCAGTGAAGCAGTTCGGCTCGACGATGGTGATGTGGAACCTCAAAACGCTAAAGCCGGAAAAGGTGTTCAGCGTGCCGGGCGCGCCGCTGGAGATCCGCTGGTCGCTGAAGGAAGGCGACGACTGGGCGATCACCGCCAGCGCGCTGACCTCGCAGTTGTGGCTGGTGAAGAAGGACGCCAAGGGCGAGTGGCAGGTGAAAGCGGTGGGCGCGATCGGCGACCCGGCCAAGATGCCGCTGCCGGTCGACATGTCGATAACCGCCGACAGCAAGGGCCTGTGGGTCAACACCTTCATGGACGGCACCACGCGCTACTTCGACATCTCCAATCCGGAGGCGCCCAGGCAGACCTATTCCAAGCGCACCGGCGCGCAAGTGAACATGATCTCGCAAAGCTGGGACGGCAAGCGCGTCTACGTCAGCAGCTCGCTGCTGGCCAACTGGGACAAGAAGGGCGTCGATGACGAACAGTTCGTCAAGCTGTTCGCCTGGAACGGCAAGGAACTGACGGAAACCTTCAAGGTCGATTTCTACAAGCTCAAGCTGGGACGGGCGCACCACATGAAGCTTGGCGCCAGGTCGGCGCAGCGCGGCGCCGGCGGGGCAGGGCCGGTGCTCGCAGCGCGGTGACGATCGCGGCCTTGCTGCTGGCGGCGGCGGCCACCGGCTTCGTGCCGCCGCCGCCGGGCAGCTACACACTGCAGCACATCATGCGCGCGCCGGACGGCGTGGTACTCGACAGCGACGGCAGCGCGCACCGCTTCTCGGAATTCTCGACCGGGCTGGTGACGCTGTTTTCGTTCATCTACACCTACTGCACCGATGCGCGCGGCTGCCCGCTGGCGTACGAAACCCTGCACGGCCTGAAGCAGACCATCGACCGCGACCGGTCGCTGCGCGGACGGGTGCGCTTTGTCAGCATGAGCTTCGACCCGCAATACGATACGCCGCAAGCGATGCGCAGCTATGGCGGCGCCGACGCCCGCGACCGCAGCGGCCTGCGCTGGTATTTTCTGACCACCAGTTCGGGCAAGGCGCTGGCACCTCTGCTCGACGGCTTCGGCCAGGACGTGTCGGTGGCGGCCGAACAGCCGCCGAACCAGCGCGTGCCGACGCTGACGCACATGCTGAAGGTCTACCTGATCGACGCCGGCGGCAGCGTGCGGGAAATCTACACGCCGGCCTTCCTGCACCAAGGCGTGCTGCTGAACGATATCAAGACGCTGCTGATGGAGTGGGCGGCAAGCCGCAAGTGAGCAGGGCGCCGTTGCCAGCGGCCAGCGACGGATGTGATGATGCCTCGTATTTGTGCCGGCAACCGACTGTCCGCAATGCAGCGAAAGCGGTCGGTCATCCATCTCTCTTGGACGGCAGCTACCGACCCGAAGCAGACGTAACCAGGTTAGGTTACCGGCTTGAGCTTGACCGACTGATTTTCGCCCGTGAGCGGACGAAGCCTTGCAGGGCCGCCGCCGTGTTGTCCCGAGTCCGGATAGTCCATTACCCATTGTTCGCCAGTGCGATCGTCTTGGTAATAAGTTTCCCAGCCCGAGTCGTCTTGGCCAACTTTTCTCATGCCAGAAGCCTTCGTTTCCGCGGAAGCTCCACGGTACTCGTTGTCTCGATTCATAGATGACCTCAGCCCATCAGGTTGGGGAAATTTGCTTTCGGTGATAGTCCGCTTCTGGCCGATAGCGGTCGATTGTACTGCAAACTTGACTGTCCGCTAACGCACTGCGAAGCGGTCGCTCGAGGACTTGGCACATACTCGCAAGAACGCCGTACAGATACAAACTTGCGACCTTCACTACCGGCCGGGAAGCAGCATGTTAAGACTCGTCGGCATCGCCCATCTCCGCGCGCGCCGTGCGGATCCGGTCGCCGTAGGACCTGGCCGCCAGCGCCTCGATCGCCGCTTCCACTGTCGCCGACAGGCCGCACTCCGCCTCAAGGCTCGCCGCAGCAGCCGCCGTCGCCTGCCAGCACGCCTGCAGCTTCGGGAGCAGCGCGCGGCCATCGGCGCTTAGCCGGATCAGCTTCTGCCGCCCATCCAGCGTTCCCGCCTCCGCAGTCACCAGGCCTTCCTTGATCATCAGCGCCACCGTCTGCGTCGCCGCCGGCTGCGTGATGCCGGCCGCGGCGGCGATGTGGCCGATCGTGGCCGGCTCCGCCTGCATCAGCGCGCGCATCACCGGCGTGTAGCGCGGCCGGTAGGCCAGGCCCGCTTCCTCGTAGGCGGCGCCGACCGCGCCGTCCAGCAGTTCGATCAGGTGGCGCAACTGGGTGCCGAGCGAGCGCTTCATGCCGCCGCCCGGCGCCACTTCGGCATCACCCAATGCCCGCGGCGCACCGCGACAAGCAGCAAGCCTGCCGCCGCCGCACCGATCACCACCATCGTCACGACCGAGCCTTCGATGCCGTAGGCGCCGCCGCTGAGCCAGTCCGGACCGGACAGGCGGCCCTGCAGCAGGCCGTTCGCCGCATTGCCCGAGGTCGGCAGCGAGAACACGCCGTCGGACGTAAAGTTCCACGCAAAGTGGATGCCGATCGCCAGCCACAGGCGGCGCGTCGTCATGTAGGCGGCGCCGAACATGACGCCGGCAAACAGGGTGATCGCCGCCGTCAACAGGGTGCTGTTGGCGTTGGGCGCGTGCGTCGCGGCGAACACGATGCCGGACAGTGCCAGTGCCAGCAGGCTGCCCAGCGACTTTTCGGCGACGCGGAACAGTACCCCGCGAAACAGCAGCTCTTCGAACAAGGCGACCATCACCATGGCGGTCAAGGGCTTCAGCACGACCGCCAGCGGCGCCTGGCCGGTAATCTCGAAGGAGCCGGCGGCGTAGAGTGCGCCGAGCACCAGCAGCGACAGGCCGGCACCGGTGGCCACGCCGATGCCGAGTTCGCGCCCGGCGCCGGCAGCGGACAATTCGTCGACGGCGCGCCGCTCGACCTTGCGCACATACCAGGCGTAGCCGGTGACGCACAGCGCCGCTGCGAGCAACGAGGGCCATAGCTGGCGCAGCGATTTGTCCGGGATCTGCTGGGCCAGCACCATCGTCAGGATGACCGGCACCGCCACCGCAAGCGCGCCGATCAGCAGGCGGACCAACGGCTGGGTCAGCAGGCGGGCGCTGCGGGAAGAAGAGGGAGCATGAGGCAGCGGCAGTGTCGACATGGAAGGCTTCCTGGTTGTTGAACAGTCGAGCAAATAATATCACTGCTTATATAATCGGTAAAGTAATTTCTTGTCGACCCCAAATGTCCGATTGTCAGACCTGACACCTGCAGGCAGAATGGCGATCCATGTTCCAGCGGAGTTTCCGATGCCAATCGCAGATACGCCTGCCGCGCCGTACTACGCGGTGATCTTTACTTCCATCCGCAGCGCCAACGAGGACGGCTACGGCGCCATGGCCGAGGCCATGGCGGCCAGCGCCGCCACGCAGCCGGGCTTCCTCGGCGTCGAGTCGGCGCGCGAGGAGATCGGCATCACCGTCTCGTACTGGGACAGCCTGGAAGCGATCAAGGCGTGGAAGCAGGATGCGGCCCATCTGGTAGCACAGAAACTGGGGCGCGACAACTGGTACACGTCGTACAAGACACGTATTTGCCATGTCGCGCACGATTACGGTTTTTTTGCTTCTGAGTAACGACTCCGTTTTATAATTCCGCGATTGCTACTGCTGGTAGGCCGCGCCGATGCTCGGCAACGGTCCCGGCAGCTGACCCACACCTTAGATTGCGGATGAACGATGCGCCAGTATAAAAACATGTTCGTGATGTCGGCCTGTGCCTTGGCCGTGTCGGGCGCGCTGGCGGCGCCGGATTCGAGCGAGCTGTCGGACCTGTCGCTCGAGCAGCTGAGCAACGTGGTGGTGACGTCGGTGTCGCGCCAGGAGGAACGGCTGGCGCACGCCGCCGCGTCGATCACCACCATCAGCGCCAGCGAAATTCGCCGCAGCGGCGCGCGCACCCTGCCGGAGGCGCTGCGCCTGGCGCCGAACCTGCAGGTCGCCCGCGTCGACGCCCGCAACTATGCAATCACCGCGCGCGGCTTCAACAGCCCGTTCGAAAACAAGCTGCTGGTGCTGATCGACGGCCGCAGCGTCTACAGCCCGCTGTTCTCCGGCGTGTTCTGGGATGCGCAGGACGTCGTCATGAACGACATCGAGCGCATCGAAGTCATCAGCGGCCCGGGCTCGACCATCTGGGGCGCGAACGCCGTCAACGGCGTCATCAACGTGATCACCAAATCGGCGCGCGATACCGTCGGCGGGCGCGTGTCGGTGACTGCCGGCCAGGACGAGCGCGTCGGCACCGCCCGCTTCGGCGCGGCGCCGACGCCGGAGCTCAGCTACCGGCTGTACGCCAAATACTACAAGGCCGACGATTCTGTCACCGAAAGCGGCGCCCGCATGCGCACCGGCTTCGACCGCCAACAGGCCGGTTTCCGCGCTGACCTCGACCTTGCGTCCGGCAAGGCCACCGTGTCCGGCGACGCCTACCAGGGCTCGCTGGCGCAGGCCGGCACGCGCGATATCCGCATCGGCGGCGCCAACCTGAACGCCAGCATCACCGGCCACCACGCCGCCAACAGCGATTACCGCGTGCAGGTCTTGCTCGACCATACCGAGCGCAATCAGCCGAACGCGTTCGTCGAATACCTCGACACCATCGACCTGCAGGCGCAGTACAACGTGCACGTCGGCGGGCGCCACCGCCTGTCGGCCGGCGCCGGCTATCGCTTCGCCAAGGACCGCATCGTCAACGGCGCCGGCTTCGCTTTCCTGCCAGCGGAACTGAATCTGCACACCGGCAACGTCTTCGTGCAGAACGAGATCGCGCTGACGGACGCGCTGCGCCTGACCGCCGGCCTCAAGGTCGAGCACAACAACTACACCGGCGCCGAGTACCTGCCCAACCTGCGCCTCGGCTGGTCGCTGACCAGCGACAGCCTGCTGTGGAGCAGCCTGTCGCACACGGTGCGGGCGCCGTCGCGCATCGACCACGACCTGTATTCGCCGTCGGCGCCGCCGCTCGTCAACGGCGTGCCGCGCTACACCATCGGCGGCGGCCCCGATTTCATTTCCGAAACGGCGAACGTGCTGGAGATCGGCTACCGCGCCCAGCCCTCGCCGCAGTTTTCGTATTCCATCACCGGCTACTACAGCGAATACGACCGCCTGCGCACGCTCGAGCCGTCGCCGGCCGGCGGCCTGGCGTTCCGCAATTTCGGCGAAGGCACCGTGCGCGGCGTCGAGATGTGGGGCCGCTGGCACCCGTCCGACAGCCTGCACCTTTCGGCCGGAATGGTGCACCAGAAGGTCCGCACCGGACTGTCGACGGGCAGCAAGGATTCGTCCGGCAGCACCGGGCTGTCGACCAACGACCCCGACCGCCGCTGGATGCTGCGCGCCTCGAAAGACATCAGCGATTCGATGCAGGTCGACGCCACGCTGCGCTATATGGGCAGCTTGCCCAGACCGGCGGTCCCCGCCTATTATGAAATGGACGTGCGGTGGATATGGGCAGCGCGGCCCGATACCGAGATCAGCCTGATCGGCCAGAACCTGCTGCACAAATCGCATGCCGAATTCGGCGCCGCCCCCGGTCGCAGCGTGTTCGAACGCAGCGTGATGTTGAAACTCTCCCAGCGCTTCTGACGATATGACGATCATGATCTCGGATGGCCTGCACTGGGGTGCCGGTGCGGAGCGAACGCAGGATGGCGCCGGCCGCGCCGGCCGCTTGCCGGCGCTGCTGGCGATCGCGCTCAGCTGCGTGCTGCTGGCCTTCGTCTGCCTCACTGCCGTCGGCGCCCAGTCGGGGTCGCAGGAAACGCATCTGGAACGCAACGTCAAGGCGGCGTTCCTGTACAAGTTCCTCGGCTACGTCGACTACCCGGAACAGGCCGCGCCTGGCGTCGGCGAGCCGCTGGTGATCGCCATCCTCGGCGCCGACGATGTCGCCGACGAGCTGGCCAGGATATCGGCCGGCCGCAACATGAACGGCCGTGCGGTGGCGGTGCGCAAGCTGCGCGCCGGCGACGCCCCCGGCAAGGTGCACATGCTGTTTGTCGGCAACGACGATGTCGGCGACATCGACCGGGCGCTGGCGGCCGTGCGCCAGGCGCCGGTGCTGACGGTGACCGAGACCGGGCGCAACCTGCGCCACGACAGCGTCATCAATTTCCGCCTGGTCGACGGGCGGGTGCGCTTCGACGTGTCGCTCGACGCGGTGGAGAAGAACAACCTCAAGCTCAGCTCGCGCCTGCTGGCGGTGGCCTACAAGGTGCAGCGCAATAGCCGCTGACGGCCAGCGGTTCGCCGCAAAAAGCGGATTTCGGGTAGGCTTGTCATTTAGCCATTTCCGAGGATGCGCCCATGAGCACACCGTACGACCCCAATCAGCCCGAGCGCGATGCCATCGACGCGCTGCCGGGTATCGTCGCGCTGGAATTCGGCACCGACTGGTGCGGCTACTGCAAGGCGGCGGCGCCGGCCATCGCCGCGGCGCTGGCCGATCAGCCGGCGGTTCGCCACATCAAGGTCGAAGACGGCAGCGGCCGCAAGCTGGGCCGCTCGTTCAAGGTCAAGCTGTGGCCGACGCTGGTGATCCTCAAGGACGGCGCCGAGCTGGCGCGCGTGGTGCGCCCGGCCGACCGCGCCGAAGTGCGCAGCGCGCTCGACCAGGCCGCGCAGGCCTGAGCGTCGGCGAATGCGTAGGAACCCGCCTACGCATTCGCGCTGACCCATCCTACGGTCGAGCTAACGCGACCGCAGTACAATCCGGGGCGTTGTCATCAAGCTACATCAGGCAACCCACCCCGCGACCCCGGGTGTCCACAAAGAGCGTCAGGACCCACCGCGTGAACGAGCATTGCATCAACGTTTTATTTCTGTCTTCCGGCAATTCCACCCGCAGCATCATGGCGGAAGCCATTCTCAGGCATCAGGGCGGCGCCCGCTTTTGCGCCTACAGCGCCGGCAGCCATCCTACCGGCCGGGTCAACCCGCTGGCGCTCGAGCAGCTGCGGCTGCGCGGCTATCCGATCGATCGCCTGGCCAGCAAGTCGTGGGCCGCCTACAGCGGCGCCGGCGCGCCGCGCCTGCACCTGCTGATCGGCGTCTGCGGCAAGGTGCTCGGCGAGCGCCAGCCGGCCTGGCCGGGCGACCCCGTCGAAGCATTCTGGAACTTGCCGTCGCCCGGCACGGTCCAGGGCAGCGACGCCGACGTGCGCGCCGTGTTCGCCCGCGTCTGCGAACAGCTCGAGGCGGCCGTGGCCGCGCTGGTGGACATCCCTTTCGGCCAGCTCGACGCCGACTCCGCACGCGCCTGCCTGCAGCATCCCGCTTCGCGCTGAGCGGCGCGGCCGGCCAACGCGGCGAGGGCGTTGCCGGTAGAATGATCGGCTGGCGTCGGACGGCCCAGCCCTGCACCGTCCCGTTTTCGAAAAAACCCGCTCGATGTCCTCCACCGTTTCCCTGCTGCGCCGCCTGACTCCCGACTTCTTCACCAGCGCCTTGCTGCTCGCCATGGTTGCCGCCACGTTCTGGCCGGCCAGCGGCGCCGGCGCGCGCGTGCTCGGCGACGTCACCACGGGGGCGATCGGCGCGCTGTTCTTCCTGCACGGCGCCAAGCTGTCGGGCGCGGCGGTGCGCGCCGGCTTCGGCCACTGGCGCCTGCACCTGCTGGTGCTGGCCTGCACCTTCGTCATGTTCCCGCTGCTCGGCCTGCTGCTCAAGCCGCTCGCGCTGACCTTGCTGACGCCTGAACTCTACCTCGGCATCCTGTTCCTGTGCGCGCTGCCGTCGACGCTGCAGTCGTCGATCGCCTTCACCGCGCTGGCGCGCGGCAACGTCGCCGCCGCCGTCTGCGCGGCGTCGGCCTCGAATTTCATCGGCATCTTCCTGACCCCGGTGTTGGTCGGCGCGCTGCTGATGCACGGCGCCGCCGGCCAGGTGTCGTCGCTCGACGCCATCGTCTCGTTCGCCCGGTTGCTGCTGCTGCCGTTCGTCGCCGGCCAGTTCGCGCGGCGCTGGATCGGCCCGTGGGTGGACCGCCACAAGGGCATGCTCAGGTATGTCGACCAGAGCTCGATCCTGCTGGTGGTGTACGCCGCCTTCAGCGAAGCGGTCGCCCAGGGGCTGTGGCAGAAACTGACGCCGGCGACGCTGTTCAACCTGTGCGTGGTCAGCTGCGTGCTGCTGGCGCTGGCGATGGGCGCGACGATCTTGGTCAGCCGCCGCCTCGGTTTTTCGAAGGAAGACCAGATCGCGATCGTGTTTTGCGGGTCAAAGAAAAGCATGGCGAGCGGCGTGCCGATGGCGAAGGTGCTGTTTGCCACCTCGTCGCTGGGCGTGCTGATCGTGCCGCTGATGGTGTTCCACCAGATCCAGCTGATGGTGTGCGCGCTGCTGGCGCAGCATTACGGCAAGCGGCCCTAGGTCTGTTCGACCAGTTCGGGCCGGCGCAGGCGCACGCCCGGCGAGCGGATGCCGCACAACAGGCCCCATGCGGCCGCCCAGCGGATGCCGCGCGCCTGCTCTTCGCTCGACTCCGCCTGCATGGCGCGGCCGATTGCCGCGCCCATGCGGCGCATTCCGTACGATTTGCGTTGTTGGCGGTCCTTGTGCGGCATGGTTAATATGATCGGGTGACTAAGTGTTTTAATAGCAACCATTTTACATTTTGTCGTATAAATACCCATGTGCGGATGTACAGTAGTTGAGGATTATGATCATGTACCGCAACATATTGATGTGCTACGACGGCAGCGAAGAAGGGCGCAACGCGCTGACCGAAGGGGCGGAAGTGGCGCTGGCCATGCATGCCCGCACCCACCTGCTGGCGATCCTGCGCAGCAGCGGCGCCGACCTGGCCGTCGAGTCGCCAGGCGCCGCGCTGCTGTATGACGACCAGCAGGGGGCGATGCGGATCCTGCGCGAAGGCGTCGAATGGCTCAAGGCGCGCAACATCGACGCCCAGGGCCAGCTGGTGTTCGGCGACCCGGCCAGCCACATCGCCACCTGCGCGCGGGCGCTCGGCAGCGACCTGATCGTGCTCGGCCACCACCACCGCAGCCGGCTGGCGCGCTGGTGGGGCGAGGCGGACGACGCCCTGCTGCTCGAGCGCGCGCCGTGCAGCATCCTGGTGGCGATCGCCGGCGCGCCGGCGTCCCGCACCTAGAGGTAGGCGAAGCGGAAGATGAACACCGCCGCGATGATCCACACGATCGGCTTGACTTCGCGCGCGCGGCCGGTGGTCAGTTTCAGCACCGCGTAGGTGATGAAGCCGAAGGCGATGCCCTCGGCGATCGAGTAGGTGAACGGGATCACCAGCGCGGTGATCGCCGCCGGCACGCTCTCGGTGGTGTCGGTCCAGTCGATCTCGCCCAGTTCGCGCAGCATCAGGCAGGCGACGAACAGCAGCGCCGGCGCGGTGGCGTACGCCGGCACCACGCCGGCCAGCGGGGCGATGAACAGGCACGCCAGGAACAGCACCGCCACCGTCACCGCGGTCAGGCCGGTGCGCCCGCCGGCCTGCACCCCGGCCGCGCTCTCGATGTAGGCGGTGGTGCTCGAGGTGCCCAGCGCCGAGCCGGCGACGATCGCCACGCTGTCGGCCAGCAGCGCCTTGTTCAGGCGCTTCATCTTGCCCTCGACCAGCAGACCGGCGCGGTTGGCCACGCCCATCAGGGTGCCGGTGGCGTCGAACAGCTCGACCAGAAAGAACACCAGCACCACGTTCAGCACCCCCATCGACAGCGCGCCCGGCACGTCCAGCTGCAGCAGGGTCGGGGCGAGCGACGGCGGCGCCGACAGCAGTCCCTGGAACTTGTTATCGCCGAAAAAGAAGCTGAGCACGGTGACGGCGATGATGCCGATCAGGATCGCGCCCTTGACCTTCAGGCGGTCCAGTGTGACGATCAGCAGGAAGCCGACAATCGCCATCAGCGCCGGCGCCTTGTGCAGGTCGCCAGCGGTGACCATCGTGGCCGGGTGGGCGACCACCAGGCCGGCGCTCTTGAGCGCGATCAGCGCCAGGAACATGCCGATGCCGACCGTGATGGCGGTGCGCAGCGACGGCGGGATGCCGTTGACGATCATCTCGCGCAGGCCCAGCACGCTCACCAGCACGAACAGGCAGCCCGACAGGAACACCGCGCCCAGCGCCGTCTGCCACGGCACCCCCATCCCCAGCACGACGGCGTAGGCGAAGTAGGCGTTCAGGCCCATGCCGGGCGCCATGCCGATCGGGTAGTTGGCGTACAGGCCCATGATCAGCGTGCCGAGCGCGGCGGCCACGCAGGTGGCGACGAACACCGCCTCCTTCGGCATGCCCGCTTCGCCGAGGATGGTCGGGTTGACGAAGATGATGTAGGCCATCGTCAGGAAGGTGGTCAGGCCGGCCACCAGTTCGGTGCGCACGTCAGTGCCGCTCTCCTTGAGCTTGAAGAAGGTTTCCAGTGACACTGTCGTTCTCCCGTGCAGAATAGATGCCCGACAGTATAGCCTCGCCCGCGCGCGCTGGCGTTCCTGGCTGCAAGACTGCTAGAATTGGCATCCTCGGCCATTCCCACGAACGCAAGCGTTTCCGGCGCCCTTCATCCATGCACATTCGCGCCTACCTGTTCCTGATGGCAGCTGGAATTCTGATCCCGGTGATCGTGTTTTCCGGCCTCGCGCTGAACATGCTGCAAAACGCCGAGAAGGCGGCCGCGCTGCGCGGCCTGAACGAGACCGCGCGCAGCGTCGCGCTGCTGGTCGACCGCGAGCTGTATAGCGCCGAAGCGGCGCTGAAGGTGCTGGCGGCGTCGCCGGCGCTGGCGCAGGGCGACATGGCCGCGTTCTACCGGCAGGCCAAGACGGCCGGCCGCGGTGCGACCGGCTGGACCTTCCTGCAGGATGCCGAAGGCGACGTGCTGGCGAACACCTACCTGCCGTTCGGCAGCGCCTTGCCGACCCGGTTCCACCCGGCGATCGTGCGCGGCGTCATGGAGACACGCAAGACGGCGGTGTCCGGCCTGCTCGACGGCGCCGCCAGCAAACGGCTGATCGTCAGCGTCAACGTGCCGGTGCCGCTCGACGAAGGGCGGCGCTATGTCGTCAGCACCGCCTTCAGCACCGACCACTTCAACCAGCTGATCGCCGAGGCCAACGCGCCGCCCGGCTGGCTGGTGGCGATCGTCGACGACAAGGGCCGCTTCATCGCGCGCAACCTCAACGCCGCCGAAAAGGTCGGCCAGCAGGCGCGTCCCGAACTGGTGGCTGCCGGGCGCCGCGTTCATTCCGGCCAGATCCGCCACGACACGCTCGAAAATGTCGAGTCCTTCGACGTGTTTACCCATTCGTCGCTGTCGGGCTGGATGGTGGCGGTGGCGGCGCCGGTCGAACTGATCGAGCGCTCGGCGCGCCACGCCGCGCTGATCGCCGCGCTCGGCCTGCTCGCCGCGGTGGTGTGCGCCGGCGCGCTCGCCGCGCTGTTCGGGCGCCAGCATGTGCGCTCGATCCGGCGCGCCGTCGATGCCGCCAGTGCGCTGGGCGACGGCGTGCCGCCGCCGCCGCGGCAGTCGCGCGTGGTCGAAGTCAGCGAGCTGCACGCGGCGCTGCATGCGGCCGGGCGCCGGCTGGTGCATGCCCAGTCCTACCGCAAGACCGCCGAGCTGGAACGCCAGGCGCTGCTCGAGCGCGAGCAGCGGGCGCGCCAGCTCGCCGAGCAGCAGAACAGCGCCAAGGACCAGTTCCTGGCGATGCTCGGGCACGAACTGCGCAACCCGCTGGCGCCGATCAGCACTGCCGCCCAGCTGCTCAAGCTGCCGGCGGTCGACGAGCGGCGCGTGCGCTACGCCAGCGACGTCATCGCGCGCCAGGTCGACCACATGAACCGGCTGCTCGGCGACATGCTCGACGTCTCGCGCGTGACGCGCGGGCTGGTCTCGCTCAAGCTCGAGCAGATCGACCTGAACGCGGTGCTCGAGCGCGCCGTCGAACAGACCCGCGCGCTGGTCGACAGCCGCCAGCACCAGCTGTCGATCCGGCTGGCGGACGGGCCGGTGCTGCTGCAGGGCGACTCGACGCGGCTGATCCAGGTATTCGCCAACCTGCTTGGCAACGCCGCCAAATATACCGAGCCGCACGGCCAGATCCTGCTGGCGATGCAGGTACGCGCCGACGACGTCGAAGTGACGGTGCGCGACAGCGGCGAAGGCATCGCGCCGGCGCTGCTGCCGCACATTTTCGACCTGTTCTCGCAGGGCGAGCGCGCGCCCGACCGCTCGCAGGGCGGGCTGGGGCTTGGGCTGGCGCTGGTCAAGAGCCTGGTGCAGCTGCACGGCGGCCAGGTTGAGGCGATCAGCGCCGGCCCGGGCGAGGGCAGCTGCTTCTGCGTGACGCTGCCGCGCATCGTGGCGCCGGCGCCAACGGCGCCAGCGGCGCCTGCCGACACCGCGGGTGATGCGCCCGCGCTGCGCGCGCCGCTACGGGTGATGGTCGTCGACGACAATGTCGATGGCGCCATCAGCCTGTCGCTGTTTCTGCAGGCGGCCGGCGGGCATCACGTCAGCACCTATTATGATGCTGCCGGTGCGCTCGAATGGGCGGCGTTCGAGCGTCCCGACGCCTTCATCCTCGACATCGGCCTGCCCGACATGGCCGGCTACGAACTGGCGCGGCGGCTGCGCGCGATGCCCGGCTTCGAGCACACTCCGCTGATCGCCCTGACCGGCTACGGCCAGCCGCAGGACAAGGAAAACGCCCGCGCCGCCGGCTTCGACGAGCATGTGGCCAAGCCGGCCGAGCCGGCGCACCTCCTGACGCTGCTCGCGCGCATCGTCGACGCCAAGGCAACAAGCCGGTGTCAGGTCTGACATTCGGACATTTTCTCGCCAAGCAATCAGACTGGTCGGCCGATTATTTAATAACCGGGAATGTTAGCGGGAAGAGTCGGCCTCAAAATGTCCGAATGTCAGACCTGACACCAGTGTTGCTAATGGACACGCGCCAGATCCACCAGATCAGCGCTGCCTGCAGCGGCAACCGCACAATCAGCAGCGCGATCTGCCATGCCGGACGGCCGTCGCCGACGCCGTCGAGCAGCATCTGCACGTTGGCAGGCAGCACTGCCAGCGACAGCAGGATCAGGCCCCAGCCGGCGGCGCGCCGCAACCGCGGCACCAGCAGGCCGATGCCGCCGGCGATTTCGCACGCGCCGCTGATGGCGACCAGCTCCGCGTGCCAGCCGAGCCACGCCGGCATGACGCCCGCGTAGGCGTCCGGCAGCACGAAGTGCATCACGCCGGCGGCGATGAAGAACGCCGCTAGCAGGGCGCGCCCGGCCGTCACGCAATGAGCTTCAGGTCGAGCACGCGTTCGGCCAGCCACACCAGGGAGATGAGCAGGATGAGCGCAGAGCCGCCCACCAGCACCGCCTTGCGGTAGAACGCCGTGTTGCGCGCCAGGTAGGCCAGCGGCAGGAAGACGGCAACGATGGCGACCTGCCCGAGTTCGACGCCGACATTGAAGCCGACCAGAGACAGCAGCAGCGACGAAGACGGCAGGCCAAGGTCGAGCAGCACGCTGGCAAAGCCGAAGCCGTGCAGCAGGCCGAAGCCGAAGGCGGCGGCGGCGCGCTGGCCACGAAACAGCGGCCAGATGTTGTTGGCCGCCGCCAGCGCCACCGATGCGGCGATCAGCGACTCGACAACCCGCGACGGTATCGACAGCACTCCCAACGCGGCCAGCGTCAAGGTGATCGAATGCGCCAGCGTGAACGCGGTGACGATCTTGAGGACGTCGATCGTGGCCGGGCGCAGCGCGGCGCCGCCATCCCAGAAGCTGCCCTTGCGCACCAGTACCGCCGGCAGCAGCAGCGCCAGCAGGAACAGGATGTGGTCGAAGCCGATCCAGATGTGCCACACGCCGTGCCTGACGTAGTCGGCGAATTGGCGCCAGCGCGACGGCTCGGCTACCCGCAGCGACTGGCGTGCGCTGTCGGGCGCGAAGATCGCGGTCGACGTCAGCGCACCATGGTCGAGGCGCAGCAGCCCCTTGTGCTGCGGGTCGATGTCGAACAGCAGCTTGTAGTCGACGTCGAGCGCGGCCACTTCGGCGCCGCACACCGCGCGCAGGCGCAGCACCGCGTAGGCGCCATCGCTGTGGTCGTCGAGCAGATGCTGGGTGACGGTCAGCGGGCAGGCGCCGCCGGCCGCACTGATCGTCAACCGCGACAGCGCGTACGCGGCGATGTCCGGATGCTTGGCGCGCACCTCGTCCCAGGTCAGCTCGCCATTGCCGTCGGCATCGAGCCCGATCGCCATGTCGAGGTCGCGCAGCGCGATGTCCCACTGGCCGTCGACCTGCTTGCCGGTGACCTTCAGCGCCAGGTAGCTGTCGCTCGGCTTGTGCGCCAGCGCCGGCAGCGCGCACAGCGCCATCGCCACCGCCAGGACGGCGGCCAGCCAGCGCCGCATCATGACTTCGCCTTCAGCTTCGCCAGCGGCGCGGCGATGGTGCGGTCTTCCAGTTTGGTCCTGGCGATCCAGTCCAGCGCCGCCTGCGCGGCCGCGCGGTCGCCGCTGGCGGCTGCCGCCTCGACCAGGATGCGCAGGTCGGCCGGCTCCTTCTGCACCGCCCAATTGAGCTTTGCCAGCCGCACCGCCGCCTGCGCATCGTTGCGCAGCGCCAGTTCGAAACGCGCCTGCTCGCGCTGGTGCACAGTGTCGCCGCGCAGCACGGCGGCGTCGAAGCGGGCTCGCAGCGCCGCGGCCTGCGCCGGCGCGTCGGCGGAGCCCATCGCCTTCAGTGCTATCGCGTAGCGCAGCAGCAGCGCGTCGATGCGGCCCTTGTCCTTCAACAGCTTGGCCACCTCCGGCGCGCGGCCGCGGTCGAGCAGGAAATCGCTGTAGGCGGCCAGCAGGTAGCTGTCCGGCTCCGCGGCGCCAAGCGCCTGGCGGAACAAGGCGTCGGCGGCGGCATCGTTGCCCAGGCGCGCTTCCATTTCGGCCAGCAGCGTCTGCACCCAGACGCGCATTTCGGCATCCACATCCGGATGGCGGGCGAGCGCCGCCTTCAGCGCGGCGGCGCTGGCCGCGGCGTCGCCGTTGACGCTGCCGACACCGGACAGGCAGGTCTGCACCACCAGCGCCGGCGCGCGCGAGTGCAGGCGCATGCAGCTGGCCCTGGCGGCGGCGTAGTCGCCGGTGACGCTTTGCACGGTGGCGCGCGTCAGCCACGCCTGGGCGTTGCCGCTGTCGCGCTGCAGCACGGTGTCGAGGTCGGCCAGCGCCCCCGCGAACTGGTGGGTGCTCTGGCGCAGGGTGGCGCGCAGCACCAGCACCTGGTCCGGCGCCTGCGGCTGCTGCCACCACGGCGCCAGCGCCGCCTGCGCATACCCGAGGTAGCGGGGGTCGCCTTCGATGCGGCCCTGCTCGATGTAGCGGCGGGCGAGGGTGGTGGCGCGCGCCAGGTCGTTGGGATTGCGCGTCAGCTCGGCGCGCAAGGCGAGCAGCTCGCGTTGGACGGGGCTGGCGCGCGAGGGCAGGCGTTCGACGACCTTGTTGCCGTCGGCCGGAATATACGGGGCTGCGGCGCAGGCGCCGGCGAGGGTGAGGAGGGATACAAAAATGCGGACGTTCATTGGGCCCTTGTAAAAAAAGCTGGAACCCCGCTCAAGCAACGGGGTTCCAGCCGGGTGCGCGGCGGTTACGAGACTGACTCAGGCTCTGTGTTTTCCGGCAATGTAGCAACGACCGATTCTACCGCAGCATTTGGCTCCGCGTCCTCCGGAGAAGCGACACCGATCACTGCAACGACGGCAGCAAAGAATGCGTCGACTGCCGGTGCCGGTGTCGGTGCCGGAGTCGGCGCCGGCGCACCGGGCGCGCCGTTGTCGTCGCCGTCGCTGCCGCAACCGGCCAGGCTGGCCGCTGCGACGAGCATCAGCGCGGCGATCACCGCGCGTTTGCGGCCGGGGGATGTAAATAGCGTCATGATTTTCTCCTCGACCAGGGTTACTGATTACCCGGCAACGGGGTATTCAGGTAAGGGAAGACGGCCTTGAAGTCCGCGGCAGTCTTGCGCACGCCATCGGTGAGCGGCGCGCCGCCGGCCGGTGCATCGGACGGCTTGCAGCCGACTTTGAGCGTGTCGGTGGCGCCGGTCAGCACGCACAGCGCGCCCATGGCAACGCGCAGCGACAGGTCGGTGACGTCGTCGGCTGGACGGCGGCCGTTCGGGAAGCCCGCATTGTCGCCGGCGGCGACGCCGAGCGCATTTTGCGTGGCGGCCGGACGTGGCGCGATCGTCGTGTTCAGGCGCAGCATCTCGGAAGCGACCACGCCCTTAGGCTGGTTGACGCCCTCGATACCTTTCAGGAACACGGTGACCAGGTCGGTGCGCGGGAAGTTGGTCGGCGCCGGCGCGCTCGGGAACAGCGTCTGCACGACAGCCGGCAGCACCGGATTGGTGACGTAGTCGATGAACTGGGCGTCATCCTTCGGCTTGGACGAATTGAAACGGTCCTTGTCGTCCAGGCCAATAACCACTTCGTTCACCAGCGGCATGCCGACGCGCGATACCTGGGTCCAGGCGCCGCCTTCCTTGGTGGCGTTGTTGATGCCCGATTTAGGCGCCGGATTGAGCAGGCGGCCCTGGCGCAGGCTGGCGGTGGCGTAGGCGCCGATCACCGGCTCGGTGCCGTTGGTCAGGCAGGCGATTGGCACTTCCATGGCGATCGAGCTGACGTTCTTGCCCTCGAGGTCGTTCTTGTTGCCGCCGACTTCAGGTCCGAGCGGGTTCAGGTTGAACAGGTCGAAGATCTTGCCGACAGCGATGTAGAACGGCTCCTTGCGCTGGCCGACGAACACGCGGGCGTTGCCGCAGGTGCCCATGTTGAGGTCGTAGGTGTGTAGGTTGGCATAGGTTTCGTAGCCGGTGGCTCCGCCAAAGACCTTGTCGCCGATGTTGTCGACCGGCTTGTCGAATTCTGTGGCGCCGCCCGTCACCGCGGCCAGGCGGGTGCGGGTGCCGGAGCGGCGGTCGCCCTTGACCATGTCGACGGTGTAGGTTTCGCGCACGTTCAGCGAGGCCGGATTGACGCCGGAAATGGTGTTCGAATTAATCAGCGGGATCTTGATCTGCTTGCCGCCGATGGTCAGCGCAGTGCCTTTCGAGCTGTTCTTGAAGCGCATCTGGAAGGTGATGTCTTCCTTGGCGTCGCCGTTGTTGTCGACGTGGATCTCGTACAGCGCGTTTTCGTCGAACTGGTGGAAGTTCGGGCCGCCCTGCGGATCCTGGAATGGCGAGAAGTTGGCGATCATGGTCACGAAACCTTCGCGGCCGGTGGCGTAGCTGCGGAACATGTAGAAATCGGTGCCGTCGACTTTCGGCGCCTTTGTCAGGAAGGGCGCTTCGCGGTGGCTCGAGGCCTGCGCGGGCGCGAAGGCGCCTGCCAGGATCAATCCGGAAATGGTGGCGGTCAGCCAGACGTTTTTGCGTTTTAGTATTGTCATGATCCTGGTCTCTGTGGATGAATGGGATAATTCAGACAACAGTTAAGCACGCTCGACAGTAATTCTATGTTGGCTTTCTAACATAGTGAATAAATTGTAACGAGATGTGACTGAACATATTTAACAATTGTTGACTGACGGATATGAAAGCGACAATTACGCTGTCCGCAACGGCTAATTTGGTACCATTGGTCCGTTAATGATTTCACCAGAAAAGCCCATGTCCAAGAATAAGCCGCCCGTTCCCCGCAAATCCGCCGCCGCGCCTGAAGAAGACGAGGACGTCCTGGCGCAGGCGCTGGCCGACCTGGCGCTCGATATCGTCGAGCCCGAAGAGGGCGACGATGCCGTCGACCTGCGCCAGAAGGAATCGGAACTGGCGCACCTGGTACGCAACGCGCTGCGCAAGAAGAAGGACGAGGTGCTGTACGGCGCCATCGAGCGCGCCAAGTACGCCGACCTGGCCGCCTTCCAGCACCTGCGCGCGCACATCGAGGAAGCCAGCGCGACGATGGTGATCCGGCGCGACGGCAAGCCGGCGGAGGAAATCAATGCCTTCCTGGTGCCGATGTTCGTGCACAGCCGCGGCGGCCTGAAGCTGGAGCAGACCTTCCAGGACGTGGCGGCCTTCGAGCTGCTGCGCGCCAGTATCCAGCAGGCCGGCCTCGAAAGTGCGGACGCCACCGTGGTGCTGATCAGCCACGCCTACGACCTTGGCGAGATCGACGGCATCAGCTTCAGCCAGCTTGGCGACATGCTGCGCGAGGTGGCCGCCACCATGAGCGAAAAGAAAATGGTCGAGACGCCGGCGCTGGCGGCCAGCACCAGCGGCTGGTCCGGCGGCACTTTCGCGCCGGACGACGACGCGATGGAACTGCGCTTCCTGCTCGGCTTTGCGCGCACCCGCGAGGACGATGCGTTCTACCAGGCGCCGGCGGACGAGGAGGGCGCCGACGCCTTTTACGCCGCGCGCCTCGAGCGCTACCGCCAGTGGACGCTGGAAGCGGCGCCGCTGCTGCAAGGGTGCCTGGCCACCGACCCGGCCGCGCTGTCGATCAACTTCCTGTACCAGGACCTGTTCTACGGCGCCAAGGAAGACGCCATGGCGGAGCTGGCGATGCTGGCCATGATGTCCGACATCACCGGCGCGCTCGATGAGCACAAGCTGGACGCGGCCGAGGTGAGCGCCGTGGTGGCGCCGGCCGACGTCGACGACGAGATGGTGCTGCGGGTGAACCTGTACCGCGACGGCGCCGGCGAGCCGCTGGCGTCGCCCGAGATGCCGTTCGACATGGCCGCCGATCTGCAAACCGAGGTCGACGACATCTGCGACGCCCTCGGCACGATCGGCATCCACGCCGTATCGGTTGCGCTCAAGTTCGGCCAGGACGGCCAGCCGATTGAAGTGCGCCCGTACAGCCCGGAACCATAAAACGGTCAGGACATTCTCGAGTTCGCCAGAAACACCCACGCCACGGAAATAACCACCATCCCGGTCAGGGTCACGCACGACGAGGTGAAGAACCAGGCCGACGCCAGGTTGGCTTGGTAGGCGCGCTCGCACAGCAGGCCCAGGCCGAAGCCGCCGGCCGTCAGCACCGACCAGCGCCGCAGGTACACCGGCAAATAGCGGCACATGCGCCGGTTGTGCTGCCAGGCGGCATGGCGCTCGAACAGGTTGCGCGCCGCGCTGATGTCGGCGAACATCCATTCGAAGAACATGAAGCGGTACAGCAGCGTACGGAATGGAATTTCGGGCGGCAGTTGGCTGTCTGGCATGATCGCACCTTCGCGTTGCAGGGGGGCGATTCCAGCAGCAAGGGTCGCGCGGGAACCTGCATCCAATATACCTCAAGCAGTCGATTCCCCTTGCTAGCGCGCACGGTTGAAATAGGTCTTGGCTTTGCCTGGTGTCGCACGAGAAAATTCCAAAACCGGGGTCTGACCCGGGGTCTGACCCTGACAACAAGAAAATTCCAAAACCGGGGTCTGACCCTGACAAAACGGATCAGACCTCACACCTCGGCTAAGCGAACAACTTCGAAAAGATGCGCGTTGCCATCAGGCCGGCGGAGGTGTGATGGCTGGCCGGCGACATCAGCGCCGTCAGCATGGCGATCGCTTCTTCCTTGCTGTCGGAGGCGGCCAGCCTGGCTTCGAGCAGGCGCAGCTCGCAGGCGATCGCTTCCCATGCGTGCTCGTCGTCCGGGAAGCGGTGGCGGATCAGGCCGCGCTCGGCGCTTTCGCGAATCCGGCGCGGCGGCGCATCGGTCAGGCTGCCGGCTGCGCGCTGCAAGGCGCGGTGCGTGGCGACGCGCGCCACCGGCGCCGTGGCCAGCGGCTGCGCCGGCGTCGACATCCAGTCGTGCAGCACCTGCTCTTCGTAGGCGCTGAACACGCCGAACATCTGCGCATGGTCGCCGTGCAGCAGACCCCAGAAGCGGCTGTCCTCGGGCGCTTCACCGCGCGTGAACCAGCCCTGTTTTTCCAGCGCCACCAGCAACGCCGGAACCTGCTCGGGGTCGGCCAGCCAGTCGTTGATCATGCGCCCGCCGACCTTGCAGTAGTCCGAATGCATGTTCTTGCCGACCGTGCTCTTGCTGCGCAGGATGCCGACCAGCTCGGCATGCAGGTCGAACGAATCGATCACCGTCTGCGTGCTGGCGCCAAGGTCGTTCAGGCGGTAGCCGGCTTCGACGCGGCGCATGAAGACGTCGGCGTCGCCGACCTGCGGCGTCAGCTTGGTCAGCGCTTCCCACGCCTTGCGGGCATGGCCGCTGTCGGCGTTGTCGACCGTCACGTGCAGCGTGAAATAGTACGGGTCGATGCCCAGTTCGTTTAGTTCATAGCTGGTGATCAGCAGGTGCAGCGGCAGTTGCTCGTAGCCGAGGTTGTAGCCGATCAGCTCGGGCAGGAACTGCTCGGCGTTGTAGGCCAGCGCCAACTGGATCAGGCCCTGCACGAAGTGCTCCTCGGACAAGCTCTGCCACTGGTTGCAGCCATGCGCGTCGATCAGCTGCTGGAAGATGACGACGTGGTTCTTCTCCGGCACGCCATTGCCCAGTTCTTCGAGGTAGGTGGTGATCAGCGGACGCATCGCGCCCTGTTCCCAGTATTGCAGCAGGCCGAACAGCCAGGCGCCGTCAACCAGCTTGGTCGGCGCCACGCCCTTCAGGAAATACAGCGCGTGCGACTTGCTGGTGAAGTAGCGGCGCGGCGCGCCCGCCTTGCGCTCGGCAAGGTATTGCTTGTACTGCTCGCCAACCGCCTCCGTGTGGGCGGCCGACCATGCGGCAAATTCCTCGGCGCCCTGCGGCAGCATCGGCAGCGCCGACGGCGCGGCGGCCAGCGTGGCGCGCAGCCAGTCGGCCGCCTCGGCGGCGGCGGCCTCCTCGATGTCGCGCTCGCTGAGCGACAGGTACAGCTGGCGCACGCGGGCGGCGGGGATCGGCAATGGTACTGCTACTTGGTCGAGCATCGTCAGTCTCTTCGGAGGATGGTAAGGAAAACTTGCTTAGTATGCAAAAAAAGATGCAACGACGAAAGAGGCTCAAATGCCGCGTCCGTGTAAGAGGGGGATTACAAAAACCCAGTAGGCGCATCTCGCTAGCGCACAATTGACTTCCGACAGCGCGCGCCCTACATTGTCTAGCTCACACGAAACGAAGAGGTTGAGGCGTGGCGACAGCAAATGAATAAGAAGAAGGTCAGAATACTGCTGGTCGACGACCAGCCGGCGAACCTGCTGGTGCTGCAATCGGTGCTGGCCGAGCTCGACGAAGAGCTGGTCAGCGTCAACTCGGGTGAAGAGGCGCTGCGCGCGGTGCTCGACGACGCCTTCGCGGTGGTCCTGCTCGACGTGCAGATGCCGACCATGAACGGTTTCGAGACGGCGGCGCTGCTGCGGCGCCATCCGCGGTCGCAGGAGCTGCCGATCATCTTCCTCACCGCCGCCGCCACCGCCGACTTCCCGGTCGAAGCGGCCTACGCGCTCGGCGCGGTCGACTACATGACCAAGCCGTTCAACCCGGTGGTGCTGCGCGCAAAAGTGGCGGTATTCATCGACCTGCACCGCAAGACGGCGGCGATCGCGCTGCATCACGAGGAGCGCCACCAGGCCGCGCTGCGCGCGCGCGACGAGCGCATCCGCCTGATCCTCGACAGCACCCGCGACTACGCCTTCATCGGCACCGACGTCGAGCGCAACATCACCGAATGGGAAGGCGGCGCCACCGACATTCTCGGCTGGGATGCGGCGGCGGCGCTCGGGCGGCCGGCCGACATGATCTTCACGCCGGAAGACCGGGTCGCCGGCGTGCCCGACGCCGAAGCGGCGCGCGCGCGCGACAGCGGCCGCGCGCTCGACCGCCGCTGGCACCTGCGGCGCGACGGCTCGCGCTTTTTCGCCGACGGCGTGATGGTGCCGTTGCGCGACGACGCCGGCAAGCTGCGCGGCTACGCCAAGATCTTCCGCGACGTCACCGCCGAAAAGCTGGCGGCCGAACAGCTGGCCAGCATCGAGGCCGAGCGCGAGCGGCTATTCGGCCAGCTGGAAGCGGCCAGCCTGCTGACGGTCGGCCAGCGCAGCGCGCTCGAGCTGGCCGTCTCCGACGCCCCGCTTGGCGACGTGCTCGACGTGCTGGCCAACACCGCCGAGGAATATGCGGGCGGCGCCGGCCTGGCGGCGATCCTGCTGGCCGACGGCGAACGCGCGCGCCTGCGCCACGCCGCCGGGCCGTCGCTGCCGCAGCAATTCATGGACGCGTTCGACGCGCTGCCGCCCGGAGCGCCGTCCGGACCGGCCGCGCTGGCCGCGGCGAGCGGCGAAATCGTCACCGCCGCCGACATCGGCGCCGGCGACAGCTGGCCGCAGTTTCGCGCGCTGGCGTTGGCGCATGGCCTGCAGTCGTGCCGGGCGATGCCGATCCTGGCGCCGTCGGGCAGCGTGCTCGGCGTGTTCTGCTGGTACCGCCGCGCGCCGCGCGCGTCGCCCGGCGACGAGGACGAAGCGCTGGCGCTGCTGGCCAACACCGCTTCGCTGGTGATCGGCCAGCGCCACGAGGAGCAGGAACGGATGGCGGCGGAAGACCGCGCCCACAATATCCTCGAGAGCATCAGCGAGGGCTTCCTGGCGATCGACGCCGACTGGCGCATCAGTTACGCCAACCATGCGGTTGAACGCCTGACCGGCAGCGCGCGCGGCCAGCTCGCCGGCGTGCCGTTCTGGGACGTTTTCGCGCAGGTGCGCGGCACCGCCATCGAACAGGGCCTGCGCCGCAGCGCCGCCGAACGCTCGCACATCAAGTTCGATTCCTATTACGATCCGTACGGGCGCTGGCTCGAGATCAATAGCTGCCCGACGCCGGACGGCGGCCTCGCGCTGTACTTCCGCGACGAGACTGATCGGCGGCTGGCCGAGGAGGGCATCCGGCGCCTGGCCGCGGTGGCCGAACAGTCGCCCGACTTCATCGGCATCACCACGCCCGACGCCACCGGCATGTTCCTCAACCCGGCCGGGCGCCGCCTGTCCGGCATCGCGCCCGACGCGCCCATCTCGGACTACTCGCTGGTCGACTTCTTCGCCCCCGAAAGCCGCCCCTTCGTGCAGGACGTGGTGCTGCCGGCGCTGACGGGCGAACCGGCGCGCTGGGAAGGCGAGCTGCGTTTCGCCGACCTCAGCTCCGGCCTGGTGGCGCCGGTCTACTTCAAGGGCTTCGCGGTGCGCGACGACCGCGGCGAGATCATCGGCCTGGCCACCGTCACGCGCGACATCACCGAGCAGAAGAACGCCGAGGACGCGCTGCGCCGCGTCGCCGCCGACCTGTCGGAAGCCGATCACCGCAAGTCCGAATTCCTCGCCACGCTGGCGCACGAGCTGCGCAATCCGCTGGCGCCGATCCGCACCGGGCTCGATCTGCTGCGCATGGCGCCGGCCGACGCCGGCGCGACGCAGCGGGTGGTGGGCATGATGGACCGCCAGCTCAGCCACCTGATCCACCTGGTCAACGACCTGCTCGACGTCGCCCGCATCACGCGCGGCAAGATCGAACTGAAAAAGCAGCCGGTGGCGCTGAAGACGCTGGTGTCGATGGCGCTCGAGACCAGCGTCGCGCTGATCGAGGCCGGCGGCCACAAGCTCGACGTCGACCTGCCGGCGCAGCCCATCATGCTCGACGTCGACACCACCCGCATCGTCCAGGTGCTCAGCAACCTGCTCAACAACGCCGCCAAGTACACCCCGGCCGGCGGGCGCATCGTGCTGTCGGCGTGGACCGACGCGGAGCAGGCGATGGTGGCGGTCAGCGACAGCGGCATCGGCATCCCGGCCGAGGCGCTCGGCACCGTGTTCGAGATGTTCACCCAGGTGCGCGGCAACATGGACCGGGCCCAGGGCGGCCTCGGCATCGGCCTGTCGCTGGTGCGCCGGCTGATTGAACTGCATGGCGGCAGCGTGGCGGCCGACAGCGCCGGGCGCGGGCGCGGCAGCACCTTCACGCTGCGGCTGCCGCTGGGCGCCGGCGGCGACGCTACCGATGCCGGCGCCGGCGGCGCCGACGCCGCGCCGACTGGCGGGCCGGGGTTGCGGGTGCTGGTGGTCGACGACAACGCCGACGCCGCCGAGAGCCTGGCGGCGCTGCTGACGATGCTCGGCCACGCGCCGATGGTGGCGCGCGACGGCCCCGGCGGCCTGGCGATGGTCAAGCAGTACCGGCCCGACCTGGTATTTCTCGACATCGGGCTGCCCGGCATGAGCGGCCATGAAGTAGCGCGCGCGATCCGCGCCACGCCGGAACTGGCGAAGGTGGTGCTGGTGGCGCTGACCGGCTGGGGCGCCAGCGGCGACCTGCTGCAGGCCGAAGACGCCGGCTTCGACCGGCACCTGACCAAGCCGGTCAGCCTGGAGTCCTTGCGCGACGCCGTGCGCGCGGCCGGAGCGGCGCCATGAAGGGCCAGCTGCCGGTATCGTGCGGCACCCTGATCGTCAATCCGGCCGGCCAGCTGCTGCTGTGCCACGTCACGCATACGGCCAAGTGGGACATCCCGAAAGGGATGCAGGATCCGGGCGAGAGCACGCTGGAGGCGGCGATGCGCGAGCTGCGCGAGGAAGCCGGCATCGCCTATCCGGCCGAGCGTTTCGAGGACCTGGGCCTGTTCGACTACCGGCCCGACAAGCGGCTGCACCTGTTCCTGGTGCGCGCCGGCGCCGAACTGGCCACGCTCGATCGCCTGGAGTGCACCAGCTTTTTTCCGCACCACGCGACCGGCGTGGCGACGCCGGAAGTCGATGGCTTTCGCTGGGCCGAGCGCGCGCAGCTGGCCAAGCTGTGCTGGCCGCGCATGGCGCAGCGCCTGATGGCGTTGCAGTGGTAGGGGGCTGACCCGGGGTCTGACCCTTAGACGCCGCTGAGCATCTTCTCGATCGCCTCGAGATCGACCGGCTTGGTCAGGTGCATGTCGAAGCCGGCATCGCTGGTGCGCTGGCGGTCGGTGTCGCCGCCCCAGCCGGTGAGCGCCACCAGCACCGGCTGGTCGAGGCGGCGGTCGTCGCGGATCGCCCGCGCGACGTCGTAGCCGTTCATGCCCGGCATGCCGATATCGAGGAACACCACCTGCGGGCGGAAGTCGAGCACCGCGTCGAGCGCGGCGCGGCCGTCGTTGGCCACTTGCGCCGAGTGGCCGAGCAGGTCGAGCAGCGCCGACAGGGTGTCGGCGGCGTCGCGGTTGTCGTCCACCACCAGCACCCGCACGCTGTGCATGGGCGCGGCCGGCGGCGACGTGGTCTGGTCGAGAGTTTTCATCGTAATAACGGTGTTGTGCAGCAAGGAAAAAGGTTGCCCATTATACAGAGGGCGCTGTAATTACGCCGAACAATTCCTTGCTAACAACATTTTCTCAAGCACTTTTGCGGTGCCGTTGCGGCGCGCCGACAGCCTGCGCTTGCGGCCCCGTGCTGGCCAGCGACACGCGCGTCCTGGTGGCGCCGGCCAGCGTGAAGACGCCCACCGCGCGCGACAGTTCGCGCGCCTGCAACTGCATCGAGCCGGCGGCGGCGGCCGCTTCCTCGACCAGCGCGGCATTTTGCTGCGTGGCTTGGTCGATCTGCGCCAGCGCCTGGTTGACGTGGACGATGCCGGCCAGCTGCTCGCCGCTGGCGGCGGCGATTTCGCTGACGATGCCACTGACGCGGGCGATGCTGCCGACGATGTCGGCCATGGTGCGGCCGGCCTGGCCGACCAGCTGCGCGCCGGCATCGACGTCGCTGGCCGAGGCGCCGATCAGGCGCTTGATGTCGTGCGCCGCCGCCGCCGAGCGCTGCGCCAGCACGCGCACCTCGCCGGCGACGACGGCAAAGCCGCGTCCCTGCTCGCCGGCGCGCGCCGCCTCGACAGCGGCATTCAGCGCCAGGATGTTGGTCTGGAACGCGATCGAATCGATCACGCCGATGATGTCGGCGATCTTGCGCGAGCCGGCGTTGATCGATACCATCGTCGCCACCACTTGCGCCACCACCGCGCCGCCCTGGCCGGCCAGCGCCGACGCCGACAAGGCCAGCGTCTCGGCCCCGCGCGCGCGCTCGGCGTTCTGGCGCACGGTGCCGGTGATCTGCTCCATCGACGCCGCGGTTTCCTCCAGCGTGCCGGCCTGCTGCTCGGTGCGGCCCGACAGGTCCTGGTTGCCGGCGGCGATTTCGCTGGCGGCCTGGCTGATGGTCTCGGTGCCGGCGCGCACCTGGCTGACGATGCGCGTCAGGCTGTCGTTCATGTCCTTCAGCGCGGCCGACAGCTGGCCGACCTCGTCGCGCGAACGGATTTCGATGTGGCTGCCGAGGTCGCCCGAGGCGACGGTGCGCGCCACCTTCACCGCGTGGCGGATCGGCCCGACGATGCCGCGCGTGATGTACCAGGCCGTCAGCATCGACAGCGCGCCGCCCAGCACGCCGAGGGCGATCATCGCCTTGCTGGCAAGGCTGGCGCTGGCGATGGCATTCGCGCCGGCGTCGCGCATCAGGCCCGACTGGAAGGCGATCAGCGCGTCGATGGCGTCCGTGTGGGCCTGCTGCCTGGCGGCCATCGCCGCCAGCAGCACGGCGCCGGCCTCGTCTTTCTGGCCGAGGCGGGCGAGCCGCACCACCTTGTCGCGCTCGGCGCCGAAGCTGGCGCCGGCGGCAGCGATGCGGCCGAACAGGGCTTGCGCCTGCGGTAGCGCCAGGCGCGCGCCGAGCTGGTCGAATTCGCGCGTGGCCTGGGCGGAGAGCTGGTCGACGGCGTCGAGCTCGGCGCGGGCGGGCGCGGCGTCGCCCAGCAGCAAGGCGTTGCGCAGGTGGCGCGACTGCCTTTCGAGCGTGTTCTTAAGAAGGCTCAGTTCGCCGATGCGCTGGTAGTGCTGGTTGACGGTAACGTCGATATCGCCGCTGACGCTGGCCAGCCGCGAGGCCCCCAGCGCCACCACCACCGCCAGCATGGCGAAGGTCAGCGCGAAGCTGATGTTGAGGCGTTGTCCGATTTTCAAGTCTGCGATGTTCATTGCGTGTCCCATTCACAATCATTTGCCGCTTTATTGGTGCCAAGATTCTAACGTTAATAATTATGAATGGCAAAAAATATTTATTTAATGTAACTAAATCGGGGCGCGGTTGAAGGCCTGGCTTGCGGTCAGGGCGGCTACCGCGAGCAGCAGCACGCCGGTGGCGCGCGCGACGGCGACGCTGGCGCCCGGGTTGCCGGCGAACCAGCCGCTGGCTGCCGCGGCCGCCAATGCCAGGGCGCCGTAGACGCCGGCCTGGGTCAGCGAAGTGATCGCGCCGAGCAGGCCGGCCTGGATCCACACCGGTCCCAGCGCCGGCTGCAGAAATTGCGGAAAGATCGCGAACATGAAGATATAGGCTTTCGGGTTGAGCAGGTTGGTCACCATCGCGCGGCGGAACGCCTGGCCGGGCGAGGACAGCGCGGCGGCGTTGCCGGGCAGGGCGATCCCGCTGCTGCGCAAAAAGGCGACCCCCATCCAGGCGATGTAGACGGCGCCGCCCGCCAGCATCAGCTGGAACAGCGACGGCGACCAGCGCAGGAGCGCCGCGACGCCGAGTGCCGCCATGACCAGATGGCACAGTCCGCCGGCGACGATGCCCGCCACTGCGGCCATGCCGGCGCGGCGCCCGCCCAATAGCGACGTGGCCATGACGAAGGCCATGTCCATGCCCGGCAGCGCGACGATGCCGAGGACAACGATAAAGTAGAGCGACAAATTTGCGGTGCTGATCATAAAGTTTCCTGTTGAGGTGAATGCCGAAGCAAAAGAACCGGTGTCAGGTCTGACATTCGGACATTCGCCGTGCGAATGTCCGAATGTCAGACCTGACACCAGCTTTACGGATCGTAAATTGCAATCAGGACAGTTTTCGCCCTGTTAATCTGCTATCTTTTGGGCATGTACCATCCGACTACCCGCGTGCTGGCAGTGCTCGAACTGCTGCAGACCCATGCCCAGCTGAGCGGCGCCGACATCGCGGCGCGGCTCGGCATCGACACACGCACGGTGCGGCGCTACATCGTCACGCTCGAGGAAATCGGCATCCCCATCACCAGCCGCCGCGGGCGCGACGGCGGCTACGCGCTGATGGCCGGCTTCAAGCTGCCGCCGATGATGTTTACCGACGACGAGGCGCTGGCGCTGGCGGTCGGGCTGCTGGCCGCGCGCAGCTTCGCGCTGGCCGAGGCGGCGCCGGCCGCCGCCAGCGCCCAGGCCAAGCTGGAGCGGATCATGCCGGCCACCCTCAAGCGCCGGGTGCGCGCGGTCAGCCAGACCGTGCGGCTCGATGTGGCGCGCGGGCAGGCGTCGGCGCCGTCCGCCAACGATGCGCTGGTCGCGCTCAGCTCGGCCGCACTGGCGCAGCAGCGGGTGCTGTTGCATTACCAGGGCCAGGACGGCGCCCGCAGCGAGCGCGAAGTCGATCCCTATGGACTGGCGCTGCGCGGCGGCTGCTGGTACCTGGTCGGCATGTGCCGCCTGCGCGGCGGCATGCGCTCGTTCCGCCTCGACCGCATCGCCAGCGTGGCGCCGCGCCCGGTCTCGTTCGCCCGGCCGGCCGGATTCGACGCGCTGGCACACCTGCGCGAGTCGATGGTTAGCATCCAGCGCACGCACGCCATCGAGGTGCTGCTGCGAACTGACCTGCAGTCGGCCAGCGCGCATTTTTTCGACGAGATCGGTGTCTTCGAACCGACCGCCGATGGCGTGCGCCTGCGCGGCCAGGCGGACGACCTCGACTGGTTCGCGCGCCAGCTGTGCGCGGCGCCGTTCGAAGCGCGCATCGTCGCGCCGGACGCGCTGCGCGTCAGCGTCGCCGCGCTGGCGGCCCGGCTGGCGGCAATGGCGCAGCCGGGCTGATCGGCTAGAATCGCGTCCATGAACCGAACCCCGCTGAGCATATTGCTGGTCGAAGACCATCCGACGATTGCCCGTCAGGTCGCCGATTTCCTCGACGGCCTTGGCTGGCAGCTAGACCATGCCGGCACCGGCGCGTTGGCGATCGAGCTTGCCACCCGCGAAGCCTACGACGTCGTGCTGCTCGACCTGAACCTGCCCGACATCGACGGCTTGCAGGTGTGCCGCGACATCAAGGCGAAGGCGCCGAGCAATGTGCCGGTGCTGATGCTGACGGCGCGCGACGCGTTCGAGGACAAGGCGCGCGGATTTTCCGAAGGTGCCGACGACTACCTGACCAAGCCGTTCGACCTGCGCGAACTGGCCTTGCGCTGCGAGGCGCTGGCGCGGCGCCGGCACCTGCACGTCCATCAGGAAATGGTGGTGGGGCCGCTGACCCTGTTGCCGCGGGAAATGCGCGCGTCCTACGATGGCGCGCCGGTCGCGCTGACCCAGGCCGGCTTCAAGATTCTGATGCTGCTGTGCCAGCAGCATCCGCACGCGGTGTCGCGCGCCAGCCTGATCCAGCATCTGTGGGGCGCCAGCCCGCCCGACAGCGACGCGCTGAAATCGCACATCTACACGCTGCGCAAGCAACTCGAGCTGGCAGGCGGGCGCAATCTGCTCGCCACGATCCAGCACCTGGGCTACCGCCTCGATGTTTAAGACCATCCGCCAGGGACTGTTCGCGGCGCTGGCAGGCTTCACAGTGCTGATCTGCATCTGCTACACCGCGCTGATCGTCGTGATTGCGTATGTCACCGAAGACATGGTGGTGGACCGCCTGCTCGAGCGCGAAGCGGTGGCAGCAGCCGCATATTTCCGCGAGCACGGCCAGATCGGGCCGGTGACCAACAAGCTGTTCGCCATTTACCGCCGTTTCGACGACATGCCGGCAGTCGTCCGGCAAGACGTCGAGCCGGCCGCCAGACGGGCAGAGGTATTCACGCGCAGTGGCCAGCACTTTCATCTGAGAGCCTTCGACGCCGGCAGCCAGCGACTTTACTTGCTGGCCGACGCCGGGCCGCTGCTGGTGGTCTCGCAGGTGGTGCAGGATGTCGGCGGCGTGCTGATTTTCGTTGCGCTTGGCCTGATCGGCCTGGCGCTGCTGCTGGCCTACGTGCTGGCCAGGCGCGTGGTGTTGCCGCTGCAGGTGCTCGCCAGCGAGGCGCGCGGCCTCAGGCTAGACAGCCCGATCGCCTTCAGCGGGCGCGGCCGGCCTGATGAAATCGGCTTCCTTGCCGAACGGCTGGCGACCAGCTTCGGCCAGTTGCAGGACGCATTGCGACGGGAGCATGCGTTCACCCGCGATGTCAGCCATGAACTGCGCACGCCATTGACGGTGATGAACAACACCCTGGCGCTGGCGGATTCGCACCCGCTCGATGTGGCGCAGCTGCAGGCCGGCCTGGACGAGGTGCGTCATACCCTCGAGGTGTTGTTCGCGCTCGCGCGTGCCGAGCATATCCATGCCGAGCAATTCGACCTGCGGATGTGCATCGAGAACAGCTTGTTGACGCTGCTGGCCGACGGCGCGCGGGAGGCGGCGATCGACCTGCCCGATCGCATCGACGTGCAGGGCAACCCGCAGCTGGCGGCGCTGCTGATCAACAACTGCGTGAGCAATGCGCTATTCCATGGCGGGCCCGGCTCGACGTTGCGGGTGGCATTTGCGGCGGGGCTGCTCAGCATCGAAAACTCGGTCGAGGCGGGACATGCCGCGCGCGTGCAAGGTTTCGCCCATGGCCAGAACCTGCTGGCGCGCATCGCCGACGCAATGGGGTGGGGCGTCCACTTCCACCCGGGCGAATCGGCGTACCGGGTCGATATCGTCCCGTCGCGCACCAAGGAAAACGCTTGAATTCACCGCGATTTCACCACCGCCTCGCTAAGCTGCGTTCTCAACCACTTTGACGAGAACGCCCGATGAAATTCCTGATCCACCTGCTGGTCCTGCTGTGCGCTTCCACGTCCGCCGTCGCCCAGGTCAACACCCTGGTCCACAAGGAAGAGAAACGCAAGTACCTCGTCTACACGCCCGCTTCCTATGCCGGCAATCCTGGGCAGCGCTATCCGGTCGTCTTCAATTTTCACGGCGGCGGCATGACGATGGCCGAGCAGATGCTGTACACCCAGATGAACAAGGCGGCCGAGCGCCACCAGTTCATCGTCGTCTACCCGTCAGGCATCAAGCAGGACTGGAACGTCGGCTTCGGCAGCTCCTACCTCGAAGGCACCGACGACATCGGCTTCACCGAAGCGCTGCTGGCCAGGCTGAAGCACGATTTCCGCGTCGACAGCGGGCGCGTGTACGCGACCGGCCTGTCGCGCGGCGGCTTTTTTGCGCTGCGCATCGCCGCCGAGCTGCCGCACCTGTTCGCCGCCGTGGCGGCGGTGGGCGCGCCGATGCCGGAACCGGTCGTCCTGCATCATGCCAGGCCGGGCAAGGTCGGCATGATGCTGATCCACGGCACCGCGGACCGGGTCGTCGCCTATGGCGGCAAGCCGACCGGCTACCTGTCGGCGGAAGCGACCTACAGCTACTGGCTGAAGCACAACGGCATTGCCGCCGCCGCCGCCGCTGCGCGCCTGGTCAACGCCGACGCCGCCGACGGCACCGAAGTGACGCACCTGGAGCAGGGCAATGGCGCCCAGAGCGTGGCGCTGGTGACGATCAAGGATGGCGGCCATACCTGGCCCGGCGCCGATGCCTTCAACGTCGGCCTGCCGATCGGCAAGACCAGCCGCGATATCGATGCCAACGAAGTCATCTGGCAATTTCTCAGCAAGCATCAGAAATAACGATGCGTACGATTGCCGCCATCCAACGCGTGTGCGTGTTGGGACTACTGCTGATGTCAACGCCGCTGCATGCGGCGCCGGATCTGGCGCCGCAGGTCGCTGCATTGCTGCGCGAGCAGGGACTCGACGGCGCCGTGTGGAGCACGCTCGACGCGCAAGGTGCTGCCGGCGTCAGCGATGCGCGCAGCCGCAGGCCGATGCGGGCCGATCAGCGCGTGCATATCGGTTCCGTCGCCAAGACCGTGCTGGCGACTGGGATATTGCGCCTGGTCAGCGAGCGGCGCTTGTCGCTGAACACCCCCGTCTCCACGCTGCTGCCGGACATCGCGTTCGACAATGCCTGGGAAGCGAGCGACCCGGTGCTGGTGCGCCACTTGCTCGATCACACGGCGGGCCTGGACGACGCGCGTTTCTGGCACGTCTTCAGCATCAAGGCGCGGGCGGACGCACCGCTTGCCGCTGCGTTCCCGCAAGGCAGCGGCCTGCTGCGCATTCGCAACCGGCCGGGTGCGCGCTTCTCGTATTCGAACATGAGCTACACGCTTCTCGGCATGATCATCGAAGCGGTCACCCGGCAGCGTTACGAGCGCTATCTGGACGCCGAGCTGCTTGCGCCACTTGGCATGCACGAGAGCACGTTTTCCTTCGTCACGCAGGACAGCGACCCGCGACTGGCCATGGGGCACTTCGAGAACGGCATGACGCACGCCGCCGCGACCTCCTATGTGCGTCCGGCGGGGCAATTCACGACGACCGCCGCCGACATGGGCCGCTTCGCGCGCTTCCTGATGAGCGACGGCAGCGTCGGCGCAGCGCCGTTTATTGACGCGGCGCTGCTGCGTCAGATGGGCGAACCGGCCGGAACCGAAGCCGCGCGCGCAGGATTACAGGTCGGCTACGGCTTGGGCCTGCGCAGGGTCGACCGTCACGGCGTCGTCGCCAAATGTCATAGCGGCAACGCGATCGGCTTTCGCGCGGCGCTGTGCCTGTTTCCGGAAACGCAGCAGGCGTTTTTCGTTGCCATCAATACCGACAGCGAGACTGCCGACTACCACCGTGTCGACGCGCTGCTCATCGATGCTCTGGCGTCCGCCAGGCCGGCGCCGGCGCTCGCCGTGGCGAGCGCCATCGATACGCGCGCCTGGGAGGGCTTTTACATTCCCGCGCCCAATCGTTTCGACAGCCTGCGCTTCGTCGATACCGTGTTTAACTTCATGTACGTGAGTGGCGACGGCGGCTTGCTGCGCCTGAAACCACTCCAGTCCGCAGCGGTTGAGCTGAGCCATGTCGACCATGCGCTGTTCCGTGCTCCCGGCAAACTACTGGCATCGCACGCGCTGCTGCGCTCGGCCGAAGGCGCGCGCGTCATTACCAGCGGCACGCAAAGCTATGAGAAGGTTGCGCTGATGCGCCTGCTGCCGCTATGGCTCAGTGTCGCCGCCGGCCTGCTCGGTATTGCATATGTTGCAAGCAGGGCCATCGGCCGGCTGGCGATGCGGCGGCTGGTGCGCGGCGATCCGCTGCTGGCGCCGTGTGCGGGCGTGCTTGCCCTGCTGCTGCCGCTTCCCTTGTTCTATGGGCAATCCTTCCTTCAGCTGGGCGACCTGACGCCGGCGAGCGCACTGCTGGCAGGCGTCACCGCCGCGCTGCCGGTGACGATGCTGGTCGGGCTCGGCATGGGGCTGCGAAGGAGAACCATGCAGTCCGCCGACGCGGTTGCCATGCTCGCCGTCCTTCAGCTGACCCTGGTGCTGGCGGCATGGCGCCTGTTGCCATTGCGCCTGTGGGCCTAGCAATCTGCTTGTTCTTCGGCAAGCACCGAAAATATCGCTCTCGTGGGAAAATGATTGAATGCCGATAATCATTGACCACGTTCTGGCGGCGCGCGATAGCAGCCGCATCCGCCGATTCGCTGCCGCAGCCGATGCGGCGGGCTTCTTGCATCCTGTACAACAGGCGCTCATCCACCACCGCGGCTGGCTGCGCATGCTGGCGCCGGCGGCCGCCGGCGGCGCCGAGCTGCCGCTGCCGGCCGTCGTCAGGCTCGAGGAAGCGATCGCCGGCGCCGACGGCAGCGCCGGCTGGGTCGTCACGCTGTGCGCCGGCGCCGGCTGGTTTGCCGGCTTCCTGCCGCCGCCGCTGGCGCGTGACATCATCGCCAGCGGGCGCCCGTGCGTGGCGGGCAGCGGTGCGCCGACCGGATTCGCCGATGCCGACGGCGCCGGCTACCGCATCAGCGGGCGCTGGGATTTTGCCAGCGGCGCGCCGATGGCGACGCACTTCACGCTGAATGCGGTGCTGCGCGAACATGGACAGCCATTGCTCGACGACGCCGGCGCGCCGCGCATCCTCGCCTTCGTGGTGCCCGCGAAAGAGGTCGCCATCGAACCGACGTGGCGCAGCATCGGCATGCGCGAAACCGCCTCGCACAGCTATCGCATCGACAATCGATGGGTCGGCGCCGAGCACGGCTTCGTCATCGATGCCGCCCATGCGACCGCCGCCGGTCCGCTCTACCGCTTTCCTTTTCTCAGCCTTGCATTCGTGACCTTGGCTGCCAACGTCGCCGGCATGGCGGCCCATTTCGTGCGCCTTGCCACCGACATCGTCGCCGAGCGCCGGCACCCGCTCGCTAGCGCGCCGCTGGCCGAATCGCCCGAGGTCGCGCGGCGCTTCATCTGCGCGAACGACAGCCTGGCGGCGGCCCGCACGAGGTTCTACCGGCTGCTCGACAGCGCCTGGCAACAGGTGGTGGAAGGCGCCGTCGTGCCGGCCGCCGACTGCGCCGAATTGCACGCCGCCTCGCTGGCCCTGGTCGAGGCCGCGCGGCGGGCGGTCGACGAACTCTACCCGTGCTGCGGCTTGCGCGCGGCACATGCGGATAGCGAACTCAACCGAGTGTGGCGCGACCTCCATACGGCCACTCAGCATGCTCTGCTGTTGCCCTGATCTCGGGTAGAATGCCGCGTCGTTTTGTTTCACTCAGGAATTCATGCTGCAGAAAAGTTTTGGCGCCGCGGTGCTGGCGTGGCTGTTGCTGGCCGCCGCGCCGGCGCTGGCAGGATCTTGCCCGGCGCATTATGTCGACGGTCGCCTGCCGGAAATACGCAATCCCAAGCTCGTCAACGCCACCCGCGAATTATGTTTCGGCGTCTTCGGCGTGATGCATTCGGGCGTGACGCGCACGCCGCTGTGGTCGGCCGAATATCTTCGCGCCGACAACCTGCACGCGGCCAAGGACCTGTCGCGCCAGAACTCCTTTCACGCCGAGCCGCGGCTGCCGCCGTCGCAACGCGCCGAACTGGCCGACTACGCCCGCAGCGGCTTCGACCGCGGCCACATGGCGCCCAACGGCAACATGCCCGACCGGCGATCGCAGCACGAGAGTTTCACGCTTGCCAACATGGTGCCGCAGGACGCCGACATCAATCGTCACGTCTGGGCCGCCATCGAAGGCATGGTGCGCAAGATGGCGCACAAGGAGGGCGCGCTGTACGTCATCACCGGACCGGCATTCATCGGCGCGCGCGTGCGCAAAATCGGCAATGTGATGGTGCCGAGCCACGTCTATAAACTGGTGTACAGCCCGCGCCACCGCGCCGGCGCCGCCTGGTTCATCGAAAACCGCGCCGACGCCGAATACCAGGCCATCTCGGTGGCGCAATTGGAAGCGGCGGTCGGCATCGACCTGCTGCCGTCGTTGTCGCCGCGGCAGAAGCAAACCATGCTGCGCTTGCCAAATATTAAACGCAGGAAAGCGGCCTACTTGCTGCGCCTGTAAAAAGGAGTGACACCATGAGCGAAAAACCACTGAAGTTCCTGCCGTTCGCCAACGAGGCCGACGTGCTGGAGGTCGGCAACCTGACGATCGAGAACCGCGTCGACCGCCTCACCGTCAGCGGCGACGTCGACCTGACGCTGGACCAGGCCGGGCTGGCGAAGGCAAGGCTGCTGCATCAGCTGCTGGGCGCCGCCGTGGCGAAAATGGAATCGTTGCCGCTGCCGGATGCGCTGCCGGCAGCAAGCGTGAAATCGGTCGACAACCCGTTTAATTAGCGCTCCAGCACGTAGCTGCCGGGCGCTGCGCCAAGGCCGCTTTCGGGCAGGCGGGCCGTCACCAGGCCGCCGACCGATCTCTGGTCGAGCCAGGTCAGCCAGGGCGGCCACCACGAGCCGTCGCGCTGCTCGGCCGCCGCGACCCACGTGTCGGGGTCGAGGTAGCACTCGCCTTGCGGGCGGTTGGCGATATAGTAGCTGCGGCCGCGATGGCCCGGCTCGCTGACGATGCCGGCGTTGTGGCCGCCGCTGGTGAGCACGAAGGTGATGTCGCAGTTCGGCACCAGGTGGATCTTGTGCACCGAGCGCCAGGGCGAGACGTGGTCGCTCACGGTGGCGACGACGAACAGCGGCTTGCCGATGTCGGACAGTGCGACCGGGCCGCCGTTGAACCGGTAGCGCCCCGAGAACAGGTCGTTGTTCAGGAACAGACGGCGCAGGTAGTCGCTATGCATGCGGCGCGGCATGCGGGTGCTGTCGGCGTTCCACGCCATCAGATCGGTCATCGGCGGGCGCCGTCCGAGCAGGTACTGGTTGACCGCCACCGACCACACCAGGTCGTTCGAGCGCAGCAGCTTGAAGGCGCCGGCCATCTGCCGGTTGTCGAGGTAGCCCTGCTGC
>JAZKFW010000052.1:0-1643 GCA_040386255.1 Pseudomonadota bacterium
GGAGACGACGATCTTCTTGTAGACCTGCTTGCGCTCGTCGGTGAACTGGTAGGAGCGGCTGCCTTCGGCGGAGGCGTGCGGGTCGCCGATGCTGGCGACGTCGACGCCCATCAGCTTGAGCTTGGTGCTCATGTCGGCGCCGGTGAAGGCAGGCGCGCCGCCCAGCAGGTGGCGCGCGGCGGTGCGCGCCATCTCGTAGCCGGGCGCCACCAGGCCGAAGATCTGGCCGCCCCACAGCGCGCATTCGCCGATGGCGTAGACGTCGGGGTCGGAGGTGAGGCAGCTGTTGTCGATGGCGATGCCGCCGCGGGCGCCGACATCCAGGCCGCATGCGCGCGCCAGTTCGTCGCGCGGGCGGATGCCGGCCGAGAAGACGATCATGTCGGCGTCGAGGTGGCTGCCGTCGGCGAACTGCATGCGGTGGGTGCCTGCTTCGCCGTCGACGATTTCGAGGGTGTTTTTCTGCGTGTGGACGGTGACGCCGAGCTGCTCGATCTTCTTGCGCAGCACGCGCGAGCCACCGTCGTCGACCTGCACGGCCATCAGGCGCGGCGCGAATTCGACGACGTGGGTGTCGAGGTTCATGTCGCGCAGCGCCTTGGCGCACTCGAGGCCGAGCAGGCCGCCGCCGATGACAACACCGGTCTTCGAGCGCTGGCCGCATTCGAGCATCGCCTCGAGGTCTTCGATGGTGCGGTAGACGAAGCAGTCCTTGCGGTCCTTGCCAGGCAGCGGCGGCACGAAAGGGTAGGAGCCGGTGGCGAATACCAGCTTGTCGTAGCCGAGCACTTCGCCGCTGTTGACGGTGACGGTCTTGGCCGCGCGGTCGACCGCTGTCACTTTGGCGTTGAGCTTGAGCGCGTGGTTGCCCTTGTCGAAGAAGCCTGGCGCCACCAGCGACAGGTCGTCGGCCGACTTACCGGCGAAGAATTCAGACAGGTGCACGCGGTCGTAGGCGGCGCGCGGCTCTTCGCACAGCACCGTCACTTCGACGTGCGCTGCTTCCGCGGCCAGCGTTTCGAGGAATTTGTGGCCGACCATGCCGTGCCCGATGACGATGATTTTCATGGTGATTCTCCTTATGCCGCGGCGCCGGCGGGCGCGAGTTCGGTGGTGGTGTTGATGGAGAAGCGGACAGCGATGGCGCACAGCGCGGCGATGATCACCAGGGCGGACAGGATGCTGAGGGTGTCCTGGATATTGCCGGTGCCTTTCATCAGGAAGCCAGCGGCGACCGCGCCGACGTTGCCGCCGGCGCCGATGATGCCGGCGACGCCGCCGAGGGCCTTGCTGTCGATGAAGGGCACCAGCGCATACGTCGCGCCGCAGGCCATGTGGGTGAACAGGCCGAAGCACAGCATGGCAATGACGGCGTAGGTGACGGTGTCGGCGTTGGCGAACCACAGCAGGCCAAGGCCTTCGCCGATCATCATGATGAACAGCAGCGTGACGCGGCTATTGAGGTTGCCGCGGGCGGCGCCCCGGTCGGACAGCCAGCCTCCGAGGGCGCGGGCGAACAGGGCCAGCAAGCCGAAGCTGCCGGCGGCCATGCCGGCGGCGCCGAGCGACAGGCCGAAATGGTCAACGTAATAAACAGCGGCGATGTTGTGGATGAAGATCTCGATGCCGAAGCAGGCGCCGTA
>JAZKFW010000053.1:0-30174 GCA_040386255.1 Pseudomonadota bacterium
AAAAAGGCGGCTTAAAGGCTGTTTACGCGACAACTAGCTTGACAGCCACCGATTGTCAGACCTGACCCCAGCGAGCTCAGCGGCCAATAAAAAAGCCGGCCCCTTGCGGGACCGGCTTCGAGCACGACAACCTTGTCAGGTCAGATTAGAACGAGTAACGCGCGCCGACATACAAACGGCGTGGCTCAACCCAGGCGTTTGCCTCGCCAAACTTGTACGCGCCGCTGCCGGCAACGAGTGGCATGTGCGAAGTAGGCGACTGCTTGTCGAGGATGTTGAATACGTCGAGGAACAACTCAACCTTCTGGCTGGCGGTGAACTTGTAGACGTACTTCAGGCGGACATCCAGGGTGTAAAACGCTGGGCCGGTCTGGCTACCGATCGAGTTCGGCGAAATGAACGTATCGGCCACGCCGCCATTGACGTATTCAGGGTCCATGACCGGCAGGTTACGGCCGGAGATGAGCTGGGTACGGCTATACAGCACGCCGCTGTTCCAGTTGAACACACCACTCAACTCGAGGCCATTGTTGAAGAAGTACGAGCCGTAGCCCTTGGCCTGGTGCTTGATGTTGCCTGGCTGAGGACCATACGCGTTTGGCGCGCGTGGATCGAGCGCCACCCAGTCACCCTGGAAGTCGGCGTTACTGTCCGAGTTGGTATTGCCCTTGGCTTCGTTGTAGGTGTACGAAGCGCCGCCCTGCCAGTTATCGCGCTTCGCCTTGGTCAGGCTCACTTCGATACCCTGGTAGTCGCGCTTGCCGCCTGCGAGCGTACCGATCACATAGTTCGAATTCGGCGCCGCAGTGTAGCCGAAATACGAATATGGCAGGTAGTACGCCGAACCAGGAGCCGCATAACCGTGGTCAGCGGTGGCAACCGTGAGGGTCGGATCCGAGTACAGCGCCAGATCGTAGTCCTCGAGAATGTCGCGGGTGGCACGCTTGGTGTACGACATCGACAAGGTGTAATCCTTGCCCAGCGACGTTGCATAGCCGAGCATGAACTCATCGGTGTATGGCGTCTTGGTCGACGGTGCAATCAGCGCATCCGGCGTCTTCGGGCCGCCACGGGTGCGGAACGTCAGCCATTTGTCACCCAGGTACACCTGTTCGTCGAGCACCGGACCGGTCAGGTTGCCGGCGAAGTCGGACATGTTGGTGCGCACCGGATCGTAGTAACGACCGGCGAACGCCCAGACCTTGCTGCGGCCGTCGCCCGACAGGTCATACACTGCGCTCAGGCGCGGTGCCAGTTTCCACTTGAACTTGGCCGATTCCTCGCCCTTCGAATCGAGGTGGACCCACTCTTCGGCGCGGACACCGGCGTTGATCGTCAGCTTCTTGTTCGTCCAGGTATCCTGCAGGTAGAACGATTTGCCGGTTGCCTCGACCGTGTACGGCGCAGCTTGCACCTCGCGGATGCGGTAGTTGTTGACCTGGCCGGTTGGGTTGCCGGCGGTGCTGGCAAACTTGTAGGCGTTGATTTCAGCCGCGGTGACAGCGCCGTCGCGGTTGGTGTCGAGCAGGCCAAGGAAGTACGCCTTGTCCGGGCTGCCGTTGATCGCCGTGATGAAACGCGGAATATCGGCAGTCACGAGCGAACGCGTGCCGGTCCAGCCGGTACCGACGTACTCGGCAAAGCTGACGCCGGCGTTGGCGGCGGCGATCGACGCATAGCGCGCCTTTTCCGGGCCGGTGACCAGGGAGTCTTCAACGTAGGCGTTTTTCGAGTACGAGAAGCCGGACTTGATGGTGTGCGAACCCATCGTGGCGGTGTCGAGGAAATACTCGCCGCTCACGCCGACTTCGTCACGGTTACGCGACGATGCCAGTGCCGAACCCAGGCCACCCTGGCTGCGCATTGCCGTGGTCGGTGCAGGCGATGCATTGCGGAAAGCGACGTCGTTGCGGGTCGTCAGGTCGGCGGCATAGGTCGACACTTCGCCTTCATGGCGGAACGCGTAGACGTTCACGCGCAGCTTGTCCATGTCGCGCGTGTAGTCGAGCTTGTAGTTGTCGCCGCCCTGAACCTGGCGAGAGTCACGATTGTTGAGCACGGTCGGAACGGTCGAACCGCTGATGGTCGCCGGGTCGTTGAAGAACGATGCCACCAGGCGGTCGTTTTCGGTCGGCTGCCAGGTGATCTTGGCGAAACCGAGCTTGTCTTCGCGCGACACGGTGCGCAGTGCGGCGCCGCTGACGGCGTCGGTGACGTCGGTGTCGCGGCTCTTCTTCTGGTACGAACTGAAGAACCACAGCTTTTCCTTGATGATCGGGCCGCCGAGGGTGACCGCCGCATCGTAGGTCGAGAAGCCGGAACTGGTGTTGTGCTTGTTCTTGGCAACCAGGCTGTCGTTCTGGAAGTAGTAGTTGACCGAACCGTGGAACTCGTCGCCACCGGACTTGGTGATCACTTTCGAGACCAGGCCCGAACCGCCTGCGTACTCGGCAGGAATGCCGCCGGTCAGGATTTGTTGTTCCTGGATGATCTCGGAGTTGATGTTCGAACCGAAAGTGCCGGTGTTCGAATCGGTGACGTCGACGCCGTCGAGGATGTAGACGTTGTCCGACGACGTGCCGGTGGCGCCGCCGATGTCGGCATAGTTCACGCCCGACTTCGATGCAGGGTTGCCGGACTGGGAAGGCTTGACGCCAGGAACGAGTTGCAGGTAGCCCTGGTAGCTACGGCTGGTCGGGAGCGATTCCACGACGCCGAGGTTCAGGATGGTGCCGACGGTAGCCGAGGTCGAGTCGACCTGCGCCAGGCGCGAGCTGGTGACGACCACGCGCTGCACATTGTCGCTGCCGACGGCGCCCAAGGCGTAACCGAGGCTCAGATTCTGGCCGCTGACGACGACGACGTCGGCAGCGTTCAGGGTGGCGTAGCCAGGTGCTACCACTTCGACCTTGTAGTCGCTGGCAGGATCGAGACCTGCAACGCGGACCGAACCGTCTGCCTCGGTCACAGCGGTCTTGGTGACCAGGCTGCTTGGCGAGCTGATCTTGACCGTCGCACCAGCGAGCGGCTTGCCGGCAGGACCGGTGACGTTAATGCGCAGGCCACCCGATTCAGCAGCCCATGCAGCGCCGATGAAGCACATGCCAACTGCCAATGAGATCGCGGACCGGCGCAGCGAGGCTGCCCTGGACGTTTGTTTCGCTGTGTGCAACATAATTCTCCCAGATAATTAATTTTTTTTATGAATCAGAGCAATGCCACCGCGGAACTCGCCAGCTATCAAATCAGCTAGATCAACGGTAAATCAGCTTTGCTCCCATCTTTTCTGCCAAGAAAAGCTAGAGCATGAGAACATTCTCGACAGCATGGTGTCAATGCTAAGATTTTCAGGAGGTCGCATAAAAACCACAATCGGCGCGAGTGTATGTACGGTTCAAAAATTGCCGGTGCGCCAAATGCGGGACAGGCAGCCAAACGAGTGCAATGTTCGCGGCGCCTTGGACCATGATGGGGTAGTTGTCCCTGATAAATTCTAGTTGAGCGCCGAAGCGCATGCACAACACTACGAAACACGTCGTCCGCCTTGCCCAGCAACAGGCCTTGGCCAGCTTTTCGAAACTGGTCGATACCATGCTGGTGGAAACCGATGGCCTGATCCGCGGCGCCGCGCGCACCGCGACGCCGGCCGAAACGGTGACGCTGGAGGCGGCGCGCTACTGGATCAACCGCGCCGGCCGTGATTTTCGCACCCGCATGCCGGCCAAGCTCACCGGCTACCTCGAGCGCGCCATGCAGACCATGCACACCGACCTGCTCGCCGGCCTGCACGACATCCGCGCCGACACCCTGGCGCTGCGCCGGCCTTACATGCCGCCCCACAAGGCATTCAGCGCGGCGACTGCGGCGATGCCGGCGGTTTCGGTGCGCAGCACGCGCGGCCCGATCGACAGCGCCAGCGCGCCGTGCGCAATGGCGGCATCTTCTTCCTGGTCGGTGAAGCCGCCTTCCGGACCGATCAGCAAGGTCACCGCCTGCGCCGGCTGCTGGCGCGCCCACTGCGGCAGCGGCTCGGTCGCGCGCGGCGTCAGCAGGATGCGCGCGTGCGCGGACGGCCGCGCCACCCAGGCGTGAAAATGATCCAGCTCGGCCAGCCGCGCCAGCCGGTTGCGCCCGCTCTGCTCGGAGGCGGCGACGATCACGCCCTGCCAGTGGGCCAGCCGCTTCTCGGCACGCTCGGCCGACAGCCGCACCACGCTGCGCTGCGCCGCCAGCGGCTGGATCGCCGCCACCCCCAGTTCGACCGCCTTTTCGATGATCCAGTCCATCTTCGCCGCTTCCGGCAGCGCCTGCGCCAGCGTGATCTGGTACGGCAGCTCGCAGTCGCGCGCCACCGCCGCCACGATGCGCGCGCTGGCGCGCTTCTTCTCGACCCCGGCCAGCTCGGCCAGGTATTCGCCGCCATCGCCGTTGAACAGCGTCAGCGCGGCGCCCGGCTGCAGCCGCACCACCCAGGCGTGGTGGGCGACCGCGTCGGGCAGGGCGATGATGTCGCCGGCGACCAGCGGCTGGGGGCAGTAGAAACGCGGCATGCAGTGTCCCGTGGGGAAGCAGTAAAGAGAGCGCATTTTAATGGCGCACCCCTTGGTCTGGTAAAATAGTTGGCTCAGTTATTCCTGCCCCGCCTTCGCATCCCCATTCTTACATCTTCAACAATTCGATCGATGAAACCTATGCAAACCACTACTCTGATGGCCAACGCGATCCGCGCACTGGCAATGGACGCAGTCCAGAAAGCTAATTCCGGCCACCCAGGCATGCCGATGGGCATGGCTGAAATCGCGGTGGCGTTGTGGGACGGACACTACCGCCACAACCCGGCCAATCCGAAGTGGGCCAACCGCGACCGCTTCCTGCTGTCGAACGGGCATGGATCGATGCTGCACTACTCGCTGCTGCACCTGACCGGCTACGCCGTGTCGATGGACGACATCAAGAGCTTCCGCCAGCTCCACTCGAAGACCCCGGGCCATCCGGAAGTGGACATCACCCCGGGCGTCGAGACCACCACCGGCCCGCTCGGCCAGGGCATCGCCAACGCGGTCGGCATGGCCCTGTCGGAGTACCTGCTGGCGGCCGAATTCAACAAGCCGGGCCATGACGTCGTCGACCACTACACCTACGCCTTCATCGGCGACGGCTGCCTGATGGAAGGCATCTCGCATGAGGTGTGCTCGCTGGCCGGCACCCTCGGCCTGAAAAAGCTGATCGCGCTGTACGACGACAACGGCATCTCGATCGACGGCAAGGTCGAAGGCTGGTTCACCGACGACACGCCGCAGCGCTTCGCCTCCTACGGCTGGAACGTCATCGCCGACGTCGACGGCCACAGCGTCGAGGCGGTCGACGCCGCGCTGGCGCAGGCGCGCAAGTCGGACAAGCCGACCCTGATCTGCTGCAAGACCGTGATCGGCAAGGGCTCGCCGAACCTGCAGGGCGGCGACAAGGTGCACGGCGCCGCGCTCGGCGACGTCGAAGTCGCCAACGTGCGCGCCCACCTCGAGTGGAGCCATGCGCCGTTCGAAGTGCCGGCCAACGTCTACACTTCGTGGGACGCCAAGCAGAAGGGCGCGACCATCGAAGCGGAATGGAACACCAAATTCGACGCCTACCGCGCCGCCTTCCCGGCCGAAGCTGCCGAACTCGAGCGCCGCATGAACGGCGACCTGCCGGCCAACTTCGAAGCGACCCTGGCCGCGGCGATCGCCGCCTGCGCCGACAAGAAGGAAACCATCGCCACCCGCAAGGCGAGCCAGAACGCGATCCAGGCGCTGGCGCCGGTGCTGCCTGAATTCCTCGGCGGCTCGGCCGACCTGACCGGCTCGAACCTGACCAACTGGAAGGAAAGCATTGCCCTGCGTTCCGGCAAGCCTGGCAACCACATCAACTACGGCGTGCGCGAATTCGGCATGAGCGCCATCATGAACGGCATCGCCCTGCACGGCGGCTTCATCCCGTTCGGCGCCACCTTCCTGACGTTCTCCGACTACAGCCGCAATGCGCTGCGCATGGCCGCGCTGATGAAGCTGCGTTCGATCTTCGTGTTCACCCACGATTCGATCGGCCTCGGCGAAGACGGCCCGACCCACCAGTCGGTCGAGCACGTGTCGTCGCTGCGCCTGATTCCTAACCTCGACAACTGGCGTCCGTGCGACACCGTCGAGACCATGGCCGCCTGGGGCGCCGCCGTGCGCCGCGACGACGGCCCGTCGACGCTGATCTTCTCGCGCCAGAACCTGCCGTTCCAGCCGCGCGACGCCCAGCAGATCGCCGACATCGCCAAGGGCGGCTACGTGCTGCAGGACGCGCCTGACGCCAAGGTGATCCTGATCGCCACCGGTTCCGAGGTCGAGCTGGCGGTCAACGCCGCCGCCGCGCTGAAAGCGCAGGGCGTGCCGGCGCGCGTGGTGTCGATGCCGTCGACCGACGTGTTCGACCGCCAGGATTCGGCCTACAAGGCCAGCGTCTTGACGCGCGGCACGCCGCGTGTTGCTATTGAGGCTGGCGTGACCGATTTCTGGTACAAATATGTCGGCCTCGAGGGCGCGGTGGTCGGTATCGACACCTTCGGCGAGTCGGCCCCGGCGCCGGACCTGTTCAAGCATTTCGGCTTCACCGTCGACAATGTCGTCGCCAAGGTCAAGCTGGTGATCGCAGCGTAAAGCATTCAGGGAGCGGCGCCGCCGGGGTTCGCCCGGCGGCGCCGCATACATCAGGTTTTTTACTTATCAGGAGCAGAGAATGACGATCAAAGTTGCAATCAACGGTTATGGCCGCATCGGCCGCAATGTGCTGCGCGCGTTCTATGAAGGCGGCAAGAAACAGGACATCCAGATCGTCGCCATCAACGACCTGGGCGACGCCAAGTCGAACGCCCACCTGACCCGCTACGATACGGCGCACGGCAAGTTTCCCGGCACCGTCACCGTCGAGGGCGACAACATGATCGTCAATGGCGACAGCATCCGCGTGTTCGCCCAGCGCAACCCGGCGGAAATTCCGTGGGGCGAGCTCGGCGTCGACGTCGTGCTCGAGTGCACCGGCTTCTTCACCACCAAAGAGAAGGCCTCGGCCCACCTGAAGGGCGGCGCCAAGAAAGTCATCATTTCGGCGCCGGGCGGCAAGGACGTCGACGCCACCATCGTCTTCGGCGTCAACCAGGACGTGCTGAAAAGCACCGACACGGTCATCTCGAACGCTTCCTGCACCACCAACTGCCTGGCGCCGCTGGTCAAGCCGCTCAACGACGCCATCGGCCTCGAGACCGGCCTGATGACGACCGTGCACGCCTACACCAACGACCAGGTGCTGTCGGACGTGATGCACGAGGACCTGCGCCGCGCCCGCTCCGCCACCATGAGCATGATCCCGACCAAGACCGGCGCCGCCGCCGCGGTCGGCCTGGTGCTGCCTGAGCTGAACGGCAAGCTGGACGGCTTCGCCATCCGCGTGCCGACCATCAACGTGTCGCTGGTCGACCTGACCTTCATCGCCAAGCGCGACACTACCGTCGAAGAAGTCAACCAGCTGATGGAAAAGGCCGCCGCGTCGGGCCCGCTGCAAGGCATCCTGACGTACCAGACCGAGCCGCTGGTGTCGATCGACTTCAACCACAATCCGGCATCGTCGAATTTCGATTCGACGCTGACCAAGGTCTCCGGCCGCCTGGTCAAGGTGTCCTCGTGGTACGACAACGAGTGGGGCTTCTCGAACCGCATGCTCGACACCACCGTCGCGCTGATGAACGCCAAATAAAGTTCGCCGCCGCGGCTCGCCGCGCGCATAAAACCCGGGCCTGCGTGCCCGGGTTTTTTTTGCCTGTAATTCCCACTCAAGCGGACTGGAGAATATTCGGTGAAAAACAACACACTTTGCATAAAATTACTCAAAGCAAGCTGCGCACCTTTACTTGCTGCTGAGATTTATGCGAATCTCACTCTGTTGCGCGCCATGCATTGCACATACATCGGCGCAGCAGCCAAGAAAACAGACCAAGAACTTTACCCAGGGGAATTTACTTTGAAATCGCAGTTCACACTTAAACGCAGCGTCATCGCAGTCGCCCTTACCCTGGCGTCTTCGCACGTCGTGATGGCGCAGCAAGCGGCTCAAGAGCCGATCAAGGTGATCGTCACCGGTTCCAACATCAAGCGCGCCGACAAGGAAGGCACTTCGCCGGTCGAAATCGTCACCGCCAAGCAAATCGCCGACACCGGCGCCAACACCGTCGCCGACCTGCTGCACTCGATTCCGGCCTTCGGTTCGGGCTCGAACATCGACACCGTCGACGGCGGCTTCTCGCGCGGCTCGTCCACAGCTTCGCTGCGTGGCCTCGGCTCGTCTTCGACCCTGATCCTGTTGAACGGCCGCCGCATGACCGCGTCCGCCTACGCCGATCCGAACCAGGGCAAGTCGGCCGTGTATGACCTGAACACAATTCCCGTTTCGTCGATCGAGCGCATCGAAATCTTCAAGGACGGCGCATCGGCCGTGTACGGCTCCGACGCGATCGCCGGCGTCATCAACTTCATCACCAAGACCGACTACCAGGGCATCAAGCTGGGCGCCTCGTACAGCGGCAACGACAACAACGAATTCAACCGCAAGACCGCCAATGTGGTGCTCGGTTTCGGTGACCTCGACAAGGATCGCTACAACGTCTTCGTCAGCGCCGACGTCTCGCAGCGCGGCCTGACCACGATCAAGGAAGTCAACGACATCGACAAGGCCCGCCTCGCCGAAGTCAATGCCCGCCTCAACCCGTTGAGCAGCCAGCTGAGCACGGCGCCGTTCTTCTACCGTGAGCGCACCCCGGGCGCGCGCAATTTCGCCAACTCGCTGGCGCTCAAGGCCGACGTCATCAACAGCACCAATTGCCCAGCCGGCACCAATTCGCTGGTCGGCAGTGTCGCCGAACACAACCTGGCGGCCACGTCGACCCTGGTCGGGCGCACGTTCTGTAACTTCGACCTCAACAACTTCGCCGAAGCCCAGGGCGCCGGCAAGGACGCCAACGTCCTCTCGCGCCTCACCTTCGCGATCACCCCGAACCTGACCTCGTTCTCCGAATTTAGCTACAGCCGTTCGGAACGTGACTACATCGGCGCGCCGCGCGCCTTCCAGAGCCTGTCGCCGACCACCGTGTTCGCACTCGGTTCGGCTTCGGACTTCCAGATCATCCTGCCAGTGGGCCACCCGGACAATCCGTTCCCGACCTCGCGTTCGGCCGTTGGCCTGCGCATGGCCGGCAAAGGCGGCGCCGACAACCTCAATCAGACGGTGCGCGCACTGACCGGCCTGAAAGGCACCGTCGGCACCTGGGATTGGGAAGCGGCCGCCTTGTACAACCGCAACGAGCGCGTCGAACACTTCTTCGGTCTGCTGTACAAGCCGACGCTGGCGCGCATCATGACCGAGAGCCGCACGCTGGCGGCGACCCTGGCCGACCCGACCTCGACGACCACGGTGGAGAACTCCAATTCCGCCCAAGTCGTTCAGCTCGACGCCAAGGCAGCGACGACGATCGGCAAGCTGCCAGGCGGCGACATCGGCCTGGCATTCGGCGGCGAAATCCGCCAGGAAAAGATCCAGCTGACGCCGGATGCTCAGACAGCGCGCGGCGACATCGTCGGCTTGGCCAACTCGGCCGTCAACGGCAGCCGCGTCATCAAGTCGGCGTTCGCCGAGGTGCGCACCCCGTTCACCAAGACGTTCGAGATGGACTTTGCCGGTCGCTTCGATCAGTACCCTGACCAGAACAGTTTCGTACCGAAAGTCGGCGCCAAGTGGGACGTCAGTCCGATGGCGACCCTGCGCGGCACTTTCGCGCGCGGCTTCCGCGCACCGGCGCTGGTGCAGGTCTCGCCAGGCGGCGTGCAGTCGTTTTCCACCATCACCGACTCGATCCGCTGCCCGGATGGCGTCAACCCGGTTCCTGGTGCTGATCGCGTCGATTGCTCCAAGGGTATCTCCAGCCTGTCCGGTGGAACGCCGGACCTCGAGTCCGAGAAATCGAAAAGCTACTCGCTCGGCCTGATCCTGACGCCGACCAAGAACGTCGACATCCTGGTCGATTACTACAAGATCCGCAAGGAAAAGGAAACCGCTCTGCTGAGCGCGCAGTTCGTCATCGATCACCCTGCCTCTTATCCGGGCCGTATCGTGCGCGATCAGAACCCGGCAGTTCAGCTGGTCGATGCGTCCGGCAAGATCATCCCTGACACCGGCCCGATTACCGCCGTCAACCGCGCCTACGTCAACCAGGGCAGTACCGAAGTGTCCGGTCTGGCGTTTGAAGTGGCGATGCGCAAGTCGCTCGGCGAAATGGGCAACCTGAGCAGCAAGCTGACGTGGGAATACGCGATCAGCTATCGTCGCGCTGAGCGCCCGGGCGAGACCGAAAGCAATGCGGTCGGTACCGCCGGCGGCATTTCGGACTGGGCCACCAGCGTCGGCGACATTCCTCGCCACCGCGCTGCGTGGAGCACCAACTGGACCCGCGGCGTTCACTCGCTGACCGGTTCCGTCGACTTCGTGTCGTCGGTCTCGCTGCTGCGCCGTACCGACGACGACGTCATTTACCCAGTGCCGTATTGCTATTATGGTACCGGTCAGCCAAGCTCGGCTTACCAGCTCGGTGGTTTGCCGAAGTTCAGCAACCAATCGAACGGCACCTGCCAGGTCGACGCGTTTACCCAGCTGGGCATGTCCTACTCGTACTCGGGCATCAAGGACCTGGTGCTCAGCTTGAACATCCGTAACCTGCTCGACACCAAGGCGCCATACGATCCGCGTTACGCTTCGGCTGGCTACAACTCGCAGCTGCATAGCGGCACCGGTCGTCTCTTCCGCGTCAGCGCCAACTACACGTTCAAGTAATCCCTGAACGCAGCGCGGCCGCTTCGGCCGCCGCGCTCCTCGAAAGCCGCCGTGCGCAAGTCCGGCGGCTTTTTTTTCGTCCGCGTTTTCGCGAACCCGGTGCGCTTGCCCGAGTTCCGTTTGCCGCGCTGAGTGTGCGCAAGTGCGCGCGCACCCTGGCTGTTATGTTGGGTCATGAAGGACGCAAGCTGTCCAACCCGGAGGGCGTGCCATGAACGTGCTGATGGTAGGGGCGGGGAACGCGGGCTGCGCATTGGCTGCGGTGCTCGCGCAACATGGTCATCGGGTCGCGCTGCTCAAAACGTCGCATGCGCTGCACGACGAAAATTTCGAGCGCATCGCCGCCAGCGGCCGCATCGAGGTCGTCAGCAATCCCGACGGCGGCATGCGCAGCACCGCGCCGCTGGCGCTGGCCACGCGCGACGTCGCCGCCGCATTCGACGTGGCGCCCGACCTGGTGATGATCACCACCCAGACCAGCTGCCACGCCGGCGTCGCGCGCCTGATCGGTCCCTGGCTGCAGCCGCACCAGATGGTGCTGCTGGCGCCCGGCTATCTCGGCGCCTGCTACTTCCTGCCTTACCAGGCGAGGGTGCCGTTCCTGCTCGCCGAAGGCGAGAGCCTGCCCTACGACGCGCGCCTGCTCGCGCCCGGCGTCGTCAACATCCTGTACCGCAACACCCGCAACGCGCTCGCCTTCCTGCCGCGGGCCCGCAGCGCCGAGGGCCTGGCGCTGGCCGCGCAGTTTTTTTCCACCTATGTCGCCGTGCGCACCAACCTGGTCGAATCGGCCATGCACAACCCCAACCTGGTGGTGCACACGCTGGGCACCTTGCTGTCGGCCAGCCGCATCGAGTTTTCCAAGGGCGAGTTCTGGATGTACCGCGAAGCGTTCACGCCGTCGGTGCTCAAGCTGCTGGCCAGGCTCGACGCCGAAAAGAACGCGGTGATCGCCGCCACCGGCGGCAAGCCTTCGCCGTATTTCGATGAATGCCGTTTCCGCAACGAAGCCGACCTGACGGTGCCGGCGCTGGCCGTGTTCCGCCGCTACGCGCGCGAAGGCGGCCCGAAGGGACCGGCGACCATCCAGACCCGCTTCATCACCGAGGACGTGCCGATGGGGCTCGGGCTGATGGCGTCGATCGGCGCCCTGATGGGCGTCGCGACGCCGGTGTGCGAGGCGCTGATCGTCATCGCCGGCGGCCTGCTCGGGCGCGATTTTGCGGCCGAATCGCGCACTCTCGCCACGCTGGGCCTGTCGTCCAGCGCCGCCGAATTCAAGCGCGCCATGAACGGCTGACATCGAGGCGCGCCATGGGCTACCAGGACCGGCTGCTGCGCTGCTACTACGCCTGTCGCGCATGGGTGCCGGCGCGCTGCCTGTACCACCCCGACTACTTCCGCGTGCGCCGCCTGCTGGCGGCCGACCCGCCGCGACGCCGCGTCGCCGCCGAACTGCGGCTGCGCCATGTGCTGGCAAGCGCGGCCGCGCACGTGCCGTTCTACCGCCGCAGCGTCCGGCTCACCGCCGCCGAGCTGGCGCACGAGGCGCCGGCCGAGCTGCTGCAACGCTTTCCCTACCTCGACAAGGCGCAGGTGATGGCCTGCCAGCACGACTTCCTCGACGAACGCGCCGACCCGCGCCGGCTCCACTACGTCACCAGCGGCGGCTCGTCGGGGCAGGGCATCGGGCTGTGGCGTAGCAAGCGGCTGGCCGACATCGAAAAGGCCTTTTTTGCCCATGAATGGGGGCAGTTCGGCTTCAGCGCCGACAAGGCGCCGACACTGCGCATCGGCGCCGACGCGCGGCGCCTGGCGCACCAGGGGCCGGCGCGGGTGGTCGGCAACCGCCTGATGCTGTCGCCCTACCACCTGACGGCGCGCCACCGCGCCGCCATCGTCGCCGCCATCGCCCGCTTCCGGCCGCGCTACGTGCACGCCTATCCCAGCTCGGCGGCGGCGCTGGCCGAGATGATCGACCCCGCCGCGCTGCACCTCGACGTGCGCGCCGTGCTGCTGGCGTCCGAGCCGGCCACGCGCCAGCAGCTGGCCGCCATCGGCGCGCGCTTCGGCTGCCCGGTGTCGGTCAACTACGGCCTCACCGAGCGCACCGGCCTGGCCTTCGCCAGCCACCGCGACGGCGTCACCGGACCCTACCGCTTCGAGCCGCTGTATGCGCTGCACGAAAACCGCATCGTCGGCGGGCGCAGCGAAATCGTCGGCACCTCGCTGTGGAACGACCTGATGCCGCTGATCCGCTATTGCAGCGACGACTTCGGCGCGATCGGGCCGGACGGCGCCTGCGCGCGGATCGAAGGGCGCCGGCAAGAGTTCCTGGTGGCGCGCGACGGCACCCGCATCCCCGGGCTGTCGATCGTCATCGACGAAGCGACCTGGGACTTCGTGCGGCTCTACCAGGTGCGCCAGAGCAGGGCCGGCGCCATCACGCTGTGCGTCGTCGCGCGCCACTGGCGCCTGTCGGAGTCGCAGAAACGCTTCGTGCTCGACGCCCAGCTGCGGCGCTGGGGCGGCTGGTTCGACATCGCGCTCGAGGAAGCCGTCGACATTCCCTTGGCGCCGAACGGCAAGCGCCAGCTGGTGGTCAGCGAGGTTGGCAATGATCAGCAGCGCTGAAATCGTCGTGCGGGGGCCAGCAATATGAATGCATCCTCACTGCTCGAAAATCGCCTGCCACAGCGTCACCACCTGCGCCGCGTGTTTGGCCACCAGCGCCGGCTCGACGCGCGCGTTGTCCTGCCCCTGCAGGCGCACCTGGTGCTGCAGCTTGCGCATCGCGCGGTAGGCGTCGCCGACCGCCGCCGCCAGCGCCGCATCGATCAGCCCGAGCTCGCCGCACAGCTTGAGCAGCGCGATGTTGCCGGTGTTGGCGGTCAGCTGCGGATACTGGTGCGCATGGCGCAGCACCAGGTACTGCACCATGAACTCGATGTCGATCATGCCGCCGGCCTCCTGCTTGAGGTCGAACAGGCCGTCGCGGCCGGGCGACGCGTCGTGCATGCGCGCCCGCATCTTCAGCACTTCGTCCCTCAGCTGTTCGGCCTGGGCGCTGCGGTCCTTGCGCAGCACCTGCTCGCGGATCGCCTCGAAGCGCGCGCCGATGGCGGCGTCGCCGGCGCCGAAACGCGCGCGCGTCAGCGCCTGGTGCTCCCACACCCAGGCCGCGCTGTCCTGGTAGCGCTCGAACGCGGCCACCGAGGACACCAGCATGCCGGAGGCGCCGTCCGGGCGCAGCGCGGTGTCGATGTCGAACAGGATGCCGGCCGAGGTGTGCGCCGTCATCCAGGTGATGAAGCGCTGCGCCAGCTTGGCGTAGTTGCCCGGCGCTTCCTGGTCGTCGTCGTCGAACAAAAAGATGACGTCGAGGTCGGAAATGTAGCCCAGCTCCTTGCCGCCCAGCTTGCCGTAGGCGATCACCGCGAACTGCGGCACCGGGCGGTGGCGCGCGGCGATGGTTTCCCACGCCGCCTGGATGGCGGCGTCGACGATCAGGTCGGCCAGCGCCGACAGGTAGTCGGCCAGCCGCTCCACCGTCAGGTCGCCCGCCAGGTCCTGCGCCAGCAGCCGGAACAGCTGCGCGTGGTGGGTCTCGCGCAGAATGTCCATCTGGCGCTCGGTGTCGCCGGCGGCGCCATCGAGCTGCTGGCGCAACTCGATCGCCAGCGCCGGGTAGTCGGGCGCGGCGCTGCGCTGGTGGTCGTCGAGCAGTTCGTCGAGCAGGATCGGATGCTGCGCCAGGAACGTCGCCGCCCAGCCGCTGGCGTTCATCATGCGGATCACGCGCTCGAGCGTGTGCGGGTATTCGGTCAGCAGCGACAGGTAGGCCGAACGGCGCGCGATCGCCTCGAAGAAGTCGAGCAGGCGCCCCAGTGTGGCGCTGTGGCCGCCGACGCCGGCTTCCTCGATGACGCGGGCAATCAGCGGCAGCGCCGCATTGAGCAACGCCAGCAGGCGCGTGCGGCTGCCCTCGGGCAGCGCCTGCAGGCGTGGCGCCTGCCAGGTCGCCATCACGCGCTTGGCGGCGCCGGCGGCGTCGTCGAAACCGAGCCCTGCCAGCCGGGTCTCGATCGAGGCGCGGTTGTCGAGGTCGGCATTGGCGTCGCTCGAATGCGGGTTGACGCTGTCGTCGGACGACTCGCTCTTGTCGCTGAAAATGGCGTCGAACTGGCCGGCGACGAAGGCGCGATGGGCCGCCAGTTCGGCCAGCAGCGCGTCCACGCCGGGCAGGTTCATCATGCGCGCGATCGTTGCGCGGTCGGCCTCGCTGGCCGGCAGCGTGTGGGTCTGGGCGTCGTCGAGGTATTGCAGGCGGTGCTCGAGGTTGCGCAGGAAGGTGTAGGAGGCCAGCAGCTGCTCGGTGATGTCGGCCGGCAGCAGTTCCTTGTCGGCCAGCACGCGCAGCGTGGTGCGGGTGGAGCGCTCGCGCAGCGCGGCGTCGCGCCCGCCCCGGATCAGCTGGAACACCTGCGCCAAAAACTCGATCTCGCGGATGCCGCCGCGCCCCAGCTTGACGTTGTTGCTGCGGTCAGGGTGCAGCCGCTCCTGGCGGTCGACCTCGGCGCGGATCTGGCCGTGCATGGTGCGGATGGCGTCGATGACGCCGAAGTCGAGGTAGCGGCGGAACACGAACGGGCGCACGATGGCGTCGAGCGCGGCGATGTCAAGCGCTTCGCCGGTCACCGCGCGCGCCTTGACCCAGGCGTAGCGCTCCCACTCGCGGCCCTGCACGATCAGGTAGTTCTCGACCATGTTCAGGCTCGCCACCAGCGGCCCGGAGGCGCCGTTCGGCCGCAGCGCCATGTCGACGCGGAACACGAAACCGTCCTCGATCACCTCCGACAGCATGGCGATCAGCTTCTTGCCCAGGCGGCCGAAAAACTCGTGGTTCGACAGCGCGCGCTGGCCCGCCTGCGCCTGCGTGTCGCCATCCTCCGGGTAGACGAAGATCAGGTCGATGTCGGACGAGACGTTCAATTCGCCGCCGCCTTGCTTGCCCATTGCCAACACCATCATGTGCTGCGGCAGGCCCGATTCGGCCCCAATCGGCATGCCGTGCAGTTGCACCATCTCGGCCATCGCGGCGTCCTGCGCGGCGCGGATCGCGAAGTCGGCCAGCGCCGTCATCGCCGCCACCACTTCGGCGAGGTCGGCCTGGCCGTCGAGGTCGCGGCGGATGATCGCCGCCACCAGCAGGTTGCGCAGGCGCCGCAGCGCGCGCGGCAGGGGCAGGCCGGCGGCGGCCTCCGTGGCCAGCGCCGCGCCAAGATCGAGCCGGTCGAGCGATAATCCGGACAGTTCCTCGACCCGCGCCGCGCGGCCCGGATCGGCGTCGAGCCAGCGTTGGTAGAAGCGCGACGACAGGGCCTGCGAAATTGGGGGCATGGGAATGGTCCGGCAGAGTGAAAAGTGGAGTTCGGGAAAGCTGCGATGCGGTAGAATTGGGCCGCCCGATCTACGTCGGTCAGCACGATGGTAAGGCAGGCGGCGGCGTTGGCGCAAGCGCTCTGTCGAGCCGAATTGAGTAACGCGCCGTTTTTTGACGCGCAGGGGTCCTAACCGCTAACCGCGAGCCAGATATTAGTTCAGTGATGCACAACCCGGATACCGCAGACGTCGCCGCAGTCGAGGACGTCGCCCCACACCTGCCGCTGGCAGAGCGCTGGCGCCGGGTCCGTGCGGCTTATCGCATCTGTAACCTCGCCTCGCACCACATCCTCGGTTTCACCGTCAAGCTGGCGCTGCTGTTCTATTTCACGCTGGCGTTCGTGTTCCTGATGCTGCGCTACGCGATCTTGCCGAACATCGATTACTACAAGGGCGACATCGAACGGCTCGCCAGCCGCGCGCTCGGCAACCCGGTCTCGATCGCCCGTATTTACGCCTCGTGGGACGGGCTGCGCCCGAACCTGTTTCTCGGCGACGTCGTGCTGCGCGATCCGCAGGGCCGCGAAGCGCTGACGCTGCCGAGCGTGTCGGCCACGCTGGCGTGGTGGAGCCTGCTGGCCGGCGAAGCGCGCTTCGAAACGCTCGACATCATCCGCCCCACGCTCGACGTGCGCCGCGACGCCCTCGGCAAGCTGACCGTGGCCGGCTTCCCGCTCGGCGGCCCGGCCGGCGGCGCCCCCAACGACTGGGCGCTGCGCCAGCGGCAGATCGTCATCCGCGAAGGCCAGGTGCGCTGGACCGACCAGTTGCGCGGCGCCCCCGAACTGGCGCTGTCGAACGTCAACATGCTGCTGCAAAACACCTGGAACCGCCACCGCTTCGCGCTGCACGCGACGCCTCCGGCCAGCCTGGCGCAGCCGTTCGACGTGCGCGCCGACTTCACCCATCCGCGCTTTGCCGCCAGCCGCGTCGACGTCAAGCTGTGGAAGGGCGAGCTGTACGCCAATCTGCGCGAGACCGACCTGGCGGCCTGGAAGCACTATGTCGACTACCCGTTCGAGCTGACCCAGGGCAAGGGCTCGGTGCGCGCCTGGCTCACGCTCGACCATGCCAAGCTGGCCGGCTTCACCGCCGACGTCGCGCTGGCCGGCGTCAAGGCGCGGCTCGGCCGCGACCTGCCGCCGCTCGACCTGGCGCGCGTCAGCGGGCGCCTGTCGGCGCGCGAGGACTTTCCCGCCGGCGTCGAGGACGGCACGCCGACCTTCGGCAGCCACGGCCACAGCGTCACGCTGGACAATTTTTCGGTGGAGACGAGCGACGGCCTGACTTTGCCGCCGACCACCTTGTCGGAAACGTTCACGCCGGCGCGCGCCGGCCGGCCGGAAAAGTTCGTCGTGCGCGCCCGCTCGCTCGACCTGGCGATGCTGGCCGAACTGGCCGAGCAGCTGCCGATCAGCCCGAACCGGCGCGCCATGCTGGAAGACTTCGCGCCGCGCGGCAAGCTGCACGACTTTTCCGCCGAATGGGAAGGACGCTATCCGGCCATCTCGACCTACCGCGTCAAGGGCAAGCTGGCCAGGCTTGGCCTGAAGGCGCAGCCGGCCCATCCGGCGCAAGCCAAGAGCGCCACCGGCGACGCGGTGGCGGCGATGCCGGCCATTCCCGGCTTCGACAACCTGACCGGCACCATCGACGCCAGCGACAAGGGCGGCAGCATCGTCATCGATGCCGACAAGCTGGTGCTGCAGCTGCCGACCTGGTTCGCCGATCCGGCGATGCCGTTCGACGCCCTCAAGATGCAGGCGCGCTGGTCGTATCCGAAAGGCGAGCAGCTGGCGCTGCAGCTCGATTCGTTCAGTTTCGTCCAGGGCCGGCTGAAGGGAACGCTGGCCGGCAGCCACGTGATGCCGCTGGTGGCGGGCCCAGGCAAGGGGCTCGGCACGGCCGACCTGGCCGGCACGCTGACCGGGTTTCAGATCAACACCATCGACCGCTACCTGCCGCTGCAGACGCCGCCGCACCTGCGCGCCTGGCTGGCTGGCGCGCTGCTGGACGGCACGGCGCAGGACCTGACGCTGCGCCTGCGCGGCGAGCTGGCGCAGTTCCCGTTCCGCGCCGACGGCGCGCTCGAGCGCACGCGCGGCGAATTCAAGGTCGCCGGCCGCATCGAGAACGGCAAGCTGAACTACACGCCCAACCATCCGGCCAAGGACGGCAAGTCGCCGTTGTGGCCGCTCGCGGAAAAGATCAACGGCAGCATCCTGTTCGACCGCACGCGCATGGAAATCAAGGCCGACAGCGCCACCACCGGCGGCGTCGCGCTGACGGCCGTCAAGGCGGTGGTGCCGGATCTGGCCTCGCACGACATGCAGCTCGAGATCGACGGCAACGCCGCCGGCCCGATGCAGGAATTCCTGCGCTACGTCGCCGCCAGCCCGGTGCTCGACTGGATCGGCCGCTTCACCGAAGACACCAAGGCGTCGGCCAATGCGCGGCTGGCGCTGAAACTGCGCATGCCGATGGCGCACCTGCACGACACCAAGGTGAACGGCAGCCTTCAGCTGATCAACAACGACGTCGTGCTGTTCGAGGAGTTGCCGCCGCTGCAGGCGGCGATCGGCAAGATCGACTTCACCGAGCGCGGCGTCAGCCTGAACGGCGTCGGCGCCAGCTTCATGGGCGGGCCGCTGGCGCTGACCGGCGGCAGCCAGCCCGGCGGCGGCATCCTGATCAAGCTGGCCGGCGCCGTCACCGCCGAGGGCCTGCGCAAGGCCTGGCCGGCGCCGGCGATGCAGCGCCTCGGCGGCCACTTCAGCGGCGGCACCCGCTTCACCGGCGCCGTCGCGGTCAAGGACCGCCAGCTGCAGGTGACGGTCGACTCGACCCTGGCCGGCCTTGGCCTGGCGTTCCCGGCGCCGGCCAACAAGCCGGCCGCGTCGGAGGCGATGCCGCTGCATTTCGTGCTGACCGGCAGCCCGGCCAACGAGGCCGGGCTGGCGCGCGACGAGATCCGGCTGTCGCTCGGCTCGGCCGTGGCGGCGCGCTACCAGCGCCAGCGGCAGGGTCGAGCGCCGTGGAGCGTGGTGCGCGGCGGCATCGGCGTCAACGTGCCGGCCCCGGAACCGGACAGCGGCCTGACGTTCAACGTCAACATGAAAGCGCTCAATGTCGACCAGTGGATCGCGCTCGGCAGCGCCATCGCCGGTCCCGCCGGCGCCGTGGCCGCCGATGCCGCCACGGCGCCGGCGCAGCCCGGGCTGGCGCAGTACGTGGTGCCGGACGTGATGGCGGCGCGCGCCGGCGAACTGATCGTCGGCGACCGCAAGCTCGACAACGTGGTGGTCGGCGCCACCCATCAGAAGGGCAGCTGGCAGGCCAACATCGATTCGCGCCAGGCCTCCGGCTACGTCACCTGGAACGAGGGGGCCGGCGGGCAGGGGCTGGGCAAGGTCAGCGCGCGGCTGTCGTCGCTGATCATCCCGGAGTCGGCCGCCGCCGACGTCAAGGACCTGTTGGAGAACAAGAGCGCCAGCGCATCGATCCCCGCGCTCGACATCGTCGCCGATCGTTTCGAACTGTTCAACAAGCAGCTGGGCCGGCTGGAGCTGCAGGCCAGCAACGAGAAGGCGCTGGCCGGACGCGAATGGCGCATCAACCGCCTGACCCTGGCCAACCCCGACGGCGAGCTCAAGGCCACCGGCAAGTGGCTGACCAAGGATGGCAAGAGCAACACCAACCTCAACTTCACGATCGACATCGCCGATGCCGGCCGCCTGCTCGACCGTTTCGGCTTTCCCGACACGCTCAAGCGCGGCAAGGGCAAGCTGGCCGGCGACATCTCCTGGATGGGACTGCCGTATTCGCTCGACATCCCGACCCTGTCCGGGCAGATCCAGCTCAATGTCGAAGCCGGCCAGTTCCTCAAGCAGGACCCCGGCGCCGCCAAGCTGCTCGGCGTGCTCAGCCTGCAGGCGCTGCCGCGCCTGCTCAAGCTCGATTTCCACGACGTCTTCTCGGAAGGGCTGGCGTTCGACGGCATCAGCGCCAACGCCATCATCGCGCGCGGCGTGCTGAAAACCGACAACCTCAAGATGCACGGCGTCGCCGCCACCGTGCTGATGGACGGGACCGCCGACATCGCCAACGAATCGACCAACCTGCACGTGGTGGTGATCCCCGAATTCAACCTCGGCACCGGGCCGCTGGTGTATGCGCTGGCGGTCAACCCGGTGATCGGCATCGGCAGTTTTCTGGCGCAGCTTTTCCTGCGCGCGCCGATGATGAAGGCGCTGACCTACCACATGCAGATCACCGGGCCGTGGAAGGCGCCGGTCATTACCAAGCTCGACCGTAACGCCTTGCCGGCGACGGCCAACAAATAAACCAGACGCAAGGAGAAGTGCATGACGACAGTGGCAGCCATCCAGATGGTCTCGACGCCCGACGTGGCGGAAAACATCGCCAGCGCGACGCGCCTGGTGGGCGAGGCGGCCGCCACCGGCGCCACCCTCGTCAGCCTGCCGGAATACTGGCCCATCATGGGCATGAGCGACACCGACAAGGTCGGCCATGCCGAGCAGCCGGGGCAGGGGCCGATCCAGCAGTTCATGGCCGGCGCCGCGCGCGAACACGGCATCTGGCTGATCGGCGGCACCTTGCCGCTGGTCTCGAACGACGCCACCCGCGTGATGAACACCACGCTGGTGTACAACCCGCAGGGCCAGCTGGCCGGCCGCTACGACAAGATGCACCTGTTCGGCTTCGAGCGCGGCGACGAGTCCTACGACGAGGCGCGCACCATCGTGCCGGGCGCCGCGGTCGGCATCTTCGAGGCGCCGTTCGGCCGCGTCGGCTTGTCGGTTTGCTACGACCTGCGCTTTCCCGAGCTGTACCGGGCGATGGGCGAATGCGCGCTGATCGTGGTGCCGGCCGCCTTCACCCACACCACCGGCCGCGCCCACTGGGAAGTGCTGCTGCGCGCGCGCGCCATCGAGAACCAGTGCTACGTGCTGGCCGCCGCCCAGGGCGGGCAGCACCAGAACGGGCGCCGCACCTTCGGCCACAGCATGCTGATCGATCCGTGGGGCGAGGTCAAGGCGCTGCTGGAGGAGGGCGAGGGCGTTATCTCCGGCAAGCTCGATGCCGATCTGATCGCCAAGGTGCGCGAAAGCTTGCCTGCGCTCAAGCATCGCAGGCTGTGAGCCGGTGCGAACAGGCTGTCTATGGCACAATGCCTGCATCACTACTGAAGGACCTGCACAATGACTCCATTTGAACCGAACCTGACGACCCTGGCCGTGGCGCGCGACATCCTGCTGACGCCGTTCGGCCTCGACGAAGCGAAGCTGCTGAAGGCGCTCGGGACGATGTTTACGCACAAGGTCGACTACGCGGACCTGTATTTCCAATTTACCAAGAGCGAAGGCTGGAGCCTCGAAGAAGGCATCGTCAAGACCGGCAGTTTCTCGATCGACCAGGGCGTCGGCGTGCGCGCGATCTCCGGCGACAAGACGGCCTTCTCGTACTCCGACGAAATCTCCGAAGCGGCGTTGCTGGAAGCGGCGGCCGCCACCCGCACCATCGCGCGCGTCGGCAACGGCAAGATCAAGATCGCCAGCGCGACCCAGCAGGTGGGCGGGCGCTCGCTGTACCTGCCGAACGACCCGCTCGATTCGCTCGACGCCACCGCCAAGGTCAAGCTGCTCGAGCGCGTCGAAAAGATGGCGCGCGCCAAGGATCCGCGCGTGGTGCAGGTGATGGCTGGCCTGGCCGGCGAATACGACGTCGTGCTGGTGGTGCGCAGCGACGGCGTGCTGGCGGCCGACATCCGGCCGCTGGTACGCGTGTCCGTCACCGTCATCGTCGAGCAGGATGGACGCCGCGAGATGGGTTCGTCCGGCGGCGGCGGGCGCTACAACTACGCCTATTTCGACGACACCATCCTCGAGCAGTACGCCACCGAAGCGGTCAAGGCCGCGGTGGTCAACCTCGACGCGCGGCCGGCGCCGGCCGGGCCGATGACTATCGTGCTCGGGCCGGGCTGGCCGGGCGTGCTGCTGCACGAAGCGATCGGCCACGGTCTCGAGGGCGACTTCAACCGCAAGGGCTCGTCGGCGTTTTCCGGCCGCATCGGCGAACGGGTGGCCGCCAAGGGCGTCACCGTGGTCGACGACGGCACGTTGCAGAACCGTCGCGGCTCGCTCAACATCGACGACGAAGGCAACCCGACCCAGTGCACCACGCTGATCGAGGACGGCATCCTCAAAGGCTACATCCAGGACACGATGAATGCGCGCCTGATGAAGATGCCGGTGACCGGCAACGCGCGGCGCGAATCGTTCGCGCACCTGCCGATGCCGCGCATGACCAACACCTACATGCTCGGCGGCGACAAGGACCCGGAAGAAATCCTGGCGTCGGTCAAGAACGGCCTGTACGCGGTCAATTTCGGCGGCGGCCAGGTCGACATCACCAACGGCAAGTTCGTGTTCTCGGCCAGCGAAGCGTACATGATCGAAAACGGCAAGGTGACCTATCCGGTCAAGGGCGCCACGCTGATCGGCAACGGTCCTGACGTGCTGAACCGCGTGTCGATGATCGGCAACGACATGCGCCTCGACTCGGGCGTCGGCGTGTGCGGCAAGGAAGGCCAGAGCGTGCCGGTCGGCGTCGGCCAGCCGACCCTGCGCATCGAAGACGTGACGGTCGGCGGTACGGCCTGACTTTCAGCGGCATTGGTGAAGCAGCGCAGCAAAAAGCCCGGAGTTCCGGGCTTTTTTTCGTGCGCTGTTTCCGCTACGCTGCAGCTGCCACCTTCAGCGCTGGGAGGACCGGCGGGGACGTGGCCGCGCTGCCATGGACTGCGTCAGCCGGGCTGTCAAATTGAAAGCCACTTGCCGCATGCAACTGCCACGCGCCATCGCCCATCAAGCGCAGCACATGGGTGTGGTGGCGCAGCACCGCGGCGCGGTGGGCGATGCTGATGAGCGTAGTGCCGCTGGCGCGCAGGCGCGCGTACAGCGACGCTTCGTTGCCACTGTCGAGCGCGCTGGTGGCCTCGTCGAGGATGACGATGCTCGGCTGATGCACCAGCACGCGCGCGAAGGCGAGGCGCTGCTGCTCGCCGACCGACAACAGCTTTTCCCAGTCATGCACCGCGTCCAAGCCGCCGACGCGCTCGGCGAGCTGCGGCAGATGGACCTGCTGCAGAATTTCCGATAGCTGCTCGTCGCTCAGGCTCGACTGCGCGCTCGGATAGATGAGCTGGCTGCGCAGCGTGCCTGTCTGCAGATAGGGCTGCTGGGGCAGAAAGAAGAAATCGTCCAGCGGCGGATGTTGAATCACGCCGCTGCCGGTGTGCCACAAACCGGCAATCGCCCGCAACAGCGAACTCTTGCCGCAGCCGCTGTCGCCGGTAATGAGCAGCGCATCGCCGGGCCGCAAGGCCAGGCTCAGCTCTTTGATCAACACCCGTTTGGATTGCGGCGGATGCAACGTCAGCGCTTCCAGCGCGAGGTGTTCGCCTGGACGCGTCTGAATGCGCGGGTGTTCGGTGTCGGAGACGGGCTTGAGGCCGGGGTTCGGCAGCACCAGGTTGGACAATGCCTGCAGGCGGTCGATGCCGGCCACGAAGCGGCTCAGGCTTTCAAAGTTGTCGACGATGATGCCGACGCTGGCGAGAACCGCACTGAATGCGCCGGCCGCCTGAATCGCCCGACCCACTTCCAGCCTGCCCGACAAGACGCCTTCGGCCAGGATCACGGCCGGCAGCACCAGGTCGAGCCGGCTGAAGGCGCGCTGGAACAAGTTCAGCGAGCGCTGTTTTTTGATCAGCCTGGCAAAATTCTGGATCACCTTGTCGAACTTGCTGTCGATGTGCGCACGCTCCTGGGCCTCGCCGCGATAGAAGGCGATCGATTCGGCGTTTTCGCGCAAGCGCATCAGGCTGAAGCGGAAGTCCGCCTCGCGCCGCAGTTGCGAAAAATTAAGGTGGATCAGCGGATTGCCGAACACCCAGAGGGCAACAACGGTGCCCATCAGGGCGTACACCGCCAGTACGCCGACCAGCAAATGCGAAATCTTCCACAGTACGGTGCTGAAGGCCACCAGCGACATCAGCGAGCCCAAGAAGATCAGCAGGAAGTGGATCGACCTGCCGGTGAAGCTGTTGATGTCTTCGCTGATGCGCTGATCGGGGTTGTCGATCTCGGGGTCCGATCCAAGCTCGTAGTATTTGCGCCCTTTCAGGTAGCCGTCGAGGAAGCGGCTGGTGAGCCAGCGCCGCCACTGATTGGCGAACAGGTCGCGCATGTAGTAATAAAAGGCGTAGATCGGGACGGCGAACGCGAGGATGAACAGGCAGGCCCGCACCGATGCCCAGAAACGGTCGCCGTTCCTGGCTGCCAGCGCCGAGGTCATCTCGCCGGACTGGTCGTTCAGCATGACGGCGAACTTGGTCTCGACCAGCATGAGAACGATCAACAGCAGCATCAGGCTCCATGCCTGCCACTTCTGGTCCTCCAGCCAATACGGTTTTGCGACTCGGACGAATTGTTTCCATGCAGCGAGCGACAAGGGTGGAACTCGACGACGTCTTTTCTTGGGTGCCGGCGGGATCTTGTCGGTCGCGGCGTCGGTGGGTGCGGAAGTAGACGTATTCATTTTCGATAAATTGCAGTAATCGGCCAGGGTTCGAACTCGCGGGATCGATTGGTCTCTGGGTTTCCGGTCGGTGCAGCCATGCCGATGTTCGCAAACGCCAGAGCGCTGTGAGTTGCCGCGGCGCTGCGCTTATCCCCTTGTTTGCGAGCTCGGCACTTCACGTCCGCCTGAGTCATGACCCAAGCATACGATCAGGCAGGTAACCGTTCAGTGCGGAAACGGACACAACGCACAATTGGCATTGTTATTTTTTTGGTTAGCAACGAGAGACGAAGCGCCGCGGAGCGATTGGGCGATGCGTCCGGTAACCGGTCAAACGCGGGATCGGAACATTTAGCTAGCTCGCGAGGGGATGTGTAGTGACAGACTCCCCTGGCCAGCTCGGCGGTACAAACGAAGCAGAGAGTGCTTCAGCCGGTTCGCCGCTGCTGAAATTGCCGTGCGCACGGCGGGCCGATAGTGATGTTTGGACGGGTGGACGCCCAAACTAATGACGAAAAAGTTCCGACCCACGAGGGTCGGAAAAAGGTCCTGTTAGCAGCGAGGAGTGGAAGATCGCGCAGCTCGAAAAAATCATGAGCGTGCCGGCAAGCCTTGATGGCGCTCCCGATGGTGCGGGCGAACAAGGCTCAACGCCAGGTGAGCGGGTCTGACCCAGTCGGGTCAGACCCCGGACGCATCGTCCACACGCGCGCTATCGACTCAGAACTTGTGGCGCAGGCCGACGCTGAAGAACCGGCCCAGTGCGCCGCTGTAGTCGAGCGGATTGTACGACGTCGCGCCGTACGTCAGCGGATCGAGCGGCGCCACCTTGTCGAACAGGTTCTGGATGGTGCCGAACAGCTCGGTCTTGGACGTCAGGTTCCAGCGCGCGGTGACGTCGAACGTCGTAAACGAGGCGATCTCGCAGCCGCCTGGCGCATCGCGGCCGTCGGCGAAGTGGCTGGCGCAGCCGTCCGGATCGTCCTTGAAGAAGGTGTTCTTCATCGGCGCGCGATAGTTCACCGTTGCCGACACCCGCATCGGCGCCAGGTCCCAGGTCGCACCCAGGTTGACGCGGTCGTCCGGCGTGCCGATGCAGTTGGTGACGTCGCAGTTGCCGTGGGTGCCGGCGAAGTCGCGCGATGTGCCGTCCTGCTCGGTACGCAGCCACTTGATCAGGTGGGTCCACTTGGCATCCATCGACAGCCGGCCGCGGCCGGTGCCGAGGTCGAACGCGGTGCGGGCGTCGAGGTCGACTCCGCGCACCTTGGTGTTGGCCGAGTTGACGTAGCGCGCCAGCACCGCCGTGATGGCGCCCGGGTCGCCCGGGATCGTGGTGGCGGTCGACGGGTCGCGCGAAATGCTGCCGGCCGCAATGGCCGCGTCGGTCTGTTCCTGGTTGATCTCGTTCTTGCGCTTGATCTGCCAGAAGTCGACCGATATGCTGGTGCGCGGCAGCGGATCCCAGATCACCCCGGCGGACCAGCTCTTCGAGCGTTCCGGGCTGAGCGCCGGGTTGGGCGAGGTGATGATGGCGACCGTGGCTGGGTCACATGCCGCCTGCACGCCGAGCGCGCAGCGCGCCGGGTCGGTGGCGGTCGAGAACGCGGCCAGGCCGCCGACGCCGTTTTCCGCCGCGCTCGGTGCGCGGAAGCCCTTGGCGAAGGTGCTGCGCAGGGCGATCTGGCGCGTCGGGTTCCACTTGACGCCGACCTTCGGCGTCCACGAGTTGCCGACGTCGGAGAAGTGGTCGTAGCGCAGCGCGCCCGACACCTCGACCGTCTTGATCACCGGCGCCAGGATTTCGGCGTACAGCGCGGTGGCGTCGCGCTTGCCCGAATAGGCCGAATAGCCGAGGCCGATGATGTTGCCGATCTCGGTGCCGGTGGTCGGGTTCAGCTCGGTCTTCTCGTGGCGGAATTCGGCGCCAAGCGCAACGCCCATCGGGCCGCCCGGCAACTGGCCGAATTCGCGCGTGCCCTTGAAGTCGATCTGGCTGATGCGCGTTTCGGCGCTGTTCTGGATCATCGGCGACAGCGCCGCGTACATGGCGGCCGAGTTGAGCGGCGCGTTTTCGGCGATGCGCCACACGGTGCCGGGCGGCAGCGCGGCATAGGCGGCGCTGCGGCCGGCGGCCGCCGCGACGTTGGTCGGCGTCGGGTTCAGCAGCGCGAAGGTGACGTCGCGCTGCAGGAAGCCGGTGCGCTTGTTGTACACCTTGTTGGCCGAGAACAGCAGCGCGCTGTCGATGTCCCAGTCGTACATGCTGCCCTTGATGCCGAGCACCAGGCGGCCGAACTTGGAATTGATGGCGCTGGTGCGCGGGCCGACGTCGGCGGCCAGGTAGCGCAAGCGCGCGGCGCTGCCGAAGTACGGATTGTCCGGATGGGCGGCGCCAAGCGCGACGCCGGCATTGCTGACCGGCCCGCCGGGGTAGCCGACCGACGAGCTGACGGCCGACGGCGTCGTCGACGAGCCCGACTCGGTCCAGTAGTAATTGAGCTCGGCATACGCCTGCATGTTCGGGTTGAGCTGGAAGGCGCCGCGGCCAAACAGGTTGTAGGAGTTCTGCCGCGGCTGGATTTGCTGATATTCCCGCTGGGCATCGGTCAGGCAGCCGCCGCCGGGATCGCCCTGCGGATGGCTGGTGAAGTTGCCGCACGCCGCTGCCGGGAAGGTGCGGGTGAAGCCGACGCCGGCCGGGTTGCCGCGGTTGTAGTAATCGAGCGTGACGGGGTTGCGCACGTTGCCGTTGACGGCGCTGCCGGCGGCGTTGTTGGAGGTGATGGCGCCGGTGCCGCCGAGCGCTTCCTGGGCGGAAAAGCCCCACGGCCGCAGGTCGCCGCGGCCGACCTGTTCGCGGTCGGAGCGGTCGCGGTTCCACACTTCGCGCTTGCCGCCGAATTCGAGGCTGAACAGCAGGTTGTAGCGGTCGGTGTCGAGGTTGCCCATGCCGTGGGTGATGGCCAGGCGCGCGTCGCGCCCGTCCCAGTCGCCGGCCTTGCCGTAGTTGGCCTTGAACGTGGTGCCCTCGAAGTCCTTGCGCAAGATGACGTTGACGACGCCGGCAATGGCGTCGGAGCCGTAGATGGCGGAGGCGCCGTCCTTGAGGATCTCGACCCGTTCGACCGCTTCGGCGGGGATGATGTTGAGGTCGGCGAACACTTTCTGGCCGTCGTCGGCGAGGCCGTAGGGCGCCACGCGGCGTCCGTTGAGCAGCACCAGCGTCGACGCCGAGCCGAGGCCGCGCAGCGAGATGCCGGAGGCGCCTTGGGCGAAGCCGCCGCCGAAGCTGGTCGGCACCGAGCCCTGGTTGTCGACGGCCAGCGTCTGCAGCAGCTCGGCGACGGTGGTGCGGCCCGATTTTTCGATGTCGGCCCGGTTCAGGGTCTGCACCGCCGAGGCGGTTTCAGCCTGCGCGCGGCGGATGTTGGAGCCGGTGATTTCGACCCGGGTCACAGGCTGCTGGCTCGTGTCCTGAGCTTGGGCGGGCAGCACCGCGAGCAAGCTCATGCCGGCCGCGCCGCCGGCGAGAATGAGACGCATTGAACGGGACAAGACAGTTTCTTTCATGTCGAACTCCAAGGTAGAAGGCGAATGTCATCCCGGATCGCGTCCCTGACGAGGTCGGGGTGCATTAACCTTGATCGAGTTCAATTAGTCCCTGAGGAAAAATTGTTCTTCGTCAAGCACAACCGCGCGGATCGGGCTGGGGTGTCAGTGGCAGAGTCTTGCATTCGCCGCCCCGATTCGACTGAGCTATATCAAGCCTGTCACGGGCCTTTGCCGAAGTGTGTGATTGTCACAACGTGCTCGCCAAACAGCTGCGTCTTACTCGCCGCAGCAGCCGTAGGGAAAGGCGGTCGGACAAAGCGCTTGCCAAGCGGCGCCGGTTGTTGCTATAGTCGTTGCAACCCAATCGGATCTTTGCCATGCCCCCTGCGAAGTTGTTTACCTGCTTTTTTTACTTTAGCGATTCCAGCCCAACGGCGGTGGAGTAGCGGCAGGTTCACGTGGCAGCAAAAACGAGATCCAGCAAATCCTAGAAACCGCCAGCGATGGCGGTTTTTTTATTTTCAGCCTTTGATATTCAACACCGGAGAACCGCATGCCCCGCACCGACGATTTACGCATCCGCGAAATGAAGGAACTGACGCCGCCCTCGCACCTGATCCGCGAGTTTGCCTGCAGCGAGGCGGCCGGCGTCACCGCGTCCGCCGGGCGGGTGGCGCTGCACCGCATCCTGCACGGCCAGGACGACCGCCTGATGGTGGTGATCGGCCCGTGCTCGATCCACGACACGAAGGCGGCGATGGAATACGCGCGGCGCCTGGCCGGCGAGCGCAAGCGATTGTCGGCCGACCTCGAGATCGTCATGCGGGTGTATTTCGAAAAGCCGCGCACGACGGTTGGCTGGAAGGGCCTGATCAACGACCCCTACATGGACAACAGTTTCCGCATCAACGACGGCCTGCGCATGGCGCGCGAGTTGCTGCGCGACATCAACGAGCTCGGCCTGCCGGCCGGCACCGAATTCCTCGACGTCATCAGCCCGCAGTACATCGCCGACCTGATCAGCTGGGGCGCGATCGGCGCCCGCACCACCGAGTCGCAGGTGCACCGCGAGCTGGCGTCCGGGCTGTCGTGTCCGGTCGGCTTCAAGAACGGCACCGACGGCAATATCAAGATCGCCGTCGAAGCGATCAAGGCGGCGTCGCAGCCGCACCATTTCCTGTCGGTGACGAAGGGCGGGCACTCGGCGATCGTGTCGACCAACGGCAACGAGGACTGCCACATCATCCTGCGCGGCGGCAAGGCGCCCAATTATGATGCCGCCAGCGTCGAGGAAGCGTGCCGCCAGATGGGCGCGCAAGGACTGGCGGCGCGCCTGATGATCGACGCCTCGCACGCCAACAGCTCGAAAAAGCCCGAGAACCAGGTACCGGTGTGCGCCGACATCGGCGCCCAGGTGTCGGCGGGCGATGACCGCATCGTCGGCGTCATGGTCGAGTCGAACCTGGTCGGCGGGCGCCAGGACCTGGTGCCGGGCAAGGAGCTGGTGTATGGCCAGTCGGTGACCGACGGCTGCATCGACTGGGAGCACAGCGTGCAGGTGCTCGACGGCCTGGCGGCGGCGGTACGCCAGCGCCGGCTGCGCCAGGATTACTAGCAGCAACGCTGGTGTCAGGTCTGACATTCGGTGGCTGTCAAGCTAGTTGTCGCGTAAACAGC
>JAZKFW010000054.1:0-16680 GCA_040386255.1 Pseudomonadota bacterium
TGCGCTTGTCGTGCGTGCCCTGGTAGACGTGCATGATCTTCAGGTCGGCCGCGCGCCGCACCACCACCGGTGACTTGCGCGCGCTGATGATGGCGACCGCCACGCCGGTCTTTTGCAGCAGTTCGATGCCAAGGCCGTCGAGCACGTTGAAGGTCTTGGTCACTTCGCCGTCGGCGCCGTAGGTCAGGCTGCCGTCGGTGAGGACGCCGTCGACGTCGAGGATCAGTACCTTGATGGCGGCGGCGCGGCGCAGGTGGTCAAGCTGTGGGTTCATCAGATCACCTTCGCGCGCGTCAGGTCGTGGATATGCAGCGCGCCGACCAGCTTGTCGTCGGCGTCGACCACCAGCATCTGGTTGATGCGGAATTCTTCCATGATGGCGACGGCGTCGACCGCCAGCTGCTCCGGATGGATGCGGCGCGGGTTGGCGTGCATGACGTCGCGGATGACGACACGGGTGAAGTCCTGCACGCGCTCGATCATGCGGCGCAGGTCGCCGTCGGTGAACACGCCGATCGGGCGCCCTTGTTCGTCGACGATGGCGGTCATGCCCATGCCCTTCTGGGTGATCTCGAGCAGCGCCGCCGACAGCGGCGCGTCGGCGGTCACCATCGGCACCGCGTCGCCGCTGCGCATGACGTCGTAGACGTGGGTCAGCAGGCGGCGCCCGAGCGCGCCGCCCGGATGCGAGCGGGCGAAGTCTTCTTCCTTGAAGCCGCGCGCGTCGAGCAGCGCGACGGCCAGAGCGTCGCCCAGCGCCAGCGTGACGGTGGTGCTGGCGGTCGGCGCCAGGTTCAGGGGGCAGGCTTCCTTGGCCACCGAGACGTCGAGGTGGACGTCGGCCAGCAGCGCCAGGCTCGAGCCGGGCTTGCCGGTCATCGAGATCAGCGGCGCGCCCATGCGCTTGACGATCGGCAGGATCGCCATCAGTTCGGTCGATTCGCCGGAATACGAAATGGCGATGAAGGCGTCCTGCGCGGTGATCATGCCAAGGTCGCCGTGGGCCGCTTCGGCCGGATGGACGAACATGGCCGGCGTGCCGGTCGAGGCCAGCGTGGCGGCGATCTTGCGCGCGATGTGGCCCGACTTGCCGATGCCCGACACCACCACGCGGCCGCTGCAGCCAAGCAGCAGGCCGACGGCCTGGCCGACGCTGTCGTCGGTGGCGAGGCGTTCGTGCAGCGCGCGAATGGCGTCCGCCTCGATTTCCAGCGTCTCGCGGGCGAGCAGCATGGAGCGCCGGGTCAGGTTTTCGTCAAAAGCTTTCAGCATTGTTTTTTCATGGGTTACACTCGTATCGGAAGTATAAACGAATTGGGAAAGCAAAAAACTTGCCAGACACAGTAAAACACATTTTCCCCACCACCGCAGGCGATGGCGCATGGTTTCAGGACTAGAACTCACCTTGCTCTTGCTGGGCTGTGCCGTGCTGGGGGTGGTGGCGTTCCGCATGCTGCACCTGCCGCCGATGCTCGGCTACCTGGCGGCCGGCATCCTGATCGGGCCGCACGCGATGGGGATGGCCGAGAACGACGGCACCACCCACGCGCTGGCCGAATTCGGGGTCGTCTTCCTGATGTTCTCGATCGGCCTCGAATTTTCGCTGTCGCAGCTGATGGCGATGCGGCGCATCGTGTTCGGGCTCGGAATGGCGCAGGTGGTGCTGACCATCGTCGCCACCATGGCGTTCGGCTATCTGATTCGCTTCATCCTGCCGCCGTCCATCCAGATCAGCTGGCAGGCCTCGTTCGCGCTGGGCGGCGCGCTGGCGATGTCGTCGACGGCGATCGTCTCCAAGATGCTGACCGAGCGGCTGGAACTGGAAAGCGCGCACGGTCGCAAGATCATCGGCATCCTGCTGTTCCAGGACCTGGCGGTGGTGCCGCTGCTGATCCTGATCCCGGCGCTGGGCAAGAATCCCGAGGAGCTGGCCGTCACGCTGGGGTGGGCGGCGCTGAAGGCGGTGATCGTGCTGGTGCTGCTGCTGTTTTTCGGCCAGAAGCTGATGCGCAAGTGGTTCACGCTGGTGGTCAAGCGCCGCTCGCAAGAGCTGTTCATGCTCAACCTGCTGTTGATCACGCTGGGGGCGGCCTGGATCACCGAGAAGGCCGGCCTGTCGATGGCGCTGGGCGCCTTTGTCGCCGGCATGCTGATCTCCGAGACGCAGTACAAGCACCAGGTGGAAGAGGACATCAAGCCGTTTCGCGACGTGTTGCTGGGACTGTTCTTCATCACCGTCGGCATGCTGCTCAACGTCCGGCTGGTCATGGAGAACTGGTGGATCGTGCTGATTTTGCTGGCCGGCCCGGTGCTGCTCAAGTTTGCGCTGATCGCGCTGCTGGCCAAGCTGTTCGGGGCCTCCGACGGCGTCTCCATGCGTACTGGCCTGGCGCTGGCGCAGGCTGGCGAATTCGGCTTTGTGCTGCTGAACCTGACCGCCGGCGCGCAGCTGATGGACCCGTTCATCATCCAGCTGGTGCTGGCGTCGATGGTGCTGTCGATGCTGGTGGCGCCGTTCATCATCGCCAAGTCCGACCAGATCGTGATGAAGATCGCCACCAACGAGTGGATGATGCAGTCGCTGCAGCTGACGCAGATCGCCAGCCGCACGATGGCGATGCAGAAGCACGTGATCGTGGCCGGCTTCGGGCGCAGCGGGCAAAGCCTGGCCACGCTGCTGAGCGAAGAGAAGGTGGCCTACCAGGCGCTCGACCTCGATCCGGAGCGGGTGCACGAAGCGCAGGCGGCGGGCGCGAATGTCGCCTATGGCGACGCGGCGCGGCGCGAAAGCCTGGTCGCCGCCGGCATCTACCGCGCCAGCGCGCTGGTGATCACCTACGCCGATACCCCGTCGGCGCTGAAGGTGCTGATGCTGGTGCACGAGATGGCGCCGACGCTGCCGGTGATCGTGCGCAGCCATGACGACACCGACCTCGACCTGCTGAAGAAGGCTGGCGCCGCCGAGGTGGTGCCGGAAGCGCTCGAGGGCAGCCTGATGCTCGCCTCGCACGCGCTGGTGATGATGGGGGTGCCGTTGCGGCGCGTGGTGCACCGGGTGCAGAGCGCGCGCGACGAGCGTTACGCCTCGCTGCGCGGCTACTTCCATGGCGCCAGCGACGCCGCCGACGATCCCGAGCACCTGTACGTGCGGCTGCATTCGGTGATCCTGCGCGACGATGCCGGCGCGGTCGGCAAGCGCATCGAGCAGCTCGAACTCGACGAAGTGGGCGCCGAGGTGACGACCATCCGGCGCGGCAAGGAGCGGCTCGACGTGACGCCGCACACGGTGCTGGCGACGGGCGACGTGGTGGTGCTGCGCGGCTCCGGCGACGCTGTCACCCGCGCCGAAGGCCGCCTGCTGCAAGAGTTCTAAAACCGGGGTCAGACCCGCTTTTTGGAACAACGACGCTGTTCCGTGCAGGTGAACGCGAAAAACCGGATCTGACCCGGGGTTTCAAGAATAGAGGATGACGGCGCTAAAAAAAATTCTGAAACCTGGGTCTGACCCCGGTTTTGGAAGATTAGACGAGGGTGACGACCTGGTTGCGGCCGTTTTCCTTGGCCTGGTACAGCGCGGTGTCGGCCTTGGCGACGAGCTGCTGGGCCACGCCTTCGATCGCGTGGTCGCGCTCGAAATCGTCGAGCGTGGCAACGCCGATCGAGACCGAGATCGGCAGCCGCTCGCCGCTCGACAGCTGGAACGGCGCATCGGCGATGCTGGCGCGGATGCGCTGCGCGCACGTGGTGGCGCTGTCGAGGTCGGCATCGATCAGCAGCACGACGAACTCTTCGCCGCCAAAGCGGCCCAGCGCGTCGGACAGGCGCAACTCGGCCTTGATGCGCGACGCCACTTCGCGCAGCACTTCGTCGCCGCCCTGGTGCCCGAAGGTGTCGTTGACGGTCTTGAAATGGTCAAGGTCGATGTAGAGGCAGGAGATGCGGTAGGCCTGGCGCCGGGCGCGGCCGATTTCTTCCAGCAGCCGGCGATCCATGTAGCGGCGATTGTAGACGCCGGTCAGCGAATCGGTCAGGCCGATGTACTTGAGCATCTCGTTGCTGATGACGTTTTCGAGGCAGATCGCGATGATCGAGGCCATGTGCTCGATGAAGTCGGTACCGAGCGCCGGCGTAAAACGCGTCGGATCGAGGCTGCCCAGGTTGAGGCTGCCGATGATGCGCTTGTTGCGGATCAGCGGCACCAGCGCGATGCTTTGCAGCCCGGCCGGCGGCTGCGGGAACATGGCCTGATGCACGGTCGGCACGTACGGGCCCAGCAGGGGCCGGGACGGCGCCGTCAGCAAGGGACTGCGCGATGGCACGAAGCCGAGCACGCTGTCGCTGTCGACAAAGACCAGTTGCGGGAAGGCGCCGAAGTCGACACCCAGCTTGACCATCACGGTATGGATGTCCTGCTCGGGATCGACCAGGCACAGCGTCACGATGTCGAGGTCGGAAATGACTGGCAGCGAGCTGAAGATGGTGCCGATCAGCTCGGGAAAGCTGCCGGCGCCGACGATCTCGAGGTCGAATGCCTGGTGGCGGCACATGATCGTGTGATTGCGCTCGGCCTGCTCCATCAGGTAGGCCATGCGTGCACGCAGGGCTTCGTTTTCGGATTGCATTTCGCGCGGCGATGCGCCCTGCTCGTACATAGGATTCCTGACTCCGTCTGTTTCATTGCAGGTTTTCCTGCGGCAACCTCAACCTTACGCCATCTTACCAAACTTGGAAACGAAAAAAACGGGCCGCTTGCGCGCCCGGTTGGTCAGAATGCCAGCGCGGCGCCGACCGGCTGGCCGACGAACACGCGCTCGCCCGCGCCCGCGGTGACGATGCAGTTCATGCCGACGCAGACCGCGCCATCGAGCTGCGGCTTGCGCCGATAGGCCTGCAAAATGTCGAGCGGATCGGGGCCGGGCACGCCGGTGGCCTGGTCGACTGCCGGGATCGGGCAGCGCGGGCATGGCTTTACCGGTTTGAGCCGCGCGGCGCCGAGTTCGAACGTGTCGACGTAGTCTTCCTCGAACGGGCCAAGGCCGTCGATGACCAGGTTCGGGCGAAAGCGATTCATCGGCAGCGCCGGCCGGCCGGCAGATTTCAACTTGTCGTTGAGGTCAACCAGCGACGCGGCGCCGATCACCAGCACCGGGTAGCCGTCGGCGAAGCGGGTCGGCGCGGCGACGCCGCCGGTCCAGCGCGTGCTGGTCAGGCGGCGGGCGCCGGCGGGAAAGCGCACCAGCCGGCACGCGGCGCCGATGGCCTCGGCGAACCAGGCGGCGGCAGCATCGCCGCAATCCTCGGCCGTTACGCTGTCGTCCCATAGCTGCACCGACTTCGAAAACGCGCTGGCTGTCCGGCGGATGTCTACTTCAAAGGGTGACTGGCCTGGCGCGGACAGTTCGAGCACGCCCTTGAGCAGCCGCGGCGTCACCAGCGCCATGCGCGGGTACTCGCGCTGCGTGAGGAACTGGCCGTCGTCGGTGACCAGCATCCATTCGCGGTCGCATATGCCGTCAACCTCGAGACCGGCCTCAGTCAGCAGCGCGTGCGGAAGGGAGATCCCGCCGCACGATTTAACGGGGTAGAAAATGATGTCGGACAACGTGGTCATCGGCTGCTCGCTTCTTCCGGGTCCAGGTTCGAGATGTGAAAAATCCCGCGCTAGACGGGATTTTTCAGAATTGGCGCACCGTGACGATGCGCGCAGCAGGCTTACACGTTGAACAGGAAGTTCAGCACGTCGCCGTCCTTGACGACGTATTCCTTGCCCTCGGCGCGCATCTTGCCGGCTTCCTTGGCGCCCGCCTCGCCCTTGTAGGCGATGTAGTCGTCGTAGGCAATGGTCTGGGCACGGATGAAGCCGCGCTCGAAGTCGGTGTGGATGACGCCGGCCGCCTGCGGCGCGGTGTCGCCGACATGGATGGTCCAGGCGCGCACTTCTTTCACGCCGGCGGTGAAGTAGGTCTGCAGGCCGAGCAGCTCGTAGGCGGCGCGGATCAGGCGGTCGAGGCCGGGTTCCTGCATGCCCATGTCGGACAGGAAGGCACCCTTGTCTTCATCGTCGAGGTCGGCGATTTCGGACTCGATCGAGGCGCAGATGGCGACGATCGGCGCGTTCTGCGCCTTGGCGTAGGCGGTCAGCTGGTCGAGCAGCGGATTGTTGGTAAAGCCGGTGTCGGACACGTTGGCGACGAACATCGCCGGCTTCGCGGTGATCAGGCACAGCGTCTTGATCAGCGCCATGTCGTCGGCGTCGAGGCCCAGCGTGCGCACCGGCTTGCCCTGGTCCAGGTGCGGCATCAGGCGTTCGCACAGCGCGACCAGCTTGGCGGCATCCTTGTCGCCGGAGCGGGCCTTCTTGTTTTCGCGGTGGATCGCCTTCTCGACGGCAGCCATGTCGGCCAGCGCCAGCTCGGTCTGGATGACTTCGATGTCGTCGAGCGGGCTGATCTTGCCGGCGACGTGGATCACGTTGTCGTCTTCGAAGCAGCGCACGACGTTGACGATGGCGTCGGTCTCGCGGATGTGCGACAGGAACTGGTTGCCCAGGCCCTCGCCCTTCGAGGCGCCCGCCACCAGGCCGGCGATATCGACGAACTCGACGATGGCATTGACCATGCGCTCAGGCTTGACGATGGCGGCCAGCGCGTCCATGCGCGGATCCGGCACTTCGACGACGCCGACGTTCGGCTCGATCGTGCAGAACGGATAGTTCTCGGCCGGGATGCCGGCCTTGGTCAGCGCATTGAAAAGGGTGGACTTGCCGACGTTAGGCAGGCCGACGATGCCGCATTGGAGACTCATGGGAAGACTTTCTAATTCGATGGACGAGGGGCGCGCACGGCGCGGATTCCCCAAAAGCCATCATTGTACCCTTGGATGGCGTCATCTGCCGCAAAAATGACCCGGCTGGAGCCGCCCGGCCGGCCGTCAGATCGGCTTGATTTGCGCCAGGTCCGGCCTGGCGGCGAACGCGGCAAATTCGTCGCGCAGGCGCGGCCCTTCGCCGATCGCCTTCTTCCAGTTGCGGATGCGCTCGTCGTGGTCGGGGCCGTAATGGGTAAAATCCTTGCGGTCGGGCAGCTTTCCGCGCGGCAGGCTGCGCAGGAACGCGGGCGTCGGGGCGACGATGATGACGTTGTCGAGCCAGCCGCGGCGCGGCCCGCGCGCGGTGCGGCGCCACGGCATCGACTTGTCCAGCCAGCCAGGCACGACGTGCTCGCTGAAGTGCGGGTACAGCACCAGGTCGCCCTGCAACCGCGAATACGGCAGCGCCAGGTGGTAGTCGATGATGCCGCCGTCCCAGTAATGGCCGGGCGGCGCCCCGGCCACGCCGCGCACGGGCTGCATCACCAGCGGCAGGCTGCCCGAGGCGAGCAGCGCGCTGGCGAGGTTGTCGCTCGATAAGGCGGCGAAGTGGGTGGTGAAGCCGTCGAAACGTTCGCGCAGCCAGGCAGAACTGTCGCGGGCGTCGCCGAGCACGACCCGTTCGAGCATGCCGGCCAGCCGTTCGCGCGACGCCAGGTTGCGCAGCGCCGCAGCGGCGAAGCCGCGCATCTCGGCGCGCCGGCCTTGCGGCGCGGACAGCGCGCCGAGGCCGCGCACGCTCATCATGTGGAGCCGGTTGTGCGGATGGTGGAGGATGTCGTGCTCGTTGCCACCGATAAAATCAGCCAGCAGTTGTTTGCAGACGATGTCGATGTCCTGCTGCGACGGCCTGGCGCCGTAGCGCTGGCCGCAGTAGAGGTCGCCCAGGCGGGCGAACGCGGCCGCCGGGTCCGCCTGACAGGCGGCGGCCATGCGCCAGGCGCCGATCGAGGAGCCGATCAGCGTGCGCTCGCGCGGCGCTTGCGCCAGCCAGTCGCCGAACAGGTATTGGTCGAGCGCCTGGAAGATCAGGCCCTTCGGTCCGCCGGCCGCGGCCGGAACGACGCCGATGTCGGCCGCCCGCAAGCCGTGCGATCGCAGGTGCGCGAGGGCCGCCGGACCGGCGTGGAAGGAAAGTGAACTCATCGCGGAATTATCGCAGGAAGGCTCACTTCACGTCAGGTCAACTAGAGTCACCAGCGGCGGCGTACCATGAACCGCCACGCCCTTCTTTCATTAGCCCGGTCGTGCGCTTAGCGATGCCGCAGATGCCATCAACCAATTCCACCGTTTCGCCACCATGTCGAATCGAGGCCCGCATTGGGCGCATTCGCGACCAAGGGGTAATTCTTGATACCGACTTGGCCGAGCTTTACGGCGTTCCTACAAAATTTCTCGTTCAAGCGTGAAACGCAACTGATCGGCAATGCGCTAACAACCTACTCTTCATCGTGAAACGCTTCCTCGCGCTTCTTGCGCAGCGCTGGCAACATCACCACCACCATCGCCGCCACCGCCATGCCGAGCATGACGGCGCTGATCGGCCGCTGCACGAACACCAGCGGATCGCTGCGCGACAGCAGCAGCGCGCGCCGCAGGTATTCTTCCATCATCGGGCCGATGATAAAGCCGAGCAGCATCGGCGCCGGCTCGGCGCCGAGCTTGGCGCAGATGTAGCCGAACAGGCCGAACAAGGCCATCAGCCAGACGTCGAAGTCGCTGTTATTGAGGCTGAAGACGCCGATCGCGCAGAACATCAAAATGGCCGGATACAGGCGGTGATACGGCACCATGATCATCTTCACCCACAGGCCGATCAGCGGCAGATTCAGCACCACCAAAAAGAAATTGCCGATCCACATGGACGCGATCAGCCCCCAGAACAAGGCCGGCTGCTCCGTCATGACCGCCGGACCCGGCTGGATGCCCTGGATGATCATGGCGCTGATCATCAGCGCCATCACCGGATTGGACGGGATGCCGAGCGTGAGCATCGGGATGAACGAGGTCTGCGCGCCGGCATTGTTGGCAGCTTCCGGCGCGGCGACGCCTTCGATCGCGCCTTTACCGAACTGCGCCGAATTGTTCGACACCTTCTTTTCGATCGAATAGGACGCGAACGAGGCCAGCATCGCGCCGCCGCCGGGCAAGATGCCGAGCGCCGAACCGAACACCGTGCCGCGCAGCACCGGCGCGATGATGCGCTTGAAATCGTCCTTGGACAGCATCAGGCCGGAGACTTTTTTCATCACCAGCTTGCGCGTTTCCTCATGCTCGAGGTTGCGGACGATTTCGCCGATGCCGAACATGCCCATGGCGACGATGACGAAGTTGATGCCGTCGGCCAGCTGCGGCGTGTCGAAGGTGTAGCGCGCGGCGCCCGAGTTGACGTCGGTGCCGACCAGGCCGAGCAGCAGGCCGAGAATGACCATGCCGATCGCATTGAGCAGCGAGCCGCTGGCAAGCACGACGGAGGCGACCAGGCCCAGCACCATCAAGGAGAAATACTCGGCCGGACCGAACTTGAGCGCCAGGTCGGCCAGCGGCGGCGCGAACAGGGCCAGCAGGATGGTGGCGACGGTGCCGGCAAAGAACGACGACAGCGCCGCCGTCGCCAGCGCCTTGCCGGCGTTGCCGTTGCGCGCCATCTGGTAGCCGTCGATGGCGGTGACCACAGACGACGACTCGCCCGGCAGGTTGACCAGGATCGCGGTGGTGGAGCCGCCGTACTGGGCGCCGTAATAGATACCCGACAGCATGATCAGCGCCGAGATCGGCGGCAGGCCGAAGGTGGCCGGCAGCAGCATGGCGATGGTGGCGACCGGGCCGAGGCCGGGCAGCACGCCAACCGCGGTGCCGACGAACACGCCGATCAGGCAGTACATCAGGTTGGTCAGGGTCAGCGCCGTCTCGAATCCCAGGGCGAGGTGCTGGAAGATTTCCATGGTCGTTCCTGTTAGAAGCCGAGCCAGGGGCCGAACGCCACCATCGGCAAGCCGAGCAGCCTGGCGAACACCAGGTAACTGAATGCCGCCAGCCCGAAGGCCAGCACCAGGTTGGCAAGCCAGGTGAATCTGGGGCTGGCGAAGGCGCTCAGCAGGACTAGCACGATGACCGCCGGCACCAGGCCGGCGCCGCGCATCAGGATGCCGAACAGGACCACCGACAACAGCACCAGCAACAGCTCCTTGATGTGGAAGCGGCCGATCGGCTCGCCGACGTGGAGGAAAGCGCGCACCACGCCGACCGCGCCGATCAGCGTCAGCAGGGCGCCGAGGATGGTCGGGAAATAGCCCGGCCCCATGCGCCCGGCCGTACCCATCGGATAGTCCTGGCCGACGATGACCGCGGCCGCACCGAGCACCAGGAAGATGACGCCGGTCCAGAAGTCCTTCGGATGACGGATACTCAACGACATGGAAAGTCCCCCCTTTTGTTTAAGATGTTTCAGTCGGGGTCGCAGTTCCGTGCGCCCCGATTTTCTCTGCATCCGGAGGGACCTCGGCTTATTCGACCGTGACCTTGGCTTCCTTGACCAGCTTGGCGAAGCGTTCGGTGTCGAACTTGATCTGGCTTGCCATCTCGGCCGGCGTGTTGCCGATCGGGATCGCGCCGATATCTTCCATCTTTTTCTTGAAGTCGGGCGACTGCACGATCTTGACGATCTCGGCGTTCAGGCGGGTGACGATGTCCTTCGGTGTCGCCGCCGGCGCCAGCACGCCGAACCAGGTGCCGAGGTCGAAGCCTTTCAGCCCGGATTCATCGAGCGTCGGCACATCCGGCAGCGCCGACGAGCGCTTGATGGTGGTGACGGCGAGCGGGCGCAGCTTGCCGGCCTTGATGTGCGACAGCACCGGCGTGATGGTGTCGAACGACATGTCGATCTGGCCGCCGAGCAGGTCGATCGTCAGCGGGCCGCTGCCCTTGTACGGCACGTGCAGGATGTCGACGCCGCCGGCGATATTGAATTGCGCGCCGATCAGGTGCTGGCCGGTGCCGTTTCCGTTCGAGCCGAACGTCAGTTTGCCTGGCGAGGCCTTGGCCAGCGCCAGCAGTTCCTTGACGTTCCTGGCCGGTACTTTCGGGTTCACGACCAGCACGTTCGGCACCAGCGCCAGCGTGGTGACGGGCGCCAGGTCGCGCTGGAAATCGTAAGGCAGCTTCTTGTACACGCTGGTGGCGATGGTGTGGTGCACCGCGCCGACCAGCAAGGTGTAGCCGTCCGGCCTGGCCTTGGCGACGTAATCGGCGCCGAGGGTGGCGCCGGCGCCCGGCTTGTTCTCGACGATGACGGGCTGACCGAGGGTCTTGGACAGTTCCTGGCCGACGGTGCGCGCCAGCACGTCGGTGGTGCCGCCGGTGGCGAACGGCACGACGATGGTGAGGGTCTTGGCCGGCCATGCTTGCGCCATGGCGTTGCCGCCCACGGCGAGCGCGGCAAAAGCGGCGGCGATGACAGTACGGGAAAATTTGCTCAATTCGGTGCGCATGGTTGTCTCCTTGGCGTCGTTGTAATTGGGGCTTACTTGTCCGAGCGGATGTGATCGCACACCGCCTTCGTGACCATCGCGGTGGTGGCGCTGCCGCCCAGGTCGGGCGTGTGGACCTTGTCGGCGGTGACCGCTTCGACCGCCTGCATCAGGCGCTTGGCGGCGGCCGTCTCGCCGAGGTGTTCGAGCATCATGGCCGCGGTCCAGAAGGTGGCCACCGGGTTGGCGACGCCCTTGCCGGTGATGTCGAACGCGGAACCGTGGATCGGCTCGAACATCGATGGGAACAGCCGCTCGGGATTGAGGTTGGCGGTCGGCCCGATGCCGAGGCTGCCGGACAAGGCCGCCGCCAGGTCGGACAGGATGTCGGCGTGCAGGTTGGTGGCGACGACGACGTCGAGCGTTTTCGGCTTGAGCACCATGCGGGTGGTGACGGCGTCGACCAGTTCGCGGTCGGTCTTGATGTCCGGGTAGTTGGCGGCGACTTCGTAGAAGATCTCGTCCCACATCACCATGCCGAAGCGCTGCGCGTTGGACTTGGTCACCAGCGTCAGGTGCTTGGCCGGACGGGTGCGCGCCAGTTCGAAGGCGAAGCGGTGGATGCGCTCGACGCCGGGGCGGGTGAATACCGCGGTCTCGGTGCCGACTTCGATCGGCAGGCCCTTGTGGACGCGGCCGCCGTTGCCGGCGTATTCGCCTTCCGAGTTCTCGCGCACGATCACCCAGTCGATGTCTTCGCCGCCCTTCAGGGGGCTGGTCACGCCAGGCAGCACGCGCGCCGGCCGCACGTTGGCGTACTGGTCGAAGCCCTGGGCGATCGGCAGGCGCAGGCCCCACAGCGAAACGTGATCCGGCACCTGCTGGCTGCCGACGGCGCCGAAGAAGATGGCGTCGAAGGTTTTCAGTTTTTCGAGGCCGCCGTCCGGAATGTAGTGGCCGTGCTCGAGGTAGTAGTCCGAACTCCAGGGGAAGTTCTCGATCTCGAACTTGAATCCGCCGTCCTGCGCGGCCAGCGCTTCGAGCACTTCGATGCCGGCGGCGATGACTTCAGGGCCAATTCCATCGGCCGGGATGGAAGCAATTTTGTGGATGCGCATGACGATCTCCTGTGTGGGTAATGAGTCAGCACGACTCGATGGACCCAGTGTAGATCGATGCGAAAGTCACGATATCGGTGTAAAGTCACTTTACTTGTTCCGTGGAGTTACAAATGATCCAGCAGTCCGACCTCCTGTTTTTTGTCCAGATCGTCAAGGGAGGCAGCCTGTCCGTGGCGGCGCGCGAGATGGGCGTGACGCCGGCGTCGATCAGCAAGCGCCTGACCAAGCTGGAGGCCCAGCTGGGGGTGGCGTTGCTGAACCGGTCGACGCGCAGGCTCAGCGTGACCGACGCGGGCGAGGTGATCTACGCCAACGCGCTGCGCATCCTGGCGGACCTGGAGGAGCTGGAAAGGCTGGTGTCGAACAACCCGGCGGCGCCGAAGGGACTGCTGCGGGTCAATGCGCCGCTCGGCTTCGGCCGCACCTGCATCACGCCGATCGTGTCGAACTTCGTCAGGAAGTTTCCGGAGGTGGAGGTGCAACTGCAGTTGAGCGACCATCCGCTCAGCCTGGTCGACGACGTGTTCGACGTCGGCATCCGCTTCGGCGAAGTGCCCGACACGCGCGTGATCGCCACCAAGATCGCGCCCAACCGGCGGCTGGTGTGCGCGGCGCCGTCGTACCTGAAGACATTCGGCGTGCCGAAGGTGCCGCACGACCTCGCCAAATTCAATTGCATCGTGCTGCGCCAGAACGACGCCGCCTACGGCAGCTGGCGTTTCACCAAGGGGCGCTCGACGGAGACGGTGAAAGTGCGCGGCACCTTGAGCAGCAACGATGGGGAAGTGGCGCTGAACTGGGCGCTCGACGGCCACGGGCTGATGCTGCGCGCCGAATGGGATATCGCCAAGTACCTGCGCTCGGGACGGCTGCAGGTGGTGCTTGAGGACTACGCGGCGCCGCCGGCCGACATCTTCGCGGTATATCCAGAAAAACATAAGCTGTCGTCGAAGGTGAAGGTGTTCACCGACTTCCTGGCCGCCAGCTTCCAGGATCCGAACCAGAAGTCCAAGGTGCCGATCAACTGGTAGAACCCGCCGGGGTCGAACCCGCCGGGGTCAGTGCCGGCAATCGGACACAGTCACGGCTGTAACGGGCACGCAAGCGCTGAGCTCGTGTACGATTGCCGGCACTGACCCCGGAGGTTGGCACTGACCCCGGAGGTTGAAGGTCGACCGACCCCGGAATTGATACGGAAGCAACGATAGGTGTTTGTCGGAAATATTTACAGTTGGGCGACGGCAGGGCGTGCTGCGATCGCTATGTTGTTGTTTTTCATGATCATTCATCCCCTGGCATACGAATTGCTAATAGGCATGCCAAGTACTTCAATATAAAAACTAGGGAAAAAATCATGAAAAAAGCACTCTTCGCTCTCGCCATCGCCGCAATGTGCGCCACCAGCCAGGCTGGCACGATCGTCGCCGCCTCGGGCATCACCAGCAACTCGATGGGCACGCTGGGCGGATATTCGGACGCCCAGATGATCAACCAGTCCGGACTGAGCCGCACTTACGTCAGCGGCGTCACCGATTTCGGTACCTATCTGGCATCCGGTGTGACGCACCAGCGCGGCGATAGCTACGGCTGGTTGAGCAACCGAACCTTCTCCGGCGCGGTAGTGTTCGACCTCGGCGCTGCCTACAACGTCAGCCAATTCGTCATGTGGAACAGTGCCAGCGGCGTTGACGCCAGCGTCAACGGGTTCAGCCTGAGCACGTCGATGACGAGCGACTTCGCCACCTCGACTTTTGCCGGCAATTTTGTTGGCCAGATGGCCAACTTCAACTCGACCGTCTACGACATGACGAACTCGACGGCGCGTTACGTCCAGATGACGATTAACGACAACTTCGGCAATGGGTGCTGCGTAGCGATCGGCGACGTCGCCTTCGACGTGACCCAGGCGTCGGCGGTGCCGGAACCGGCCAGCCTCGCGCTGATCGGCCTGGGCCTGGCCGGCGTCGGCTTCTCGCGCAAGCGCAAGCAGTCGAAGTAAGCGGGCAAGCGGCCTCGCCCCGCTTACCCCGTCAATCAGGCGGTGTGCAGCTGCATCGTCGCGGCATCGAACTTGCCGTCGAATACCAGCGGCAGCACCCGCAGGCTCTTCTCGATCGATTCTTCGATCAGCACCTGCTCTTCCTTGCGCGGCCGGTGCAGCACCTAATCGGCCACCTGCTGCTGCGAATAGCCCGCCGGGGTCAGAGCCGGCAATCGGACACAGACACGGCTGTAACGGGCACGCAAGCGCTGAGCTCGTGTACGATTGTCGGCACTGACCCCGGCGGTTAGCGCTGAGTTCGTGTCCGATTGTCGGCACTGACCCCGGAGGTTGTTACTTAAGCGGTGTGCAGCTGCATGGTCGCGGCATCGAACTTGCCGTCGAATAGCAGCGGCAACACGCGCAGGCTCTTTTCGATCGATTCTTCGATCAGCACCTGCTCTTCCTTGCGCGGCCGGTGCAGCACGTAATCGGCCACCTGCTGCTGCGAATTGAGGCTGCGCGGATGGCCAATGCCGAGCCGCAGCCGCCAGTAGTCCTGGGTGCCGAGCGCCGCGGTGATGTCCTTCAGGCCGTTGTGGCCGCCGGAGCCGCCACCCTTCTTCATCTTCACAATGCCGGGCGCGAGATCGAGTTCGTCGTGCACGACCAGCACTTCGTCGGGATTGATCTTGTAGAAGCGCGCCAGCTGGCCGACCGACAGGCCGGAGCGGTTCATGAACGTCAGCGGCTCGAGCAGCCACAGTTCGTTGCCTCCAACCATGGTCTTGGCGACCATGCCGTTGAAGCGCGCTTCGCGCTGCAGGCGGCAGCCAGGCAGGCTGTTGGCGAGGTTGTCGACCAGCCAGAAGCCCGCGTTGTGGCGGGTCTGTTCGTATTCGGGGCCGGGATTGCCGAGGCCGACGATGAGGCGTATGGACATGATGAGCGAGCCAAGGGAAAACGTGATTATCCGGGAAATCCGGCAAGAAAAAACCCGCCGGGCGCGAGCCGGGCGGGTTTTTTTGCAGCTGAAGCGAAAGAATTACTTCTTTGGCTTGGCAGTAGCGGCCTTGGCAGCTGCGTCGGCTTCGGAGGCGGCAGCGGCAGCAGCGCTCTCGAGCGCGTCAGCGGCAACGTGGCCAGCCGGCACAGCGGCGGTAGCGACGGTCTGGTTCGAACCGTGGGTGATCGCGGTGACGCCTTTTGGCAGCACCAGGTCAGCAACGTGGATCGAGTGGCCGACGTCGATGTTGGCCAGGTCGACTTCGATGAACTCAGGCAGGTCGGCTGGCAGGCAGCTCACTTCCAGCTCCGACAACACGTGCGAGACGATCGCGCCGTGCAGCTTGACCGCTGGCGAACCTTCGGCGTTGATGAAGTGCAGCGTGACTTTGGTGTGCACTTTGCTCTTGGCATCGACGCGCTGGAAGTCAGCGTGCATGACCAGTTGCTTGTATGCGTGCATCTGGAAGTCGCGCAGCATGACAGCCTGGGTCTTGCCGTCGATTTCGAGGTCGAGGACCGAACCGTGGAAGGCTTCTTTTTTCAGCGCGTGGTACAGCGCGTTGCCGTCCAGCGAGATCATGACCGGGGCTTCGGTGCCACCGTAGATGATGCCAGGCGTCTGGCCGGAAGTGCGCAGGCGGCGGCTCGCTCCGGACCCCTGCAATGTGCGATTGAATGCGATAACTTTCATGTGTTACTCCAAAAAGTGCGAGGCTTGATCGCCCCGCGTTGTGAAGACTCCCGCGACCAGGAGCCCTCGAAATTGAACGCAAAATCGCGTCCAAGAAAAAAGCAAAACTGCAAATTCTGAAAACACCAACGGCGCACCGGCTGTTTGCCAGTGCGCCGCGGATTGCAGCAGCGTGTGAAAGCGACTGCTTTTAGTCGATAAACAGCGACATCACCGAGTCGCCCTTGCTGATCCGCTTGAACGTCTCGGCCAGCAGCGGTGCGCACGTCAGCTGGCGAATCTTGCTGCATGCGGCGGCGGCGGCCGTCAGCGGGATGGTGTCGGTGACGACCAGCTCGTCGAGCGTGGACGCCGCGATGCGCTCGATCGCCGGGCCCGACAGCACCGGGTGGGTACAGTAAGCCACGACCTTCTTGGCGCCGCGCTCTTTCAACACCTCGGCAGCCTTGGTCAGGGTGCCGGCGGTGTCGACCATGTCGTCCATGATGACGCAGTTGCGGCCTTCGACTTCACCGATGATGTTCATCACTTCCGACACGTTCG
>JAZKFW010000055.1:0-2490 GCA_040386255.1 Pseudomonadota bacterium
TTGGTCGTGAGCTGCACGTGGTTCTCAAGACCGATGACGACTTCCCATTGCATAGTGTTCTCTCTCGTGTTTCGTTCTGACTGCGCGTTCAGACGCCGGAAGGCAGCAGGGTGTGCCAGTCGGTGACCTGCTGGTACTGGTGGGCGATGCCCAGCAGCTTCGCTTCGGCAAAGTAGTTGCCGATGATTTGCAGCCCGACCGGCCGCTGGCTGTTCTTCTCGCCCTGGCCGAAGCCGCACGGGATCGACATGCCGGGCAGGCCGGCCAGGCTGGTCGACAGCGTGTAGATGTCGGCCAGGTAGGCGGCCACCGGGTCGTCGGTCTTCTCGCCCAGGTCCCAGGCGACGGTCGGCGCGACCGGGCCCATGATGACGTCGCAGCTGGCCAGCGCGGCCTGGAAGTCGTCGGCGATCAGGCGGCGGATCTTCTGCGCCTTCAGGTAGTAGGCGTCGTAGTAGCCGTGGCACAGCACGTAGGTGCCGACCATGATGCGGCGCTGGACTTCGCGCCCGAAACCTTCGGCGCGGCTCTTCTTGTACATGTCGGCCAGGTCCTTGTACTCGCTGGCGCGGTGGCCGTAACGCACGCCGTCGAAGCGCGACAGGTTGGACGACGCTTCGGCCGGCGCGATGATGTAGTACACCGGGATCGACTGCGCCGTCTTCGGCAGCGAGATGTCGACCAGCGTGGCGCCGAGCTTGACGAACTGCTCGAGCGCGGCGCGCACCGCGGCTTCGACATCGGCCGCCAGGCCTTCGCCGAAGTACTCCTTCGGCACGCCGATGCGCAGGCCGGCCAGCGGCTCGGCCAGGTCGCGCGTGAAGTCTTCGCGCAGGTTGCCCTGGGCGGCGGTGAGGCTGGTCGAGTCGCGCTCGTCGAAGCCGACCATCTCATTTAACAGCATGGCGCAGTCTTCGGCCGTCTGCGCCATCGGGCCGCCCTGGTCGAGCGAGGAGGCGAACGCGATCATGCCGAAGCGCGACACGCGCCCGTAAGTTGGCTTGATGCCGGTGACGCCGCAGAACGAGGCCGGCTGGCGGATCGAGCCGCCGGTGTCGGTGGCGGTGGCGGCCGGCGCGATGCGCGCGGCGATCGCGGCGGCCGAGCCGCCCGAGGAGCCGCCCGGCACCGCCAGCTTGTCCCACGGGTTCAGCACCGCGCCGAAGGCGGAGTTCTGGTTCGACGAGCCCATCGCGAATTCGTCGCAATTGAGCTTGCCGAGGGTGACCATGCCGGCTTGCGCGAAGCGGTCGACGACGGTGGCGTTGAACGGGCTGCGGTAATTGGCCAGCATCTTCGAGCCGGCGGTCGAGCGCCAGCCTTCGGTCACAAAAATGTCCTTGTGGGCGATCGGGATGCCGGTCAGCGGTCCCGCGGCGCCGGCGGCGAGGCGCTCGTCGGCGGCGGCGGCCTGCGCCAGCGACAGCGCCGGGTCGATGTGCAGGAAGGCGTTCAGGTCGCTGGCCTGGGCGCGCTGCAGGTAGTGCTGCGTCAGTTCGGTGGCGGACACCTGTTTCGCGTGCAGCAGGGCGGACAGCTCTTTGATGGTTTTTGTATGCATGGCTCTGGGTCGATTCTGGAAAGGCAGCTTGGGCGAGACGGATTATTCGATCACTTTCGGCACCAGGTACAGGCCGTCCTGGGTCTTCGGCGCCGGCGCCTGGTAGGCCTCGCGCCGGTTCTGCTCGGTGACGACGTCTTCGCGCAGGCGCAGCGGCAGGGTGCCGAGCACCGCGGCGAGCGGCTGTGATAATGGCGCCACGCCCTCGGTATCGATCGCCTGCATCTGCTCGGCGAGCGCAAAGATGCCATTTAGCTCACCGAGCGCGATTTCGGCGTGCGCCTCGTCCATATCGAGTTGCGCCAGGTTGGCGATCCGTTTTACGTCAGAGAGGGTCAGGGACATGGCAAATGGCGCGGCAAACGCCGCGTTCGATAAGTTGAGGAAAGTTGAAGAAATTTACATAACGCCGCGCTAAAAGATCGTAAAAGCTTGGCAATGCCGCCGATTCGGCACAGCATGGCGGTCTGCAATAGAGAGGCTTTTCGGCATTTAACCGACAAATTATAAGGTAGAATGGCGGGCTAATGCGTTGCCGGGGCCGAAAACGGGCTGCCGCCGCATATAAAAGACCGCGCCGCTTTCCTTTATCCGGCGGCACGGCACAGGTTACGCTGTTCCTTATTAATGCTTAGGCGCACACGGTTGCGCATCAGGACACACATGTTTGGTTTTTTACGCAGCTATTTTTCGAACGACCTGGCGATCGACCTCGGTACCGCGAACACGCTGATCTACGTGCGTGGCCTCGGCATCGTGCTCGACGAGCCATCGGTCGTGGCGATCCGCCAGGAAGGCGGCCCGAACGGCAAGAAGACGATCCAGGCGGTCGGCAAGGAAGCCAAGCAGATGCTCGGTAAAGTGCCCGGCAATATCGAGGCGATCCGGCCGATGAAGGACGGCGTCATCGCCGACTTCACCGTCACCGA
>JAZKFW010000056.1:0-2455 GCA_040386255.1 Pseudomonadota bacterium
GCGACCAGGGCCTGATGTTCGGCTACGCCTGCGACGAGACGGCCGAGCTGATGCCGGCCGCGATCCACTACGCGCACCGCCTGGTGGAGCGCCAGTCGCAGCTGCGCAAGGACGGCCGCCTGCCGTGGCTGCGCCCGGACGCCAAGTCGCAGGTCACGCTGCGCTACGTCAACGGCCGTCCGGTCGCGGTCGACACCGTCGTGCTGTCGACCCAGCACGCGCCGGAAGTGACCCACGCCCAGATCGAAGAAGCTGTCATCGAAGAGATCATCAAGCAGGTGCTGCCGCGCGAATGGCTGGTCGGCACCCGCTACCTGGTCAACCCGACCGGCCGTTTCGTCATCGGCGGGCCGCAGGGCGACTGCGGCCTGACCGGCCGCAAGATCATCGTCGACACCTACGGCGGCGCCGCGCCGCACGGCGGTGGCGCCTTCTCCGGCAAGGATCCGTCCAAGGTCGACCGCTCGGCAGCGTACGCCGCGCGCTACGTCGCCAAGAACGTCGTCGCCGCCGGCCTGGCGCGCCAGTGCCAGGTGCAGGTCAGCTACGCGATCGGCGTCGCCAAGCCGATCAACATCACCGTCTACACCGAAGGCACCGGCGTCATCTCCGACGAGAAGATCGCCCAGCTGGTGATGGAGCACTTCGACCTGCGCCCGAAAGGCATCGTGCAGATGCTCGACCTGCTGCGCCCGATCTACCAGAAAAGCGCCGCCTACGGTCACTTCGGCCGCGAAGAGCCGGAGTTCACGTGGGAGCGCACCGACAAGGTGGCGCTGCTGCGCGCCGAAGCCGGTCTGAGCTGATCGATTAGCCGATAAAACAAAAAACCCCGACGCGTCGGGGTTTTTTCATGCTTGCGAGTTCAGGTCGGGCACCCGATCCAGGGCGGCGTTGATGCTCTCGATCACCTCGGCGGCGTTGCGCGTATTGCCTTCGTGCTTCAGCACGAACAGGCATTTGCGCGCCGGGTTGTCGGCAAAAAACGGCGCCAGCCTGGCATGGATGCCCCGTTCCACCTCGCGGTCGCGTACCAGGCCGCGGACGGCGAACTGGCGCTCCCACCACGCGGGGCTGGCCCAGACCAGGTGCCCATGCTTGGGCCAGCCGGCCGCATCGCAGTCGAGTCGGCGCCAGCAGGTCGCGTCACCGGTGGCCTGCCACTCGTCGACGTACCGCTCGAACACTTCGCCGAACACGTCGTCGGCGCCGATCATCGGCGAATTGATGTAAAAGTAGCCATCCTGCGCCACCAGCGCCGCGATGGCGTCGATGTACTGGCCGAACTTCACCGGATTGAGGTGCTCGATGATGTCCATCGCCAGCACCACGTCGAAGCGGCGCTGCAGGCCTGATGTCAGCAGGTCGCCAAACAGCATGCGGTTCTTGATGTTCGGATAGGCCAGCACGAAGGCGACATGGCTCACGTCCAGCCCGGTGACGTCGACGCCGGCTTGTTCCAGCACGCTGAGGACGGCGCCGGTAAAGCAGCCCAGTTCGAGGCAGCTTTTGGCGCCGAGGCCTTGCACCAGCGCCGCCGTGATCTGCTTGTCGAGGTCGATCTTGGCGCCCCACACGCCGAAGCCGTCGTAATAACGGTGATGCAGGATCGCATGTTCGAGAAAATCGAAATCGGCGTCGCTGTCGGCTTTATAGAGGACCATCGGCTCGCCGGCCGGCGAGGTCTGCTGTTCGTAGCGATCGGGAAACAATTCGAGCAGGTTCGGCAACTGGTTCGGCGGGAACAGCTGCCGGGTAATCTGCGAGACGAACTCGCTCGACCCGATCAGCGCCTGGGCGACCGCTTCAACCGGCGTGCCCGCTTCGAGCTGGCCGGTGACATTGCGCAGGCCGTTCTGGTCCGGCGCGCGGCCAAGGATGCCCAGGTACAGCGCATTGGCGACATCGGCCGGCGCGTAGTGCATGCCGGGCGCCGCTTCAGGGCTGGCCTGCGGCCCCATCATGCGCCTGGCAAGCTTGCGCAACAGCGATGGCGCTTGTTCTGTCTGATCCATGTAAGCCCGATCTAAATAGTGAGCGATCCATCAGGTGAGTTTGCCATTATAGCAAGGTGCACAAAGCGTCAATGCCGGTCGCCCCGCCCGATGGCGGCGAGCTGGGAGGCATCAATGCGACAGCCGCGGTGCCGACGGAAAAGGCGCTGGCGGACAGGGCCTTCAAAGTGCTACTATGCGGGTCCGAGGAGCGTTGCGACGAATTCATTTTCGCCAGGCTCGGACTACACTGCGCTCACGTTACTTTTTTCTAACTGAAAGGAGGGCGTGATGAACGCCGTACTCAAAAGCATCAACGACTACCACATCGCCGATATCAGCCTGGCCGCATGGGGTAACAAAGAAATCAAGATCGCCGAGACCGAAATGCCGGGCTTGATGGCAATTCGCGAAGAATTCGCCGCCAGCCAGCCATTGAAGGGCGCGCGCATCACCGGTTC